>JBFWWZ010000001.1:0-174731 GCA_050245915.1 Microbacteriaceae bacterium
GGTATCCGACCTCAACGAGCTCTACGGCAAGGCGTTCAGCGAGCGCTACGCGCACTACGTCGCCGAGGCCGAGGCCGGCCGGCTCAACATGTTCAAGAAGATCGGCGCGCGCGAGCAGTTCAAGGCGATCCTGATCTCCCTGCAGACCACCAGCCACCCGTGGCTGACCTGGAAGGACACGATCAACAACCGCGCCCTCAACAACAACACGGGCACGATCCACCTGTCGAACCTGTGCACCGAGATCTGCCTGCCGCAAGACGAGCAGAACATCTCCGTCTGCAACCTCGCGTCGATCAACCTGTCGACCCACCTGCGCGTCGACGAGAACGGCACCCTCGGCTTCGACTGGGACCTGATCGACGAGAGCGCCCGCAGCGCCGTGCGTCAGCTCGACAACCTCATCGACATCACGGTGTCGTCGGTGCCCGAAGCCGACCACGCCAACATCGAGAACCGCGCCATCGGCCTCGGCGTCATGGGCTTCACCGACATCGTCGAGAAGCTCGGGCTGTCGTACGAGTCCGAAGAGGCCTACGCCCTCATGGACGAGATCATGGAGCACGTCTCCTACGCGGCCATCGACGAGTCCGCCGACCTCGCCCGCGAGCGCGGGTCGTACAACAACTTCCCCGGCAGCCGCTGGTCGCAGGGGCTGGTCCCGTTCGACTCGATCGCCCTCACCGAAGCCGACCGCGGCACGCCGATCAAGGTCGACCGCACCATGCGCCTCGACTGGGATGCGCTGCGCGAGAAGGTGAAGGGCGGCATGCGCAACGCGACGCTCATGGCGATCGCGCCCACGGCATCCATCGGTCTCGTCGCGGGCACCACGCCCGGGCTCGACCCGCAGTTCTCGCAGATCTTCAGCCGCGCCACCTCGAACGGCAAGTTCCTCGAGGTGAACCGCAACCTGGTCGAAGACCTGCAGAAGCTCGGGATCTGGGACTCCACGCGCGAGGCGATCCTGCGGTCGCAGGGCGACATCCAGGGCATCGACGCGATCCCGGAGGACCTGAAGAAGGTGTACAAGACCAGCTTCCAGCTGTCGCCGTACTCGTTCCTCGAGGTCGCCGCCCGCGCGCAGAAGTGGATCGACCAGTCGATCAGCCGCAACATGTACCTCGAGACGCGCGACCTCGGCGACATGATGGACATCTACTACGCGGCCTGGGAGCGGGGCGTCAAGACGACGTACTACCTGCACATGAAGCCGCGTCACACCGCCGAGCAGTCGACGGTGAAGGTCAACAAGGCAGAAGAAGTGGCCAAGCCGGCCGAGACCGCCGCGGTCGCCGCACCCGCGCGCCGCGGATTCGGAGGGGTGAAGTGATGGACCGCATTGACACCTACGAGGTTCCCATCGACCCGATGGACGACCTGCAGTGCGAGAGCTGCCAGTAATGGGAATCCTCGGCACCGGAATCTCCGAAGGGCTTCTGCTGAAGCCGGTCCGCTACCAGTGGGCGATGGACCTGTACGACCAGGCCGTCGCGAACACCTGGTTCCCCAACGAGATCCAGCTCGGTGAAGACATCGCCGACTTCAAGAAGATGACCGACGAAGAGCGTCACGCCATCACCTTCCTGATGTCGTACTTCAACCCCAACGAGCTGCTCGTCAACAAGGCGCTCGCGTTCGGCGTGTACCCGTACGTGAACGCACCCGAAGCCCACCTGTACCTCGCGAAGCAGATGTGGGAGGAGGCCAACCACTGCATGTCGTTCGAGTACGTCCTCGAGACGTTCCCGATCGACCGCAACGAGGCCTACAACTCGCACGTCGACATCCCGTCGATGGCGCGGAAAGAAGAGTTCGAGGTCTCGTTCATCAAGCGGATGACCGAGCAGACCATCGACATCACCACCACCGCGGGCAAGCAGGACTTCGTGCGCAACCTCGTGGCGTACAACATCATCCTCGAGGGCATCTGGTTCTACTCGGGCTTCATGGTGGCGCTGTCGTTCCGGCAGCGGAACCTGCTGCGCAACTTCGGTTCGCTGATGGACTGGGTGGTGCGCGACGAGTCGCTGCACCTGAAGTTCGGCATCAACCTGATCCTCACCGTGCTCGACGAGAACCCCGACCTGCAGACGCCGGAGTTCGCCGCCGAGATCAAGAAGATGATCACCGACGCCGTCGAGATGGAGGAGCAGTACAACAACGACCTGCTCCCCGGCGGCATCCTCGGCCTCAACGCGTCGTACATCAACCAGTACGTCAAGTACCTCGCCGACCGCCGGCTCGAAGAGCTCGGCTTCGACCCCGAGTACAACGTGACGAACCCGGCCAAGTGGATGGCGACCGCGAACGACACCCTGCAGCTGGTGAACTTCTTCGAGAGCACCAACACGTCGTACGAGTCGAACGCGAGCGCGAACTCTAAGAAGGGCTGAGCTCGCTGTCGTCGGCGAGCGAACGCTCGACCGCCGCGAGGGCGTGCAGCTCGGTGGTGTCGAACGTCGGCACCGACGCGTCGTCGGGGCCGACGAGCATCATGATCTCGGTGCAGCCGTAGATGATGCCGCCGGCACCCCGGTCGATGAGGCGCTGGATGACGGCGCGGTACTCCGCGCGCGACTCGTCGCGGACGATGCCGAGCACGAGTTCGTCGTAGATGATCCGGTGCACGGTGTCGCGGTCGGCGGCCTCCGGCACGAGCGCGGTCAGGCCGCGCTCCTGCAGCCGGCGGGTGTAGAAGTCCTTCTCCATCGTGAACCGCGTGCCGAGCAACCCGAGCGTGGTCACCCCGGCGGCGATCGCAGCGTCCGCGGTCGGGTCGGCGATGTGCAGAACCGGGATGCCGGCCGCGGCTTCGATCTGCGGCGCCACGATGTGCATGGTGTTGGTCGCGATCACGAGGAAGTCGGCTCCCGCGGCGGCGAGGCCGCGCGCCGCGGAGCCGAGCGTGACCGCGGCGGCGTCCCAGTCATCCTGGGCCTGCATCGCCGCGATCGGCGCGAAGTCGACGCTGTGCAGCAGGATGTCGGCCGAGTGCAGCCCGCCGGCGCGCTCACGCACCGTCTCGTTGAGCACGCGGTAGTAGTGGGCGGTCGACTCCCAGCTCATGCCGCCGAGCACGCCGATGGTCTTCACCGGCTCAGCGTAGCTACCCGAGCAGCGACTTCATCTGGTTGGCGATGAGCAGGGTGGCGCGGCGCGGGCTGAAGCGCGAGAAGCGGTCCATGAACTTCGCGTCCGAACCGATCAGCACCCGGAACGCCCCCTTCTCCATGCCCTCGATGATCTGGCGGCCGGCGTCGGCCGGGGTGACCGTCTTCGGCGCCTTCTTCATGAGCTCCGGATCGAGGTTCGGCATGGCGACACCCGAGTTCTGCGTGATGTTCGTGCCGACGCCTCCGGGGAAGACGATCGTCACCGCGACAGGGGTGCCTTGCAGCTCGGCGAAGAGCGCCTCGGTGAAGAGCTTCACGGCGGCCTTCGACGCACCGTAGGCGGCCTGGCCGGGGACCGGCAGGAAGCCGCCCATGCTCGACACGTTGAGCAGGCCCGCCTCGGGGCGCTTCAGCAGGGTGGGCAGGAACGCCTTCGACATGTTGACGACGCCCCAGAAGTTGACGTTGAACACGCGCTCGATGGCGTCGAAGTCGAGGTCGTTGATCTTCACGAACGGCTGGATGATCCCGGCCACATTGAACAGGCCGTCGACCTGACCGTGAGCCTTCTCGACCTTCGCGGGGAGTGCGAGCACCGCCTTGCGGTCGGACACGTTGAGCGCGTGGGTGGTGAGCCGGTCGCCCGCCGCGGCGAGCTCCGCGGTCTCGGCGAGGCCGGCCTCGTTGAGGTCGACGGCGGCGACGCGCGCGCCGCGCTGCAGCAGGCCGAGAACGACCTCGCGCCCCATGCCGTTGCCGCCGCCGGTGACGACGAACACCTTGTCTGTGATCTGCATCATGTCTCCTCGGTAGGTGATGTCACACCCAGTCTGCGAGCGGGCGGCCGCGCCGAACAGCGACGAAAGTCCTACGGCGGCGATTGAAGCGTACATTGATGTACGTTTCAGCGATACTGGGTGGATGCGACGCGACACCCTCCGGAACCGCGAGGCGCTGATCGCCGCCGCCCAGCGCGTGTTCGAGACGGAAGGCATCGACGCCCCGCTGGAGAACGTCGCCGCCGCCGCGGGACTCAGCCGCACCAGCCTCCACCGTGCGTTCTCGTCGCGGGGTGAGCTGCTGGCCGCGATCTGGGCGTCGGATGTCGCCGAGACCGAGGCGGACGCCGCGCGGTTCGCCAAACACCCCGACGCGTTCGTGCGGATCTTCCACGCGACGCTGCAGCAGCAGGTCGATCGTCGCTCCATCCACCCGACGGCGGCCCAGATCGAGAGCCCCGACATCGTCGCGCTCGCCGCGCGGTTCGTCGCCGCGGTCGAGTCCAGCGTGCACATCTCGCGCGATGCCGGGATGCTGCGCGCCGACGTCACCGACGAGCTGGCGCTGCGCTCCCTCGGCATGGCGATCTGGGCGGTGTGGAATGTCGCCGACCGCACCGAGCGCGAGCGCGTCGCCGACGAGGTCGGCTCGCTGCTGCTGCGCGCGCTGCTCGCCTAGTTCACGCGCCCAGCACCTTGCGGATGCGCTGCACGCTGACCGGTCCCGCCGCGCCCAGGTGCTGGGCGAACAGCGACAGCCGCAGCTCCTCGAGCATCCAGCGGGCGGTGACGAGCCGCGGCTCGCTGTCGGGGGGCAGCGGCAGGGTGCCCCCGGCATCCTGGTAGAGCGCCGTCGCCTGCTCGACCTCGGTCTGCCACTGCCGGTCTCGACCGGGGTTGTCGGCCAGCCGCTCGACGCGATGCGTGATGCCGGCCAGGTAGACCGGCAGCCGCCGGAGCTGCGCGACACCGGTGGTGCGGACGAATCCGGGGCTGACGAGCGCGGTGAGCTCGGCCCGCGCATCCGCGAGCGGCCCCATGAAGGCGAGGGATGACGCGCCCGAGATCGCGCGGTCCGCCACCCGCGCGGCGTCGATCACCTTCGCCGCCTGTGCGACGACGGCGAAGAGCTCGTCCATCATCCCGGCGGACACCTCGACGCGCAGCGCCTCGAACCCCGCCGCGGTGAATGGCGCCCGTCCGGCCAGGTGATCGTCGAGCACGGCGAGCAGCGCGTCGTCGAGCAGCGCGGCCGTCGAGGGGTACGGGCTCGCGGCGAGCAGCAGCTTCTCGGCCTGGGTGAGGTGGTCGTTCACGTAGCCGAGCGGGCTCGGGATGGTGAGGGCGAGCAGCCGGCGCACCCCGCGGGGGTGTTCGCGCGCCTGCTCGGCCGCGGTGGCGAACACCCGCACGGCTGCCGACGACCCCTGGTCGACGAGGGCAGGGTATCCGCGCACCGGGCCGCTCTCGACCAGCTCGGGCAGGTCGCCGAGATCCCAGGTGGTGATGCCGTCGCGTTCGAGCGAACGGTCGGGCGCGGATGCCGTCGTCGCCTCGGCGACGCTGGTGCGGGAGCGATCCGCGAACCGGCGCTGCAGCTCGGCGAGGTCCTTCGAGGTGCCGAGACGTCGGCCGCGCTCATCGACGGCCGCGAAGGTCATGCGCAGGTGCGCGGGGACGCGGGTGAGGTCGAAGTCGTCGGGTGAGGTCGGCGTGTGCGTCTCGCGGCGGACGACGCGCGCGAGAGCCGACGGCAGGGCCTCGACAGGCTCGACCGCCGACAGCAGCGGCCTGAGCCGACGCGCCCAGTCGGCGGCGGGGACGACGTTCTTGCGGATCGCCTTCGGCAGCGACTTGAGCAGCGCGGTCACCAGTTCGTCGAACAGGCCGGGCACGAGCCAGCTGAACGGGGCGTCATCGACCTGCTGAAGCCTGGCGAGCGGGATCTCGACGGTCACGCCGTCGTCATCGGCCCCCGGCTCGAACCGGTAGCTCAGCCGGAACCCGGACGACTCCGCCGGGTACGCGGTCTCGACAGGCTCGGCCACCGGCTCGTCGTCGAGCAGCGCGTCACGGGTCATCACGAGGTCGGGGTTCTCGGACTTCAGCCAGCGCTCGAAGCCGCGCACGTCGGTGACGGACGGCGGTAGTGTCCGGTCGTAGAAGTCGAAGACCGCCTCGTCGTCGACCAGGATGTCGCGCCGCCGCGTCCTCTCCTCCACCTCGGTGAGCTCGTCTCGCAGCGCACGGTTCTTGCGGTCGAATGCGTACAGCGGGTTTCGGTCGATCGCGTACGGCCAGTCTCCGTCGATCAGCGCGTGACGGATGAACAGCTCGCGCGCCTGCTCCGGGTCGATGCGGCCGAGCTGCACCCGCCGCTTCGGCACGATCGGCACCCCGTACAGGGTGACCTTCTCGTCGGCGACGGCCGACCCCTGCTTCTTCTCCCAGCGCGGCTCGCCGTAGCTGCGCTTCGCCAGCGCGCCCGCCAGAGGCTCCGCCCAGGCGGGGTCGATGGATGCCACGGTGCGCGCGAACAGACGGCTCGTCTCGACCAGCTCGGCCGCCATCACGGCCGGCGGTGCCTTCTTGGCGAGCCCCGAGCTCGGGAAGATGGCGAACCGCGCGTTCCGGGCGCCGATGTACTCCTTCGCCGGTCGAGTAGCGCCGGAGGTGCGTGTCGAGACCCGCTCGTCCCGCAGCCCGATCCGCGATAGCAACCCCGCCAGCAGCGACCGGTGGATGCCATCCGGGTTCACGCCGGGAACCCCGGCCTTCAGCGACCCGGCCCGCAGGATCTGCCGGTACAGGTCCTGCCACTCCCGCACGCGCAGGTAGTTGACGAACTCCGCCTTGCAGAGCCGGCGGAACGCCGAACTCGACAGCTCCCGTTGCTTCTCCTCCAGGTAGTTCCAGAGATTGAGCAGCGCGAGGAAGTCGCTCGTCGGATCGGTGAACCGCGCGTGCGCCTGGTCGGCCTGCGGGCGCTTCTCCAGCGGCCGCTCGCGGGGATCCTGGATGGACAGTCCGGCGACGATCGCGACGACCTCGCGCACGACGCCGTGCTTCTGCGACTCGATGATCATGCGGGCGAAGCGCGGATCCAGGGGCAGCCGGGCGAGTTCGCGGCCGATCTTCGTGATCTCGTGAGCGGGTCTCGACACGCCCTCCGGGCTACTCGACCGGCGGACTGCTCCCAGCTCGCGCAGCAGGTCGAGGCCATCCTGGATGCCGCGACGGTCGGGTGGCTGCAGGAACGGGAACTCCGCGATGTCGCCCAGCCCGATCGACAGCATCTGCAGGATGACGGCGTCGAGCCCGGTCCGCAGGATCTCGGGATCGGTGAACTCGGGGCGCTTGGCGAAGTCCTCCTCCGAGTACAGCCGGATCGCGATCCCGTCGCTCGTGCGCCCGGCACGCCCCGAGCGCTGGTTCGCGCTCGCCTGGCTGATCGCCTCGATCGGCAGTCGCTGCACCTTGGCGCGCGCGCTGTACCGCGAGATGCGTGCGGTGCCCGCGTCGATCACGTACTTGATGCCCGGCACGGTGAGCGAGGTCTCGGCGACGTTGGTCGAGAGCACGACGCGGCGCCGGATGCCGGGGGCGCGTTTCGTCTCGAACACCCGATGCTGGTCTGCCGCACTCAGGCGTCCGTAGAGGGGGAGTACCTCGGTATCGGCGGTCGAGCCTGTCGAGACCGCCGCCCGCACGGCGTCCTCGGCATCCCGGATCTCGTTCTCGCCGGACAGGAAGACCAGTACGTCCCCGGCCGGTTCGCGCGCGAGCTCGGCGAGGGCGTCCGTGATGCCCTGCAGGTAGTCGCGGTCGGTGGTCGAGCCTGTCGAGACCTCGTCGAAGTCGTCGTCGGTCTCGACCGTCCCGGCGACCAGGGGCCGGTACCGGATCTCGACCGGGTAGGTGCGCCCGGAGACCTCGACGATGGGGGCTCCGCCGAAGTGGCGCGAGAAGCTCTCGGGGTCGATGGTCGCCGAGGTGACGATGACCTTCAGGTCGGGCCGGCGGGGGAGCAGCTGCTTCAGGTATCCGAGCAGGAAGTCGATGGTGAGGGACCGCTCGTGCGCCTCATCGAGGATGATCGTGTCGTAGCGGCGCAGGTCCCGGTCCCGGTGCAGTTCGGCGAGCAGCACGCCGTCGGTCATGAGCTTGATGCTCGTGTCCGTGCGCGATCGGTCATCGAAGCGCACCTGGTAGCCGACCACCCCGCCGAGCTCGACCCCGAGTTCTTCGGCGATGCGCTCCGCGATGCTGCGGGCGGCGATGCGCCGCGGCTGCGTGTGCCCGATCTTCTCGCGGCCCAGTTCGAGGCAGATCTTGGGCAGCTGGGTGGTCTTGCCTGACCCGGTCTCGCCCGCCACGATGACGACCTGGTTGTCGCGGATCGCCTGCGCCAGTTCCTCCCGAGCTGCGCTGACCGGCAGCTCGGGAGGATAGGTGATCCGCAGGGACATAGCCCTCCAGGCTAGCCCTTGAGGTGGCTCAGACCGTCGCGAGGATCTCCCGTTCGAGGCGCTGGTAGCTGGTCTCCATCCCCTCGGTCATGCCGGTGGCGAGGATCATGTCGCGCTGCGCCATGTCGGGGTAGGTGATGAGCAGCGTCATGAGAGTGGCGCCGTCGACCTCGTCGAAGCTGAGGTCGTTGATGTTGGCGGGGAACGGCGCGCCGGTCATCCGCTCGGTGGTGACCATGCGGCGCTCCGGCTCGATCACGAGGTTCTCGCCTTCGAATCCGAACGGCTCACCGGCGGTGCCGCCGACGGGCGCCCAGGCGTTGCGGTAGGAGCCGCCGACGACGAGGTCGTTCTCGCACACCGTCATCTCCCAGCCGTCGGGCCCGAGCAGCCAGCGCTTCATCAGCTCCGGCTCGGTGTGGGCCCGCCACAGCAGGTGCCGCGAGGCCTCGAACACCCGGGTGATGCGCACGTGGGTGTCGTCGAGCACCTCGGTCCGCGTGCCCGTGCCCTTCGCGTATTCGCGCAGGTCGGCGAGCACGATGTCGAGCTGCGCCATCGCCATCTTCATGCCCTCCGCCTGACCCATGGCCAGAACCTGCTCGAGCGCTTCGGCGGTCGGCGAGGCGGACACGGCGGTGAACCGGGAGCCGGTCTCGGTGCTCTCGAAGACGAGGGTCATCACGCCGGTCGGCACACTGGTGTCGATCTCGCCCTTCTCGTCGGCGAACGAGTCGTTGACCACCATGCGGTGCGGAGGATCGATCTCGACGAAGTCCCACCGCCCGTGGAAGCGCTGGCCTTCGGGCGAGGTCATCCAGTAGTGGGACGAGCCGCCGGGGCGCAGGTCGTAGGTGTCGAAGGTCGCCGGGTAGCCGGGGGGCCCCCAGAACCGCTCGAGCTGGCGCGGGTCGGCGAACGCCGCCCACAGGCGCTCGACGGGGACGGGGAATTCGCCGACGAGGGTCATCGTGAGGGCCTCGGGGTCGGTGGTGACGGATGTCACGGGCATGTTCGTTCTCCTTCTATTCGGTGTCGGTGTCGGTCAGCAGCGCATCGAGGCGGTCGATGCGGCTGCGCCACAGGTCGGCGTAGGCGTCGAGCAGTTGTTGCGCCCGGGCGATGGTGGCCGGGTCGGCGCGGACCAGCCGCTCCCGTCCCCGGCTCTCTTTGGTCACGAGTCCCGCTCCTTCCAGCACGGCGACGTGCTTCTGGACGGCCGCGAACGACATGTCGTAGGCGTCGGCGAGCCTGCTCACCGAGGTGTCGCCGACGGCGGTCCGCTTCAGGATGTCGCGGCGCGTCGCGTCTGCCAGCGCGTGGAAGATGCGGTCCACCTCCGCGTCGCTGAGTGCAATTTCTACAACCATTTGGTTGTACGTTACGACGGGTCAGGTAGGCGTGTCAAGGTAGGACCATGACCAGCGTCCCCACCATCCAGCTCAACGACGGCCACCTCATCCCGCAGCTCGGCTTCGGCGTCTTCAAGGTCGACCCGGATGAGACGGAGCGCATCGTGTCCGATGCGCTCGAGGTCGGCTACCGCCACATCGACACCGCGGCGATCTACGGCAACGAGGCCGGCGTGGGCCGCGCGATCGAGGCGTCCGGCATTCCGCGCGACGAGCTGTTCATCACCACCAAGCTCTGGAACAGCGACCAGGGCACGCAGTCGGCGATCGACGCCATGGACCTCTCCCTCGAGAAGCTGGGGCTCGACCACGTCGACCTGTACCTCATCCACTGGCCGCGCCCCGATCTCGACCTGTACGTCGACTCCTGGCTCACCCTCGAGCAGCTGCAGGCCGACGGCAAGACCCGCTCCATCGGCGTCTCCAACTTCCACCGCGAGCACCTGGAGCGCGTGCTCGCCGCCGGCTCGGTCGTGCCGGCCGTCGACCAGCTCGAACTCCACCCGGCCTTCGCCCAGCGCGAGCTGCGCGCGTTCGGCGCCGAGCACGGCATCCACATCGAGGCGTGGGGCCCGCTCGGGCAGGGCAAGTACGACCTGTTCTCCGAAAAGGCGATCCAGGATGCCGCGGCGGCCCACGGCGCCACCCCGGCCCAGGTGGTCATCCGCTGGCATCTGCAGAACGGGATCATCGTGTTCCCGAAGTCGAACAGCCGGTCGCGCATGGAGGAGAACTTCGACGTGTTCGGGTTCGAGCTCACCGGCGACGAGCTCGCGGCGATCGACGCGATCGACCGCGGCCAGCGGGTCGGCACGGACCCGGACCTCGCCAGGTTCTGAGTGCTGGCGGTTGAGTAGCCGCGAAGTGGCGTATCGAAACCGGGAGTACGTGGTGGGTTTCGATACGCGGCCTGCGGCCGCTACTCAACCAGCGAGACGGTCACACCCCGCGGGGTGTCGATCAGCAGGTCGCGGATGCCCTCGGCCTCGAACGCTGCCTCCAGCTGTGCGCGGGATTCGCTGAAATGCTCCCAGTCCTCGGTGTGCACGCCGACCACCCGCCGGGCGCTGAGGGTGCGGGCGGCGGCCGCCGCATCCTGTGAGGTGAGGGTGAGGGCCGCGTCGATCTCGGGCACCCGGGCGGCACCCGCGAACAGGATCGCCACCCCGATCGGGGCGAAGCGGGCGGCGATCGAGCCGACGTGATCGAGCGAGGCGTTATCGCCGCTGACGTACACGCTCGGCAGGGTGGGCGCCCGCAGCACGAAGCCGACGACCGGGCCGATGACGTCCTCGATCCCGGGCGGGCCGTGGAGCGCCGGCACCGCCGTGATGTCGACCAGCCCGACGGAGCGCTGCGACCAGTCCGCCATCCCGACCCACGGTGAGCCGAGGTCGTCGCCGGCTTTCGGTGTGCTCAGCACCAGCGGCGCCGTCGACGCGTACTCGGCGCCACGGTGGTCGAGGTTGTCCTCGTGTTCGTGATGTGAGGCGAGCACGACGTCGATCTGCCCGAGCTCCTCCGGCTGGAGGGCCGGGCCGCGGGTCTTCACCAGCGGGGTTCCGTCGTCATCCGGGTACGTCTGCGGGTCGTCGAACGTCGGGTCGATGAGGATGCGCAGGCCGCCGTACTCGAGCACGCCGCTCGGTCCGCCGAGGTAGGTGAAGGTGATCCCGTCGGCGGCGTTCTTCTCGGCGTACATAGGCTGACCCTATGACCAACCGGCTCGCTCTGGCAGTGAGCCCGTACCTGCGGAGCCACGCCGAGAACCCGGTCGACTGGTGGCCGTGGGGCGAGGAGGCGTTCGCCGAGGCGGTGCGGCGCGACGTGCCCGTGATGGTCTCGATCGGGTACGCCACCTGCCACTGGTGCCACGTGATGGCGCGCGAATCGTTCAGCGATCCGGAGCTCGCCGCCTACCTCAACGACAACCTGGTTGCGATCAAGGTGGACCGCGAGGAGCACCCGCAGGTCGACGACGCCTTCCTCTCCGCCGCGAGCGCGTTCACCCGCAACCTCGGCTGGCCGCTCACCGTCTTCACCACCCCGGAGGGTCTCACCTTCTACGCCGGCACCTACTTCCCGCCCCGGCCGGTGCAGGGCGTGCCGGCGTTCCGGCAGGTGGTCGACGCCGTGCTGGAGGCCTGGCGCGACAAGCGCGACGACGTGCGCGTCGCGGGTGCCGCGGTTCGGGATGCGGTAGCCGCCGCGCAGCCGGCCGCGGCATCCGGCGCCTACCTCGGTGCCGCTGACTTCGATGACGCCGTGCAGCGGCTGCTGTCGCTCGAGGATCCGGACTTCGGTGGGCTCGGACGTGAGCCGAAGTTCCCGAACACGCCGGTGATCTCGTTCCTGCTGGAACGCGGGGCGCGGGGTGACGAGGCGGCCGACGCGTTCGCGCGACGGATGCTGGAGACCATCGCGGCATCCGGTCTGCGCGACCCGGTCGAGGGCGGGTTCTTCCGCTACGCGACCCGGCGCGACTGGACCGAGCCGCATTACGAGCGGATGGCCTACGACAACGCCCAGCTGCTGAGCGCCTACGCCGCCGTGGGCGACGAACGGACCGCCGAGGGTGTCGTGTCGTTCCTGCTCGACGTGCTGCGCCTGCCGGACGGCGCGTTCGCGTCCGCCCAAGACAGCGAGAGCATCATCGACGGGGAGCGCAGCGAGGGCGGCTACTACGCGCGCGATGCCGCCGGACGCGCCGGGCTGCAGCCGCCCGCCCTCGACGAGAAGGTGCTGACCGGCCTGAACGGCATGGTGATCGGCGCGCTCGCCGACGCGGGTGCGCGGTTCGGCCGGGCCGAGTGGGTGGATGCGGCTCGCGCCGCCGCCGACACCGTGCTGCGCCTGCACGGCGACGATGCGTCGCTCATCCGGGCATCCCTCGGCGGCAGGGCGTCGACGGCCACGGCGACGCTGGAAGATTTCGGGGGCCTGGCCGGCGGGCTGCTGCGCTTGGCGCTGGTGTCGGGGGAGTCGCGGTACGCGGTCGTCGCCCGGCGGCTGGTGGAGGCCTGCCGCACTCCGGACGGCGGGGTCGCCGCCCCCGGTGGTGGCGACCCGGTGCTCGTCGCGAGCGGGCTGTCGACCGACGGGGACCCCTCCGACGGCGCCCTGCCGTCGGGTCGTTCGCTGCTCGCGGATGCGGCCCTGCTGCTCTCCGCGCTCACCGGGGATGACGCCCACCGCCGCCTCGCCGCGGACGCGATCGCTCCCGCGCTCGGCGTGGCCGGGGAGCAGCCGAGCGCGTTCGGCGCGGCGCTCGCCATCGCATCCCGTCTCGCCGCGCCGCTGGAGCAGCTCGTGGTGATCGGTCCCGGCCTGGAATCCGCCGCGCGTGGCTGGCGACGCGGACCGCGCGCCGACGTGACCCCTGACCAGTCGCGGGAATGGGCCGCAGCAGGCTTCGAGCTCTTCGACTCCCGCACCGGCGCCGGTGCCTACTACTGCCGGTCGTTCGTCTGCGCGTTGCCGGTGACCACGGCGGCGGAACTTTCCCTGCTGATCGAGTAGCGACCGCGGTCGCGTATCGCGATCACCCGCTCGTGACGAGTGCCGCCTCCGGGTCGGCCGCCCACTCGTTGAGCGAGCCGTCGTACACGGCCACCGAGTCCTCCCCGAGCAGGGTGAGCGCGAACGCCGCCGATGCCGCCGCGATGCCGCCACCGCAGTAGGTGACGATGCGCGGTGCCCCGAGCGCGGGGGCGAGCACCCCGCGGAGCGCGTCCGGCGTCAGGTAGGTGCGCCGTTCGCGGTCGACGAGCCGTGCGGCGGGCACGGAGCTGCTGGTCGGGATGTGCCGGCGCTCGAACTCCTGCGGCGGGGTCGCGCAGACCAGCGCCGCGTCGTGATCTCCGGCGAGCACCCCTTCGACGTAGCGTTTGTCGACCCACAGCCCCGGCCGCTCGGCGGCGGAGAACCCCGTCGGCTCAGGTCGCACGTGGCCGAGCTCGAGCTCCCGGCCGTCGGCGCGCCAGGCGGTCAGCCCGCCGTCGAGGATCGCGACGTCGTCGTAGCCGAACGCGCGGAACAGCCACCACACCCGCGAGGCCCACTGCCCCACGGCGGAGTCGTAGACGACGACGGCGGTGCGGTTGTCGATGCCGAGAGCTCCCACCGCGGCGCTGAACCGCGGGGCGTCCGGTCTCGTGAACGGGTGCAGCCCGCCGGGGTCGGAGAGCTCCTCGATCAGGTCGGCGAACACGGCGCCGGGGAGGTGGCCCTCGAGCAGGTACTGCTCGTGCCCGCTCAGATATCCGGTGCGGCCGTCGGGCCGGGTGAAGTTCACGACCGAGGCGTCGAGAACCACGAGGCGCTCGGCACCCAGGTGGTCGGCGACCCACTGGGTGGAGACCAGCGGGCCCGGAAGCGTCGGTCCTTCGGACATGGCGATCACGGTAATCGGGAGGTGGCGCCGCTCCCACCCGGGTCGACACACGGAGTAACGGACGTAGCCTGGAACGCATGAGACGCGCAGTGCTGTTCACGCCGCTTCTGCTCCTGCTCGCCGGCTGCACCACGATCGGCAGCTTCTCGGGGCCCGGTGCCCCGGCGCTGGGGCAGGGCGAGACGGCGCCGGCGCCCACGGCATCCGCGGCCCCGTCGGCGACGCCGACGCCGACGCCCGAGCCGACCGGCACCGACTGCGACGCCGCCGTCCTCACGGTGCCGGGTGAGTACCACCTTCCCGACTGCATCGCCGTCACCATCCGGGGGCACGACATCGAGGTGTTCGCCCAGTCGATCGGCACCCTCATCATCGACGGGAAGGCGAACGAGGTGGACGCCGGCGAGATCGGCAGCATCCGCATCGACGGCAACGTGAACCGCGTCGACAGCCTCGATGTGGGGCGCGTGCAGATCGGCGGCAACCACAACGAGGTCAACGTGCACGGCTCCGCCGAGCGGGTCATCGTCGACGGCGACGACAACGACGTGCGTGCCGACGGGGAGATCGGCACCGTCGTCGACCGCGGCGAACGCAACGTCATCGGCTCGCTGCCGTAGCCGCACCCCCCGCAAAGGGGTAGACGGGCGGGGCGCTCGCGGCCCTATCCTGACGCTGCGGGGTGTCGGGTACCCCGCTCCGGCGGGGCCGGGGAGGAAAGGCTGGGGGGCCTCAACATGCTGTCGTCGACGCTGAAAACCGTCCACCTGTTGCGCGAGACCGAATAGCCGGGCGACCATGTCCCCGGATTCCGGCGCCGCCGTCGGAACCCGCGTCACCGTCGATGCTCCCCCGGAGCTCGCCGGCTGGGCGGGCGCGGCGACCGCGATTCACGCGATCCAGCAGATGCCGATGCCGGTCACGTTGCGACTGCACGTCGACGGCCACGGTGTCATCACCATCGATCTGGCGTTCAACGCCTACGAATGGTCGCGCTCGCTGAGCGACTTCTCGCTCACACCCGACAGCGTGCGCGTCGAGACGGAACCGGGCAACCCGGACACCCCGTCGATCGACCTTCCCGGTCGCCCGCTCGATCCGCTGCTGTACGCGATCGGCTGGCGCGCCTTCGGCGACGAGCCCGCGCCATGGCTCGTCGACGGGCACCGGTACCGGCTTCGGCGGTGGCCGTCGCTGTCCGAGCTGGCGATCGGCCTCGACGAGGTGCGCATGATCGCGATGCTCGGCAACGCGTTCGCCACCGCCGACGAGCTGGCCGCCGCCGCGCAGATCCCACCCTCAGATGCGCGGCGGCTGGTCAACGCTCTGAGCGTCGCGGGGATCCTGCGCCGGACGGCGACGGCACCCGCCCTGGATGCCGCAGCCGGCTCGCGCGACGGGGCCCCGGCATCCACGGGGCTCTTCGCCCGGCTGCGCAAGAAATGGGGTCGCTGACGTGGAGCACATCATCCTGTTCGCGGGGCCGATGGGGGCGGGCAAGACGACCGCCATCCGCAGCCTCAGCGAGACGCCGGTCATCTCGACGGAGGCGGCCAACACCGACCTCGCCACCGCCGACAAGGCCACCACCACCGTCGCCATGGACTACGGCGAGATCGGCGTCACCGACGAGGAGAGGGTGCGGCTGTACGGCATCCCCGGGCAGAGGCGCTTCGACTTCATGTGGCGCATCCTGCGCGACCGGGCCGAGGGGATGGTGCTGCTGGTGCACAACGACCACCCCGATCCGGTGAACGCGATGCGCGAGTACCTGATCGAATTCGCCGACCTGTGCCAGCGCGGCGGGGTCGCGATCGGGATCACCCGCATGGACGTCGGGCCCGGCCCGATCCTCACCGACTACACGGATGTGCTGGAGCGGGAACGGCCCGACCTGATGGTGCCGGTGCTGCCCGTCGACCCGCGCGACCGGGGCAACATGGAGATGCTGCTGATGAGCCTCATCGCGAACATCGAGATGCGCGGCGCGTACGGGCGGGTCTTCGCATGACCGTCATGGCGACCCGGCCCGCGGTCGCCCTGCACAAAGACCCGTTGGTGCAGGATCTGGCGACCACCGCCCTGCATGACCTCACCGACCGGTGCCCGCGGGTGCGGTACGCGACCGTGCTCACCGAGGACGGGTTCGAGGTGGATGGCGTGCCCGCCTACGAGGACGACCGCCTGTCGAGCATGTCCTCGTCGATGCAGGCGCTCAGCGAGGCGGTCGCGCGGGAACTCGCCCTCGGAACCGCCCGCTGTCTGATCGTCGCCGCCGATGCCGGCCACATCATCCAGTTGCGCATACCCGGCCAGCAGCTGGTGCTCGCCGCCGTGTTCGAGCTGGACGAGCCGCTGGCCGAGGCGCTCGGCAGCTGCCGGTTCGCCGCGGAGAGGTTCGCGGCCGCGCTCGCGTCGCGCTGAGCGGATTCAGGCTCGATCGCCCGCCCGATCGATGATCCCCTCCGCCACCTTCAGCCAGCGCTCGCGCACCAGGTCGTAGGGATCCAGCCACTGGGTCTCGATCTCGGGGAGTTCAAGCCCCTGGCTCGACAAGTACACCTCGGTAGCAATCCAACTCGCCGGCCGGAAGCTCAGCTCGGATGCGCGCTCGAAAGCCTGAACCGCGAGCGAGTGGTCGCGAGTGGCCATGGCGCGCAGGCACATCAGTTCGGCCTCGCCCGGACTGGTCCCTCGGCCCCGGCGGATCCCTGCGAGGGCCTCCATGATCTCTGCGAAGGCCACCGGTCGATACAACTCGAAGTAGCCGAGGGCAATGAGAAGGTCGCGCTCTGCCGACCTATGACCGATGTTCCGGACCGTGACGAGTTCGGTCTCGATCTCGTGCGGGTGTATCGAACCACGCCTCGCCCTCGTCTGCGCGACCGTCCCCATCACCTCGATCTGGTACCGGCGGCTGTTCTTCGCCGCCTGCGCCCGCCGCTCGAGGTAGGTGGTCGATGTCACATCGCCCGTATGCCGGCCGATCATCTCGTGGATGTCGAGTGCGCCGTCCCCCGGCAGTTCGCCCGCTGCGTCCATCGCATGCTCGAACCTCCTGCTCTGCACGAGTGTGACCGCGATCTGTCGGCGATACATCACCGTTCTCGAGTCGTCCTCGTCCATGAGGTCGCGGAGGCGCTTGACGGCGTCGTCATACCGGTAGAGCGGGTATCGGGATCGATACGCCGCCCACAGCGCAGCCTCCCGGCTGACGATCGGAGCCTTGCGCAACGCGTCGAGACCCGTGATCACCGTGTCATCCGCCCGTGGATCGAGCAGCTCGACCAGCTCCACGATCGAACGAACCGGGTTACCGGCGGGGACCTTGTCGCTCGCGGGGATGTGGGGCCTGAGGCCGGTGATGTTCGGGCCCATCTTTACCGCCCTCGCGATCCAGGTCGGATCGACCTCGTTCTCGGCACCGATGTTGATCGCGAGCGCGACCGCCATCAACTGGGCCTGGTCATCTTGCCGATCCCCCGCCTGATCGAAGAGCTGGCGCGAGTACTCGAGCGCTCGACCCGCCGCCTCCCTCCAATCCTCGGCGCCCCAACCCCCGCGAACCCGGTCTCCGGACGATCGCACGACCTCCCGGATCTCGTCGTGAACCCGATACGGAAACGAGCTGCCGGCGTTCTCCAGGATGAGAGCGCGCGCGATGCAGCGGGTGACTGCTGCGCGATCGACGTGACCGGCGACCGCGCGGACAAGGGGCACATCGAAGAAGGGGAGGACGCACGCGGCCTGGAAGATCCGGCGCTCATCATCAGGGAGATCGTCGAGGAGACGACGCACGACCGACGCGAGCGAGCCACCGAGGTCCTCCGCGCTGATCTCGCGATCCGCATCGATCTCCCGCAATCGGCGCGCATAGGTCGCCACCGCATCGATGTGGACGGGCCACCCGCCGGTCGATTTCACGAGTGTCTCGATCACCGCGTCCGGAACGCGAAGGTTCTCGTACTCGTTTCGTCGCACGAGCAGGGTTCGCGTGTCCGACTCGGAGAGATGCCCGAGCCGATGCTGCCGAGCGCCGGTTGTCGCGCTGGGGAGCAGTCCGGGCCACCGGTGGGACCCTGCGACGTCGAGTTCAGTGCGATCGTCCCGGTACCAGTCGATGACGTCACGCCCCGTGATGACGAAGAGCGCATGGGGAAGCGACGTGACGAATCGGTTGAGGCTCGCTTCTCCGGTACCGCGTTGAGCATTCTGAAGCCGCTCGAAATGGTCGACGAAGATCACGAGATTGGGGCGCTTCTCAATCGTCATGTTGTCGATTTCCAACGCAAGCTGCCACAGCACGTCCGCGGCGAGGTCGGGGCGCTGGTCACTGGCTGACGGTTCACTGAGGCACCGCTCGAGCAATTCGACGATCTCCGGGTTGGTTCTGGTCGCAGCCCACTGTTTTCCGCGGGCCTTCGCTGCTCGCACCAGCGCACGGATCGAGGCGGAGGTCAGGCTGACGACCAGGCTTGCTTGGCCCAGATCCTCGGCCAGTGCGCTCAGAGTGCCGACGATCCCGTCCGAATACTCGGAGTTGTTCGTGATGACAGGTACCTGTTCACCGGGTCGAACGGACGTGAAGTAGGCGGCGAACGCAAGATCGAACGCCGGCCAGCTCGGCTTGATCCGATGCAACTCAGACCGCACGGAGACGAGCAGGGGGATGGCATCCACGTTTCCCTGGGAATCGTTCAGCTCCCACCGTGCAAGCACGAGGTGTGGAGCTTTCGGCCGCTCACCCCATCCCTGGACGTCGGCACCGGAGAGCCACGCTTCCAGACGGTGAGAGAGATCGGTCTTCCCGATCCCGCCCATGCCGTAGAACGACACGATGTTGTTGAACGTCTGATCGTCGATCAGACCCTCATCGCAGTTCTTGACGTGTGCCGAGAGGGCGCTGCTGAGCGCTTCCGATTCGGTCTGGCGGTCGACGAAGAAGTCGGCAGCTGACGGGTCCGACGGTCGACGGCGGGTGGGCGGCAATGGCAACGGGTAAGCCTTCAAGTCGGTGAGGGTGACCTACACTCTAGAGTTTTCGAGCACTGTTCGATATCGACCGGTGACACACCGCGCCACAATGGACCCATGCCCGCCATCAGTTACGCCGCGATGCTCGAGCAGTTCCATCCGACCGAGATCCTCGAACTCGTCCCCCTTGCCGAGAGCGCCGGCTTCCAGGGGGTGATGGCCGCCGACCATTTCCAGCCGTGGGTGCCGCAGCAGGGGCAGGCGAGCTTCGTCTGGAATGTGCTCAGCGCCCTCGGCCAGACCACCACCGGCGACCTCGGAACCGGGGTGACCGCACCCACGTTCCGCTGGCATCCGGCGATGGTCGCTCAGGCATCCGCCACCCTCGCCGCCATGTACCCGGGCCGGCACTGGCTGGGGCTCGGCTCGGGGGAGGCGCTCAACGAGCACATCGTCGGCGCGTACTGGCCCGACGCCCCCGAGCGGATCAGCCGCATGTTCGAGGCGATCGACATCATCAAGAAGCTGTTCGCGTCGGGGCATTCGGGCAAAGACGTCAGGCACGAGGGGCAGTACTACAAACTCGAGTCGACGCGGCTGTGGACGATGCCGGAACGCACCCCCGACATCCTGGTCGCCGCGTCGGGGCCGGTGACCGCCCGGCGGGCGGGCCGCACCGTCGACGGGCTGATCACCGAGGCCGCCGCTCCCGACAAGCTCGAGGCGCTGCTGAAACGCTTCGCCGAAGGCGCCCGCGAGGCCGGACGCGACGCCGCCACCATGCCGAAGGTGCTGCGGCTGCACGTCAGCTGGGCCGACACCGACGAGGCCGCGATGGCGAACGCGCTCACCGAATGGCCGAACCTGGGGCTGCGGTTCAGCAAGGCCGACATCCGGTCGCCGCACGAGCTGGAGCAGATCGCCCGCATGGTCACCCCCGCCGATTTCGAGGGCAGGATGCTGGTGTCCGCCGATCCGGACGCGCACCGCGCCCACATCCAGACCTTCGCCGACCTCGGCTTCGACCGCATCTATCTGCACAACGTCGGCCGCAACCAGCGGGAGTTCATCGAGGTCTTCGGCCGCGACGTGCTGCCGAAGGTGACCGGATGACGCTCACCGTCTGGGCGGTCGCGCTGCCCGAGATCGTGGCAGGCGACGACCTCGCCGCCCTGATCGCGGATGCCGTCGGGGTCTCGACGGGCTCGACCACCGATCTCGAGGACGGCGACATCCTCGCCATCACCTCCAAGATCGTCAGCAAAGCGGAGGGCAGGCAGGTGGCCGCCGCCGACCGGGAGCAGGCGATCACCGATCAGACGGTGCGGGTGGTGGCGACGCGCGAGCACGCGCGCGGGGTGACGCGGATCGTCGAGAACCCGCAGGGGTTGGTGATGGCGGCGGCGGGGGTCGATGCGTCGAACGCACCGGAGGGGGTCGTGCTGCTGCTCCCCGAAGACCCGGATGCTTCGGCGCTGCGGATCGCCACCGCGCTGCGCGCGTCGACGGGCAAGAAGGTGGGCGTCATCCTGACCGACACGCTCGGGAGGCCGTGGCGCGAGGGGCAGACCGACGCGGCGATCGGGGCGGCCGGCCTGCGCGTCGTCGACGACCTGCGGGGGACGACCGACGCGTCCGGACATGTGCTCGAGGCGACGATCGCCGCCGTCGCGGATGAGATCGCCGCCGCCGCCGACCTCGTCAAAGGAAAGGCCAGCGGCATGCCGGTCGCCGTGGTCCGCGGCCTCGGGCACCTGGTGGGGGAGCTGTCTCTTCCGGGGGCGCGTGCGCTCGTCCGTCCGGCGGATCAGGACATGTTCCGGCTGGGGTCGGAGGAGGCGTGGCGCGAGGGGTACGAGGCCGGCCTGCGCGCGGGTCTGCCGCCGAGCGGTGGAGATCCGCACTGACGTGCTCTGCGGCGTCGGCCGCGCTTCCCACCCGGCGGGCGGTACGCGATCCACACGAATCCGCGCCGACGAGCGCGTATTCCACCCGAACCCCGGTTTCCGTGTAGATCGTCGACCGGATGACGCGGCAACTTCACAGCAGCGACTTCGGCGGAGAGGTGGCAGACTCCACAAGATGAACGCCTACCGCAGCGACGCGCCGGGTGGAGCCCCTCGACGACCTGAAACCGGTGGTCACGCTCGAACGACTCGGTCGCATGATCGCGACCGTCCGCTCCGTGTTCGTGAGCCCCGCGGTCGAGCACTATGCGGTGGCGATCGCCGCGGCGACCCGCACCGACCGCGACCTGCGGCTCGGCGCCAGCCCCCGCGCGACGCTGCAGCTGGTGCGCGCGGCGAAGGCTCGCGCCGCGCTCGACGGGCGCGACTTCGTGCTGCCCGACGACATCGATGCGCTCGCCGTCCCGGTGCTGGCGCATCGCCTGGTGACGACGCGTGCGGCGATCGGCTCGAACCCGCTGGGCGCGGAGGCGCTGGCCGACATCACGGCGCGCATCGTCGCCAGCACGCCCGTTCCCCTCGGGGCTGCCGGACCGGCCTGATGGCCAGGCCGACGCGTTCCCGCCGTGACGGCGAGACGACGCTGCGCAAGCGGGCCGGCCGCCTGACCGCACGTGGCGTCGTGACGCTGGGCATCGGCATCCTGAGTCTGATCGCCGGGTATTCGGCGGGCCGCCGCGAGGTGCTCGTGGTGGGCGGCATGGCTGTGCTGCTGGTGGTGATCGGCGCGATCGTGGTGCGCACCCGGAAGCCGCGGTTCGAGATCATCCGCCTCTTCTCGCCGCCGGTGGTGTCCGCGGGGGGCACGACCCGCGTGACGGTCCGGGTGCGCAACGTCGGGTCGAGCGCCAGCACCCCGCTGCTCTGGAACGATGCGATCCCGTGGACGCAGCCGATGACCCCGCACGAGCTGCCGGCGATCCCGATCGGGTCGGCGTCGAAGCGCGTGAAAGCCGTCGACTACGAGCTGCACCCGCAACGTCGCGGACTGTACCCGATCGGCCCGTTCGTGGTCGAGTACGAGGACCCGTTCGGCATGGTGAACGCGGTGCGGCGCGTGGGGGAGGCCGACCGGCTGATCGTCGTCCCGGATGTGGTGGAGCTGCCGCTCGGCGGCCCGGCCCTCGCCGACGGCGAGGGCACCGCGCAGCTGGTGCAGCGCCGGGTCACCGGCAACGACGACGATCTGACGACGCGCGAGTACCGCCCGGGCGATGCGCTGCGCCGTGTGCACTGGCGCGCGTCGGCGCGCCACGGCGAGCTGATGGTGCGCCAGGAGGAGCACCGCAGCCACCCCGATGCACGCATCGTCGTCGACACCCGGCAGAGCGGGTATCAGGATGCGGTGCCCGACGCGGGCGACACCTGGTCGCCGACCGCGCACAGCGAGGGCTTCGAATGGGTGGTGCGCATGACCGCCTCCCTCGGATCGCATCTGGAGGCCTCGGGCTTCCGGGTTCTGATCGAGGAGACTGCGGTGCCGCAGGTGGAGCAGCTCGGCGAACGCTGGGAGGGCGGCCACCGTTCGGAGGCGTTCCTGACGAGCCTCGCCGCGGTGAAGCTGATCGACCGGCCGCAGGATCCGGTCGGCACCTCGGTGATCACCGAGCCGGAGGGTCCGGTGTTCGCGTTGCTCGGCACCCCGGACGAGCCGACGATCTCCTGGCTGCTGAAGCGGCGCCGCGCGGGTCAGGTGGCTGTCGCGTTCGTGCTCGATCCGCGGCCGGTGCTGCGGGAGCGCCTGACCGACGCCGGCTGGCAGGTGGTGGAGGTGCATGACGAGACGCACCCGGGGGATGCCTGGCGTGCGGCGGGTCAGCACACGGAGGTGCCGGTATGACCCTCACCGGCACCCGGCCCGCCCGGTCGGCATCGAGCCGCCCCGGCGAGGTGACGCTGCCCCGCACCCGTCGCCCCGCGCGGGTGCGCGTGTCGATCCCCTGGCAGCGTCCGCTGCTCGCGTTCGTCGCGCTGATGACTGCCTACGCGGGGATGCACGTCGTCCTGCGCGACCTCACCTGGTGGCTGATCGGCGGCGGGTTCGCCCTGCTGGTCTTCGCGGCCGCGCTGGTCACGCGTCTGTTCGTGCGCAGGCGGTGGATCCCGCCGCTCGTCGCGCTCGGGGTGTCGGCTCTCGCGATCACCGCGGCGTTCGCCGGCGAGAAGGCGTTCCTCGGGCTCTTCCCCACATTCGATTCGGCCGACCGCCTCAACGCGGTGGTGAACGCCGGGTGGGAGTCGATCCAGGAGCAGCGGATCCCCGCCGAGGCCGACCCCGGCATCCTGCTGCTGCTGTCGATGACGATGATCGCGTGCGCGGTGTTCGCCGACATCGTGGTCGCCGCGGTCAGCGCACCCGCCCTCACCGCGGCGCCCCTGCTGACGCTGCTCGGGATCCCGGTGGCGGTGCGCCCCGACATCGCCGACCCGCTGTGGTTCGTCATCACCGCTGGGCTCTTCGTCGCCATCCTGCGGATGGGGCGTCGTCCGACGCCGCTGCCGGTGATGGTGCTGGCGGGCGCTCTCGCGATCGGGGGAGGGCTCGCGACGCCGACGTTCCTGCCGGAGGTGCAGGAGGATCCGGGTGCGATCGGCGGCGGCGTGCAGACCGGCATCAACCCGCTGATCAACCTCGGCGAGGATCTGCGCCGCGGCGACGCGGTCGTCGCGGTGACGTACCAGTCGAGTTCCGGCCCCCAGTACCTGCGCCTGGCGACGCTGGAGACGTTCAACGGGCGCACCTGGACCCCGAACCTGATCGAGAACGACCCCGGCAACGATGTGTCCGATTTCCCCAACCCGCCCGGCCTCGGGGTGGGGATCAGGGCCGAAGAGCAGACCATGGACATCCAGGTGGGCGACATCGCCGGCCGCTGGCTGCCGCTGCCGTACCCGGCGGAATCGGTGACGGGTCTCGAGGGTCCCTGGTACTGGGAGCGCACCGGCCTGTCGGCGCGGAGCCCGAGCGCGGGGGTGCGCGGCCAGCAGTACGCGGTCACGTTCCTCGAGGTGCAGCCGACGCTCGAGGATGTCAGCGTCGCCGTCCCGCACGCGGAGGCGAACATCTCGACCCTGGTACTGCCGTCGCGGATGCCGGAGGTGATTGCCGAGACCGCCCAGGCGATCGCCGGGCAGTACTCCACGACGTACGAGCGGGCGATGGCGCTGCAGGACTATTTCACGAGCGGGGAGTTCGAGTACTCGGAGGATGCCCCCGTCGACGGCGGCTTCGACGGGACCGGTGTCGACATCATCGCCGAGTTCCTCGACAAGAAGACCGGATACTGCGTGCACTTCGCGTCGGCGATGGCGGTGATGGCGCGCACCCTCGGCATCCCTGCCCGTGTCGCCGTCGGGTTCCAGCCGGGGGAGTCGCAGACCGCGGCGGGCATCACCAGCTACACGGTGACCTCCCACGACCTGCACGCCTGGCCGGAGCTCTACTTCGAGGGTGTGGGGTGGCTGCGCTTCGAGCCGACTCCGGGCCGCGGCATCCTGCCGGACTACTCGACCCCGGCGGTCGTCGACGACCCGACGACGCCGCAGAACGAGGCGACGCCCATCGCGGCGCCGACGACGGACGCGACCGCGAACCCGGAGCGTCCCGATCAGGGTCAGGTCGACCCGGGGCTCGCCGCCGGGGGGAGCTCGTCCGCGAGTCCGTTGCCGGTCGTGCTGGCGGTGCTCGCCGGCCTGATCGTGCTCGGCGGTTTCGCGCCGCTGATCACGCGCACCTGGCTGCGCCGACGGCGGGTGAGCGCGATCCGCAACGGTCGCGACCCGGCGGCGGCGGCCTGGGCCGAGTTGCGGGATACCGCACGCGACTACGGCTGGGCGGCACCCGACAGCGAGACACCCCGCGATTTCGCCGACCGCCTCGCCGTGGTGCTGAGCGATCAGCGGGAGCGGATCGCCGGGTTCCGGTCGGATGTCGAGGAGTCCGCGTTCGCACCCCCGGGCCGGGGCGTTCCGACGGTGCAGGAACTGCGGGCGATCCGCCGTTCCATCGCCCGCACCGTCGACCGGCGCGACCGGTTGCGCGCGATGTTCCTGCCGGATTCGCTGATCACGCGGTTCCGCTACGACCCTGAGGCTTAGGGCTCTGGGCTAGCGCCGTGGCTGAGCGACCGCGAGCATCTTCCGCCGCGTGAGCGGGTTCTCGACCCATTGCGCGTCGACGCCGAACACTTCGCGCACGAGCTTCGGCGTGAGGGTCTTCGCCGTCGCCCCGGACGCGACCACGCGCCCGTGCGCCATCACGACCACGCTGTCCGCGTGCGACGCCGCCAGCGTCAGGTCGTGCAGCGCCGCCACCACCGTGGTGCCCGCGCGCGCCAGCCCGTCGAGCACCTCCAGCACCTCCAGCTGCGCGGCGACGTCGAGATGATTGGTCGGCTCGTCGAGCACCAGCAGCCGGGGCTGCTGCGCGAGGGCGCGGGCGAGCATCACGCGCTGACGTTCCCCTCCGCTCAGCTCGGTCACCGGCCGGGCGGCGAAGGCCGCCATGCCCGCCGTCGCGAGGGCCGCATCGATGGCGGCCCCGGCATCCGGATCGCGCCCGCCGATGAGGCTCTCGTACGGGGTCCTGCCGAGGGCGACCACGTCGCGCACCGTCAGCGGCAGCTCGGTCGCGTTCTCCTGCTCGACGAGTGCGACCAGGCGGGCACGGGCCCGGCGCGGCAGGGCGAACAGGTCGGCGCCGTCGAACGACACCGTCCCGGATGCGGGGCGCACCACCCCGGACACGGTGCGCAGCAGCGTCGACTTCCCGGCGCCGTTGGGGCCGAGCACGGCGGTGAACGTGCCGGACTCGACGGTGAGCGCGGCGCCGTCGACGAGGGTCGTGTCGCCCGCGCGCACCGTGACGTTTGTGACCGTGAGGGCTCGCCCTGAGTAGCCGGCATCGCCGGCGTGCCGGAGGGTCATGCCTCGCTCCGGCGGCGGGCGAGAAGCAGCGCGAACACGGGCGCGCCGATGAGGGCGGTGACGATCCCGACCGGCAGTTCGCGCGGGTCGAACAGGCTGCGGGCGATCGTGTCGGCCCAGATGAGGAACACCGCCCCCACCAGCGCCGACAGCGGCAGCAGGGCGCGGTGCCCCGGCCCGACGAGCAGCCGGACCGCGTGCGGGAGCACCAGGCCGACGAACCCGATCGCGCCGCTCACCGACACCATCGCGCCGGTCAGCAGCGCCGTCGCGATCAGGAACGCCCAGCGCGCACCCTGCACCGGCACCCCGAGCGATGCGGCCGTCGTGTCCCCGAAAGCGAACGCGTCGAGCACGCGGCCGCTCAACGCGATCGGGATGCCGACCACGACGAGCGCGATGCCCGCGATCGCGACGGCGGGCCAGCGCGCACCGGCGAGAGATCCGAGCAGCCAGCCGAGGATCTCGCGGTAGGAGTCCCCGGTCGCCGTCCAGAAGATGACGAAGCTCGTGATCGCGCCGGCGAGCGACGACACCGCCACCCCGGCGAGCACGGTGCGGGTCGGCGTGATGCTGCCGATCGCGCCGGCGAGGGCGAGGGTGACGGCGAGGGCGGCGAGAGCTCCCGCGAAGGCGGCGACCGGGAGCAGCACCGCGACCCCGAGCAGCAGCACCGACACGGCGCCGAGGGATGCCCCCGACGACAGGCCGAGCAGGTACGGGTCGGCGAGCTGGTTGCGCGTGATCGCCTGCATGACCGCGCCCGACAGGGCGAGCCCGGCGCCGACCGCCGCCGCGGTCAGCACGCGGGGGAGGCGCAGCTCCCAGACGATGCCGTCGCGCAGCGTGTCGAGCGGGTTCGTCCCGATGCCGAGGTGCGCGCCGATCGCGCGGATCACGTCGCCCACCGCGAGGTCGGCGGCGCCGATCGTCACCGCCGACGCGATCGAGGCCAGCAGCGCGGCGGTGAGGATCACCGCGGCGAGCAGCGGTTTCGATATGCGCTTCGCGCTACTCAACCGGCAGGGCTCCCAGCTGCTCGACGACCGAAGCGGCGGCCGAGACGGTGCGCACGCCCGCTTCACCGGAGGCGAACGGCAGGATGATGTACGCCCGGTTCTGCACGGCCCTCAGCCGGGCGGTGGCCGGGTTCGATTCCAGCAGCTCGATCTTGCTCTGCGCGGTGTTCCAGTCCGCGTCGATCAGCACGATGACATCCGGGTCGGCGTCGACGATCGACTCCCAGCCGAGCGACGTCCAGGTCAGGTCGATGTCGGCGGCGATGTTGGTGAGCCCCGCGGTCTCGAGCACGAGCTCCGGCGCGCCGAGGCCGGCGCCGACGTAGGGGGTGTCGGTTCCGGAGGAGTACCAGAGCGCGGTCAGACGGCGGTCGTCAGGCTGGATGGCATCCAGCTGCGCCTGCTGATCGGCGAGCAGGGGCGCCGGGTCGACGCGGAAGATCGCTGCCGCCTCGGTGATCTCGCGGAAGATCTCGTCGAAGTCCAGCTTGCCGGGCACCTCGGCGCTGCGGCATGCGGCCGGCTGCACGTAGGTGTTCACCCCGAGGGCGGTCAGCTCATCGCGCTCGCCCGCGGCGTCGGCGGCGAACGCCGACTCCCACCCCGAGTACACGAGGTCGGGCTCCAGGTCGAGCACCGCCTCTTCGCTCGGCATGAAGTCGGAGATCTCGGGGATGCCGGCCGCGGCATCCGCCCATTCGCCGGGGACCGGCCCGTCCTGGAACGCGGTCCCGACGATCCGGTCGCCGAGCCCCAGCGCGAGCAGCATCTCGGTCGAGGTGGACTTGATCGCGACGACCCGCTCTGGCGCGCTGTCGAAGGTGACCTGCGTGCCGCAGTTCGACAGCGTGAGCGCGTCGGGGGTGGGGGTGGATGCCGGGGCGGGTGAGGCGGCGCACCCCGCGAGCAGCAGGGTGAGCAGGGGGACGGCGGCGAGAGGACGCATTCGGAGGCTCCAGAGGGCAGGCGGAAGGAGAGACGTGAGAGACCTCACGGCGCCCGGCCGCTCCAGAGCGGGAGCGACGATCCGGAGCCAGATCGGGCTCCGGGGCTTGCGTCGAGCCTACTCTGGACCGGTGTGCTGGACTGTGGTCATCCCGGTGCGCGCCCCCGGCAAGACCCGGCTCGGGCGCGGTCCGGAGTTCGCCCGCGCCATCGCGCTCGACACGATCGAGGCGGCGCTCGCCGTCGCGGATGTCGTGGTCGTCACCCCCGACGCAACGGTCGCCGAGGCGGCCGCCGCACTCGGGGCGCAGGTCGTGCTCGAGGAGCACGCCGCGGGTCTGGAGTCCGCGATCCGCGCCGGCCTGCCGCGCGCCGACCGTGCGCGGGCGGTGCTGCTCGGCGACCTCCCCGCCCTGCGGTCCCGCACCCTCGAGCTCGCGCTGACCGCGGCGCTCGAGCATGAGCGCGCCTTCGTCCCGGATGCGGACGGCACCGGCACGACGCTCGTCACCGCGCGCCCGGGGTCGGGTTTCGTGCACCGCTTCGGTCCGGGCTCGGCGCGCGCCCATCGCAGCTCGCGGCTCATCGAACTGCAGCTGCCGGTGACCTCGACCCTGCGCCGCGACGTCGACCTGGAGGAGCACCTGCAGCAGCTCGCCGACCGGCTCGGGCCGCGGACGCGCGCGGCGCTCGAGTCGGCTAACTCAGGCATTGTGCAATCCGGCGGCGGAGAGAAGCCCGAGATTCCGGGGGAGTGACGGCGCGCGGGACCCGCAATTCCTGAGAAACCCGGATTTCAGCGTCCGGCCAGCTCCAGAGCCTGACGGGCGATCCGGGAGCTCAGCTCCTCGTCCCGCATCCAGAGCGGTACCGCGCGCACCTGCACGCCCGGGATGTCGACCCCCGCATCCACCTCGTCCACGAGCCAGCCGTCGAGCAGCCCGCCCGCCGACCTCGCCCCGTAGTGCCGCCCGACCGCCTCGGCGGAGGTCTCGACCCCGATCGCCGTCAGGCACTCGTCGGCCATGCCGCGCACCACCGCGCCTCCGATGATCGGCGACACGCCAACGATCGGCGCCTCCGCCGCGAGCAGCGCCTCGCGCATGCCCGGCAGCGCGACGATCGTCCCGATCGAGACCACCGGGTTCGACGGCGCCAGCACGATCACGTCGGCCTCCGCGATCGCCTCCAGGGCGGCGGTGGATGCCGTGGCAGCGTCCAGCCCACGCTGCACGAACGCCTGCGCGGGCAGCTTCGCGCGGTGCCGGGTCCACCACTCCTGGAAGTGCAGGTCGGTCCCGTCCGCGAGCACGACGTGCGTCTCCACCTCGTCGTCGGTGGCCGGGATCAGCTCCGCGCCGATCGGCCAGCGGGCCGTCAGCCGCCGCACCACCTCGGTCAGCGGCACCCCCTCCCGGAGCCACGACGTGCGGCTGATGTGCGCACCGAGGTCGAGGTCGCCGAGCGTGAACCACGGCCACCCGACACCCCAGGCCTGCAGCTCGGCGGACACCCGCTCGCTCTCGCCTGTGCGGCCCCAGCCGCGCTCGGTGTCGTTCACGCCGGCGAGGGCGTACATGATCGAGTCGAGGTCGGGCGTGATGCGGAGCCCGGCGAGCCACATGTCGTCGCCGGTGTTGACCACCGCCCGCAGCCGCGACCCGGTGCCCTCGAGCGCTTTCCGCATCCCGAGCATGAACTTGCCGCCGCCGACCCCGCCGCCGAGCACTGTGATGTTCATGGCCGACGTGTCCACCGTGCCAAACTACGGGTTCTCACGGCCGCGACGATGACATCTGTGGAGAACTCTTGTGAGCATCGATCGGATGCTGCAATACTCGCGCCTGGGTCTCGCTCTCGGTCTTTTCACAGGTTTCGGTTGAGCCGGTGAGGCTGCACCATCAGCCGACCAATGGAGAGCATCCATGTCCGGAATCACAAAAGCCTGCCTTGCCCTCGTGGGGTCGGCCGTCTTGGTCATCACGATGGCGACACCGGTCGCCGCCGCCGAACCGGACCCCGGCCCGCCGCAGATCGTCGGCGTTACGTTTCGGACGTACGAACGTGAGGGCAACCTGTATTTGTCACAAACGGGTGTGGCGATCAATCCGAAATGGTGGGCGAGCGTGATCTACGACACGGGGCTGATCGAGGTTCCGTGGGGCATTCAGGCTTACCAGCTCCGCGGATACCTCTATTCCGACCCGAACGCACACCGCCTTCCGATCGGGGTCATGTGAACGCCCGACGTTGGGCCCGTTGGGCACTATGGGCTGGCCTGTTTACTGTAATTGGCTCGGCAATGGTCGCGGCACTGGGAATAACTGCCCTTTCCATCATCGCTCGTCCGCAGCAAGTCGCGTTCGGGATGGGGTACGGAGTCCTCGGCAGGGTGATCGGCGGGATAGTCGGCATCGCACTTGCGGCGGCCGGGAGTATCGCCGGTGTCCTCGTCGGCTCGGTTGCCGTCGCGTTCAGTGTCCCTCGGCTAGTGTGGCTCGTCTCAGGCGTTTTCGCAGTTGCGGCAGCGGCGGTGGGTGCGCTGCTCGCGCCAACGTTCCCGCTCCCGACGTTCCCGCTTGCTTTGGTCTGCGGTCTTCTTGGCGCGTCGGCTGCCGCCCTCTCGTTTCGGCACGTCGTACGAGAACGAACGCCGGGGAGCACCGACTTGGGTGGACCCGAAACGCCATCCCCGGACTCGCGAGGCGCCTAGCTGCGCACCGCGCCGAGCGCCGCTGCCACCGCCTCCACCTCGTCGGTGACGCCGACGGTCACGCGGACGTGCCCGCCCGTCTCCCCGAGCTGGAACGGCGCCCCCGGCGCGACCCGGATGCCCGCGGCCCCCAGCTCGACGAGCGCATCCCGCTCGTCCGCTACCGCCAGCCACGTGTTGATCCCGTCCCCGGGCGGCAGGTCGAGCGCCGCCGCCAGCCGCTGTTGACGCGCCTGGTACACGTCCCGCGCGTGGTCGACCTCCGCCACCGACACCGGATCGGTGAGCAGCTCGAACAGCAGCGCCTGCGTCATCCGCGACGTCCAGCCGGGGCCGAGCAGCCGGCGCGCGACGACCTTGTCGACGAGGGTGCGGGGTCCGCCGAGGGCGCCGATGCGCAGGTCGGGGCCGTGGGACTTCGAGAAGGAACGGACATGCAGCACGCGGTCCGGCATCCACGATGCGAACGTCACCACGGGTGCGGTGCTGATCGCCCCCGAGTGGTCGTCTTCGAGCACGATCGCGTTCTCGGCGGACCGGCTGCGGTACAGCACGAACGCCAGCTCCTTCGCGCGCTCCAGTGTCATCGAGACCCCGGTGGGGTTGTGCGCGCGCGGCTGCAGCAGCACGACCGCGGGCGACATCCGGAGGGCAGCGGCGAACGCGTCGGGCACCATGCCGGCGCGGTCGAGTTCGACGCCGACGGGTTCCAGGCCGTGATGCTCGAGCAGGTCGAGGAACGGCGGGAACGTCGGGTTCTCGACGATCACCCGATCGCCGAACCGCACCAGCGCCGCGAGGGCACGGTCGATCGCGTCGAGCGCCCCGTTGGTGACGGTGATCGACTCCACCTCGGTCGGCCAGGTGGTGCGCAGCAGATCGTGCAGCTCCGGGATGTCGGGCTTCTGCATGTAGGACGACGTGTCCGCGCGGGTGGAGATCCGCGACAGCGCAGGACCGAGCGCCGGCAGCAGCGCCGGGTCGGGGGTGCCGCGCGAGAGGTCGAGCGGAGCGTCGAGGTGGCCATCCAGTCCGCGGTACCGCCGCGGCATCCACTCCCGGGGCGCGGAACGCACGAAGCTGCCGCTGCGTCCGCGGCTCGTGATCAGCCCGCTCGCCGCCAGCCGCTGCCAGGCGTGACTCACCGTCGCGGGGGAGACGCCGAGCTCGGAGGCCAGCTCCCGCACCGTCGGGAGCCGGTCGCCGGGCGCCAGGTCACCCGACGTGATGAGCCGCGCGATGCCGCCCGCGATTCCCTGGGGAGACCGCTCTTCGATGGCGGGGGCTATCGACTTCACCGCCGGGCCTCACTAGGTTTCGGTTTAACGTGCCGCGTCACAGTACGTAACGTCAGAGAAATGTTTACGGCGAACAATAACAAAACGCAACGTTGCGTCGAGAACACCCGGAGGAGACCCCGATGACCGTCGTCCGAGCCGCCATCACCCAGACCACCTGGACCGGTGACAAGGAGTCCATGCTCGACAAGCACGAGCAGTTCGCGCGGGATGCCGCCAAAGAGGGCGCGCAGATCATCTGCTTCCAGGAACTGTTCTACGGGCCCTACTTCGGCATCACCGAAGACAAGAAGTACTACGCCTACGCCGAGCCCAGCGACGGCCCCATCGTGCAGCGGTTCGCCAAGCTCGCCAAAGAACTCAAGATGGTGATGATCCTCCCCATCTACGAGGAGGCGATGACCGGCGTGTACTACAACACCGCGGTGGTGGTCGACAACGACGGCACCATCCTCGGGCAGTACCGCAAGCACCACATCCCGCACCTCGACCGGTTCTGGGAGAAGTTCTACTTCCGTCCCGGCAACCAGGGTTACCCGGTGTTCGACACCGCCGTCGGCAAGGTCGGCGTCTACATCTGCTACGACCGGCACTTCCCCGAAGGCTGGCGCGAGCTCGGACTCAACGGCGCGCACATGGTGTTCAACCCGAACGCCACCAAGCCGGGCCTCAGCAACCGCCTCTGGGAGGTCGAAGGCCCCGCCGCCGCCGTCGCCAACGGCTACTTCGTGCTGCAGCCCAACCGGGTCGGCCGCGAAGACAACGAGTACGGCGACCTCGCCGTCGACTTCTACGGCACGTCGCAGGTCATCGACCCGCGCGGCAACTTCGTCGGCGAGAAGGGGTCGGGCGAGCACGAGGAGGTGCTCATCCGCGACATCGACCTCGACATGGTGAAGCAGATGCGCGACGACTGGCAGTTCTACCGGGACCGCCGGCCGGAGTCGTACACGAGCATCCCCAAGCCCTAAGCGTTTCGACACGCGCTTCGCGCTACTCAACCAGCGGAGAGAGACATGACCACAACACTCATCACGGGCGGGACCGTCGTCAGCTCGACCGGCCGCACCGAGGCCGACGTGCTCATCGACGGCGAGAAGATCGTCGCGCTGATCGCCCCCGGCACCACACCGCTCGGCACCATCACCGCCGACACCGTCGTGGATGCCACGGGCAAGTACGTGATCCCCGGCGGCATCGACGCGCACACCCACTTCGAGCTGCCATTCGGCGGCACGGAGGCCTCCGACACCTTCGAGACCGGAACCCGCGCCGCCGCCTGGGGCGGCACCACCACCGTGATCGACTTCGCCGTGCAGACCACCGGGACGCGCGTCGAAGACGGTCTCGCGAAGTGGCACGAGAAGGCGGCGGGCAACTGCGCCATCGACTACGGCTTCCACCAGATCATGGGCGGCGTCGACGAGGACTCGCTGAAGTCGATGGAGAAGTTCGTCGACGAGGGCATCACCAGCTACAAGATGTTCATGGCGTACCCCGGCGTCTTCTACTCGGATGACGGCCAGATCCTGCGGGCCATGCAGAAGGCCGCCGACCTCGGGCTGCTGACGATGATGCACGCCGAGAACGGCCCCGCCATCGACGTGCTCGCCGCACAGCTCGTCGAAGCCGGCAAGAAGACGCCGTACTACCACGGCATCGCTCGGGCCTGGCAGATGGAGGAGGAGGCCACCCACCGCGCGATCATGCTCGGCAACCTGACCGGCGCGCCCCTCTATGTGGTGCACGTGTCGGCAAAGCAGGCGGTCGAGCAGCTCGCCTGGGCGCGCGACAAAGGCCAGAACGTGTTCGGCGAGACCTGCCCGCAGTACCTGTACCTCTCCCTCGAGGAGCAGCTCGGCGCGACCAGCAAGGAGTGGGGCGACTTCGAGGGCGCGAAATGGGTCTGCTCGACCCCGCTGCGCTCCCGCGAAGAGGGGCATCAGGATCACATGTGGCAGGCCCTGCGCACCAACGACCTGCAGATGGTCAGCACCGACCACTGCCCGTTCTGCATGAAAGGCCAGAAGGAGCTCGGCAAAGAGGAGTTCCGCAAGATCCCGAACGGCATCGGATCGGTCGAGCACCGCATGGACCTCATGTACCAGGGCGTCGTCACCGGCGAGCTCACCCTCGAGCGCTGGGTGGAGCTGACCAGCACCACCCCGGCGCGCATGTTCGGCATGTACGGCAAGAAAGGCGTCATCGCGCCCGGAGCCGACGCCGACATCGTCGTGTACGACCCGAAGGGTCACACCACGATCTCGCAGGCCACGCACCACATGAACATGGACCACTCCGCATGGGAGGGCTTCGAGATCGACGGCCACGTCGACACGGTGCTCAGCCGCGGCAAGGTCGTCATCGACGGCAACCAGTACCTCGGTGCCAAGGGCGACGGGCAGTTCGTCAAGCGCGGCCTGAGCCAGTACCTCATCTAGATCTCGGGTCTCGACAGGCTCGACCACCGAACGGAAACCATGGATTTCGGAGCAGTTCTTCAGACCAACCCCCCGGCGAGCCGCACCGTCCACCTGGCGAAGCTGGCGGAGCAGTACGGCTTCTCGCACGTGTGGACGTTCGACTCCCACCTGCTCTGGCAGGAGCCGTACGTCATCTACAGCCAGATCCTCGCCGAGACCCGGCGCGTGAAGGTGGGCCCGTTCGTCACCAACCCGGCGACCCGCGACTGGACCGTCACGGCATCCGTGTTCGCGACGCTCAACGAGATGTACGGCAACCGCACCGTCATCGGGATCGGCCGCGGCGACTCGGCCGTGCGCGTCACCAACGGCAAGCCGACCACCCTCGCCGAGCTGCGGGAGTCGATCCACGTGATCCGCGAGCTGGCCAACAGCCGTTCGGTCGAATACAACGGCGCCACGCTGCGGTTCCCCTGGTCGCACGGCTCCGAGGTGGATGTCTGGGTCGCCGCCTACGGACCCCTCGCCCTGAAGCTGACCGGCGAGGTCGGCGACGGGTTCATCCTGCAGCTCGCCGATCTCGACATCGCCAAGTGGATGATCCAGACCGTCCGCGATGCCGCCGACAACGCCGGCCGGGACCCGATGTCGATCAAGTTCTGCGTCGCCGCGCCGTTCTACATCGGCGACGACTGGGGCCACATGCGCGACCAGTGCCGCTGGTTCGGAGGCATGGTCGGCAACCACGTCGCCGACATCGTCGCGAAGCACGGTGCCGACTCCGACGTGCCGAAAGCCCTCACCGACTACATCGCCGGACGGCAGGGGTACGACTACAACACCCACGGCAAGGCAGGCAACGAGCACGTCGACTTCGTCCCCGACGAGATCGTCGACAGGTTCTGCGTGCTCGGCACCGCCGACGACCACATCGAGAAGCTCACCCGCCTGAAGGAGCTCGGCTGCGACCAGTTCGCCGGCTACCTCCAGCACGACAACAAAGAGGAGACCCTTCGGGTCTACGGCGAGACCGTGATCCCCGCACTCCGCGACCAGGTCACGGCGAAAGCATGACCCTTCGGCACGCTCAGGGGCCGCGCGTGCGGGCGGTCCTCTGGGGTGCCGTCGGCGTGCTCGCGGTCGGGATCATCTGGGAGCTCTACAAGTTCCTCGGCCCCGCCGAAGGCGTCACCGTCGGCGCCGTCGAGGGGGAGACCGGGTCCGGGTTCCTGCTGCTGCCGCGCACCAACGATCGCGCGATGCCGCACATCTGGGAGATGTTCGCCCGCCTGTTCCAGGCGACCAGCGGCGGCAGCACCCCGCCGCTCTGGGTGTCGGTGGTCAGCGCGGCCGGCCTGACCCTGGGCATCGCGGCGATCGGCTGGCTGATCGGCGTGGCGGTCGGGATGCTGCTCGGCATCGTCATGCAGCGCTGGCGTCTCGCCGAATGGGGTCTGCTGCCCTGGATCGTGGTCAGCCAGACAGTGCCGCTGATCGCCTTCGCCCCCGTCGTCAACGCGATCGGCATCCAGATCTCGCGCGGAGGACCCGCCTGGCCGCAGTGGCTGTCGGTCGCGATCATCGCCTCCTATCTCGCGTTCTTCCCCGTCGCGGTCGGGGCGCTGCGCGGCCTCGCGGCGCCCGACAGCATCCACCTCGACCTGATGCGGTCGTACGCCGCCGGGTACGGGTCGACCCTGCTGCGTCTGCGGCTGCCCGCCGCCGTGCCGTACCTGCTGCCCGCGCTGCGTCTCGCGGCGGCGAACGCCGTCGTCGGCGCGGTCGTCGCGGAGGTGTCGATCGGGATGCGCGGCGGCATCGGCCGCATGCTCATCCAGCTCGCCGGGCAGGGGTCGAGCGACCCGTCCGCCCCGTGGGGTCCCACGTTCGGCTCGATCGCGATGGGGCTGGTCGCGGCCGGCTCGGTCGCGATCCTGGGCCTGGTGCTCGCCAACTATCGACGAGGAGAAGCCACCTGATGGCCGTCGCAGTCAAAGCCACCGATGTCGGCAAGACGTTCCCGACCAGGTCCGGGGAGGTCGTCGCCCTCACCGGGATCGACCTGGAGGTCGCGGAGGGCGAGTTCGTGTCGCTCATCGGGCCGTCCGGCTGCGGCAAGTCGACCCTGATGCGGTTGATCGCCGACCTCGACGATGCGACCACCGGCAGCATCGAGGTGTTCGGCAAACCGCCGTCGAAAGCCCGGGTCGACCAGGAGTACGGCATCGCGTTCCAGCAGGCCGGTCTGCTGCCCTGGCGCACCGTCGCCGGCAACATCGCGCTGCCGCTCGAACTGCACGGCGCCGACAAGTCCGCACGGGCATCCCGGGTCAGCGAGCTGGCCGAACTGGTCGGGCTGTCCGAGTTCGTCGACCGCTACCCCGACCAGCTGTCTGGTGGGATGCAGCAGCGCGTCGCGATCGCCCGCGCGTTCGCCGAGGGCCCGCGCCTGCTGCTGATGGACGAGCCGTTCGGGGCGCTCGATGAGATGACCCGCGAGTACCTGCAGGGCGAGCTGGCGCGGATCGCGGGGGAGACCGGCGCCGCCATCGTCTTCGTCACCCACTCGATCCCGGAGGCGGTGTTCCTCTCGGATCGCGTCGTCGTGATGAGCCCCCGCCCCGGCCGGATCACCGAGATCATCCCCACCCCGTTCCGCGGGGCGCGCGACGAGAAGCTGCGCGAGTCGAAGGAGTACTTCGCGAAGGTGACCGCGGTCCGCGAGGCGCTGCACGGCGCACCGGTGGAGAGGGCGAACGAGCGGTGACCCTTCGAGACGCGCCGGGCGGCGCTCCTCAGGGAGCGATTCTGCGGATCATCTCCCCGATCGTCGTCGGGGTGATCATCGTCGCGCTCTGGCTGCTGATCGTCGACGTGCTGCATGTGGCGCCCCGCGCGCTGCCGAGCCCGATCGCGATCGGCGGCGACATCGCCGCGCACGGCGACATCATCGGCGAAGACCTGCTGATCACCGGCCGCAACTCCCTCATCGGCCTCATCGTCGGCACGGTCGTGGCGATCGTCCTCGGCGGGCTCGCGGCCGCCGCGCGTCCCATCGACGGGATGCTGGCGCCCCTCGTCGCCGCGGTCGCGGTCGTCCCGATCGTGGCGATCACCCCGCTGCTGAACACGATGTTCGGGGCGTCGAGCCAGTTCGGCCGGATCGCGGTCGCAGCCATCGCATCCTTCGTGCCGGTGTTCGTGAACGTGCTGCGCGGGCTGCGGCAGACCCGGCCCGTGCATCGCGACCTGCTGCGGGCCTCCGGCGCGAGCGGGACGCAGACCTTCCGCGTGCTGACCCTGCCGACCGCCCTGCCCTATCTGATGACCGGTCTGCGCATCGCAGCATCCCTCGCCGTCATCTCGGCGCTCGTCGCCGAGTACTTCGGCGGGCCGAGCGACGGCATCGGCACCGCGATCGCCACCTACGCCAAATCGGGCCGCGCGTCGCTCGCCTGGGCGTACGTGTTCGGCGGGATCGCCATCGGTCTCGTGTTCTTCCTCGTCACCTCCCTGCTCGAACGCCTGGTGACGAGAAGGTCCACCCCCTAGTACCACCGAAGAAAGGAACAGCATGAGACACAGCATCACTCGCGGCCTCGCCGCGGCTGCAGCGGTCACCGTGGCCGTCGCGCTCGCCGGGTGCACGTCCGGCGGCGGCGACACCGGCGGCGGTGACGGCGATTTCGAGCCGATCACGTCCATCAAGCTGCAGCTGCAGTGGCTGCCGCAGGCGCAGTTCGCCGGGTACTACATCGCGCAGGAGCAGGGGTACTTCGAGGAGGAGGGCTTCGACAACGTCGAGATCGTCCCCTCAGGCGGTGACATCGTGCCGCAGGACGCTCTCGTCGCGGGCGACGTCGACTTCGCGATCGCGTGGGTCCCGAAGGTGCTCGGCACCCTCGAGGCGACCGGGGCCGAGCTGACCGACATCGCGCAGGTGTACCACAAGTCCGGCACCCTGCAGGTGTCGTACAAGGGCGACGGCATCACCTCGCCGGCCGACTTCGAGGGCAAGCGCATCGGCTCGTGGGGCTTCGGCAACGAGTGGGAGATCTTCGCGGCGATGGCCGCCGAAGGCCTCGACTCCACGACGGTGTCGATCACGACGCAGGACTTCAGCATGAACGCGCTGCTGGACCGCGACGTGGATGCCGCCCAGGCGATGACCTACAACGAGTGGGCGCAGATCCTCGAGGTGGTGAACCCGGAGACGGGTGAGCTGTACCAGCCCGACGACTTCGACGTGGTCTCGTACGAGGACACCGAGGGCGCCATGCTGCAGGACGCCATCTGGGCCGACACCGCGCGGCTGTCCGACCCCGCCTACGAGGACGCCGCCGTGCGCTTCCTGAAGGCGATCACGAAGGGCTGGATCTACGCGCGGGACAATCCGGCGGAGGCAGCGGCGACGGTGTACGACATCGCGTCGAACGCCGAGGCGGCGTTCCCCGTCGGTCCGGTGCACCAGGAGTGGCAGATGAACGAGGTCAACAAGCTGATCTGGGACGGCAGCCCGTTCGGCCTGATCGACCAGGCAGCCTGGGACAAGACGGTCAAGGGCGCGCTCTCGGCTGTCAACCAGGACGGCCTCCCGCTGATCACCGCCGAGCCTTCGGACACGGCGTTCAGCAACAAGTACATCCAGCAGGCGCTGGATGAGCTCGCGGCCGAGGGCGTCACCGTCGACGGCGAGTACACGCCGATCGACGTCGTCCTCACCGAGGGCGGCCAGTAATCACCTCGCCGGTCGAGTAGCCGCGAAGCGGCGCGTCGAGACCTCGCTCGGTCTCGACACGCCCTTCGGGCTACTCGACCGGCACAACAGAAAGCACCGATACACCATGAGCGACTCGCTCGCCTTCGAGCTCGACCGAGCTCACGTCTTCCACTCCTGGTCAGCGCAGGGTGCGCTGAAACCGTTCGTCATCGCCGGCGCCAAAGGCGTCGAGGTCTGGGACGACGACGGGAAGCACTACCTCGACTTCTCCAGCCAGCTCGTCAACGTCAACATCGGCCACGGTCACCCGAAGGTGGTGAAGGCCATCCAGGAGCAGGCGGAACTGCTCGCGACCGTCGCCCCGGCGCACGCGAACCTGGCCCGCGGCGAGGCGGCGAAGCGCATCCTGTCGAAGGCGGGCCCCGCGTTCGGCAAGGTCTTCTTCACCAACGGCGGCGCCGACGCCAACGAGAACGCGATGCGCATGGCGCGCATCACGACGGGCCGCGACAAGATCCTCACGCACTATCGCAGCTACCACGGCAACACGGGCGCGGCGGTCGTGGCGACCGGCGACTGGCGCCGCGTGCCGAACGAGTTCTCGCGCGGGCACGTGCACTTCTTCGGACCCTTCCTCTACCGTTCCGAGTTCTGGTCGGACTCCCCGGAGCAGGAGTCGGAACGTGCACTGCACCACCTGGAGCGCATCATCCAGGTCGAGGGGCCGTCGTCGATCGCGGCGATCCTCGTCGAGGGTGTTCCGGGGACGGCGGGTGTTCTCGTGCCGCCGCCCGGGTACCTCACCGGCCTGCGGTCCCTCGCGGATCGTCACGGCATCCTGCTCATCATCGACGAGGTGATGTCGGGCTTCGGACGCACCGGCGACTGGTTCGCCCACCAGAACGAGACGATCAACCCGGACGGCATCGTGCCCGACCTGATCACGTTCGCGAAGGGCGTGAACTCGGGCTACGTGCCGGTGGGCGGCGTGATCATGTCGGAGTCGGTCGCGAACGCGTTCGAGGACCAGGTGTTCCCGGGCGGGCTGACGTACTCGGGGCATCCGCTGGCGGCGGCGTCGATCGTCGCGTCGATCGATGCGATGGTGGACGAGAAGATCATCGAGAACGCGCGCCGCATCGGAAAGGATGTGCTCGGCCCCGGCCTGCACGAGCTGGCTAAGAAGCATCCGATGATCGGCGAGATCCGCGGGCTCGGTGTCTTCTGGGCTCTCGACCTGGTTCAGGATGCCGCCACCTGCGAGCCTGTCGCCCCGGCGACCATGGGTGCACTGAAGGCCGAGCTGATGCAGCGCGGTCTGCTGCCGTTCCTCGCCGACAACCGCATCCACGTCGTGCCCCCGTGCACGGTGACGGATGACGACGTCGCGAAGGCGCTCGCGATCTACGACGAGGCGTTCAGCGCGGTCGAGGCGGGGTAGCTCTCAGGGCGGTCGACGATGTACACGAATCTGGGGGATTGACACCTCAGGGAGCTCGAACTCCGGATTCCGTGTAGATCCTCGACGCCGCGGTTTCGGGCCGGGCGGGTGGCGGCGGGAGCGCGTAAACTCGACCCTCGTGCCCGCCGCGAAGAACCCGTTCGACCTGAATGTGCGCGACCTCGTCCACCGTCCCGGCGAGATGCGCGAGCGCACCCTCGACATCACCCTGCCCGAGCAGTTCGGCGCGGGTGCGGCCGTCGTCCCGGCCGGCACCGGGCTGACGTTGCAGGTGCGGCTCGAGGGCCTGCACGAGGGCGTCCTGGTCACCGCGGAGGCCGACACGACGGCGACGGGGGAGTGCGTGCGCTGCCTCGACCCCGTCAGCATCCCGGTCCAGGTCGAATTCCAGGAGCTTTTCGCGTATTCTCCTGATGAAGCTTTCGACTTCGCGGTTCAAGACGATCACGTGAATCTTGAACCCGTCGTACGGGATGCGGTGGTGCTCGCACTGCCGTTCCAGCCGGTCTGCCGGCCGGACTGCCCAGGCCTCGACCCCGAGACGGGTGAGAAGCTGGCGGATCATCCCGAACGGTCCCCGCGCGAGGTGCTCGACCCCCGGTGGGCCGCACTCGAGGGTTTCACTCCGGACACTGACAAGACTCTGCCGAACAAAGAATAGAGATCAACCATGGCCGTTCCCAAGCGCAAGCAGTCGCGCTCGAACACGCACGCCCGCCGCTCGCAGTGGAAGGCCACGCCGGTGCAGCTCGTGAAGACCATCGAGAATGGCAAGACCGTCTACTCGCTCCCGCACCGCGCGAAGGTCGTCGAGGACTCCACCGGCACCCCCCTGTACATGGAGTACAAGGGTCGTAAGGTCGCCGACGTCTAGTGCCCACGGCTCGCCCGTCGGGCGACGCAGACGTTCCGAACGAACGCGCCGCACTGATTGAAGCTCTTGGCGTCGACATCGATGCCGAGCTGCTCGGTCTGGCGCTGACGCACCGTTCGTACGCGTACGAGCACGGCGGACTCGCCCACAACGAGCGCCTCGAGTTCCTCGGCGACTCGATCCTGGGGCAGGCGGTCACCGTGATGCTCTACCGCGAGAACCCCGACCTCGACGAGGGCGAGCTCGCGAAGCGGCGCGCCAGCCTCGTCTCGGCGGCGGCGCTCGCCGACGTCGCCATCAACATCGGCCTCGGACAGCACATGCTGCTGGGCCGCGGTGAGGAGCTCACCGGCGGCCGCGAGAAGGCATCCATCTTGGCGGATGCCGTGGAGGCCCTGATCGGGGCGACCTACCTCTCCGAGGGTCCCGACGCTGCGACAGCGCTGGTGCTGCGTCTCATCGCCCCGTTGCTCGCCGACCCCGACCGCTTCGGCGCCGCGATGGACCCGAAGACGAGCCTGCAAGAGCTGTCGACCCGCCTCGGCAAGGGCTTGCCCCAGTACGCGGTGACCGACAGCGGGCCCGATCATTCGAAGCGGTTCCACGCGACGGTGCTGCTCGGCGGGACCGCCATCGCGGACGGCGACGGCACCAGCAAGAAGCAGGCGGAGATGGCGGCGGCCCTTCTCGCCTGGACGAAGCTGAACCCGACGCATTAGGCATGCCCGAGCTCCCCGAAGTCGAGGTGGTGCGCGCCGGCCTCGCACCCGCCGCCGCCGGTGCACACGTGGACCGCGTGCGCGTGCTCGAACCGCGGTCGCTGCGCCGGCATCCGGGGCCGTCGGAGGACTTCGAGTCCCGGCTCACCGGCGCGACGTTCGCGGAACCGCAGAGGCGCGGCAAGTTCATGTGGGTGCCGATGGTCTCGACAGGCTCGACCACCGAAGAGGCCCTCGTCGTGCACCTCGGGATGTCGGGGCAGGTGCCGCTGCGCGAACCGGACGCGCCGCTCGACCGGCTGACGCGCATCGTGATCGACGTCACCCATCCGCAGCACGGGCCGCTGCGCATCGATTTCGTCGACCAGCGGATCTTCGGGTCAATGGCGCTCGACGACCTGGTGCAGACGCCCGACGCGGCCGGTCAGTTCATCCCGGGTCAGGTGGCGCACATCGCGCGCGACCCGCTGGATCCGCTGTTCGACGACCGCGCCTTCCTCGCGAGGCTGGCGAAGAAGGACACGACGATCAAGCGCGCGCTGCTCGACCAGACGCTGGTCAGTGGCATCGGCAACATCTACGCGGATGAGGCGCTGTGGGCGGCGCGGATCCACTACGACCAGCCGACCCGTTCCCTCAGCCGGGCGCGTGCCGTGACTCTGCTGGCGGAGGTGCGGCTGGTGCTCGGCAAGGCGCTCGCCGAAGGCGGCACCAGCTTCGATTACCAGTACGTGAATGTGAACGGCAACTCCGGCTACTTCTCGCAGTCGCTGAACGCGTACGGGCAGACCGGCCTGCCGTGCCCGCGCTGCGGCCGGCCGATCGTGCGCGAGAGCTTCATGAACCGCGGCTCGCACTTCTGCGCGCACTGTCAGCGCGTCAGGTCTTTGCGCCAGGCGCCCTCGTAACCGATCGGCACGAAGCCGACGGCCTCGTTGACATCGAGCATCGCGCGGTTCTCTTCCGCGTTCCAGGTCAGCACGCTCGGGTGTCCGGGGGCCTCGCGCTCGAGGGCGAGCAGGTTCTCGACCTTGAGCAGCATCCCGAGCCGGTTGCCGCGGTGCTCGCGCAGCACGAGGGTGTCCTCCTGCGATGCCGGCCGCGCCGGATCGGCGGGTACCGCCAGCTGGGTGAATGCGGCGAGCCGCCCGGTCGCGACATGCTCCGCCGCGGCGGTGAGGGTGGTGCGCGGCCCGGCGTCCTGCAGCGCGTCGTACTCCCGGACGCGGTCGACGTCCCACGGATCCTCGGGCTGCTCGAGTCCCGCCGTCGGCTCCTCCGTGCTCATCCGGGTGTACAGCTCGGCCTGGTCCGCGAGCCAGCGCTCCGGTGTCGGCCCGGTCCAGGTGTGGATGCGGTACGCACCCTCCGAGACGGCGGCGGCGGCTGCGCGCCGGGCCTGCAGGTCGTCAAGGTCGGCGGGCAGCGCGAACCGGCTGGCACGGGTGACCTGTTCCAGGCGGAACCCGTGCGCGAGAAGGAAACGCACCTCGCGGTTCTCGGCGGGCACCGACCCGGCGCCGGTCGGCGGCACCAGCCGCCGGCCGGGCGCGACCGGTGAGACGGCGTAGCCCAGCAGTCTGCGGAAGCCGGCCTCGACCGCGGCGGTCTGCATGGCATCCAGGAGCGCGGTGCCGATGCCCTGCCCCTGGTGCCGCGGGTGCACCTGGACGCCCGCCCAGCCGACGCGTTCCGTGTCGTCGAGCTGCCACTCCAGCACGGCCCGCGCGACGATGCGGCCGTCACGCCGGGCGCCCCACCAGCGCTTCGGCTCGTGCGGGTCCTGCCACATCGGGAAGAGCTCGTCCGCCGGATACCCCACCTCGGGCGTGCCGTAGCCGGCGACTTCGGCGGCGTTCCGGGCGTCGACGCTGTCGATGAAATCCCGGCCCTCGGGGGAGTCGAGGCTGTCCGGGATGGGCAGCTCCTCGATGGTGAACGACGGCATCCTGCGAGGTTAGTGCTGCCCGATGGTGAGGTCGAGGATGCGGAACCGTTCGGCGGCGACGCTGTACGGCTGGCCGTCATCGGGGCTGAAGAGCAGCACCGCGGCACTGTAGACGTGCCCGAGTTTCGCTGTCGAGTAGGTGCTGAACTCGCCCCCGGTGTGCGCGAAGCCGGCATCGGTGAGGCGGTCGGCGAGCGTGACCGTCAGCTGCTCGTCGTAGTCGAGATAGAAGTTCTCGAGGGTGAAGACGTCGCCGGGCACGACCTGGGGGTCGGGTCGCACCTCGAATGCGCAGTCCGGCCGCGGGACGCGAAGCCCGTTCACGACCGGCACCGCGTAGGTGGCGAGCGCCGTCACCGTGGATCCGGGGCTGGCGATGTCGTAGAAGTCGGTCACCGCCGCTTCGAGGGCGGTGCACGCCTCGTTCGGTGTGATGGGCGTTTCGGCAGGCGCGGGTGCTCCCACGCATCCTGCGAGCAGGAACAGGGCGGGGAGTGCAACCAGCGGGCGAGCGGGCCGCCTCATGAGGCTTCCTCCGTCATTCGGGGTGGGCACACGGTATCGCGGCCCGTTCCCGGGTGTCAAAGCCGGTCGGGTAGCGTAGACCGGCGGCAGGCCGCGCGAGAACAGGGAAGGAGGCGCGCTTCGGTGTATCTGAAGAGCCTCACCCTGAAGGGTTTCAAGTCCTTCGCGCAGCCGACCACCTTCGCGTTCGAGCCTGGGGTGACCTGCGTCGTCGGGCCGAACGGCTCCGGCAAGTCGAACGTCGTCGACGCCCTCGCCTGGGTGATGGGCGAGCAGGGCGCGAAGACGTTGCGCGGCGGCAAGATGGAGGACGTCATCTTCGCCGGCACCGCCACCCGCGGGCCGCTCGGTCGCGCCGAGGTGCTGCTGACCATCGACAACTCCGACGGCGCGCTGCCGATCGAGTACACCGAGGTGACGATTTCGCGCACGTTGTTCCGCAACGGCGGCAGCGAGTACGCGATCAACGGCGAGCAGTGCCGTCTGCTCGACGTGCAAGAGCTGCTCAGCGACTCCGGGCTGGGCCGTGAGATGCACGTCATCGTCGGCCAGGGTCAGCTCGATCAGGTGCTGCACGCCACGGCAGAGGAGCGTCGCGGGTTCATCGAGGAGGCCGCCGGCATCCTGAAGCACCGCCGGCGCAAAGAGAAGACGATCCGCAAGCTGGACGCGATGCAGGCGAACCTGACGCGGCTCAGCGACCTGGCGGGCGAGATCCGGCGGCAGCTGAAGCCGCTCGGCCAGCAGGCCGAGATCGCGCGCGAGGCGCAGACGATCGCCGCGATCGTCCGGGATGCGAAGGCCCGTCTGCTCGCGGACGAGATCGTCGAGCTGCGCACGGCCATCGACTCGGTGGGGCGCAGCGAGAGCGAACGCAAGACGGAGCGCCTGGTGCTGCAGGAGCAGCTCGACCAGGCGAAGCTGCGTCAGGCGCGGCTGGAGCAGACGATGTCGGGCGACGCGGTCGACAGCGCACGCCGCGTCGCGTTCGGGCTGGAGCAGGTGCAAGACCACCTCCGCTCCCTCTACACGCTCGCGAACCAGCGGCTCACGCTGCTGAGTCAGCAGTCCGAGCTGCCCGGGATGACGACGACGATCTCGCCGCGCATGGTCGAGGACGCGCGGGAGGAGGCGCAACGGCTGCAGGCCGGTGTCGCCTCCGCGGAGGAGGCGCTGGGCCGCGCGTCGGCGGCGACCGCCACCGCGAAGAGCAGCCTCGATTCGCTCGACGAGGAGATCAGCGCGCAGAGCGCCCTGGTGTCGCAGCACGATCTCGAGAACGGTCGTCTCGACGGCCTGGTCAACGCGGCCGAGTCGCGTCGCGCTGCCACGCACGCCGAGTTGGAGCGCGCCCGGACGGCGCTCGCCGAGGCGGAGCAGCGGCGCGAGCAGGCGCGGGCCGAGCTGCTCGAGCTCGAGGGTCAGGATGGCGCGGGCGGCACGTCTCTGGATTCCGGCGAGACCCTCGCCGCGGCGGTGGAGTCCGCCGACGCCACCGTCAAAGCCCTGCAGGCCGACGTCGAGACGTTGCGCGACGAGCTGCACACCGCCGAGCGCGAGCGCGACGCGCTCGCCGCCCGCACGGGGGCGCTGTCGCTCGCCGTCGACCAGAAAGACGGGTCGGGCACCATCGTGGGCGCCCGCGGCATCCGGGGTCTCGTCGCCGAGCACATGCAGGTGCGCGCCGGGTACGAGGCGGCGATCGCCGCCGCGCTCGGCTCCCTCGCCGACGCCGTCCTGGCCGACGACCGGGATGCCGCGATCGACGCGCTGCAGTCGGCACGGTCGGGCGACGCGGGCCGGGTGGAGATCGTGGTGGCGGATGCCGCAGGGGCGGCCGCGCTGAGCGGGCTTCCCGGCGGGGCCGAGTCCGCCGCCGACCTGGTCACCGCACCCGACGGGATCCGCGGCCTGCTCGCACGGGTCGTCGTCGTGGACGACCTGGAGGCGGCCCGCGCCTCGTGGAAGGCGCTGAAGGAGTTCACCGTCATCACCCGCGACGGCGACGTGCTCACGGAGCACGTGCTGCGCGGCGGCTCGGGCGGCGGGCGGTCGAAGCTGGAACTGGTGGCGGAACGGGATGCCGCACAGGAGAAGCTCGTCGAGGTCACGACGGCGATCGAGCGGCTGAAGTTCGCGCTCGCCGAGAAGCGCGAGGCGCTCGATCTGGCGCAGATCGACACCGCGCAGGCGGCGGCCGCGCTGAAGGAGTTCGACGCCCGGCTCGCGGAGCGCAGCGAGGCGCTCGGGCGGTCGCGGGTGTCGCTGGAGGCGGCGTCGGCCGAGGGGGAGCGGCTCGCCGCGACCGTCGCGGCGCTCACCGGGTCCGTCGAAGAGGCGGATGCCGCGGTGGAAAGGGCGATCGCGGATCGTGACGGGCACGCGGCGACGCCGCGCCCCATCCTGGATGTGAGCGCGCGCGATGCGCTGCTCGCCGAACTGGAGACCGCACGGGCCGCCGAGGTGCAGGCGCGGGTCGATCTGGAGACCGCGCGCGAACGGGTGCGCGCACAGCTCGCGCAGGCCGAGTCGCTGCAGAAACAGCTGGAGGCGGAGCGCGCCGCGGCAGAGGAGTCCGCCCGGCTCGCCGTGTTGCGGCAGCATCAGGTCGAGGCGGCGACGAAGGTCATCGAGGCGCTGCCGGCGGTGCTCGACACCGCGGACCGCTCCGTGTCGGAGGCGCGGGTGGCTCTGGCCGCCGCGGAGGCGGACCGCCTGAAGCAGAACGAGGAGCTGGCGCAGCTGCGTCAGAACGAGGGCACCCTGCGGGAGCGGCTCGCGGCGCTCAACGACAACGTGCACGGCCTCGAGATGCAGGCGTACGAGAAGCGGCTGCACCTGTCCACGCTGCTCGAGCGTGCCGCCGAAGAGCTCGGCCTCGACGAGGACGTGCTCGTCGCCGAGTACGGGCCCGACGTGCCGGTGCCGGTCGACACCCCGGTGGTCGAGCCTGTCGAGACCAGCGCCGTCGAGACCCCGGTGGTCGAGCCTGTCGAGACCAGCGGCGTCGAGGTCTCGACAAGCTCGACCACCGAGGTGGCAACCGAGCCGTTCGACCGCGCGAAGCAGCAGAAGCGCCTCGAGAAGGCCGAGCGCAAGTACGCGCAGCTCGGCCGCGTGAACCCGCTCGCCCTCGAGGAGTTCGCGGCGCTGGAGCAGCGGCATAAGTTCCTGACCGAGCAGCTCGCCGACCTCACCGCGACCCGCAAAGACCTGCTCACGATCATCGATGAGATCGACGAGAAGATGCAGGACATCTTCGCGTCGGCGTTCGACGACACGAAGGCGGCGTTCAACCAGGTGTTCCCCGTGCTCTTCCCGGGAGGTACGGGCAGCCTTCACCTGACGAACCCGGAGGACATGCTCACCACCGGCATCGAGGTGACGGTGCGTCCCGCCGGCAAGAAGATCGAGCGGCTGTCGCTGCTCTCCGGCGGCGAGCGGTCGCTGGCGGCGGTCGCGCTGCTGATCGCGATCTTCAAGGCCCGGCCGAGCCCGTTCTACATCATGGATGAGGTGGAGGCGGCGCTCGACGATGCGAACCTCGGCCGGCTGCTGACGATCATGCAAGACCTGCGCGCGAACTCGCAACTCATCGTCATCACTCACCAGAAGCGCACGATGGAGATCGCGGACGCCCTCTACGGCGTCTCGATGCGCCAGGACGGCGTGAGCGCCGTCGTCGGCCAGAGGGTCGGCACTCCGGGATAGAGTCGACAGATGATCATCTGGAGCCGGTGGGGGATCCTCGTCATGCTGTTCGTCGGCCTCGGGGTCGGTCTCGGGTTCATCATCAAGACCGTCGCGGGAGTGCAGGCCGACAGCGGGCCGACGGTCGGTCTCTACATCGGTCTCGGTTTCATCCTGAGTGCAGCGGTGCTGTTCGTCGTGGTGAGGGCGACGGTGGGCAAGGTCATCGACAAGCCTCGTCCCGCCGTGGTGTGGCAGCAGCTCGCCCAGCCGGTGACTCTCGACAACGGCACCACCGTGACCCAGCGCCCCATCCCGGTGACCGACCCCGACACCGGTGCTCAGCTCTACACGACACCGCGGTCGACGTTGTTTTTCATCCCCGTGAAGTACTGGCCGTACGTGCTCGCCGGGCTCGGGGTGGTGCTGATCGTGGTGAACCTCATCCAGTCCGCCGCCGGGTGACTCAGCGGGTCGCGGTGTCGCCTTCCGCCGGCATGTAGTTCGGCGGCTCCGGCACCTCATCGAGCGGTGTCCCGTTCACGCTGAGCACCTGCCACACCCCGTCCTCGAGCTCGAGCGTCGAGATCGAGCCGTTGAGGATGCCGGGCAGCCTCCGCCCGGCGAGCGCCGCCAGCGTGTACCGGATGATCGTGCCGTGGCAGACGATGATCGTCGGGGTCTCGCCGAAGTCGGCGGCGACCATGGCGAGCCCTGCGGTGCCGCGGGCGACCACCGACGCGAGCGACTCGGCGCCGGGGTAGTCGCGGTTCGGGTGCTTCGCGACGATCTCGCTCGACGATCCGCCCTCGTTGACGCCGTAATCCCGTTCGACGAACGCGGCGTAGCTGGGCCCGAGCTCGATGCCGAGGTCGGCCGCCATGATCTCGGCGGTCTCGCGCGCACGCGACAACGGCGAGCTGACGATCGCCTCCCACCCGCCGCCGCGGAGGATCGCCGCGGCCTCATGGGCCTGCTGCCGCCCCACATCGTTCAGCGGGATGTCGCTCGACCCCTGCAGGCGGTCGTCGCGGTTCCAGTCGGTCTGGCCGTGGCGGATGAAGGCGAACACGCCTCTGAGCCTAGGCACTGCGCTCGCCATCGCGAGCCGTAGGCTCGTCACATGGCTCCGTCGTGGTCGCTGGGCAGCGCCCTCAAAGGCATGTTCGCGCGCGGCAAGATCGACGACCAGACCTGGGAGGATCTCGAAGACGCCCTCCTCAGCGCCGACTTCGGTCCCGACATCACCGACGCGATCGTCGACGAGTTGCGCGGCAAGGTCGCCAAGTTCCGCACCGACGACCCGGCAGACCTGCAGAGGATGCTGCGCGAGACCATCGAAGAACGCCTCGCGAAGCTTGACCCCACCCTCGCTCTCAGCAACCGTCCCGCGGTGGTGCTGGTCGTCGGGGTGAACGGGGTGGGTAAGACGACGACGATCGGGAAGTTCGCGAAGTTCCTGCGCAACTACGATCGCTCGGTCGTGGTGGGGGCGGCGGACACGTTCCGCGCGGCGGCGGTGGAGCAGCTCGCCACCTGGGCGGAGCGCGCCGGCGCGGAGGTGGTGCGGCCGCAGCAGCCGGGGCAGGATCCGGCGTCGGTGGCGTTCCAGACCGTCGAGAAGGCGCAGCGCGAAGGCATCGAGATGGTGCTGATCGACACCGCCGGACGGCTGCAGACGAAGTCGGGCCTGATGGATGAGCTCACGAAGGTGCGCCGCGTCGTCGAGAAGCTCGCCCCGATCGCCGAGGTGCTGCTGGTGCTCGACGCCACCACCGGGCAGAACGGTCTCGCGCAGGCGGAGGCGTTCATCGAACACGCCGGGGTCACGGGGCTGGTGCTGACGAAACTGGATGGGTCTGCAAAGGGCGGGTTCGTGCTCGCCGTGCAGGAGAAGACCGGCATCCCGATCAAGCTCATCGGGCAGGGCGAAGGCATCGGGGACCTGACCGGGTTCACCCCGCACGTCTTCGCTCAGCAGCTCGTCGGCTGACCGCCGCTACTCACCCAGCGGCGCGGGGGTGCGCCCCGAAGAAGGCGGCGATCTCGGCGGTCGCGTCGAGCCGGGTCGACGGCGGGTCTCCGCCGAGCTCGTCCCGGATCTCGGACGACGACGCCCCCGGCCACTGGTGCCCGGCATCCTGCACCTCGATATACACCACGGCGGTCTGTTCGTCGCAGCCGGTCGCGTCGAGGGCCGTGACGAGCGGGTCGCCCCATTCGCTGCTGACCGGCTCGCCGCATCCATCGCGCTGCAGCCAGTACCCGATCACGTCCGCCAGCGGCGGGCCGTCGATGTTCTGGGTGCCGCCGCCGGGGCTGCCGTCGGGCGGCACGCTGCCGTCGAGCGCACCGTGGATGTGCATCACCGACACCGGGCGGGGTGCGTCGCAGTCGACCAGCATCGTCCCCGACACCGGTGCGATCGCGGCGAACAGCTCGCTCTCGCAGGCGAGCCGGTACGACATGATGCCGCCGTTCGACATGCCTGTCGCGAACGTGCGCTGCGGGTCCACCTCGAGCACCGACGACACCTCCGCCACGACCGCCTCGATGAAACCGACATCGTCGAGGTCGCGTTTCATCGCCGGGCCGCAGCATCCGCCCGCGTTCCACGACCGGCCGACCCCATCGGGGTAGACGACGATCAGCCCGGACTCCTCCGCCTGCCGGTCCCAGCCGTACGCGAGCTCCGCCTGTTCGGCCGACCCGAAGCCGCCGTGCAGCATCACCACGAGCGTCGACGGGCCGGACGTCAAGCTGCGCGGCACGTACACGCGGTAGTCGCGCTCGACCCCGTCGAACACGATCGTGTGCGACGACGAGCCCGGCGGGTAGGCGGGGGCGGTCGGCTGCGGCGCGGGCCGGGCGATGCAGCCCGCGAGCAGCAGCGCGACCAGCAGGACGGGGATCACGAGACGTCGCATCGCCCCATGATGGCGCGCGGCCCTGTACGCGGATCAGGAGATCCCGGCGACACGCCGTGAGCCGGGGGCCGCCGGGACGGGGTGTCGGTCAGATCTCCTGATCCGCGAGCGTGACGCGCAACTCCCGCGGGACCGCGGCGCGCCCTGCGCGCGCGGCGAGCTCCCGCGTCAGCACCTGCGCGTCGATGGCGGCGTCCGACACGCGCACCTCGGCGCAGAGCCGTGAGCCGAGCAGGTCATCCGGTTCGGACCAGACGCGAGCCGCGATCACCCCCGGCACCGCACGCAACTCGCGGGCCACCCCCTCCGGCGCGATCAGCTCGCCGCCGCTGTCCACGACATCCCCGGCCCGCCCGTCGACGACGAGGCGCCGGCCCTCGAGGTGGCCGACGTCGCCGGGCGCGACCCGTCGTCCGCCGAGCGGCGACGAGATCAGGATGCGGCGGTCGCCATCCACCTCGATCGTCACCCCGGCAAGGGGTCGCCCGTCGATCGCGACCGTCCCGGTCTCCGTGGAGCCGTAGCAGTCGAGCACGCGCGCCCCCCGGCTCGCGAGCCGTGTCTTCAGCGCGGCGGGCAGCTTCGACGACCCGGAGACCACGAGCCGCACCCCCTCGAGCACGGAGTCGTCGTCCTCCACCAGTCGCCCGAGCTGCGCCGGCACCCCGGTGATCGTCGAGACGCTGTGCCGTGCCGCCAGCTCCGCCTGTTCGGCGGGACGCATGCCGCTGGCGAGCACGACCGGGTGCCCGCCGACGAGTCCGGCGAGCACCATGGAGAGCCCGTGCCCGTGGTCGGGCGGTGCGAGCACGAGCATCGGCCCCTGCGGGATCCGCAGCCGCCGCGCCGCGTCCGCGAGCTGCAGCATCCCTCGCACCCCGATCCGCCCGCGCCGCGTCTCGGTGGGCGCCCCCGTAGTCCCGGTAGAGAGGAGATGTATCGCACCGGTGGTCGAGTAGCGCCGACGGCGCGTGTCGAAACCACCACGACGGACCATCTCCCACGCGTCCACCGTCTCGAGGCCCTCCACCGGCCCGCTCCGCGGCCCGATCGCCACCGCCTCCACCCCCGCGAGTCCGGCCGCCGCGAGCACGACGAGGAACTCGATCCCCCCGTCACCTCGCACCCCGACGCGGGTGCCGGGTGCCCACCGGTCGGCGAGGGCGTCCGCGGTGGCGGCGACCGCGGCTTCCAGTTCTCGCCCGGTCATGGTGTCGAGCCCGCGCACGATGACGGCCCGGCCGGGGGAGCGGTGCGCGGCGATGCCGATCGCCGCCGCGATCCCGCCCCGCCGCAGCACCGACGGCGGAACCCCTGCAACAGAACGTGCGAGCGATGCAGCAGCAGCCAGCCCCACCCCGCCGCGCAGTGCTCCGCTCTTTTGTGCGCCGCCGCCCCTGCGGCGCACCCGCTTCTCGGCGCGAGCGCGGTCGCGCCGCTTCACTGGCCGCCCAGCCGCCGGTCGTACGCGCGCAGCACCCGGTCCGCGAGCCCGGGGAACGCGACCAGCATCCCGCCGGCGAGCCGCGACCACCACGGCGAGATCAGCCGCGGGCGTTCGACGATGGCGCGGGCGATCAGCTTCGCCGCATCCACCGGGCGCATCGCCGGGCCGGACGTGCCGTAGGTGGGCTCGCTCATCGCCGTGCGCACCAGCGGCAGGTGGATGGAGGTGACGGCGATCCCGTGCGGCGCGAGTTCCGGCGCGACGGCGCGCAGCCAGGCGTCGAACGCGGTCTTCGAGGCCCCGTACACCGACCAGCCGGGGGCCGGGATGTCGACGCTGGTCGACCCGATCGAGATGACGTGGCCGCGTCCCGCCTGCACCATCGCGGGGATCAGCACCTGCAGCATCGCCACCGGTCCGATGTAGTTGACCCCGATCGTGCGGGTGACATCGTGCGGGCGGTCCGCGTAGTCCAGCAGACGCCGGCGGATCGAATGCCCGGCGTTCGAGATGACGATCTCGGGGACCCCCACCTCGCTGAGGGCGCGCTCCGCGGCGGCCCCCGCGGCATCCGGATCACGCAGGTCGGCGGCGATCACGCTCGCCCGCCCGCCGCGCTTCGCGATCGACCGGGCCACGGCATCCAGAGCCTGCTCGTCGCGGGCGATCAGGATGACATGGGCGCCCACGAGCGCCAGGCGACGGGCCGTCTCGGCCCCGATCCCCCGCGAGGCTCCGGTGACGACGACGACCCGGTTGCTCACCCGGGCGGCGAGCGCCCCGCGCGACGGCCCCGCGGGCCGCAGTCCGAGCAGAGCGGGGAGCGGGTCCATCAGCTCGGGTTCGCGTAGACCTGCGCGCGTTCGGCGTAGGTGGCGGCGTTCCGGCGGATGCCGTCGACCTCGTCGTCGGTGAGCTGCCGGCGCACTTTCGCGGGAACGCCGGCGACGAGCGAGCGGGGCGGCACGACGGTGCCTTCGAGGACGACGGCTCCGGCGGCGACGAGGGATTCCCGCCCGATGACGGCGCCGTTCAGCACGGTGGCGTTCATGCCGATCAGGCAGTCGTCCTCGACGCGGCAGCCGTGAACGACCGCGCCGTGGCCGATGCTGACGCCGGAGCCGATGATCGCCGGGCTGCCGGGGTCGGCGTGCACGACCGCGTTGTCTTGCAGGTTGCTGCGCTCGCCGAGCACCAGGTCGTCGGTGTCTCCGCGCATCACGGCGCCGAACCAGACGCTCGCGCCGGCCTCCACCCGCACCCGGCCGACCAGGACGGCGTTGTCGGCGATGTAGGCGGTCGGCTCGACGGCGGGGAGCGCCCGCTGCCACGGGATCAGCATGGGTCCACGTTAGCGGGGGTCTTAGACTCCGGGCATGGCAGCCGACGAGCACGACACCATCGACAGGTCCGAGAACCCGGTCCCGAGACCGCGCCGCATCCCACCGGCGGTCCCGGTCGTCGGCATCCTGCTCGGCATCGTCGGCACCGTCGTGATGGCGTACGCGTTCGTGAACGGCATCTCCGCCGCCCTCGACGGCGCGAACGGCAACACCGCCGTCTTCATCGGGTTGTTCATCGGCGGCGGGGTGCTCGCCTTCGCCGCCATCGTCATCGGGGCCGTCGGTCTCGTGCGGGGCGCGCACCGCATCCTGTCGTTCTTCTCCCTGATCATCGGCTTGGTTCCGGCGGTCGTGATCGTGCTGATCAGGATCGCGAACGGCTAGCCCGTTTAGACTCGGGGGACCATGGCAGCATTCGGCACCCTCTCGGATCGCCTCACCGCGACCTTCCGCAATCTCCGCACCAAAGGCAAGCTCAGCCCGGCGGATGTCGACGGGACCGTCCGCGAGATCCGTCGCGCACTGCTCGACGCGGATGTCGCGCTGGAGGTCGTGAAGGATTTCACCGGCCGGGTGCGTGACCGCGCCCTCAGCGACGAGGTGAACAAGGCGCTGAACCCGGCGCAGCAGGTGGTGCAGATCGTCAACGACGAGCTGATCGGCATCCTCGGCGGTGAGCAGCGGCGTCTCGAGTTCGCGAAGAAGCCGCCGACCGTCATCATGCTCGCCGGCCTGCAGGGTGCCGGTAAGACGACTCTCGCCGGCAAGCTCGCGAAGTGGCTTGCGAAAGACGGCCACACCCCGCTGCTGGTGGCGTCGGACCTGCAGCGTCCGAACGCGGTCACCCAGCTGCAGGTCGTCGGCGAGCAGGCCGGCGTCCCCGTGTTCGCCCCGGAGCCGGGCAACGGCGTCGGCGACCCGGTCAAGGTCGCGCGCGATGGCGTGAAAGAGGCGGAGCGCAAGCAGTACGACACGGTCATCGTGGACACCGCGGGTCGCCTCGGCATCGACGCCGAGCTGATGAAGCAGGCGTCCGACATCCGCAAAGCCGTGGATCCCGACGAGGTGCTGTTCGTCATCGACGCGATGATCGGTCAGGACGCGGTGACGACGGCGCGCGCCTTCCAGGAGGGCGTCGATTTCACCGGTGTCGTGTTGTCGAAGCTCGACGGCGACGCCCGCGGTGGTGCGGCGCTGTCGGTCGCGTCGATCACGGGGCGTCCCATCATGTTCGCCTCCACGGGTGAGGGGCTCGACGATTTCGAGCCGTTCCATCCCGACCGCATGGCGTCCCGCATCCTGGACCTCGGCGACATCCTGACCCTCATCGAGCAGGCGCAGACCGCGTTCGACGAGGAGGAGGCGCGCAAGACCGCCGAGAAGTTCGCGACGGACACGTTCACGCTCGACGACTTCCTGAAGCAGATGCAGCAGCTCAAGAACATGGGCTCCATCAAGGGGATGCTGGGGATGCTCCCCGGAGCACGCGGCATGCGCGAGCAGCTCGACAACTTCGACGAGAGCGAGATCACCCGTACCGAGGCGATCATCCAGTCGATGACGCTGCAGGAGCGGCACACCCCGAAGCTGCTGAACGGCTCGCGCCGGCTGCGTATCGCCAAGGGGTCGGGGACCACCGTCACTGAGGTGAACCAACTGGTGCAGCGGTTCGAGCAGGCCGCGAAGATGATGAAGACGGTCGCGAAGGGGGGCGTGCCGCAGGTGCCGGGCATGGGCCCGATCCCCGGTGCGTCGTATGCCGGCAAGAAGAAGCAGCAGGCGAAGAAGAAGTCGAAGTCGGGCAACCCGGCGAAGCGCGCGGCCGAGAATGCCGCGCTCGCCTCCGGGGTGTCGTCGAAGCCGGCCGGCTCCGGTTTCGGTCTCGGCTCGAAGGGCGCGGACGGCGGACCGTCCGAGGACGAACTCGCCGCCCTGCAGAAGCTGCTCGGCCGCTAGCCCCCGCTGGTGGTTGAGTAGCGGCCGAAGGCCGCGTATCGAAACCCTTACTCCACCGCTACCAGCCGATTCCCAGGTGCTGGTACTGTCGGGCAACCCCCGTCTCATGTCGCCCGACAGGTGTTGCGCGTGACCACAGCATCCCGTCCCACCCGCAGGCTCCGCCCGATCCATTTCGTGCTGAGCCTGCTGCTCGCGCTCGGCGGAATCATCGGGGTCGCGGCACCCGCGTCGGCGACCGCGGGTCTCATCGACGGCTACGTGTACGAGCTCGACGGCACCACGCCGATCGTCGGTGCGAGCGTGCTGTTCGACGACTATTCGTCCCCTGCCGCGTACGTGTATACGACGACCGACTCGAACGGGTACTTCTCGTTCACCCCTGCCCCCGCGTTCGACGACCAGTCGTTCGAGATCGTCGTCTTCGGCGGGAGCGATCACCTGGATGCGGATGACACCGGGTACTACGACACTGCCGACCCGACATCCGGCGAGATGGGCGATTTCCTGCTCGGCCCCGCACGGCGTATCACCGGCACGGTGCGGGATGCTGCTACCGGGTTGCCGCTCGACGATGTCATCGTGGTGGCGACCGGGATGACCAGCGGCGATGACTTCGCCGCGCTGCCTCCCACCGATGCCACGGGCACCTTCGATGTGGGAGTGTCACCTGGCGACGACTATGAACTCGTCGCGATCAAGGGCTTCTCCGACTACGACCCGCAATTCTGGGACCACCTCAACCTGTCGGTTCTCAGTGGATGCGGTTGCAGCCAGCCCGACCTCGTCACCGTGCCGAGCGGGACCGGCTCGCCCATCACCGGCATCGATTTCGACCTCCTGGCATACGACGAGTGGATCTGGTTCTCGGTGTACGCCGCGAAGGACTCCATCGGTACCGAGTATCCGGGTGTCCTCGTCTACCTCGACAAATGGGACGCCGGCAGCAGCACCTGGGACCCTGTGACCTCCGGCGTGACCGATGCGGACGGGTACGTCGACCTCTTCGGCTTCGGGGACGGCGACTACCGCCTGCGCTACAAGATCGGCGGCACCTTCGTCACGGTTCTGAGTTACGACGACTACATCAACACCGCCCCGTTCCCGGTCTGGGAAGGCGGCTACGCGGTGCATCTGCCGATGATGCTGACCGATGGATGCGGCTGCGGCTTCACGGAGCAGTACGTCGACCTCGTCTTCGCCGCCCCGTCGAGCGGAGGCGGCGGCACCTCCACGCCTCCGCGCAAGCCGCGCACGTCCTCGTTCGCCGGCTTCACCATGCCCACCCCGAGCGCAACGCCCACACCGAGCGCGACCCCGACATCCACCCCGTCGCCGTCGCCGACGCAGACCAGCGAACCAAGCCCCACGCCGACACCCGACCCGCAGCCGACCCAGAACCCGTTCGACCTGTAGTGGCTGTGGCTGATCCTGCTGATCCTCGTCGTGCTCATCATCATCGTCATCGTGCGGCTGGTGACCCGGCGCTGACCCCCGCCGCGCTTCTAGGCTGAGGCAATGGCCTCAGATCGTCCGGTGCGCGTCGGCGCGCAGATCGCCCCGCAGCACGCCACCTACCCGGAGCTCCGCGACACCGTGGCCCGCCTCGAAGACATCGGCGTCGACATCGTCTTCAACTGGGACCACTTCTTCCCCCTCACCGGCGACCCCGACGGCCTGCACTTCGAGGCGTGGACGATGCTCGCCGCCATCGCCGAGCAGACCTCCCGCGTCGAGTTCGGTCCGCTGGTGAACTGCAACAGCTACCGCAACCCCGACCTGCAGGCCGACATGGCGCGCACCGTCGATCACATCAGTGCTCGGGATGGGATGGGCCGCCTCATCTTCGGCACCGGTTCCGGCTGGGCGCGTCGCGACTACGACGAGTACGGGTACGAGTTCGGAACCGCCGGCTCGCGGCTCGACGCCCTCGCCGTCGACCTCCCGCGCATCAAGGCCCGGTGGGAGAAGCTGAACCCCGCACCCACACGTCGCATCCCCATCCTCATCGGAGGCGGGGGAGAGCAGAAGACCCTGCGCATCGTGGCGGAGCACGCCGACATCTGGCACTGCTTCGGTGACGTCGAGACGCTGCGGCACAAGCTGGCGGTGTTCCGGGAACGGTGCGCGGAGATCGGGCGGGACCCCGAGGATGTCGAACTCTCGACCGGGTACACCCCGCGGCGCGACACCGCGCTGCACAACGCGGACGAGAAGCACGCCCTCGGGTTCCGGTTGTTCGAGATCCCGATCGAAGCCGGCGACGACCTGGCGGCGGTCCGTCGGCTGATCGAGTGGCGCGACAGCCTCAACGGCTGAACCGCGCGGTGCGGTGTCCGTTTCTCGCTGTCCCGGTGTCGGTCGTCGGCCCTAGCGTGAACGGGTGAGCTCCACCCCTGCGCGTTCCCGCATCCTGTTGTTCGCCGCGATCGCGTTCACCGTGCTCGCCTGGGCGAGTGCGTTCGTCGTCATCCGCGGTGTCGCTCCCGAGGTCGGCGGCGGCGCCCTCGCGCTCGGGCGGCTCACCGTCGGCGTGGTCGCGCTCGGGTTGCTGATGGCGGTGCAGCGCAAGTGGGTGCGGCCCACGGGGCGCGACTGGGTGCGGCTCGTCGTCTACGGCGTCGGCTGGTTCGGCGCCTACAACATCGCCCTCAACCTGGCGGAGCACACGCTCGACGCCGGCACGACCGCGATGATCGTCAACATCGGGCCGATCCTGATCGCCCTGGGCGCCGGCCTGTTCCTCGGCGAAGGCATCCCGCGATGGCTGGCGATCGGGGCGGGAGTCGCGTTCCTCGGCGTCATCCTGATCGGGGTCGGCACCTCGCTGGTCAGCGGCGGTGCGCGCCCCATCGACCCGATCGGGGTGCTGTGGTGCCTGCTCGCCGCCCTCACCTACGCGATCGGCGTGCTCGCGCAGAAACCGATGGCGGGGCGGCTGCCCGCCGGCCAGGTCACCCTCATCGGCGCCGTCATCGGCGCCATCGCCTGCCTTCCGTTCGCGGGGCAGCTCGCCACCGAGCTGGCGACCGCATCGTCGGGAGCCTGGCTCGGCATCCTGTATCTCGGCATCGTGCCGACCGCGCTCGCGTTCACCACCTGGGCGTACGCGCTCGGGCGCATGCCGGCCGGGCAGCTCGGGGTGACGACCTACATCGTGCCGCCGCTCGCGATCATCATGGGGCTCATCTTCTTCGGAGAGGTGCCCGCGGCGCTCGCGATCGTCGGCGGCATCATCTGCCTCATCGGGGTCGCGCTGTCACGCCGCAAGTCCCGTGGTCCCGTTACCGCCGAAAATCTGCCAGAATAGGCGGTTGGTACGCCGCGCCCGACCCTCTATCAGGCTCGTGCGAACCCCCTTCAGAGCTTTCTGCCGAGTGTGCCCCCACGCGCACGGTTGCAGTTCGTCAGCAAAATGCAGGTTCGGTGATCGAGCCTGTCGAGATCCAGGAGAATTGTGGCTGTCAAGATCCGCCTCAAGCGGCTCGGCAAGATCCGTGCCCCGTATTACCGCATCGTCGTCGCCGACTCGCGCACCAAGCGCGACGGTCGCGTCATCGAAGAGATCGGCAAGTACCACCCCACCGAGGAGCCCTCGTTCATCGAGATCGACTCCGACCGTGCCCAGTACTGGCTCGGCGTCGGCGCGCAGCCGACCGAGCAGGTCGCCGCGCTGCTGAAGCTCAGCGGCGACTGGGGCAAGTTCAAGGGCGAGAAGGGTGCGAAGAGCACCATCCGCACCGCTGAGGCTCCGGCGGCGTTCGTCGCCGACGAGAAGAAGAAGCCGGTGCTGAAGCCGAAGACCGAGAAGGCTCCGAAGGCTGAGGCTGCGCCGGTCGAGGCTGCCCCGGTGGTTGAGGCTGCCGAGACCCCCGCCGACGAGACCCCGGTGGTCGAGGCTGCCGAGGTCGAGACCCCGGCCGACGAGGCCCCCGCCGACGAGGCTCCGGCCGACTCGCCCGCCGTCGAGGCGGAGGAGGCTCCGGCCGAGACCGTCACCGACGCCGAGGCGGCTGTCGACGAGGCCGTCGCCGAGTCCGACAAGGCCTAGTCATGCTCGCATCCGCCCTGGAGCACCTCGTCAAGGGGATCGTCGATCACCCCGACGAGGTCACGGTGGATTCGTCGTCGTCCTCACGCGGCGAGGTCCTCGAGGTGCGCGTGCACCCCGACGACCTCGGCCGCGTGATCGGACGCGCGGGCCGCACCGCGAAAGCGCTGCGCACCCTGGTGAACGCCCTCGCCGACGGACGGCGCGTGCGCGTCGACGTCGTCGACACCGACCAGGCGTGAGCCCCGCCAAGCCTCCCCGGCCGGGCACCATGCAGTTGCGTGTCGCCCGGCTCACGAAAGCGCACGGACTCAAGGGCGGCATCAAGCTCGAGCTGTACACCGACGACCCCGCTCGCCGGTTCACGCCCGGCGCGACGTTCGATCTGCAGGTGCCCACGGCATCCATCTGGCATGGCAAGCAGCTCACCCTCGCGGAGCTGCGCTGGTACAACGGTCACGCCGTCGCCTTCTTCGAGGGTGTCGCCGATCGCACCGCCGCTGAGGGCCTGGTGAAGGCCATCCTGTGGGTCGATCAGGATGCCGCGGAGCTTCCCGAGGAGAACGACGCCTGGTACGACCACCAGCTGGTCGGCCTGCGGGCCATGCGCGACGGGGTGCAGGTCGGAGTCGTCGCCCGCGTCGATCACCTCCCCGCACAGGATCTGCTCGCGATCACGGCGGACGGCCGCGAGGTGCTCGTCCCGTTCGTCTCGGCGATCGTCCCCTCGGTGGATATCGCCGCCGGCACGATCACGCTCACCCCTCCCGCGGGCCTCTTCGAGGAGCTGCCCGCCGAGGATCCACACGGATCGAGCCCGTCGACCTCCTGAGGCGGTCGAGCCCACCCCGTCGTGTGGATCATCGACGCGACTTCGGCCACAGGTGGCCATTCCTCCGCACGACCGCAAGAATCTGCTCTTCGACGCTGCCCCACTGCTCCATGACCTGCCGGTACGTCGCCCGCATCACGAGGTAGCCGGCGACGACGAGAGCGCGGTCGCGCGCCTTGTCGCGCTCGAGATCGGACTCCTGGCTATGCCACTCGTAACCGTCGACCTCCAGGACGAGCCGATCGCCGATCAGCAGATCCACGTGGCCGACGCCGGCGATCGGCGCCTGCGCCCGATGCCGGATGCGCGCGCGCCGAAGTGCGAGGCGCGCGAGCGTTTCGATCCCTGACTCCGCCGCCGGATCGATCAGCGGTGCGAGTGCCCGGCCCCTGGGCGTCTCCTCGAGCATGAGCTCGACTGCCGCCGGCGCGACAAGGTGCGCGTGCAACACGGAATCCAGCGCGACCACGCACGCCCGCGCATCGGCGCACCGCAGCAGATGCCGGAGCGAATCGAGGACTCCGTCCATCGGGAATCTCAGCGCGACCGAATCATCGCTCCAGTGGAGCCGGAGGCCGGCGCCACTCGGCCGCGGCGTCCCGCGTCTCAGCCGTACGTGCACGGTGGGGTCGGGCATCATCCAGACCCCCTGTAGGCGAAGTGCCGATGCACACGTGAGAACGCCGCCCGCACGCACGGCACGCACGACCTCGGTCGGAGCCGACCCATCGCCGAACCAGCCACTGCGAAGCCGTGCGACTCGTCCGGCGGCGATCGCCGCGCGGATCTCCCGATCGGTGCCACCTGCCGCGAGCAGGGACCGCCGCGATGCGATGCCCCCGTGGGATCGGAGGTGACGTGAGATGTGCATGCGGGAAGGATCCCGGCCGGTCGCGCGGGCGGGACCGAGCCGATGGTGATCGGTGGGGGCGTCGAGAATCCACACCGATGTGGGGGATCGGACGCCTACCGAGCTCAAAGCCCGGTGTTCGTGTGGATCCTCGACCCCACCCTCCGCAAGTACCCTGAATCCGTGCGCGTCGACATCGTCACGATCTTCCCCGAGTTCTTCGATGTGCTCGACGTGTCGCTCCTCGGCCGCGCTCGCAAGCAGAAGCTCGTCGACATCCGCGTCCACGATCTGCGGGACTTCACGCACGACCGGCACCGCACCGTCGACGACACCCCGGCGGGCGGCGGCGCAGGCATGGTCATGAAGCCGGAACCGTGGGGCGAGGCTCTGGATGGCATCCTGACCCCCGAGAGCACGGTCGTCTTCCCGAGTCCCGCGGGTTCGCTGTTCACGCAGGCGAAAGCCCGCGACCTGAGCCGCGCGGAGCACCTGATCTTCTGCTGCGGCCGCTACGAGGGCATCGACCAGCGCGTCGTCGAGTGGGCGCGCGCGCACAGCCGCGAGACCCTGGAACTCAGCCTCGGCGATTACGTGCTGAACGGCGGCGAGGTCGCCGCGATGGCGATGATCGAGGCGGCGGCGCGGCTCGTCGACGGGGTGATCGGAAACCCGGACAGCCTCGTCGAGGAGAGTCACGAGGACGGCCTGCTCGAGTATCCGAGCTACACGAAGCCGGCCGTCTGGCGCGGCCTGAGCACCCCCGAGGTGCTGCTCGGCGGCAACCACGCCGCCATCGCCGCCTGGCGTCGCGAGCAGCAGCTCGAACGCACCCGAGCCGTGAGGCCCGACCTTCTGGAAGAACACGATGCTTGAGCGCCCCTGGTCCCTCGCCCAATTCGCCGTCGCCGCCGTGCTGCTGGTGATCAGCCTGATCGGGGTGATCGGCACGCTCGTGTTCGACGACGGCAGCTGGACGTTCACGTTCGCCGGCGCGATCCAGTCGTTCGCGGTGTTCCCCGGGCTGATCATCTCGCTCGTCCTGAACGGGACGCTGATGGGGCTGAGGCGGGCTCCCGCGCCGAACCTGGCGCAGCGCATCCTGCTGATCCTCGAGTTCGTGGGGGTCGCGTTGCTGCTGCTGTTCCACTTCTTCCAGGACGAGCAGGCCTACACGCTCGGGTTCGCGATCGCGACCTGGCCGGTGGTGATCGTGATCGCTGTGATCCTCGCGGTGCTGGCGATCGTGCAGCTGGCTAAGCCGACCGCGCCGACAGCACAACCGGTCCCGTCTCCGTGACGGCGATCGTGTGCTCGAAGTGGGCGCCCCGTGAACCGTCGGCGCTGCGCAGCGTCCAGCCGTCGGGGTCGGTGTAGATCTCGTCGGTCCCGAGCATGAACCACGGCTCGATCGCGAACACCAGCCCCGGCCGCAGCGGCAGACCGCGCCGCGGGCGGCCGTCATTCGGGATGTGGGGGTCGCCATGCATGATGCGGCCCACCCCGTGGCCTCCGAAGTCGGTGTTCACGCTGAACCCGTTGGCGTGAGCCACATCTCCGATGGCGGCGGAGATGTCTCCCGTCTTGTTGCCGACCACGGCGGCGGCGATGCCCGCCTCGAGGGCGCGGGCGGTGACATCCATCAGGCGCAGGTCTTCGTCGCGGGGGGTTCCGACGACGAGGGTGAGGGCCGAGTCGCTGACCCAGCCGCCGACGGACGCGGCGAAGTCGAGCGACAGCAGGTCGCCATCCTGGAGCCTGTAGTCGTGGGGGAGGCCGTGCAGCACGGCGTCGTTCACGGAGGTGCAGATCACCTTGCCGAACGGCGAGCCCCCGAACGACGGGTGGTAGTCGATGTAGCAGCTCTCGGCGCCTTCGGCACGGATCATGTCGTGCGCGAGCGCGTCGAGCTCGAGCAGGTTCACGCCGACGTCGGCTGCGTCACGGGTGGCTTCGAGCACGCGCCCGACGAACTCGCCGGCGACGCGCAGTTGCTCGAGCTCGGCGGGGGTGCGGAGTTCGATCACCGGACGAGCCTAATGGTGTGGCACAATAGACGCTTGTGCCCGGCAGGTTCCTGCCACAGGGGGGACTTGCTTCTACCGGGCGCTCATCCACTTCGTAGCATCACCTGAACCGCGTTCGACCTGTGGCGGTCGCAGAGAGCGAAAAACCCATGCATATCCTCGACTCGGTCGACGCGGCATCACTGCGTAACGACATCCCGGACTTCCGTCCCGGCGACACCGTCAAGGTGCACGTGAACATCATCGAGGGCACCCGCTCGCGTATCCAGGTCTTCCAGGGCGTCGTCATCGGCCGCACCGGCGAGGGCGTGCGCGAGACCTTCACCGTCCGCAAGGTCAGCTTCCAGGTCGGCGTCGAGCGCACCTTCCCGGTGCACTCCCCGGTCATCGACCACATCGAGATCGTCACCCGCGGTGACGTGCGTCGCGCGAAGCTCTACTACCTGCGCGACCTGCGCGGCAAGAAGGCCAAGATCAAGGAGAAGCGTGAATCGTAGGTTGACGCGGCGGACGCCGCATCAACCGGAGATTCAGGTCGAGTAGCGGCGCAGCCGCGTGTCGAGACCCCCTCCGCCCCATCACCCGAAACCCCGCCAGCCGTCAGGCCAGGCGGGGTTTCGTGTTTATGCTGGCTTCGACCTTGAGGTGAGATGACCGATCATTCCGCGTCCGTCCCTGCGGCGGTGCCCACATCCGACAGCGGCGACAACCGTCCGCGCGCCGAGAAGAAGAAGGGCGGGATGCTGCGCTTCCTGCGCGATGTCGCCATCATCCTGGTCGCCGCGGTCGTCATCTCGTTCCTCATCAAGACCTTCCTGATCCGCTCGTTCTACATCCCGTCGGAGTCGATGGAGGACACCCTTCTCGTCAACGACCGCATCATCGTGAACGAGCTGGTGCCGGAGGCGATCCCGCTGCAGCACGGGGACATCGTGGTCTTCAAAGACCCGGGTGGATGGCTGGCGGGCCAGCCGCAGCCGGCGCCTCCGAACCCGGTGGTCGGGTTCTTCGACTGGCTGCTGTCGATCGTGGGACTCACCGCGCCGGACAGCAACGATCATCTGATCAAGCGCGTCATCGGCCTGCCCGGCGACGAGGTGGCGTGCTGCAACGAGTTCGGGCAGATGACGGTGAACGGCGTGCCGCTGGAGGAGCCGTACCTGAAGCTCCCGTCGGGCACGTCGGCGGTGTCGCGTGACGATTTCGATGTCGTGGTGCCCGACGATTCGCTCTGGGTGATGGGCGACAACCGCTACAACTCGCAGGACTCCCGGTACAACCGCGACAAGCCGGGCGAGGGCTTCGTGCCGATCGAGAACGTGGTGGGCCGCGCCGTCGTGATCAGCTGGCCGATCGACCGCTGGACCTGGCTCGACAACTACCAGTTCGTCTTCGCCGGGGTCTCTGCCGATTCGAGCACAGGCAACTGATGGCCTCCTCGGTTCCGACGCTGCGCTTCGAGCGCGAGCTGATGCGCGACGGGGCCAGGATGGTGATCGGCGTCGACGAGGTCGGCCGCGGGGCGCTCGCCGGGCCGGTGGGCGTCGGCGTCAGCGTGGTGCACGAGCACACCCGCACCGCCCCGACGGGGTTGAAGGATTCGAAGCTGCTCACCGAGCAGCGCCGCGAGGAGCTGTATCCGGCGGTGCAGCGGTGGGCGCGCGAGCATGCGGTGGGCCTCGCCACGAACGATGAGATCGAGACGATCGGCATCATCCGGTGCCTGGGGCTGGCGGCGTCGCGCGCGTTCGAGGTCCTGCTCGACGCGGGCCTCGAGGTTCAGGATGCCGTGGTGATCCTCGATGGATCGCACGACTGGCTGACTCCGGCTCTGACCCCGGAGATCCGCGGTCTCGGGCTGCGCGTGGTGACCCGCATCAAGGCCGACCGTTCTTGCGCCGCGGTGGCTGCGGCATCCGTTCTGGCGAAGGTGGAACGCGATCGGCTCATGATCGCGGCGGACGGTGTGCATCCCGGATACCTGTGGGCGTCGAACAAGGGCTACGCCTCGTCGGAGCATTACGCCGCCATCGACCGGATCGGGCCGTCGCCGCTGCACCGGTGGTCGTGGTTGCGGCAGCCTGGCCTGTTCTCGCTGGACGGCGCGGCGGAGTTCGACGAGGCGATCTAGACTCGCCTTTGATGGATGAGGACGAGTTCGAGGACTACGACCGCGAGGTCGAACTGGCCCTGTACCGCGAGTACCGCGATGTCGTGGGGCAGTTCACCTACGTCGTCGAGACGGAGCGGCGCTTCTACCTCGCCAACGATGTGACCCTCGAGCGGCACGACACCGAGCACGACTTCTATTTCGAGCTCACCATGAACGACGTGTGGGTGTGGGATGTCTACCGCTCCGACCGGTTCGTGAAGAGCGTGCGCGTGCTGACCTTCAAAGACGTGAACGTCGAGGTCCGCGGGGATAAGGACCTGGAGCTTCCGAAGGAGCTCGCGCTCGACGAGTAGCCGGGCTCTGGTGATCGAGTAGCCGCGCAGCGGCTCTTGTGGTGATCGAGTAGCCGCGCAGCGGCGTTTGTGCTGATCGAGTAGCCGCGCAGCGGCGTATCGAGATCCTCTGAAGTTACGGTTCGTCTCCCGCGGGCGGCGGAAGACAGGGCGCAAAGCAGGCATTTGAAGCCCAGTTTCCGATCACGACCGCACCGCCGACCACGAGGAGCAGGACGACGGCGACCGTGACCAGGATCTGCCACGGCTTGGTGCGTAGCCGCGGGTCGCTCATGCGGTCACCTTAGCCTCCACAAGTCTCGCGTCGGACGATCTGTCCGCCGATGTTCTCTTCAGGCAACCGGCGCTCGCCCTGCCCCCGCATCCTCGATGCATGGCAGCGAAAGATGAACTCGGGCAGCGCGGTGAACGCATCGCGGAGCGGCATCTCGTCGCCCGCGGCATGACGGTGATCGACCGCAACTGGCGGTGCTCGCAGGGCGAGATCGACCTGGTGCTGCGCGACGGCGACGCCACTGTGTTCGTCGAGGTGAAGACCCGCACGAGCGACTCGTTCGGGCACCCGCTCGAGGCCATCACGGTGGCGAAGCTCGCCCGGCTGCGGCGGCTGGCGATGGCGTGGTGCGACGCGCACCCCGGCACCGGGCCGATCCGCATCGACGCGGTCGCGGTCATCGCGCCCCGCCGGGCTCCGGCGACGGTCGATCACCTCGAGGGCGTGTTCTGATGCCGGTGGCACGCACCCACTCTGTCGCTCTGCTCGGCATCGACGGCGCGGTGGTCGAGATCGAGGCCGACATCTCCGGGCAGCTGCCGAACTTCGTGCTGATCGGCCTGCCCGATGCGGCGCTGGGAGAGGCGCGCGAACGGGTGCGGGCGGCGGCGGCCAACGCCGGCATCCCGCTCACCCATCGACGGCTGACAGTGAACCTCTCGCCCGCGTCGCTGCCGAAACACGGGTCCGGTTTCGACCTCGCGATCGCTCTGGCGTCGTACGCCGCCGACGGCCAGCTGTCGGCGGAGTCGGTCGCGTCCGCCGTCCACCTCGGTGAGCTCGGGCTCGACGGCCGCGTGCGCCCGGTGCCGGGCGTGCTGCCCGCGGTGCTCGCCGCATCGAGGGCGGGATTCGACACGGTGTTCGTGCCCGCCGGCAACGCCGCCGAAGCCCGGCTCGTGCCGGGGATGCGGGTGATCGGCGTCAGCTCGCTGCGCGAGGCGGCGATCCATCACGGTGCTGAGCTCGAACCCATCGAGGTCGAGCCGCTGCTGCCGCTGCAGCTCGCCGCACCGGTCGACGATGCGGGCGACCTGTCCGAGGTGATCGGCAATCCGGATGCCGTCGAGGCAATGCAGGTCGCCGCGGCGGGTGGGCACCACGTCTTCCTGCTCGGACCGCCCGGAGCCGGCAAGACGATGCTCGCGTCGCGCCTGCCGTCGTTGCTGCCCGACCTGTCGCCCGAACAGGGTCTCGAGGTCAGCTGCATCCGGTCGCTCATCGGCTTGCCCGTTGGCGCGCATCTCGTGCGGCGCCCGCCGCTCGAGGCACCGCATCACACCGCCAGCCCGGCCGCCATCGTCGGCGGGGGCAGCGGGCTGATCCGGCCGGGTGCCGCCGCGCGGGCCGCCCATGGCGTGCTGTTCCTGGATGAGGCACCCGAGTTCGCGGCGGTATCCCTCGACGCGCTGCGCCAGCCCCTCGAATCCGGCACGATCACCATCTCGCGCGCGAGCGGAACCGCGCGGTTTCCCGCCCGCTTTCAGCTCGTACTTGCCGCGAATCCGTGTCCCTGCGGCAACTTCGGGGTGCGGGGCTCGGAGTGCACGTGTCCGGCCAACGCGCGCCGGCGGTACCTCGCGCGACTCAGCGGGCCGCTGCTGGATCGCGTGGACATCCAGGTGAACGTACTGCGCATCACGGCGGCGCAGGTGCGTGCCGCCCGCCGCGACGGCAACCCGACGTCGCAGGCGGCGCGCGACCGGATCGCGGAGGCACGCGCCCGCGCGACCGCCCGGCTCGCCGAGACACCATGGCGCCTGAACGCGCACGTCGCCGGAAGCTGGCTGCGCACCCCCGACGGCCGTCCGGCGCGCGACGCCACCACGGCTCTCGACCGTGCCCTCGAGCGCGGCGCGATCACCATGCGCGGCTACGACCGCGTGCTCAAGCTCGCGTGGACGCTCGCCGACCTCGATTCCGTCGACCGCCCCGGACCCGAACAGGTCGGGCGGGCGCTGCTGCTGCGGAAGGCCGCCGCGTGAGCGTCGCCGGCGTCCCCGAGGCGCAGTTCGCGCCGCTTCTGCGCGCGATCACCGACGAGGCGCTGCCGGTCGCAGACCTCGCGGAACGATTCGCCCGCGCGGCATGGACCGTCGTCGCGGAACCGGGCGACCGCGACACCGGAGTCTTGCTGGCGGCCGTCGGCCCGGTGCGCGCGCTCGAACTGGTGGTCTCGGGCGCCGATGCGGAGGCCATCGCCGACGAGGTCGCCCGGGGCGGCGACCGGGAGCCCGACGTCGACACCTGGACCGAGGCCCTCAAACGATGGCGGCCGCGCGCCGATCCGCAGGCGGCACTGCTGACCCTGCGCCAAGCCGGCCGGTTCGGGATGCGGCTGCTCACCCCCGGCGACGAGCACTGGCCGCAGCGCCTCGACGACCTGCAAGAGCACGCGCCGTTCGCGCTCTGGGCACGCGGCGACGTCGGCCGCCTCGCGGCCCTCGAGCGCTCTATCGCGCTGGTCGGCGCCCGCGCGGCGACCGGCTACGGCGAGCACGTGACGATCGAACTCGCCAGCGGACTCGTCGACCGCGGCTTCGCCATCGTCTCCGGCGCCGCCTACGGCGTCGACGGGGCGGCGCATCGTGCCGCGCTCGCCAGCCGTGGCACCACCGTCGCCGTCCTCGCGGGCGGTCTCGACCGGTTCTACCCGAGCGGCCACGAGCAACTGCTCACCCGCATCGTCGACCGCGGCGTGGCGCTGAGCGAGGTCCCGCCGGGCACAACCCCGACGAAATGGCGCTTCCTCTTGCGGAACAGGCTCATCGCCGCGCTCTCGGACGCGGTCGTCGTGGTCGAAGCGGGCTGGCGGTCCGGGTCGCTCAACACCGCCGGCCACGCCGGCACCCTCGGCCGGCCGCTGGGTGCCGTCCCCGGCCCCGTCACCAGCGCGGCCAGCTCAGGATGCCACCGGCTGCTCCGCGAGTACGCGGCGGTCTGCGTGACCACGGCCGACGAGGCGGCAGAACTGGCCGGTATCACCGGTCGGCCCGCGGCGCAGCCAGACCACGCCGCCGACGTCTCGGGCACCCGGCTGCGGGTGCTCGACGCGGTGCACGAACGCACGCCCCGCCGGGTGGAACGGATCGCCGCCCTCTCCGGGCTGGCGCCCGACCGGGTGCGCGCCGAACTCGGCCTGCTCGAGCTCGAAGGGTTCGTACTCGAGAGGCCGAGTGGCTGGACGCGGAGGAAGGAGGGCTAGCCGACCGGAACAGCAGCCTCCAGGGGAGGAGTCGCCATGCGGGTCGGGATCGCGATCCGGTTCCAGACGTTGATCGTCGCGATCGCGAGCACGATGTCGGTCAGCTCCTTCTCGGAGAAGACGGCAGCCGCCGCGTCCCACACCTCGTCCGGGACGCCCTCGCTCGACAGCACCGTGATCGCCTCCGTCAGCGCGAACGCCGCACGCTCACGCTCCGAGTAGAACGACGACTCCCGCCACGTGCGCACCGAGAAGATGCGACGCGGATCCGTGCCGCCATCCGCCAGATCCACCGAATGCGCATCCACGCAGTACGTGCACCCGTTGATCAGCGACGCACGCAGATAGATGAAGTTCACCAGCTCGGTGTCGAGGTTCGACGTCACATACGCGTCGAGAGAATTCACCTTGCGGTAGCCCTCCGGGCTGAAAGCAGAGACCTGAATGCGTTCGTTCATGACAGCAACGCTACGCAGCAATTGGACCGGCAAACAGTCCAAGCTCGACCCGCTTCGACCAGACCAATATACGGTGACTCCGTGGACCTGCTGCTCACCCTCGACGGCACCGGAACCCTCGCCGACCGGCTCTACCGCGAACTCGCCGCCGCCATCCGCGATCACCGGCTCGACCCCGGCGACGCCCTCCCGCCCAGCCGCGAACTCGCCGCCCAACTCGGCATCTCCCGGTCCACCGTCACCCTCGCCTACGAGCGCCTCACCGCCGAGGGGTACACCGACGCCCGCGTCGGCGCCGGAACCTTCGTCGCCGAAGGAGCCGGGGCGGCGGCGCGGAATGCGCACCGCCGCCCCGCCGACGCGGAGCGACCCGCGGACGAACGGGCCGCGCCCGCCGCCTACAGCTTCCGCGTGGGGGTACCCGACGTGCGGCTGTTCCCGCTCGCGGCGTGGCGCCGCCACGTGAGCCGGGTGCTCGACACCGTCGAACCGCTCGTCGCCGGACACTCCACGCCCGAAGGCGACCCCGGCCTCCGCGCCGGCATCGCCCACCACCTCGGCATCGCCAGAGCCGTCACCGCCGACGCCGACGGGGTCATCGTCACCGCCGGCGCCCAGCAGGCCATCAACCTGCTCGCCCGCGTGCTGCTGCGCCCCGGAGACATCGCCGCCGTCGAAGAACCCGGCTACACGCCCGTGCGCCGAACCCTCGAAGCGCACGGAGCACACGTGGTCTCCATGCCGGTCGACGCCGACGGCGCCGATCCGGCCGGGCTGCCCGCGAACACCCGCCTCGTGTACGTCACGCCGTCGCACCAGTTCCCCACCGGAGTCGTCATGTCACGCCGGCGCCGGCAGCAGCTGCTCGACTGGGCCGTCGCCCACGACGCGATCATCATCGAAGACGACTACGACAGCGAGCACCGTTTCTTCGACCGCCCGCTCGAACCGCTGCACGTGCTCGACGCCGACGGCGTCGTCGCCTACGTCGGCACCTTCTCCAAAGCGCTGCTCCCCGGCCTCCGTGTCGGCTACATCATCCCGCCGCGGCACCTGCTCGCCCCCCTCCGATCCGCGCGCCTCCTGCTCGACTGGCACGGCGATCCCGTCACCCAGGCCGCCCTCTCCCGCCTGCTCGACACCGGGGAGTTCGCCGCGCACATGCGCCGCGTCCGCCGGGTGTACCGCGCCCGCCACCGCATCATCACGAGCTCCGTCACCGACGAGCTCCCCGGCGTCCGCCTGCTGCCCTCCAGTGCCGGGCTGCACGTCTGCGTCGAGCTTCCGGATGCCGCCCCCGGCACCGCACGCCGGGTGCGCGCCGCCGCGGCGGTCTCCGGCATCGACCTCGGCACCCTCGACGAGTACTGCGCCGATCGTCCGCGCGAAGGTCTCGTCCTCGGGTTCGGAGCGATCGCCGCCGACGACATCCCCGACGGGGTGCGCGTGCTGAGGTCCACGATGCGCCGGGTGGCCTCGCGCCCCGACCCGGTGGTCGGCGTTAGAGTCCAACCGTGATCCAGCTCGGGCAGCACGCACCTGCGACGCACGTCATCGCCCACATCTCCGACACCCACTTCCTCGGAGGACGACGCCCGCTCTACGGCTCCGTCGACACCGACCGCAACCTCGCGACCGCGCTGGAGCAACTCGAACGGTCCGGCGCCGGCCCCGAAGCGATCGTCATCACCCGCGACCTCGCCGACCTCGCCGAACCGGACGCGTACGAGCGCCTCAAGGCGCAGTTCGACCCGGTCGCCCAGCGCATGGGCGCCCAGATCATCTGGGTGATGGGCAACCACGACGAACGGCCCCCGTTCTCCAGCGCCTTCTTCGGCGCAGAGACCACCGACCCGCTCGACCGCGTGTACGACGTCAACGGCCTGCGGATCATCGCCCTCGACTCCACGGTGCCCGGCTACCACCACGGCGAGCTCACCGACGATCAGCTCGCCTGGCTGAAGACAGAACTCGCGACCCCCGCAGAGCACGGCACGCTGATCGCCCTGCACCACCCGCCGATCCCCACCCCGATCGAGATCATGGCGATCATCGAACTGCAAGATCAGCACCGGCTCGCGGATGTCATCCGCGGCACCGATGTGCGCGGCATCCTCGCCGGCCACCTGCACTACTCGACGAGCGGCACATTCGCCGGGGTCCCGGTCTCGGTCGCCAGCGCCACCTGCTACGCCATCGACAACAGCGCCGAGCCCGGCAGCCTCGTCGGCCGCAACGACGGGCAGGCGTTCAACCTGGTCCACGTGTACGACGACTCCGTGGTGCACACGATCGTTCCGCTGACCACCTCGCCGCAGGTGTCCGGGTTCTCCGGGGTGGTGCTCGACTTCCTGGCCGGCATGTCGCCGGAGGAGCGTCTCGAAGCCTTCTCGAACAAGGCCTCCACATTCAACGTCGCCGACGCCGAGGCAAGCGGGGGAGCCGAGCCCGGCGGAGGCGAGAGCTAGCCATGGAGTGGGGTGTCGCGATCGCCGGATACACCCGGCATCTGGCATCCGACCGCGGCTACAGCGACAACACGGTCCGCGCGTATCGCACCGACCTCGACGACCTCGCCGGGTTCGCGGTGCTCACCGGCGCCGACACCGTCGACACCCTCGACCTCGAGCTGCTGCGCGACTGGCTGTGGCGGGGCGCGAGCGCGGGTCTCGCGAAATCCACGCTCGGCCGGCATGCGGCCTCCGCTCGCGGCTTCACGAGATGGCTGGTGTCATCGGGTCACGCGACAGTGGATGCCGGGGCGCGGCTGAAGGCCCCGCGCCCCGACCAGCACCTGCCACGGGTGCTGACCCGCGCGCAGATCGACGAGATCCTGGCCGGCCTCGCCGGCCGAGCCGAGGCGGGGGACCCGGTGGCGGTCCGCGACCTCGCGATCGTCGAACTGCTCTACGCCTCCGCCCTCCGGGTGAGCGAACTGGCGGGGCTGAAGGTCGCCGACATCGACCGCACGAGGTTGACCGTGCGCGTGCTCGGCAAGGGCAGCAAAGAGCGGGTTGTGCCCTTCGGTGTGCCCGCCGCGCGTGCGCTCGACACCTACCTCTCCGACGCCCGCCCCGTGCTGCTCGACGAGCGCACCGACCCGGGTGCCGTGTTCCTGGGGGCCCGCGGCGCGCCCGTGTCGACACGCACCGTGTACGAACTGGTGGCCTCCCTGTTGCGGGAGGTGCCCGGAGCCGGACCCTCGGGCCCGCATGCACTGCGGCACACCGCCGCCACCCACCTGCTCGACGGCGGCGCCGACCTGCGCGCGGTGCAAGAGCTGCTCGGCCACGCCAGCCTCTCGACGACGCAGATCTACACGCACGTCTCGTCGGAGCGGCTGAAGCAGGCCTACGCCACCGCCCACCCCCGGGCCTAGCGGCAGCAGGATCGCCCGCGGGACGCCGCCGAGGAACAGCAGCGGATTCACGTACTGCCCGTCGACCCGCGCCCCGAGATGCAGGCACGTCGAGGCGCAGTGCCCCGCGCGGAGGGTGCCGACCACCTGACCGCGCCGCACCCGATCACCGCCGGCGACCACGGCATCCACCGGTTCGTAGCTCGAGATGACCCCGCCCGCGTGCGAGATCGACAGCACCGGCCGGTCGACGACGATCCCCGCGAAATGCACCACACCGTCGGCGGGGGAGCGGACCACCGAACCCGCGGGCGCGGCGATGTCGATGCCGCGATGTCCCGGCCCGTACGGGGTTGCGGGGGCGAGGAACGGGCGCACCACCACATGCGGCGCCGGCGTCGGCCAGGCCCACGAGGTCGCGGCGATCAGCAGGGCGAGAAGGAGCTTCATTCGCCCAGCGTGCGTGACCGCTCGCAGCGGCGGGACCGGGCAGCGAAAACGGTGGATGAGGTACACTTTCCACAGCACCCGCCCCGGCGGGTGACTTCGCGTACTCGACAGTGTCTTGAGACACAGGCGCACAATCCCTTCAGTCACTGGGCAACCAGAAGTGGGAGAGGCGTGAGCACTAGGGCTTCATCACACGATGCAAGCGACAACTGAGAACAGAAGGAGTACGGCTATGGCCGTCGTCACCATCCGCCAGCTGCTCGACAGCGGCGTGCACTTCGGGCACCAGACCCGCCGTTGGAACCCGAAGGTCAAGCGCTTCATCCTGACCGAGCGCTCCGGCATCCACATCATCGACCTGCAGCAGTCGCTCGCCTACATCGACAAGGCCTACGACTTCGTCAAGGAGACGGTCGCCCACGGCGGCACCGTGCTGTTCGTCGGCACCAAGAAGCAGGCTCAGGAGGCCGTGGCCGAGCAGGCGACGCGCGTCGGCCAGCCCTACGTCAACCAGCGCTGGCTCGGTGGTCTGCTGACCAACTTCCAGACGGTGTCGAAGCGCCTCGCCCGCATGAAAGAGCTCGAGGAGATCGACTTCGAGGACACCACCAAGGGGTTCACGAAGAAAGAGCTGCTCATCAAGAAGCGCGAGCTCGACAAGCTGCACAAGACGCTCGGCGGTATCCGCAACCTGACCAAGACGCCGTCCGCGATCTGGGTCATCGACGCGAAGCGCGAGCACCTCGCCGTCAACGAGGCGACGAAGCTCGGCATCCCGGTGATCGGCATCCTCGACACCAACGCCGACCCCGACGAGCTGCAGTACCCGATCCCCGGCAACGACGACGCGATCCGCTCGGTGGGCCTGCTCACCCGCATCATCGCCGACGCCGCCGCCGAGGGTCTCATCCAGCGTCACCAGTCGGCTCCGGCCGAAGGCAACGTCAGCGCCGTCGAGCCGCTCGCCGAGTGGGAGGCCGAGCTCCTCGCCGCCAGCGAGACCCCGCAGTCGACCGCCGAGCGCATCGAGGCCGTCGACCAGGGTGCCGACGCCGCCGAGAAGGTGGCCGAGGTCATCGCCGCCGCGACCCCGACGGAGGAGAACGACGCCGACGCGAAGGCGTCCGCCGACCTCGCCGCCGGCGACCCGAACCTGGTCCCGAAGCACGCACCCGAGAGCGACGAGCTGACCGAGGCGAAGATCGAGGCCGAGGAGGCCACGCCGGCCAAGGCTCCCGCGAAGAAGCCGGCCGCGAAGAAGACCGATGAGGCTGCGGCGGACGAGAAGCCCGCCAAGAAGCCCGCCGCCAAGAAGTAAAGGAAGCATCCATGGCCAACGTCAGCCTGGAAGACATCAAGGCCCTGCGCGAGCGTCTGGGCACCGGCATGATCGACACCAAGAACGCCCTGGTCGAGGCCGAGGGCGACATGGAGAAGGCCGTCGAGATCCTGCGCCTCAAGGGGGCGAAGGGCAACGCGAAGCGTGCCGACCGTTCCACGAGCGAGGGTCTGATCCGCGTCGTCGAGTCGGCGACCGCCGTCACCATGTTCGAGCTCGCCTGCGAGACCGACTTCGTCGCGAAGAACGAGAAGTTCATCGCCCTCGCCGACCAGGTCGCCGGGGCGCTGGCCGACTCGGGCGCCGAGGATGTCGACGCGGCTCTCGCGGTGAAGACCGGTTCCACCACGGTGGGCCAGCTGATCGAAGACACTGCCGCCACCATCGGCGAGAAGGTCGTCCTGCGTCGCATCGTGCGTCTCGCCGGCGACAAGTTCGAGATCTACCTGCACCGCACGTCGCAGGACCTGCCGCCGCAGATCGGTGTCGTCGTCTCGTACACCGGTGACGACGCCGAGACCGCGCGCTCGATCGCGCAGCACATCTCGTTCGCCGACCCGCAGTACCTCTCCCGTGAGGACGTGCCGGCCGCCGACGTCGAGAACGAGCGCCGCATCGTCGAGCAGATCAGCCGCGAGGAGGGCAAGCCGGAGGCGGCGCTGCCCAAGATCGTCGAGGGTCGCGTCGGCGCGTTCTTCAAGCAGGTCGCCCTGCTCGAGCAGGACTACGCCCGCGACAACAAGCTGACGATCCAGAACGTGCTGAAGGATGCCGGACTCGGCATCAACGGCTTCGCGCGTTTCAAGGTCGGCGCGTAGGTCTCGACAGGCTCGACCACCGGGTCTCGACAGGCTCGACCACCAGAGGGCCGCTTCTCACCACGGTGAGGGGCGGCCCTCGGCGCGTTCCGAGTCATCCGGGAGCTCGGGCAGCTCGTAGCCGCCGGCGCGGATGCAGATCCACTTCATCCCCGGGCCGTCGGGCGTCGCGCGCCAGGTGCGCCACACGCCCTGGCCGACGCGCACGACGGAGCCGGCCGTCACATCCACCACCTCGTCGTCGAGCCCCATCTGACCCGCGCCCTCGAGAAACAGGTACACCTCTTCGATGCGCGAGTGCCGGTGCCAGTACCCGCAGTCCTCGCCCGGCTCGTAGGCGTTCGCGGTGATGCCCATGAACTGCATGCGCAGCTCGAAGTCGACGACCCGCCGGCCGTCGCGGGAGGTCTCGGGTTTGAACCCGCCGTAGAAGTCGCGCCACTCGTCGAGAGCGCCGATCTGGGTCACCTGGTAGTCCGTCACGGCGCCACTCTAGGTGCGCACGGTCGAGAGTTCACACGGATTCCGCACTTCGAGCTCCCCTGAACGATGACGGCTCGCCGGGGTGTAGATCGTTGTCGCGTTTCCGCCGTCCGGCGGCGCGCCGGTAACCTATGACTCATGCCCAAGCGCCGCCGCGTCCTTCTGAAACTGTCGGGTGAGGCGTTCGGCGGGGGGATGCTGGGCGTCAACCCGGATGTCGTGGGCGGCATCGCGCGCGAGATCGCCGCAGCGGCGCCGAAAGACCAGAACGACAAGGGCGGCGTCGAGATCGCGGTCGTGGTCGGCGGCGGAAACTTCTTCCGGGGTGCGGAGCTCAGCCAGCGCGGCATGGACCGCGGCCGGGCCGACTACATGGGCATGCTCGGCACGGTGATGAACGCGCTCGCGCTGCAGGACTTCCTCGAGCAGGCGGGCGCCCAGGTGCGCGTGCAGTCGGCGATCGCGATGACGCAGGTGGCCGAGCCGTACATCCCGCTGCGCGCCGAGCGGCACCTCGAGAAGGGCCGCATCGTCATCTTCGGTGCAGGCGCCGGCCTGCCGTACTTCTCGACCGACACGGTCAGCGCCCAGCGCGCCCTCGAGATCGGCGCCGACGCGGTGCTGGTCGCGAAGAACGGGGTCGACGGCGTCTACGACGACGACCCGCGCTCCAACCCGAAGGCGAAGAAGCTGGATCGCGTCAGCTACCAGGACGCGCTCGTCCAGGGCCTGAAGGTGGTCGACTCGACGGCGTTCAGCCTCTGCATGGACAACGGGATGCCGATGGTCGTCTTCGGCATGGAACCGGCCGGCAACATCACCAAGGCCCTGAAGGGCGACAAGATCGGCACCCTGGTGACGGCGTGAGCGAGCCGCAGAAGCCGATCGTCCTTCCCGCCGGGGCGGGCCCGGCCGAGTCCCCGTCGCGTTTCGGGGATGCCGCCGGCTCGATCATCCTGCTGGTGCTGTCGTTCTCGGCGTACCTGATCGGCGTCATCCTGAGCTTCTTCGGATTCCTGGTCAGCGGGGTGTGCGCCGCCCGGTCGTGCAACGCGGATGCCGGCTCGACAGCTCAGGCGATCGTCGCCGTGACGCTGGCGGTGGTGCTGCTGCTGGGGGCCGCGATCTCGATCTTCCTCATCGTCCGCAAGCGCCGGGCGATCGTGGTGGCGCTGATGACCCTGATCCTGATCATCGTCGGCTGGGTCGTCGGGGTGGTCGCCTTCTTCCTCGCGCTCGCGTCGTGACCGACCGGTACGGCCCCGACGTGCTGTCGGGTGACTGGCGGGCGCGCGGCCGCCCGGCGATCAGAAAAGTGGATGCCACCCCCGGCCTGGTCGTCGAGCTGGCTCCCGAGGTCGACGGCAGCGGGTTCGTCGGCGCCGTCGTCGGCGTCGAGAAGAACCTCGTGACGCTCGAGGATCGGCGGGGCGCCCGCCGGGTGTTCCCGCTCGGCGGCGGGTTCCTGATCGACGGGGAGGCCGTCACCCTCGCGGCACCCGTGGTGACCGCGTCCGGCCCGGCCCGCACCGCATCCGGGTCGACGGTGGCGCCCGAGCAGCGCGCCCGTGTCGCCCGCGCGAGCCGCATCTTCGTGGAGGGCCGCCACGACGCGGAGCTGGTCGAGAAGGTGTGGGGCGCCGACCTGCGCGCCGAGGGCGTCGTGGTCGAGTTCCTGGAGGGCGTGGATCATCTGCCCGAGGCGCTCGCCGGCCGCGAGCAGGGGGTCCGGTTCGGGGTGCTGGTCGATCACCTGGTCGAGGGGAGCAAGGAGAGCCGGATCGCGGCCCAGGTCGCCGGCCCTGAGGTGCTCGTCGTCGGGCACCCCTACATCGACGTGTGGCAGGCGGTGAAGCCCGCGCGACTCGGGCTGGAGGCGTGGCCGGTCATCCCGCGCGGCACCGACCGGAAGCACGGGGTCTGCGCGCACCTGGGCTGGCCCCACGCCGACCAGGCCGACATCGCCCTGGCCTGGCAGCGCATCCTCGGTACGGTGCGCACCTACACCGACCTGGAACCCGCCCTGCTCGGCCCGGTCGAGCAGCTCATCGACTTCGTGACGGTCTGACGTGGTCGTCGCGCTGCTGATCGCCGCCGGCGCGGTCGCCCACGCCGGGTGGAATCTGGTCGCGAAGCGCGCCTCGCTGAGCGGGCCCGCCTTCGTCTGGCTGACCTCGATCGGTGCCGCGGTCGTCACGGCGCCCCTGGCGATCGTGCTCGCCGTGCTCGACCCTCCGCCGTTGGACGCGTTCCTGCTCGCGATCGCGGTGAGCGGCCTCATCCACACCGGGTACTTCCTGGCGTTGCAGGCGGGATACCGTGCGGGCGATGTCGGCGTCGTCTACCCCCTGGCGCGCGGCACCGGCCCTCTGCTCTCCGTCATCTTCGCGATCGTGCTGTTCGGGGAGCGTCCCGGCCCGGTCGGTCTCGCGGGAGCCGGCGCCATCATCCTGGGGGTGGTGGTGATCGGGTTCGCAGGGCGCAGGCGTGGCGGCACCGCCCACGCCGGGGTGATCTGGGGGCTGCTGACCGGCGTCGCGATCGCGGCCTACACCCTGTGGGACGCGAACGCCGTGCAGTCCTGGGCGCTCGCGCCGGTGCTGCTGAGCGGCGGCACGATGCTCGTGGAGGCGTGCCTGCTGAGTCCGCTGGTGCTGCGCAGCCGCGCGAGCCGCGCGAACGTGCGCGAGGTCTGGCGCCGGCATCGCTGGGACATCGTCGCGGTTGCCGTCCTCTCGCCGCTCGCCTACATCCTGGTGCTGCAGGCGCTGCAGCTGGCGCCGGTGTCGATCGTGGCGCCGGGGCGGGAGTCGAGCGTGGTGCTGGTGGGCCTCGCCGGCTGGCTGATCTTCAAGGAACCGCACCCCGCACGTCGGCTCGCGGGTGCGGCGATCGTGCTGGTGGGAGTCGCGCTGCTCGCGGCGTCGCGCTGACTAAGCTTGCTGGGACGCACCCCTGCGATTGGAGTTCTCGTGATCAGTGATGTCCTCGCCGAGGCCGCCGAGAAGATGGACAAAGCCGTCGAGGTCTGCAAAGACGACTTCGCGACGGTGCGCACCGGGCGGGCGAACCCGGCGCTGTTCGAGAAGATCCAGGTCGAGTACTACGGCACCCCGACGCCGCTGCAGCAGCTCGCCAGCCTGCAGAACCCCGAGGCGCGCACGCTCATCATCACGCCGTACGACAAGTCCGCCCTGAAAGAGATCGAGAGGGCGATCGTCAACTACCCGAACCTCGGCGCCGCCCCGTCGAATGACGGCAACATCATCCGGGTCACCATGCCCGAGCTCACCGAGGAGCGGCGCAAAGAGTACGTCAAGATCGTGCGGGCCAAGGGGGAGGACGCGAAGGTGGTCATCCGCAACCTGCGCCGCAAGTCGAAAGACGACCTGGATGCCACCAAGGAGGTCGGCGAGGACGAGATCGCCCGCGGTGAGAAAGAGCTCGACGCGATCACGAAGACCCACGTCGACGCGGTCGACGAGGCGCTGAAGCGCAAAGAAGCCGAACTGCTCGAGGTCTGATGCCGACCTCCGACGATCCGGGCAGTACTCCGAAGCCGGAGCACAAGCGGCCGCACCCTCCGACCCGCGCCGAGTTCGAGGAGCGGGCGCATGCGGCCCGCGCCGACCTCGAGGCGCGCGCCGGCGCCGCGATGGCGCAGTTCGAGGCGACGAACGAGAAGATCCGTGCCCGCACCGGGCGCAACCTGATCGCGGCGATCGGCATCGGCGTCACGCTCGGCGCCCTGCTCATCGTCAGCCTCTTCGTCTGGAAGCCGCTGTTCATCGTCTTCGGCGGGCTGCTGGTCGGGTTCGCCACGTTCGAGCTGGCGAGCGCGCTGCGGTTCGCCGGGCGCAACGTGCCGCGCATCGCATCCACCGTGGTGGGCCTCGCGATCCTGCCGGTCGCTTTCATCTGGCACGTCCCGGGGCTGTGGGTGGCGCTGCTCGTCGCCGTCGTGCTGATCACGATCTACCGCCTCGTCGAGCTGCTGCGGCCCAGTCACCGCACCGGCACCCGCGAGGTGCTCCTGGATGTCGGGGGCGCCGCGTTCGTGCAGGTCTACGTCGCGTTCTCGGCCGGCTTCTACCTCGTGCTGACCGGCTCGGAGCGCGGCGAGTGGTGGACGCTGGCGGCGCTCATCATCGTCGTGTTCACCGACGTCGGCGCGTACGCATCGGGTCTGCGCTTCGGCAAGCACAAGCTCGCACCGGCGATCAGCCCCGGCAAGACCTGGGAGGGTTTCGCCGGCTCCCTCGTGGTCGCGGTCGTGTTCGGCGCGATCCTCGGCCCGCTCGTGCTCGACCAGCCGTGGTGGGTCGGCGGCATCATGGGCCTGCTGCTCGCCCTCGTCGGGACCGCCGGCGACCTCACCGAGTCGCTGATCAAGCGGGATCTCGGCATCAAAGACATCTCGACCTGGCTGCCCGGGCACGGCGGGTTCCTCGACAGGCTGGACAGCATCCTGCCCAGCGCGGCCGTGGCGTACAGCTTCTACCTGATTTTCACCTAGGTACAATCGCCTGGTGAGCACCACCTTCCCGCGGGCGCGCAAGCTCGGCTACGACATCGATCAGGTCGAGGACTTCCTCGAAGATGCCCGCCGTGCGTACCACGCGCAGCCGGGCGAGCCGACGGTGGTGACGGCGGAGAGCATCCGGCAGCAGGCGTTCACGATGCGCAAACGCGGCTACGCCCCCACCCACGTCGACGCCGCGCTCGAGCGCCTCGAAGACGCCTTCGCCACGAAAGAGCGCGAGCGGGCGCTGCGCGAGCAGGGCGACCAGGCCTGGTACTCGCAGGCGCGCGGCATGGCGCAGATCCTGCTGGATCGCGTGGTGCGCCCGCGCGGACATCGCTTCAAGCGGGTCAACATCTTCACCCTCGGCTACTCGGTCCGCGAGGTGGACATGCTCGCCGACCGGGTGTCCGCGTACTTCCAGGCGGGGCGTCCGCTGAGCGTCGAAGATCTGCGCACGGCCGCGTTCACCGCCCAGCGCGGCGGCTACCAGGAGCAGCAGGTGGACCGCGTGATCGACGCCGTCATCGACGTCATGCTCGCCGTCCGCTGACGCGGACACACCCCCCTTTACGGTCTGGGGAAATGCCAGACCCCGCGGCTACACTGTGGCAACTGTGAGCGGGTATCGGCGTCGGGGTGCACAACTGCAGCCCCGTACGGAGGCTCCGATCGAGGAGCGGCACGTGCGTGCGCCCTACTCGCTGCCGCTCTTCGCCTCCATCGTCACGCTCGCATTCGTGGGAATCACCGCGATGCCCGGCAACTCGACGGCGCAGGCCGAGGTGCGCGCCCCCGCCGAGCAGGTGCCGCAGACCCAGAGCATCGTGGTCGCCGGTGAGCGTCTGGCGGAGACGGTGCGCGAGAGCGGCTACACGGTGACCGACCCGCCGAAGGCGACGGCGCCCGCGAGCGGCATCCCCGACCCCGACACCGCGCAGGCGATCGCGTACCAGATGGTGATGGATATCGGGTGGAGCGTGAGCGAGTACGACTGCCTGGTCGCGCTCTGGACCCGCGAGTCGCACTGGAACGTGTACGCCGAGAACAAGACCAGCGGCGCGTACGGCATCCCGCAGGCGCTGCCCGGAGACAAGATGGCATCGGTCGCCGACGACTGGCGCACCAACCCCGCGACCCAGATCACCTGGGGGCTCGGCTACATCGCGGGGCGGTACGGCACCCCGTGCGGCGCCTGGGCGCACTCGGAGGCCAAGGGCTGGTACTAGGTCTCGACAGGGCTCGACCACCGGGTCGATAACCTGGGCGCATGGACTACGCCCTCGTCGCCGTTCTCGGGGTCGTCGTCGTGGTCGTCACCGCCGCGTTCTCCCGCAAGCTGGGGGTCGCGGCGCCGCTCCTGCTGGTGCTCGTGGGCATCGGCTACAGCTTCATCCCGGGTGTTCCCGAGATCGAGATCGAGCCCGACATCATCCTGATGGGCGTGCTGCCGCCGCTGCTCTACGCGGCGGCGATCACGGTGCCGGTGGTCGACTTCCGGCGCAACTTCGCGAGCATCTCGGCGCTGTCCGTGCTGCTCGTCGTGGTGAGCGCGCTGGTCACCGGGTTCGTGCTGTTCGCGGTGCTCGAAGATCTGAACCTGGGTGCCGCGATCGCGCTCGGGGCCGTCATCAGCCCCACGGATGTGGTGGCCGCCACCGCGATCGCGAAACGGCTCGGGCTGCCCCCGCGGCTGGTCTCGATCCTCGAAGGCGAAGGTCTCGTGAACGACGCGACCGCCCTCGTGATGCTGCGCACCGCGATCGCGGCCGCCGGACTCGCCGCCTCGGGGGAGTTCAACGGCTGGAGCGTCGTGGGCGACTTCGTCTACGCGGTCGTCGTGGCACTCGTCATCGGCCTGATCGTCGGCGTGGTGTCGGTGTTCATCCGCCGCAAGCTCGACGAGCCGATCCTCGACACCGCGATCTCGTTCGCCGTGCCCTTCATCGCCTACATCCCGGCGGAGGAGCTGCACGCCTCCGGCGTCATCGCCGTCGTCGCCGCCGGGCTGTACAGCGGGCACCGCAGCGCCCACTTCAGCCCGCAGTCCCGCATCTCGGAGCGTTTCAACTGGCGCACCCTGCAGTTCGTGCTGGAGAACGGCGTGTTCCTGCTGATGGGGGCGCAGCTCGCCGGCATCGTCCAGGGGGTTCACGCGGAGGAGCTGCCCGCGCACCATGCCGTGCTTCTGGGTCTGCTGGCGGCGGGCATCCTGATGGGTCTGCGTTTCCTGTTCGTCTGGCCGCTGCTGCTGGTGGTGCGCCGCGGCGAGCGGCGCGCGATCTCGCGGTTCGAGCGGCTGAGCGGCATGATCGACCGGTTCCGTCCGAGGGCGCGTGCCGGCCGAGCGGACGGGGACGCGCGCCGGCAGGAGCGTTTCGAGCTGGCGGTCACCCGGCGGCAGAACGACATCCACACGGTCGAGGCGGAGGGCCTCGACGCCCGCGGCACCATCGTCATCGGCTGGGCCGGTATGCGCGGCGTGGTGACCCTCGCCGCCGCGCAGTCGCTGCCGCGCGAGACCCCCTACTACGAGCAGCTGGTGCTGATCGCGTTCACCGTCGCGATCGCGACGCTGCTGATCCAGGGCGGCACGCTGCCGCTGGTGATCCGGCTGACGAAGATCCGCGGCACCGACCGGGTCGCGGACCGCCGGGAGCTCGCCGAGCTGCTCGACGACATGGCGGCGGCAGGGATCGAGGCACTCGAGAATCCGGATTTCGAGTTGCCCAACGGGCAGAAGGTCGACTGGCACGTGCTGGAGCGGGTGCGTCAGGACACGCTGATCGCATCGCAGGCCGCATGGGAACGCGCGGAGCACGCGGACAGCGACGACGGCATCCTGGATTCGCCGCACCAGCAGTACCGCGACCTGCGCAGGGAGGTGCTGCAGGCGGAGCGTGCGGTGCTGCTGGAGGCGCGGTCGCGCGGGTCGTATCCGTCCCGCATCCTGACCCGGGCGCAGACGCTGCTCGACCTGGAGGAGGCGCGGCTCGAGCAGATGGACACCGGCGGCCGGGTCGAGTGACGCCGGTGGTCGAGCCTGTCGAGACCTAGTGTTAACCCATGCCCCGCTCGAACCGTCGCCGCGACGGGTCTCGACAGGCTCAGCCACCGGAGATCGACCTGGAGCGCGCGCTCATGGGCGCCAAGCGCGTCGAGACCAAGCGTGACGGCGCCTGGAACGTGCAGCCGCAGTCGGCGAGTTCGGCGGCGAAGACCTACACCTGCCCCGGATGCGGCCTCGAGATCGCGCCAGGCACCGCGCATGTGGTGACCTGGCGGGCGGACGGGCTCATGGGCGAGGCCGACGACCTGGCGGCGCGGCGGCACTGGCATTCGCACTGCTGGAGGATCCGTACATGAGCGAGCCCGTCGAGATCGCCGGCAGCGTCGAGCTGCCCGCGGTGCGCGAAGACATCGAGCTGCACACCGAGGACGGCCTGACCCTGGTGGGGGAGCTGGCGACGCCGGTGGGCCGGGCGCCGGTGGCGACCCTCGTCTGCCTGCATCCGCTGCCCACGCACGGCGGGTTCATGGACTCCCACATCCTGCGCAAGGCGGCGGCCCGGCTGCCCGCGCTCGCGCAACTCGCCGTTCTGCGGTTCAACACCCGCGGCACCACGTCCCCGCGCGGGACGTCGCAGGGCGCGTTCGACGGCGGGGACGCCGAACGTCTCGATGTGGCCGCCGCGATGGCCTTCGTCGCCGAGCGCGGGCTGCCGGCGCCGTGGCTCCTGGGGTGGTCGTTCGGCACGGAACTGGTGCTGAAGTACGGCCTGCAGCATCCGATCGCCGGCGCGATCCTGCTGTCGCCACCGCTGCATCGCACCACCGCCGACGAGGTGGCGGCCTGGGGCGCGTCCACGGTGCCGCTCGTCGCGCTGATCCCCGAGTTCGACGACTATCTCAAGCCCGCCGAGGCGGCGGAGCGGTTCGCGGCCGTCCCCGGCATCGACCTGGTCGCCGTCGAGGGCGGCAAGCACCTGTGGGTGGGGGAGAAGCAGACCCGCCGCGTGCTGAACGAGATCGTCGGACGCGTCAACCCCGCCGCGTCCCCGTTGCCGACCGAATGGACACCATGAGATCCGTCACCCCGCAGGAGTTCGCCGCGCTCGACGGCGCGAACCTGATCGATGTGCGCGAGCCCGCCGAACTGGCGGCGGTGCGCACCGAGGTCGCTCAGCCGATGCCGATGAGCACCCTGCAAGACCATCTCGCCGAGCTGCCCGACGGCACCGTGTACGTGCTGTGCCACTCCGGTGCCCGCAGCGCACGGGTCGCGCAGTTCCTCGAGCAGCAGGGCTACGACGCCGTGAACATCGACGGCGGCATCCTCGCGTGGGAGGCGGCCGGGCTTCCGGTGGTCCGGGGCTAGAGCTCGTTCTGCCGCGGCACGATGACCTGCTTGATGATCAGCAGGATCGCCGCCGCCACCGGGATCGCGATCAGCGCGCCCAGGATGCCGAGCAGTGCGCCACCCGCGAGGGCGGCGATCACGACGACGACACCCGGCACCTTCACCGCGCGCTTCATGATGTTGGGGCTGAACACGTACGCCTCGACCTGCATGTAGACGAGGTAGTAGATCACGACGATCAGCACGGCCGGCCACGGCTCCACGAGACCGATGACCAGCGAGATCACGACCGCGCCCGAGATGGTTCCGACGAGCGGCACCAGGGAGAACAAGAACGCCAGGAACGCGAACAGGGCCCAGTAGTCGATCGGGTCGCCGAGGATCGCCCCGAGGATGAGCATGAACGCGGCGGTCAGGATGCCGTTGGCGAGACCGAGCAGAACCTGGCCCCGTACGTACTTACCCACCGACTCGGCGATCTGCTCGGCGATGTCGATGAACTTCTCGCGCTTCGTGGCGGGGATCAGCTGGTAGAGGCCGCGCTTGATGCTCGCCAGCGATGCGACGAAGTAGAGGGTGAGGATCAGCACGATCACCAGGCCGAACGCGCCGCTGGCGATGCCGAGCACCGTGGTGAAGACGCCGGTGGTGATGCCTTCGAGGTTCGACTGCAGGAAGTCCTGCACGTTCTTGACCACATCGTTGTAGGGGAGCCAGGCGAGGTTGTCGTTCCACCACGCCTCGACGACGCCGTCGTTGACCACCGCATCGATGATGTCGGGCGCGGCGGCGATCAGGTTGCCGACCTGGTCGGCGATCACCGGGATGATCGCGAGCACGAGGCCGGCGAAGACGGCCAGGATGCCGACCAGCACGACGAGGATCGCGAGCCATCGCGGCAGGTTGTGCTTCTCGAGCCACGAGACCGCGGGGTCGATGCCGAGCGCCAGGAACAGGGCGGCGCCGACGTAGGTGATGATCGGCCCGAGCACCTGGACCCCGCCGCCGATCGCGACGGCGACGAGCACGCCCAGCCCTCCGAAGAGGCCGAGCCGGAACGCGTTCTGGATCTTCACACGGCAACGCTACTAGTACGGAACTAGTTGACGTGCTCGCGGTCGAGGGTGTCTTCGTCGACCTCGTCGTCGCGCGCCTCGGGGGCCGCGACGACGGGCTCTTCGGGGGCGGCGGACGGGAAACCGTGATCGGCGGCGACCCGTTCCGCCTGCGCGAGCACGCCCCGCAGGTTCTCGATGTAGCCCGCCACCGACTCGCGCTCTTCGCGGATCTTGTGCAGACGGTCTTCCGCGTCGCCGAGGAGGGTGGCGGCACGCTGCTCCGCGTCGGCGATGAGCGCCTTGGCGCGGCTCTCGGCGTTGCCGAGGATCTCTTTGGCGGTCGACTTGGCCTCGGAGACCAGCTGTTTCGCCTCTGCCTTCGCGCTCGATCCGATCTCGTCGGCTTCGGCGCGCTTGTCGGCGGCGCGCTTCGTCGCCTCCTCCAGCTGCGCGTGCGCCTCGTCGAGGAACTTCTGCGTGGTGGCTGCTGCTTCGGCGTGCTTCGCGGCGTACTCCTTCTCGGCCTCGTCGCGCCGGGCGGCGAGCTCGAGCTCGAGATCCGTCTTCGCCTGCTGGGCCGTGGTGGCGAGGCGTGCGGCGAGCTCGGAGGTGTCGCGTTCGATGCGGGCGCGGGTGGCCTCCACCTCTTCGGCGATCTGCGCCTTCTTGCGGGCGACCTCGCGGTCGATGTCTTTGCGCTTCTTGTCGATGTCGGAGGCGAGGGTGGCGCGCGCCTGCGCGATCTCATTGTCGACGTCGGACCGGCGGTGCGCGAGTTCCGCCTCGAGGGTCTCGCGGGCGCCGGTCTGCTCGGCCTCCCACGATTCGCGGGCTCCGGTGAGCTCGGCGGCGAGGGATTCGCGGGCTCCGGTGATCTCGGCCTCGAGCGCGGCGCGGCGGCTGCTCAGCTCCGCCTCGAGTTCGGCGCGGGCGCGGGAGGTCTCGGACTCCAGCTCGGCGCGGGCCTGGGCGGTGGCCGCCTGCAGTTCGGCGTTGGCCTGCGCGGTGGCGGCTTCGAGCTCGGCGCGGGCGCGCTCGGTGTCGGCGTCGAGGGCGGCGTTCGCCGCCGCGGTGTCGTTGGCGAGGGCGATGCGGGCGTCGTTGGTCTCGCGGGCCAGGTCGGTGCGACCCTGCTCGAGGTCGTGCGCGAGTACGGCCCGCAGGCGGGTCGCCTCGGCGTCGAACTCGGCGCGCTGCGCGGCGGTGTCCCGGGTGAGAGCGGCTGCCTCTTCGCGGGCGGCGGCGAGTTCCTGCTGGGCGGAGGCGCGCGCCTCGGCGACCTCGCGCTCGGCCTCGGCGCGGACGGCTCCGGCGTCGCGCTGCGCGGCGGAGCGGGTCTCGGCGGCTTCGGCCTGGATGGCGGCACGGATGGCGGCGGCTTCGCGGGTGGCGTCGGCCACGAGGGTCTCGGCCTCTTCGCGGGCGCGGGCGAGGGTGCTGGAAGCCTGCTCGTTCGCGTCGCCCAGGATGGCATCCACCTGCGCCTGAGCGTCGGACACGAGTCGGGCGGCGTGCTCGTCGACCTCGGCGCGCTGCTGCGCCAGCTCGGACTGGACGCTCGCGCGCAGCTTCTCGGCGTCGATGTCGGCCTGGCTGATGAGGCGGAGCGACTGCTCTTCGGCGACGCGGAGGGTGTTCTCGAGTTTCGTGCCGAGGCCGGAGTAGGTGGGGCTGCCGACCTCGTCGAGCTCGGCCTGCAGGTCTTCGGCGACCGCCTGCAGCCGCTTCATCTCTTTCTGCTGCTCGGCCTTCTCGGCGTTGGCCTTGGCGAGGTCGCTGCGCAGGCCGGTGACGACCTGGTCGACTTCGTCTTTCTTGTAGCCACGCAGTTCTGTGCTGAATGCGTCTTCTGCCGCCACCGGTTCGCTCCTTCAGAACAGAAAGGGTTGGGGAACCTTGCGAGTCTAACCGCGCTTTCTGCGGCACGTCTCGGTCGATCGGCCCAGCGGCCTCTCATGGGCCTCCCAGGCTTGCGGGAGGTGGTCCGGTAGCCTGGGGTGTCTTTTCCAGAGGAGTTCTTCCGTGCGGTTCGTGATTGCGATCGTGCTGTTCGTCGTGGCGTTCGTCGCCATCGGGTTCGGCATCGCTCAGCGCACCATCCTCGCCGGGCCCGCGTCGTTCAGCACAGCGATCTCGACGGGCGACGCACCCATCACGGTGGTCGACGGGGATGTGCTCAACGCTCTGCAGGGCACCCAGACCGTCTCGATCGACGGCGACGGCGACATCTTCCTGGCCTACGGCCGCACCAGCGATGTGATCGCCTGGGTCGGCGACCTCGCCTACAACCACGTGACCTTCGACCGCGATTCGCTGCAGCTGGTGACCCGCACCGTCTCGGGAGAGGGCGCCTCCGGCGAGGGCGAGACGGCTCCGCCGACGGCGCCCGCCGTGGATCCGTCGGCCACCCCCGATCCGTCGGCGACTCCGGGTGCGGAGCCCGGCGAGGTCATCCCGTTCAGCGGCGAGGTGCCCGATCCGCGCGACTCCGACCTCTGGATGCAGGAGTTCGACGGCACCGACGAGCTGGTCCGCAAGATCAACGCCCCGCAGGGCATCTCGCTGATCATCATGTCGAACGGGGTCGACCCCGCGCCCAGCGATCTGGAGTTCGCCTGGCCGCTCGACAACTCGGCGCCCCTGTCGGGTCCGCTGATCATCGGCGGCATCCTGTCGCTGCTGGCCGGACTGGCGGCGTTCCTGTGGGCGCTCGTGCACGCGCGGCGCCGGCGCGGCCCGCGGCGCAAGCAGCCCCGCCTGCCGAAGGCCCCCCAGCCGAAGCGCCTGAAGCGTGCGAAAGACCGTCGCGCCATCACCGCGGGCCGCGCGAGCATGTCGGCCGCTGTGGTCGTGGCGGCGTCGCTCGCGCTCTCCGGCTGCACGGTCGGCGGGGGCGTGCTGGGCTCGGGCCTCGCGTCGCCGTCGCCCACAGCGACCGACATCGGCGAGGTCGTCGACCTGAAGCCGGTCGCCGTCACCAAGCAGCAGCTGGGCCGCATCATCGACCGGCTCGCCGACACCGTCGATGCGGCGGATGCCGCCAAGAGCGCCGACATCGCCGCCACCCGTCTCGACGGACCGGCGCTCGCGATGCGCACCGCGAACTACACGATCACGACCGCCGACCCGTCGCTCGCGGCGATCGCCCCGTTCCCCGACGGTGATGTCGAGGTGGTGCTGCCGCAGCAGAACGATTCGTGGCCGCGCTCGGTGTTCACCGTCGTCCAGCCCTCCGACACCAACGCCGCGCCGGTGGCGATGATGCTGGTGCAGGATTCGGCGCGCGACAACTACAAGGTGCACTACCTGATCACGCTCGAGCCCGGCCTGGTGGTGCCGCCGGTGGCTCCCGCAGAGATCGGCTCCGTTCAGCTGAACAGCGACAACGGCCTCGGTCTGCTGCGTCCCGATCAGCTCGCCGACTCGTACGGCGCCGTTCTGATCCAGGGCGAGGCGGCCCCCGACTTCGACAAGTTCGACGCCGAGAGAGACACCCTGCGCGTCGACATCGGCTTCGACGCGAAGCAGAAGCGCAAGGCGGACCTTCCGGCCACCGCCCAGATCGAGTTCACGAACGGCGCGGGAGACGAGCCGTCGATCTCGTTCCCCACCAACGACGCCGGGCAGATCGTCGCGGTGCTGCTCGACGACTCCGAGACGGTGACCCCGCTCGAGGCCGGTGCGGCGATCAACACCCCGGCCGCGGTGAAGGCGCTCTCCGGGCTGGCACGTACGGCGAAGGGCATCACGGCCACCTACGCCGTGCAACTGCTGTTCTACGTCCCGCCCGTGTCCGATACGACCGCGAAGATCCAGCTGCTCGGCTTCAGCCAGGGCCTGGTCGACGCGACGGAGGTCAGCTCGTAGTGGCCCAGCCGACGCCTCCCGGCCCGAGCTTGCGCGGTGCCGTCGACCTGTCCGGCCTGGTGCGGCGCGCGAACACCCCGCAGCCGGTACCGGGTCAGGACACCGCCGCCGGCACCCCCGCGGCGCCCGGCCTGGTCTTCCCCGCCTCCGACGCCACGTTCGACTCGGTGCTGCAGCTCTCGAGCCGCGTCCCCGTCGTGGTGGAGTTCTACGCGCCGGGGCTCGAACCCGCGATGGGTCCTGTGGTCGAGAGCTACGCAGGGCGCCTGGTGCTCGCGACCGTCGACGCGCAGGCGAACCCGCAGCTGGCGCAGGCCTTCCAGGTGCGCGAGGTGCCTGCCGTCGCCGCGGTGATCGCGGGCCGTCCGGTGAACCTGTTCCTCGGCATCCCGAGCGAACCGGAACTGCGGCAGGTGCTCGACGAGCTGCTGGCGCTCGCCGCCCAGAACGGGGTGAGCGGCCGTATCGACCTACCGGGTGCCGACGACGACGGCGCCGGCGCAGAGCCCGCCGAGCCGGTCGACGAGCCTCTGCCGCCGCACCATCAGGAGGCGTACGACGCGATCGCCGCCGGCGATTTCGCCACCGCGATCGACGAGTACAAGAAGGCGATCACCGAGAACCCGCGCGACGCCCTCGCGGTCGCCGGGCTCGCGCAGGTGTCGCTGCTGCAGCGGCTCGCCGGGGTCACCGCGTCCGAGATCCGGGATGCCGCGGCCGCCGCGCCGGCGGATGTCACCGCCCAGCTGGCGGTCGCCGACCTCGACGTCAGCGGCGGCCACCTGGAGGACGCGTTCGGGCGGCTGCTCGACCTGTTCCCGTCGCTCGACGCCGCGGGCAGAGACGCGGTGCGCGCGCGCCTGCTGGAGTTCTTCGAGATCGCCGGCGCCGAGGACCCGCGCGTCCTCGACGCGCGCCGGCGGCTGACGGCGCTCCTGTACTAGCCCGGCGTCCCACCGCATTCCGGGCGATGCCGGACGACTCGGGCGACCGTGGACGCCCGGCTCGTCCGAAGACGCCCGGATGCGGGGGTCACTAGCCCGGCGTCCCCTTCAGCCACAGCGCCGCGAGCGGCGGCAGCGTCAGCTCCGCCGACGCGGGGCGCCCCTGCCATTCGTCGTCGGTGGCGTGCACGGCGCCGAAGTTGCCGACGCCCGAGCCGCCGTACTCCTCCGCGTCGGAGTTGACGATCTCCGACCAGGTGCCGGCGAACGGCAGCCCGATCCGGTACGGACCGACCGGGTTGCCGCCGAAGTTGACGAGGCAGGCGATCGCCTCGCCGCCCGCCGACCAGCGCAGGAACGCGATCACGTTGTTCTCGGCATCCGAGGTCAGCATCTCGAAGCCGCGCTCGGTGTTGTCCTGCTCCCACAGCGCAGGCTGCTCGACGTAGACCCGGTTCAGCTGGCGCACCAGCCGCTGCAGGCCCTGGTGCGCCGGCTGGTCGAGGATCCACCAGTCGAGTCCGCGCTGCTCGCTCCACTCCGACGGCTGGCCGAACTCGGAGCCCATGAACAGCAGCTGCTTCCCGGGGTGCGCCCACATGTACGACAGGAACACCCGCACGTTCGCGAGCTTCTGCCACTGGTCGCCCGGCATCTTCGACAGCAGCGAGCCTTTGCCGTGCACGACCTCGTCGTGCGAGATCGGCAGCAGGAAGTTCTCGCTGAACGCGTACACGAACGAGAAGGTGATGTCGTTGTGGTGATGCGACCGCCACATCGGGTTCTCGTGCATGTACTGCAGGGCGTCGTGCATCCAGCCCATGTTCCACTTCATCCCGAAGCCGAGGCCGCCGGCGTCCGAGGGGCGGGTGACGCCCGGGAACGAGGTCGACTCCTCCGCGATCATCAGGATGCCGGGGTTGCGCTTGTAGGCGGTCGCGTTCGCCTCCTGCAGGAACGCGATCGCCTCCAAGTTCTCACGCCCGCCGAACCGGTTCGGAAGCCACTCGCCGTCTTTGCGCGAGTAGTCGAGGTAGATCATGCTGGCCACCGCATCGACGCGGAGACCGTCGATGTGGAACTCCTCCAGCCAGAACAGCGCATTGGCGACCAGGAAGTTGCGCACCTGCGAGTCGCCGTAGTTGAAGATCAGGGTGCCCCAGTCCTGGTGCTCCCCGAGCCGCGGGTCGGAGTGCTCGTACAGCGGTGCTCCGTCGAAGCGCGCCAGCGCCCACTCGTCTTTGGGGAAGTGCCCGGGCACCCAGTCCATGATCACGCCGATGCCCGCCTGATGCAGCCGGTCGATGAGGTACTTCAGGTCGTCGGGGTGGCCGAACCGGGATGTCGGGGCGTAGTACCCGGTGACCTGGTAGCCCCAGCTGGGTCCGTACGGGTGCTCCGCGAGGGGGAGGAACTCGACGTGCGTGAAGCCGAGCTCGTGCACGTAGTCGATGAGCTGATCGGCGAGCTCCCGGTACGACAGTCCCGGACGCCAAGACCCGACGTGGAGCTCGTACACGCTGGCGGGCGCGTTGTGGGGGTCGCGCTGCGCGCGACGCTCCATCCATCCGGCATCGCCCCACTCGTAGAGCGTCTCCCCGACGACGGACGCCGTCTCCGGCGGCACCTGCGTGTACCTCGCCATCGGGTCGGCGCGCTTCACCCATTCGCCGGAGGCGGTGAGCAGCTCGAACTTGTAGGTGGTGCCGGGGTGCAGGCCGGGGATGAAGATCTCCCAGACGCCGTTGTCATCGAGGCGGCGCATCGCGTGGCCGGTGCCGTCCCAGCCGTTGAAGTCGCCGATCACTCGCACCGCCTGCGCGTGCGGCGCCCAGACCGAGAAGCTGGTTCCGGCGACGTCTTCGTGGGGGCGGTAGTGGGCGCCGAGCACATGCCACAGCTGCTCGTGCCTGCCTTCGCCCCAGAGGTAGAGGTCGACCTCGCCGACGCTCGGCACGAACCGGTACGGATCCCCGGAGGTGTAGGGGGGAGCCGCGTCGTAGGTCGCCTCGAGCTCGTACGCCTGACCGGGGCCCGGCGCGATGCCCTGCCAGAGCCCGCGGTCCACGTGCTCCAGCTCGATCCGGGTGCCGTCGGCGCGCACCGCGGTCACGGTCTTCGCCAGCGGGCGGACCGCCCGGATCACCCATTCGGTGCCCGAGCCTTCCGATTCGGTGGTTGAGCCCGTCGTGACCGGATGCTGCCCGAGTGCGTCGTGCGGACGCGGATGCCGGCCTTCGACCAGGGCGGCGATGTGGTCGGGGTGGAGGGCTTCGGTGGTCGAGCCTGTCGAGACCTTCTTCGGCTTCCGTTTCTGCTCGGCCATCAGGGCGCCTTCCGGTAGTCGACGGCGAGCACGTGCACGGGTTCGGTGAACGCGTCCAGCCGCACGTAGTTCGAGTCCGTCCAGATCCAGTTCTGCCCGGTGATGAGCTCCCGCACGCCGAAGCTGCTCCCGGGCTCGAGCCCGAGGGCGGTGAGGTCGAGGTGCACGGTGGTCTCCCGCGTGGAGTGCGGGTCGACGTTGGCCACGACGATCAGCCCGTCGGGGCGCCCGCTCTCGGCGAACTCGCCAGGCAGGTACTTGGTGTAGACCAGCACGGCCTCGTCGTCGCTCCAGTGCACGTGCAGGTTGCGCAGCTGCGCGAGGGCGGGGTGGGCGCGACGGATGCCGTTCAGCACGGTCAGGTACGGCGCGAGAGACGTGCCTGCGGCCTCCGCCTTCGCCCAGTCGCGATGCTTGTACTGGTACTTCTCGTTGTCGATGTTCTCTTCGCTGCCGGGCCGGGCGACGTGCTCGAACAGCTCGTACCCCGCGTAGACGCCCCACAGCGGTGACGCGGTCGCCGCCAGCGCCGCACGGATCTTGTACGCCGCCTGCCCGCCGAACTGCAGGTACTCGGTGAGGATGTCGGGGGTGTTCACGAACAGGTTCGGGTGCAGGTAGTCGGCGGATTCGCCGGCGATCCCGGTGAAGAACTCCTCCAGCTCCGCCTTCGTGTTCCGCCAGGTGAAGTACGAGTAGGACTGCTGGAACCCGGCGCCCGCCAGCGAGTGCAGCATCGCGGGCCGGGTGAACGCCTCCGCCAGGAACACCACCTCGGGGTGGCGGCCGTTGACCTCGGCCAGCAGCCACTCCCAGAAGTCGAGGGGCTTCGTGTGCGGGTTGTCGACGCGGAAGATCTTCACTCCGCGCTCGATCCAGAGTTCGACGATGCGCAGCACCTCGGCGCGGATGCCCTCCGGGTCGTTGTCGAAGTTCAGCGGGTAGATGTCCTGGTACTTCTTCGGCGGGTTCTCCGCGTACGCGATGGAGCCGTCGGGTCGCTGCGTGAACCAGTCGGGGTGCTCGGTCACCCACGGGTGGTCGGGGGCGCACTGCAGTGCGAGGTCGAGGGCGACCTCCAGCCCGGCGGCCTGCGCCTGCTTCAGGAAGTACGAGAAGTCGGCCGGGGTTCCGAGGTCGGGGTGGATGGCGTCGTGGCCGCCCTCCGCCGAGCCGATCGCCCACGGGCTGCCGGGGTCGAGCGGCCCCGCGGTCACCGAGTTGTTGGGGCCTTTGCGGAACTCCCGCCCGATCGGGTGGATCGGCGGCAGATACAGCACGTCGAAACCCATCGCCGCGACCGCGGGCAGCCGCTTCGCCGCGGTGCGGAAGGTGCCCGAGGTCCAGGTGCCGTCTTTCGCCTGCTTCGCGCCTTCGGATCGCGGGAAGAACTCGTACCAGGCGCCGACCGCTGCCTCGCGGCGCTCGACGCGCAGGGGATGGGTGTCGCTGGTGGTCTCCAGCGAGATGATCGGGGCGTCGGCGATGGCGGATGCCAGGCGCGCGTCGTGCGCGACCTTGAGGCGCGCGGCGGGGGTCAGCTTCGTGTCGAGCAGTGCGGTGGATGCCTGGGTGAACAGGGGGGAGGGCGACCGCCCCAGCAGCGCGGCGCCCATCGCGAAGACGAGTTCGACATCCTGTGCCGCCTCGATCTTGATGTCGGCGGTGTGCAGCCACGACGCCCAGTCATCGGATGCGGCGCGCACCCGGAAGCTCCAGTCGCCGGTGGCGGTGATCAGCACGTCGGCGCGCCAGCGGTCGGTCCCGGCCGCGACGAGGCGCATGGGATGCCGTGTCTCGGCGCCCGACGGGTCGGCGAGCAGCACCTCGGCGAACAGCTCGCCGTGACCTTCACGGAACACCGTCGCCTCGAACGGGACCACCTCTCCCGCATACGATTTCGCGGGCCACCGCCCTTCGGGCTGGCGCGGCGAGACGTTGCGGATGGGGATCCGCCCGATGCGGGCGACGTGCGGGGTGGACACGTTCCCGACGCTATCGCTCCGGGTGCGGCACCCACCATGAGCAGAGCGGGCTCGGAGCAGTCTCGGAGGACTGCCCGCATAAAGGGGGACCGGCGGGGTACACGCCCCCCGTGTACCCCTTTTTGAGCGGGGTTAACCCGACGGGAATTCGCTGTTTGCGGCAAAAACCCTGATCAGAGGACGGGTCGGAACGTTCTGCCCCCATAAGGGTGGGCACCCGGAGTGGGGCACGGCGTCCCCTTTGTCCGCACTAAGGGGGACCGTAGTGTCTTTGTCGGGGGAAATCACAAATCTTCCCCGGCCCACCCAGGCCGGTCACCTGAAAACCCGCACTCACTCGAACGCCTCATCGTCGGCGGCCGGACCACCCAAGGTCCAGCACGGCCGCCGGCAGGCGGGCATCACCACGATGCCAGGAAAGGAACACCGTAATGAACAAGCTCGTCAAGGGAGCCATCGCCGGTGCCGCCGGCATCGTCCTCCTCATGGGAGGCGCGGGCTCGCTCGCTTACTGGAACGACACGGCTCAGGCCGGGCCGGCTTCGGGCAGCAACTCCATCACCGCAGGCACCCTGACCATCACGGCGCAGAACGCGGGCACCTGGACCAAGGGCATGTACAACAACGCCGGCACGCAGACCGTTGCGCCCGCCGCCGTCGCCAACCTGTCGAACGTCCGCATCGTCCCCGGCAACCGCCTCGTGTACACCCAGGTGTTCAACGTCGTCGGCACCGGTGATGACCTGTTCTTCACCATCGGCAGCACCAACGGCGCCGTGACCGCGGCCTCCGCCAGCGCCGCCGACACCGCGCTCGCCGCGGCGATCAACGGCTCCGGCACGACCGCCTTCTCGGTCGGCTCGGTCACGGGCGGCACCGTCGTCGCGGCGACCACGCCCGGCGTCTACAAGGTGAGCTCGAACGCGGGCACCGCCGCCACCATCACGGTCACCTGGACGATCAACTTCCCGTTCGGCGCCGCGGTGGACAACACCACCAAGACCGGCGCGGTCAACCTGTCGCAGGGTTCCATCACCCTCACCCAGGTCGCGGCCCCGTAAGCCGCCGACGGGGAGCCGGGCGCGCGTCGTCCGCGACGAAGGCCCGGCTCCCCGCCCACGGTCACCCCACCCGTCACCCGCGAACAAACGGAAACGATCATGGACACGAAGCGCAGCGCGAACCGGCCCGGCCGGCACGTGCTCGAGCCGGCCTCCCGCCGACCCGCGCGTCGTGTCCGTCTCCGTTTCCCGCGCATCACGCCCGCCAAGATCCTCGCCTCCGCGGTCGCCATCCTGATCGGCGTCTTCGGAGCCGTCACCGCGGCCGCCGGCAGCTTCGCGTATCTGAACGCCAGCGCCCCGGTCGGCGCCGCATCCACCGTCACCGCGGGCACCAGCACCATCACCCTGCAGCAGGGCGCCGGAGCAGCCGGCTCGACGATCACGATGTCGAACACCGTCTGGAACCGCATGCTCCCCGGCGACTTCGTCGGTCAGTCGCTGACGATCAACAACACCGGCGACGCCGTGCTCGCCGTCTCCACCCGCCTGTCCTCCACGATCGCGTGGGACATCCGCGTGGCCGCCGGGGCATGCCCGGGCACCCAGCTCGCCGGCGCCGCGCAGACCACGACCGCGACCGCGCTCGCGACGCTCGCCGCCGGCGCCTCCACCACCGTATGCGTGCAGGCCGCCCTTCCGGTCACCGCAGCGAACAGCGCCCAGGGCACCAGCCCCGTCGTCAACCTGATCGTGGACGGGGTGCAGGTCCCGTGAGCATCCTGACCCGCGCCCGCGCCGGCATCATCGCCGCCATCGTCACCTTCGCGGTGCTCGCCGGGGCCGGAGCCGGCTACGCCTACTGGTCCACCGCCGCACAGGCGACCCTCGGCGTCGGCGCCGCCACCCTGACGACCACCGCGAGCGGCTGGGCGACCAGCACGCTCGGCAACGAGACGATCTCGGCCACGAGCAGCAACACGCTGACCACCACGGGCAGCATCACGATCACCAACACCACCAACACCACCAGCACCCAGAGTCAGACTCTCTCCGCGACCTTCTCGCGCCAGTCCGGCAGCGCCGTGCTCGCGGGTGCGACGACGCTGACCGTCTGGGCGGTGGCGTCCACGGCAGCCTGCACGACCGCGGCCACCCCGACCAGCCCGACGAGCGGCACCTGGTCCGCGGGTGTCACGGTCACCGCCTCGCTCGCCCCCGGCGCGTCGCAGGTCTACTGCCTGCGCAACACGATCGCCGACCGCCAGAGTGCCGCGGACGCATCCGGCACCCTGACCTTCACCCCTCAGGTCGCCGCGACGCTGAGCGAGTCCAACTTCACCGCCACGGCAACCACCGCGAGCACCATCTCCACCCGGTACGTGTACCCGCTCGCGGACATCAGCGCCGCCTACTGGTACTACGTGATCCGCGCCGACACGAACTGGTGCTGGGACGTGAGCGGGTCCGGTAACACCGACGGTTCGCTGATGATCTCGTGGGGGTGCAAGAACAACGCCGACACCAACCAGGACTGGCGGTTCATGGACGCCGACGACGACGGCTACGGCGACATCCAGCCGCGTCACGCCACCAACCTGCGCGTCTCGGCCGCGGCATCCACCACCTCCGGTTCGGCCGTCGACATGCGCACGGCCGCCACCACCACGGCGGTGCAGCAGTGGCAGGAGCAGCTGGTCGCCGCGGACACCTACCAGTTCGTGAACAAGTACTCCGGCCTGTGCCTCAGCGCGCCCGCCACCAGCGCCGGTGTCATGACGCAGGTCACCTGCGACGGCGGCGACGACCAGAAGTTCACTCTGACGCAGCGCGCGGTGATCGGCCTCACCGCTTTCACCTGCGCCAACTACGGGGGCAACGGCAACAACCGTTCGGTGCAGTACAGCTGGAGCACCGACTACACGACCGGGACGTTGACCTTCCAGGCGAAGCTGAACTCGAGCGGCACCTGGACGACCCTCGGGACGACGTCCGGGACCGCGTTCTCGTTCGCCTCGCCGGTCGGCCTGCCGTTCACCTCCTCGACGGGGACGTACAACGTGCGAGTGCTCAACAGCGCGAACGACGTCGTCGCCACCGACGACATCACCGTCAGCCGCACCGGCAACATTTTCACCGGGTACAACTACTACGCGCGGTGCTGACATGAGCAGGGCATCCGTCGCGCAGGCTGTGCTGATCGGGATCCTGGTGGTCGCCATCGGGGTCGTGTTCGGCGCCGCCGTGCCCGCGCACGCGGCGCCCAAGCCGATCGGGCTGTCCACCGACGGCGTCACCTTCACCGACACCCTTCCGTCGTCGGTGTTCGGGGGTGCGCTGATCGTGCCGGGGAAGCCCGTCACCCGCACCTTCTGGGTCAAGAACCAGGCGGCGGACGCGGGCAACCTCGCCGTCGCGCTCACCGACGTCACCGGCACCGACAGCACGTTCCTCGGCGCGCTGTCCCTGCAGCTGACCGCGGGCGCCACCACCGGGCCGTCCGCGGTGTTCGCCACCGCGAACCCGTGCCGTTCCCTCATCTCCGGAGTGACGCTCGCATCGGGGGCGATCGTGCGCGTCGACGCCACCCTGACCCTGTCGTCGGCGCTGAGCGGCGTCACGTCGCAGGGATCCGTCGGCGGCTTCAAGATGCCCGTCACCCTCACCAGCACCGACGTCGCCGCGCCCGACGGCTGCACCGCGTCCGGCGGCGGCGGAACGGGCGGAGGCACGGGAGGCGGCGGCAGCGGAGGCGCCGGCAGCAGCAGCGGAGGCACGGGCACCCACCACTCCACGCCCGGGACGATCGACACGACCACGATCAGCGGGGCCGCCGACGGCACCGTGCCGGAAGCGGAGGCCGGCCTGCCCGACGCGAACGGCAGCGGATACGTCTACGCCACCCGCATCATCCCGAACACCGGCAGGTTCTACCAGGAGTACGACATCATCGGATGGCTCGCCCTGCTGGTGCTGAGCGGTATCGTCGCATGGTGGCGTTCACGCCGCGAGCCGGAGGACACCTACCGATGACCACCACCGAACGCGGACGCCGGCGACTCACCAAAGAGCACGGGCTGCTGTACTACATCGGCCTCGGCCTGAGCTTCGGCCTGCTCGCGCTCGTGCTGCTGCTCGCGGCCGTCGTCGTCATCGTGCCCGCAGCCACCCGGTCGACGCCGTACACCATCCTCACCAGCTCGATGGAGCCCGGCCTCCCACCCGGCACCCTCGTCATCGTGAAGCCGATCGACCCGCAAGACATCCACATCGGCACCATCGTCACCTACCAGCTCGACTCCGGCGAACCGGCGGTGGTCACCCACCGGGTCATCGAGATCCAGGGACCCAACCTGCCGGGCGGCGACCCCACCTTCATCACCAAAGGTGACGCCAACTCCGCGCCCGACGCCAAACCGGTCATGACCGTCCAACTCCGGGGTGCCGTCTGGTACTCGGTCCCGTACGTCGGCTGGATCAACAACGTCGTCAACGGCGACCTGCGCGCCATCGTCATCCCGATCGTCGCGGGGCTGCTGTTCCTCTACGCCGGATGGATGCTCGTCTCCAGCCGCATCGAACGGCGGCGGCGGCGCCGCCGGGAGGAAGCGGAAGCGCGCGACCGCGAGATCGTCCGCGGCACGAGCGCGTAACGCGCCGGTCACATCGCTGACCTAGGGTTGAGCGGGTGAAAGCCATCCGCCGGTTCACCGTCCGCACCGTCCTTCCCGAGTCGCTCAGCGGCCTCGAAGAGCTGGCCGCGAACCTCCGCTGGTCGTGGCATCAGCCGACGCTCGACCTGTTCCGGGATATCGCACCCGACCTGTGGGCGGAGCAGGGCAAAGACCCCATCGGCCTGCTCGGCGCGGTCCCCGCGGCACGGCTCCGGGAGCTCGCGGGCGATGAGTCGTTCGTCGCCCGCGTCACCGGCCTCCTCGGCGACCTGCACGCCTACCTCGAGCAGCCGCGCTGGTATCAGGGCCTCGGCGCCGGGACCGCCGGCACCATCGCCTACTTCTCGCCCGAGTTCGGCATCGCGGCAGCGCTGCCGCAGTACTCCGGCGGCCTCGGCATCCTCGCCGGCGACCACCTGAAGAGCGCGTCCGACCTCGGGGTGCCGATCGTCGGCGTCGGGCTCTTCTACCGGGCCGGCTACTTCCGTCAGGCGATCTCGCGCGACGGCTGGCAGCAGGAGAGCTACCCCGTCCTCGACCCCGACGGCCTGCCGATGGGTGTGCTGCGGCATCCCGACGGCTCGCCCGCCTCCGTCGAGCTGGCGCTCCCCGGCGGCGAGAAGCTGACCGCCCGCATCTGGCAGCAGCACGTCGGCCGCGTGTGCCTTCTGCTGCTCGACACCGACGTCCCCGAGAACACCGAGAACCTGCGCGGGGTCACCGACCGGCTCTACGGCGGGGGCGGCGAGCATCGCCTGCTGCAGGAACTGCTGCTCGGCGTCGGCGGGTCACGCGCGGTGAAGCTCTACACGGCGCTCGCCGGAGTGCCGCAGGCCGAGGTCTTCCATACCAACGAAGGTCACGCCGGATTCCAGGGACTCGACCGCATCAGCGACCTCGTCGCCGACGGCCTCACCTTCGCGGAGGCGCTCGAGGCGGTGCGCGCGTCCACCGTGTTCACCACCCACACCCCGGTTCCGGCGGGCATCGACAGGTTCGACGCCACGCTGATCGAACGGTACTTCTCGACCGATCTGGTTCCCGGTCTCGCCGTCGCCGACATCCTGGCCCTCGGCACCGAGGACTACGAAGGCGGCGACCCTGCCGTCTTCAACATGGCGGTCATGGGCCTGCGGCTGGCCCAGCGCGCCAACGGGGTCTCCAAACTGCACGGCGACGTGTCACGCCACATGTTCGGGGAGCTCTGGCCCGGGTTCGATGCCGACGACGTGCCGATCACCTCCGTCACCAACGGCGTGCACGCCCCCACCTGGACCGACCCGCAGGTGCGCGAGCTGGCCGAATCGCGGCTCGGCACCTCCGACACCACCGCGGCCGACTGGTCGAGCGACGCGGTGACGGATGCCGAACTCTGGGCCCTGCGCGGACGGTTGCGGCAGCAGCTGGTCACCGACGCCCGCGCCCGGATGTCCGCCTCGTACGCCGAGAACTACCCCGGAAGCAGCCGCCCGAAATGGTTCGACGGCCTCCTCGACCCCGAGATCCTCACCATCGGCTTCGCCCGGCGCGTGCCCACCTACAAGCGGCTGACCCTCATGCTGCACGACCCGGAGCGCCTGCGCGCGCTGCTCACGCATCCGGAACGTCCGGTGCAGCTCGTGATCGCCGGCAAATCCCACCCCGCCGACGACCAGGGCAAGCAGCTGATCCAGAAACTGGTCGAGTTCTCGCAGGAGCCGGACGTGCGGGAGCGCATCGTGTTCCTGCCGAACTACGACATCGGGATGGCGCAGCTGCTCTACCCCGGAACCGACGTCTGGCTGAACAACCCTCTGCGACCGCTCGAGGCATGCGGCACGTCGGGCATGAAGGCGGCGCTCAACGGGTCGCTGAACCTGTCGATCTCGGACGGCTGGTGGGCGGAGTACTCCGACGACGAGAACGGCTGGGTGATCCCGTCGGCCGACAGCGCGGGAGACGCCGCCGAACGCGATGCGCTCGAGGCGACCTCGATGTACGACCTCATCGAGCATCAGATCGCGCCGCAGTTCTACGACGACCGCACCCCGGAGGGCGTGCCGACGCGGTGGGTCGCTCACATCCGGCATACGCTCGCGACCCTGTCGCCCGAGCTCTCCGCCGACCGCATGGTGCGGGAGTACGTGGAACGGCTCTACCTCCCCGCCGCTCACGCCGGTCGCGCGGCGGACGCCTCCTCGTTCCAGGAGGCTCGCGCTCTCGCCGCCTGGAAGGCGCGGGTGCGTGCCGCCTGGCCGGGGGTGCATGTCGCCCACGTCGAATCCGGTGGCGTCGACGCGACGCCGCAGGTGGGGGAGCAGTTGCACGTCCGCGCCTTCGTCGAACTCGGCGAGCTCTCTCCCGACGATGTGGCGGTCGAACTCGTCCACGGTCACACGCGCGCGGGCGACACCCTCAGCGACGTGCAGCGCGAGCCCCTCGTGCTGGAGTCGCGCGAGCTCGGGCAGCCGGCGGTGTTCGCCGGGTCGGTGTCGTTCGACCGTGCGGGTTCCTTCGGCTACACGGTGCGCGTGGTTCCGAGCAATCCGGCGCTCGCGTCGTCGGCGGAGCTGGGTCTCGTGGCGGTGCCGGCGGGCTGACCCCGGCATCCTGCCCCCGAACACTGCGACTCATCCTCCCCACCGCAGAGATGGATGCTGTTGTCCCGTGCGGTCGGCGTCGCACGATCCCGCGTCGTCGCGTCCGTGCACGGTGGAGCGTGGATGTCACGGTTGCAGCCCGGCGGCACGGCGGGGTGGTTCGCACGTGTGAGCTCCGCCAGGCTGGGGCTTCCGCCCGCACGATCGCGGCAGCGGTGGAGTCCGGGCGCCTGGAACGGCTGCGCGTCGGCTGGTTCGCGCTGCCGCAGAGCCCGCCGGCGGTGAAGGATGCGCACCGGGTCGGAGGGCGGCCGGCGTGCGTGACCGTGGCCGACCTGCACGGACTATGGCTGCTCGACAGGCGAGGGCTGCATGTCGAGGTGACGGACACGCAGAGCCGGCTTCGATCCCCGGCCGGCACCGATCTCCGGTTGCACTGGACTGAGCACCCGGACGGCACCGAGCGCCGCGGTCAGCCACTGGTGACGGCGCTCGCCCAGATGTCGACCTGCTTGTCCCGGCTCGAGGCGATCTCCGCGATCGACTCAGCCTTGCACCGCAGGCTGGTGTCCGTCGCGCAGTTGTCCCGAGCCATGGGTTCCGCCCGGAACGTGACACTCGGCGCCTGTGATGGCAGGGCCGAGAGCGGGGTGGAATCGATCTTCCGGGTCCGCGCGTCGGAGGCGGGGTACGTGTTCCGAACGCAGGTGCCGACCGGCCGATGGCGGCTGGACTTCCTGTTCGGCGACCGGCTTGCGGTCGAGGTCGACGGCTCCGAATTCCATTCCGGGCACGAGGCCTTCGTCCGCGATCGCGCTCGGGATGCGTGGCACGCCGCGGTCGGGTACCACGTGCTGCGGTTCACGTACGACCAGGTGATCTACCGCTGGCATGAGGTCGCGTCGGTGCTGCAGCTGATGCACTCCCGCGGTGAACACCTCGGGCGTTCGCGGATCAGGAGATGAGGCGGGACACGCCGCATGTCAGCGACCGCAGGCACCGTGTCGCCCAGGATCTCCTGAACGGCGTCCGAGCCGCGTTCAGCTCACGACCGCGTTCTGCAGCTCGGTGGTGAACGTGTCGATCCACTCCATGAACCACGTGTAGGCGAACACGGCGAGCACGATCAACCCGATCGTCACGAGGATGTGCACGATGCCGACGACGAGGCCGGCCTGCGCGATCGAGCGTCCGGTCTCGGTGTGCCCGGCATCCTGCAGTCTGCGCGCCTCGCGCAGCCCGACCACCGAGAACGCTGCACCGAGCAGCCCGTTGACCCCGACCGGGAAGATGAAGCCGCTGATCGAGATGATCAGCCCGATCCAGGCGAACGAGTTCGCGGGGGCGCGGCCGGGGGTGCCGAAGCGGGGGGCCGTGTTGTTCGGCGTCCAATATCCAGGATGCGGCGCAGGCGTCGGCACGGTCATGCCAGCATCGTAGGCCCCGGCTCAGAGCGCCGCGATGTCTGCGATCACCGCTCCGGTCGCCCGGATCAGGTCCGCCGGTGCCAGTTCGATGTCGAAGCCGCGGCGCCCGCCGCTGACGTAGACGGTGTCCCACAGCTCCGCGGTCTCGTCGAGCACGGTGCGGTGACGCGTCTTCTGCCCGATCGGGCTGATGCCGCCGACCACGTACCCGGTGCGGCGTTCGGCGACCGCCGGGTCGGCCATCGACGCGCGTTTTCCCCCGGCGGCGGCGGCGAGCCGCTTGAGGTCGACCTTGCCGGTGACGGGAACGATGGCGACGATCAGTTCGCCGTCGATGTCGGCGAGCAGGGTCTTGAAGACGCGGTCGGGGTCGAGGCCGAGCGCCGTCGCCGCCTCGATGCCGTAGTTCGTGTTCGCCGGATCGTGCGTGTACGCGTGCTCGGTGAACGGGATTCCCGCGGCGGTGAGGGCCACGGTGGCCGGGGTGCCGCTCACGAGAAGACGAGCGGCGACCAGGTCGTGAAGTAGAAGAGGTCGAACAGGAACGCGCCGGCGAACCCGGTGGCGATGCCGGTGATGGCCATGGCCTTGCCGTTGCCGACGGTGACGCCGTCGCGGATCAGCTGATTCGCCTTGCGCAGTCCGACGATGGAGATGATCGCGCCGACGATGCCGGGGGCGCCGAACAGGATCCAGTTGAACAGCAGGCCGACGAGCGAGGTGATCATGCCGCCGAGTGCGAGCGGGTTGCGCATCGGCTGCGGCGGAGCGTAGTTGTACGCGTAGGCGGGGGCGTACGGCGCGTAGGCGGGCTGACCCGGGGCGCCGGCGTACGGGTTCACAGCGGGGGCGGCGGCGGGTGCGGCGATGCCGGGGATCGCGGCGGCGGCGGCGGGCGGTGCGGGCACCGGGATGGCGGGCTCGGCTGCAGCGGCCGGCGCGGCGGCCGGTGCGGCGGCAGCAGGTGCCGCAGCAGCTGCCGTCGGCTTCTGCTTCTTCTTCGCCGACGACGGCGCCCACCCGGGCCCGGCGTTGCGGGGGCGGCGGTGATCCGACCAGGTCGCGCCGTTCCACCAGCGGTCGCCCTTGTCGTCCTCGGGGTCGGGGTACCACCCGGCGACGGGGAGCGAGTTCGGGTCGGACATGAGCCCCAGTTTACTTAGTGGGCCCGGAACAGTCTCATCGACGTCGGCCCCAGAACGAGTTCCTCACCGGGGGTGTGCTCGGCGACGAGTCCGGAGATGTCGTCGTGCGAGGAGTCCCACAGCAGCGTGTACCCGGTGACCCCGTCGTGCTCGGGCAACGTGACGGTGACCGTCGTCTCCAGTCCGTGCACGACGAGCAGGATGCGGTTGAACTCCTCGAACTCGGGGGTGGAGGCGGCGAGGTACTGCAGCGTCCGTTCGGAGGGCGAGTCCCAGTCCTCCAGCGACATCGACAGGCCCTGCTTGTTGTACCAGTCCATCTGGCTGGCGCTCGGCACGACCTCGCCGAACCGGCCGTACCGCACCGGCCGCAGGGCCGGGTTGTCGCGTCTCAGGCGGATCAGCTGCCGCACCACGGCGAACAGCTCGCGCTGCCACGGCTCCCGGTCCCAGGTCACCCAGGTGGTCTCGTCGTCGTGGCAGTACGCGTTGTTGTTGCCGCCCTGGGTGCGGCCGAATTCGTCGCCGGCGGTGATCATCGGGATGCCGGCGCTGAGCAGCAGCGTGCCCAGCAGGTTGCGGATGGCGCGCCTGCGCACCTGCAGCACCGCGGCATCCTGGGTCGGGCCTTCGTGCCCGTGGTTGTACGACTTGTTGTCATCGGAGCCGTCGCGGCCGTTCTCGCCGTTCGCGAGGTTGTGCTTGCGGTCGTAGGCGACGAGGTCGGCGGCGGTGAACCCGTCGTGCGCGGTGATGAAGTTCACGGCGGCGAGCGGGCCGCGTTCGAGCGAGAACACGTGGTTCGAGCCGGCGAGGCGGCGGGCGAGCGAGCCGATCCCTTCGCTCGGGATGCCGTGGTCGCGTGCCCGGGCGATGTCACGCAGCCAGAAGTTGCGCATGCGGTCTCGGAACCCGTCGTTCCACTCCGACCATCTCGCGGGGAAGTGCCCGACCTGCCACCCGCCGTCGCCGACGTCCCACGGTTCGGCGATCATCTTCGCGCCGGCGAGCGCCGGGTCGCCGACGATCGCCTCGAGCAGCGGATGCTGCGGGTCGAAGGCGAGGTCGTCGCCGCGTCCGAGGGTGGCGGTGAGGTCGAACCGGAACCCGTCGATCTGCACGTCCTCGTACCAGTACCGCAGCGAGTCGAGGACGAGCCGCTGGGCGGCGGGCTGGGAGAAGTCGACGGTGTTCCCGCATCCGGTGACGTCGATGTAGGACCCGTCGGGGGCGTGCCGGTAGTAGTTGGCGTCGTCGAGCCCCCGCAACGAGGTGGTGGGTCCGCCGCGGTTCTCTTCGGAGGTGTGGTTGTAGACGACGTCGAGGATCACCTCGAGCCCGGCCTCGTGCAGCAGCCGCACCATGCCTTTGAATTCGCGCAGGATGGCGCCGGTGCCGCCGAACTGGGCGGCGCGGGTGGCGTACCCGGCGTGCGGGGTGAAGAAGTTGAGGGTGTTGTAGCCCCAGTAGTTGACGAGGCGCATGGCGCGCAGCCGAGCCTCGCTGACGTGCTGGTGCACGGGCAGCAGTTCGACGGCGGTGACGCCGAGGTTCTTGAGGTAGGCGATGGTCGACGGGTGGGCGAGGCCGGCGTAGGTGCCGCGCAGCTCTTCGGGGATGTCGGGGTTCTGCCGGGTGAGGCCTTTGACGTGCGCCTCGTAGATGACGGTGTGGTCGAGGGGCGTGGCGGGCCGTTGCACGCCGCCCCAGTCGAACCAGCCGTCCTGCACGTAGCTGCGCCATTCGCCGTCGGGGGTGCGGGCGAGTCCGCGCGCGTACGGGTCGATGAGGTTGCGGCTGGGGTCGAAGGCGTGCATCGGCCCGCTCGGCCCGTCGGCGCGCAGCGAGTAGTAGGTGCCGGGGGCGAGGGCGCGGGTGGTGGCGCTCCAGACGCCGTGGGCGTCGCGGCTCAGCGGGATGGTCTTCGACACCTCGGCGGGGTCGGTGCCGTCGAAGATGCAGAGGTCGATAGAGGTGGCCGATCCGCTCCACACCCGGATCCCGCCGACCCGCACCCCGAGTTCGCGCAGCGGGTCCTCGGGCGGCATGGGTTCTAGGTTAGGACCGATGGCCGTGTACCTGGATCACGCCGCCACCTCCCCGATGCGCCCGGAGGTCCTGGCGGCCTTCACCGCTGCCCTCGGGGTGGTCGGCAATCCGGCGTCGATCCACGGTGCGGGGCAGGCGGCGCGGGCGCTGCTGGAGGACGGGCGCGAGCAGGTGGCCGCGTCGCTGGGGACGGATGCCGTGGAGGTGGTGCTGACCGGCGGCGGCACCGAGGCGGTCAACCTGGGCATCAAGGGGCTGTTCTGGGCGCGGAACCCCGGTGGTCGAGCCGTGTCGAGACCCCGCATCATCGTGCCGATGGCGGAGCACCACGCGACCATCGACTCGGTGGAGTGGCTGGCGGCGCATGACGGCGCGATCCTCGACTGGGTAGAGGTCGACGCCGTCGGCCGCATCCGCCTCGATGCCTTGGAGGCGGCGCTGGCGACCGGCGGCGATGAGGTCGCGCTGGTCACTGCACTGTGGGCGAACAACGAGGTCGGCACGCTGCAGCCGGTCGCCGGGATCGTGGACGCCGCGACCAGGTTCGGCGTTCCGGTGCATCTGGACGCGATCGCCGCGTACGGCTCGGTGCCGATCGACTTCCACGCCTCGGGTGCCGCCGCGCTGAGCGTCTCGGCGCACAAGATCGGCGGCCCGGTGGGTGTCGGCGCTCTGCTCGTGCGCAGGGGGGTGCAGATCGAGCCCCTGTTCCACGGCGGCAGCCAGCAGGCGCAGCGCTCGGGCACCCAGGATGCGGCGGGCGCCGCCGCGTTCGGCGTCGCGGCCCAGCTCGTTTCGGTGGTCGAGCCTGTCGAGACCCGGCTGACCGAGCTCCGCGACCGGCTCATCCACGGCATCCTGGACACCGTCCCGGGCGCCCACCTGCGCGGAGACCCCGTCGAGCGCCTGCCCGGTAATGCGCACGTCACGTTCGACGGCTGCGAGGGGGATTCCCTGCTCTACCTGCTCGACGTGGCGGGGTTCGCGGTCTCGACCGGGTCGGCATGCCAGGCCGGCGTCCCGGAGCCGTCTCACGTGCTGCTGGCGATGGGGTTGTCCGAGGCCGACGCGCGGGGCGCGCTGCGTTTCACGCTGGGTCCGGAGACCTCGGAGGCCGACGTCGACTCCCTGCTCGCCGTGCTGCCCGGAGTCGTGGAGCAGGCGCGCGCCGCCGGCCTGGCGGCCCGCGAACCGTCGCTCGGGCGGTAGCGCCTGTGGTCTTCTCGAGCCCGACGTTCCTGTTCGCGTTCCTGCCGCTGACGCTTCTCGGGCTGGCGCTGGTGCGGCGCCGGGGTTTCCAGAACGCGTGGCTGCTCGGCATGAGCGCGCTGTTCTACATCTGGGGCGCGGGTGCGGCGGTGCTGGTGCTTGCCGGGGTGACGGCGGTGAGTTTCGCGGCGGGGTTCCTGCCGTGGCGGGGGCTGCGCGAACGGTCGTCGCGCGCGCCGTTCCGGCTGACTCTCGCGGGGTGCATCGCGGTACTGCTGGTGCCGCTGGTGTTCTTCAAGTACCTGCCGGTGGTGGCCCCCGCCGGTCCGCTGGCGCAGCTTGCGCTGCCGATCGGGATCTCGTTCTTCACGTTCCACGCGATCTCGTATGTGGTCGATGTGGCGCGCGGCACCATCGTGCGAGAGTCGAACGCCCGCGATTACGCGCTCTACCTGTTCGTGTTCCCGCACCAGATCGCGGGGCCGATCGTGCGGTTCGCCGAGATCCGCGATGAGCTCGCGGGATTCCGGGATGCCGGGGTGCGGCAGGTCGGGTACGGCATCACCCGGTTCACCTGGGGTCTGGCGAAGAAGGCGCTGGTCGCGGATCCGGTCGGGATCCTCGCGGATTCGCTGTTCCCGCTGAGCACACAGGGGCTGCTGAGCGGGACGGATGCGTGGGCGGCGGCGTTGCTCTACGCCCTGCAGATCTACTTCGACTTCAGCGCGTACTCCGACATGGCGATCGGGCTGGCGTTGATCCTGGGGTTCCATTTCCCCGAGAACTTCCTGCAGCCGTACCGCTCGATCAGCGTCACCGATTTCTGGCGGCGGTGGCACATGACGCTCACCCGGTGGTTCCGCGACTACGTGTACATCCCGATGGGCGGCAACCGGCACGGGCCCGTGCGGGCGACGGTGGCGTTGCTGACCGTGTTCGCGCTGACGGCGCTGTGGCACGGAGCGGCGATCACGTTCCTGATCTGGGGGGCGATGCACAGCGCCGCTCTGCTGTTCGAGCGCGTGACGGGCCTTCGTCGCACCGAGCGGTTCGCGGTGCTGCGCCGCATCCTGGTGCTCGTGTTCGTCGTGGTCAGCTGGGTGCCGTTCCGGGCGGCCTCGCGCGATGAGCTTTCGGGCATGTGGTCGGCGATGTTCGCGCCGGCGTCGTGGGTGCCGGGTCCGGTCCTGCTGACCGGCATCACCCCGTTCGTGGTGCTGGCGGTGCTGGTCGGGCTGGTCTCGCTGTTCGGACCGCGCCGCACCACCGGCTTCGTGGCCGTCTTCGGGGCGAGCACTTCGCGCGACCTCGATGGGATGCGGTGGCGCGTCGCGATCCCCGTCACCGTATTGCTGTTCGCGGCCTCGATCGCGGCGATCCTGTGGACCGGGTTCAGTCCGTTCCTGTACTACCAGTTCTGAGGAGGTGAGCCCCATGTCGACAGCCCAGCAGCCCGCGAACCGCGCGTCCCGCGCCATCGTGATCGGGTTCTGCGCGGTGCTCGCCGCCGCCTGGGTGGTGCCCGGCGCACCTGTCGACGAGAACCGGGCCCGAACCGAATTCCCCGCGTTCTCGCGCGGGGGGCTCGCGTCCGCATCCGATTTCCGCGTGGTCGACGCGGCGCTGATCGACCGGCTGGGGTTGAAGGGTGACGTCGTCGGAGCGGTCGGGTCGGCTCTGCTCGCGGCCAACGTGAGCACGTCGCCGCAGGTGTTCCTGGGGCCGCAGGGCGACACCTTCTTCGCCCCGGACTTCTCGCTCGCCTGCGAGCAGCGGCCGCTGATCCCGGATGCGGTGACCCGTATCCGCGCACTGCGCGACACCCTGCAGCGGCGCGGCATCGACTTCGTGTACGCCATCGCCCCCGACCGCACGTCGATCGAGCGGGATTCCCTCGGGCCGCTCACCGATCCGCTGATGCGGTGCTCGGACGCTGTCCGCGCCGACCTGGAGGCCGCGGCGGCGCAGCCGGGCTCCCCATTGCTGGTCGGGTGGGACGAGGTCGAGGCGGTGCCCGGTGACCGGTACATCGAGGGGGACACGCACTGGTCGGGGGAGGCGGCGGTCGTCTTCTCCCGGCTGCTGGTGGATCGGCTCGGCGCCGACGGCGTCGCCGAGCCCGGCCTGTTCGACCCGGCCGACGTCCACCCGGATGTCACCGTCGACTACGTCGGCGGGCTGTACGCACTGCTCGGCGTGGATCGCTCCGTCCCGGTGACCCTGTACACGACGGTCCGCGACGGCGTCACCGTCACCTACGAGCATGAGGAGCACGATGGCGCGGTCAGTCAGCGCTGGACCTCCACCGGACCGGGCCTGATCCCGGGCCGGACGCTGATCCTGCACGACTCCTTCTTCTACATGGAGGATTCCGTGCTCGCCCCGTACTTCGCCGACCTCACGTCGCTCCCGGTGACCTCGCTTTCGGCACCGGGGGTGCTGGCCACCCTCGACGGCTACGACCATGTGATCGTGCAGCAGGTGCAGCGCACGGTCCCCGCGTTCCTCGACCAGATCGAATCGGCCGGCTGGATCACGTCGGGTCGCTGAACGCCGCGTACCCTGGAACCCGTGCGTGTTCTGGCGGCGATGAGCGGGGGTGTCGACTCCGCGGTGGCGGCCGCGCGCGCCGTCGACGCCGGCCACGACGTCGTCGGGGTGCATCTGGCGCTCAGCCGCAACCCCGGCACGCTGCGCACCGGTGCCCGCGGCTGCTGCACCATCGAGGACTCGATGGATGCCCGCCGCGCCGCGACCCTGCTCGGCATCCCCTTCTACGTGTGGGATTTCAGCGAGCGGTTCCGCGCCGACGTGGTCGATGATTTCGTCGCCGAGTACGCCGCGGGCCGCACCCCGAATCCGTGCATGCGCTGCAACGAGCGCATCAAGTTCGCGGCCCTGCTCGAGAAGGCTCTCGCCCTCGGGTTCGACGCGGTGGCGACCGGCCACTACGCCACGATCGTGACGAGCGCCGACGGGGAGCGCGAGCTGCACCGCAGCGCCGCCTGGGCGAAAGACCAGTCCTACGTGCTCGGCGTGCTGACGCGTGAGCAGCTCGCGCACGCGATGTTCCCGCTCGGCGAGACTCCGTCGAAAGACCTGGTGCGGCAGGAGGCCGCGGCTCGCGGGCTGACGGTCGCGCAGAAGCCGGATTCCCACGACATCTGCTTCATCCCCGACGGCGATACCCGGGGCTGGCTCGCGGAACGGGTCGGCGCCGAGGAGGGCGCCATCCTGGATCGCAGCGGTGCCCGCATCGGCACGCACGCGGGCGCCGCCGCGTTCACGGTCGGGCAGCGCAAGGGGCTGAACATCGGGTACCCGTCCGACGATGGCAAGCCGCGTTTCGTGCTGGAGGTGCGGCCGAAGACGAACGAAGTGGTGGTGGGTCCGCGCGAGGCGCTGGCGATCGGAGAGCTGGCGGGCTCGCGCTTCAGCTGGGCCGGGATGCCGCCCGCGGACCCCGGCGTCCCGTTCGACTGCGAGGTGCAGGTGCGCGCACACGGCGACCCGGTGCCCGCGCGCTGCCGGTTGAGTAGCCCGCAGGGCGTATCGAAACCCGAGCTGATCATCGAGTTGACGTCCCCTCTCGACGGCGTCGCACCCGGCCAGACGGCCGTCGTCTACGTCGGAACCCGTGTGCTCGGGCAGTGCACGATCGACCGCACGGTCAGCGCCGTCCCGGCCTGAGGGTCGGTGGTCGTTCGTAGACTGACCCCATGCCGCGCGGAAATGCAGCTCCCGACTCCGTCGACCAGGTCCCCGACGAGACGGCTCCCGATCTGGCGGCGGCGAAGGCCGACGCCGATGCGCTGACCACCCGCATCCTCGAGCTGCGCGAGGCGTACTACGAACGCGACGCCGCGATCGCGAGCGACGAAGAGTACGACGTCATGATGCGCCGGCTCGAAGAGCTGGAGCGGCTGTTCCCCGAGCTGCAGAGCCAGGACAGCCCCACGCAGAGCGTCGGCGGGGGAGTGTCGACCCTGTTCGCCCCGGTGCGCCACGCCGAGCGCATGCTGAGCCTCGACAACGTGTTCAGCCGCGACGAGTTCCTGGCCTGGGCGGCGAAGGTCGAGCGTGACGCCGGCCGCCGCGTGCACTACCTGTGCGAGCTGAAGATCGACGGCCTCGCCCTGAACCTCCGGTACGAGAACGGCGTGCTCGTCAGTGCGGCCACGCGCGGGGACGGCGTCACCGGCGAAGACGTCACCGAGAACGTGAACCTCATCGAGAGCATCCCGAAGCGGCTCGACACCGCCGGGCCGCCGGCCCTGGTCGAGGTGCGCGGCGAGGTGTTCTTCAACGCCGACGCGTTCGAGCGGCTCAACGCCGTGCAGGCCGAGGCAGGTGATCGCCTGTTCGCGAACCCGCGCAATGCGGCATCCGGGTCTCTGCGTCAGAAGCGCGAGGGCAAGAACGCCGAGCAGGTGGCGCGCATGGAGAACCGCATCCGCGGGCTGCGCATGCTGGTGCACGGCATCGGCGCATGGGCCGACCCGCCGGTCGCCTCGCAGAGCGAGATCTACGAGCTGCTGAAAGGCTGGGGCCTGCCCACCAGCACCTATTACAAGGTCGTCGACAGCGCGGAGGGCGCGGCCGAGTTCATCGAGTTCTACGGTGAGCACCGGCACGATGTCGAGCACGAGATCGACGGCATCGTGCTCAAGGTCGACGAGCTGGCGCTGCACGACGAGCTGGGGGCGACGAGTCGCGCGCCGCGCTGGGCGATCGCCTACAAGTACCCGCCCGAGCAGGTGAACACCAAGCTGCTCGACATCGTCGTCTCGATCGGGCGCACCGGCCGCGCCACGCCGTTCGCGGTGATGGAGAAGGTGCGGGTCGCCGGATCCGAGGTGCGGCAGGCGACGCTGCACAATCAGGATGTCGTGAAGGCCAAAGGCGTGCTCATCGGCGACACCGTGGTGCTGCGCAAGGCGGGCGACGTGATCCCCGAGGTGCTCGGACCGGTCGTCGAGCTGCGCGACGGCACCGAGCGCGAGTTCGTGATGCCGGCGAACTGCCCCGTCTGCGGCACCCCGCTCGCCCCGGCCAAAGAGGGCGACGCCGACCTGCGCTGCCCGAACGCCCGTTCCTGCCCGGCCCAGCTGCGGGGCCGGGTCGAGCACATCGGCTCACGCGGGGCCCTGGATATCGAGGGGCTCGGCGAGGTCGGTGCGGCATCCCTCACCCAGCCGGTGTTCCCGGTGCCGCCGCCGCTCGTCACCGAGGCCGGGCTGTTCGGCTTGACGCTCGACGACCTGTTCGACATCCAGGTGCGCGTGTGGGGTTCCGACAGCATCGAGACGCCGTACAAGCGACGCCGGCAGAAGAGCGACGGGCCACCCGCTGATCGAGCAGCCGGCGAAACCGGCGTGTCGAGGTCCGACCCCGACTTCGTGCCGTCGGTCGCGGCGCTGAAGCTCATCGACCAGCTCGAGAAGGCGAAGCAGAAAGAGCTGTGGCGCTTCCTCGTCGCGCTCTCGATCCGGCACGTCGGCCCGGTCGCGGCGCGGGCGCTCGCGGGATACTTCGGCTCGCTCGACGCGATCCGCGCGGCATCCCGGGACGAGCTGGCCGCCGTCGACGGGGTGGGCGGCATCATCGCCGACGCCGTGCGCGACTGGTTCGAGGTCGACTGGCATCGCGAGATCGTGGAGCAGTGGGCGCGCGACGGCGTGCCGTGGCGCATCCCCGGGCACGCCGGCCCCGGTTCGGCCGCCGCGGCGGACGGGCCGCTCGCCGGGCTCACCGTGGTGGCGACCGGTTCGCTCGAGGGGTACTCGAGGGAGGGCGCGCTCGAGGCGATCATGGCCGCCGGTGGCAAGGCGGCATCCAGTGTCTCGAAGAAGACCGACTTCGTCGCCGCCGGTCCGGGTGCCGGGTCGAAGCTGGCGAAGGCGGAGGAGCTGGGGGTGCGCATCATCGATGCGGCCCAGTTCAAGCTCCTGGTGGAACAGGGTCCGGCGGCGCTGGACTAACGCACCGGCACTAGCGCACCGGCCCGTCCGACGCGTCGCGCGTCTCGACCACCTCGACCTCGTCGCCGAGCCGCAGGGTGGCGCCCGGGGTGTCGGGGATCACGTTGGTTGCGAACCAGGTCTTGCCGTCCCAGCGCCGGTGGCGCGCCAGGCTGGTGATCGGCTCCATCTGCTTCTCCCCGGTCTGCGGGTCGAGGGTGGTGAGCACGCAGCGGTCGCAGCCTTTGACGACGCGGAACGTCGCATCGCCGATGCGGATCCGCACCCAGCCGTCCTCCGCGAACGGCAGCGCGCCGGACACGATCAGGTTCGGACGGAATCGCGTTATCGCCAGCGGCCCCTCCTCGGGGCGCGGTCCGTCGGCGATCCAGTCGTTGAGCCGGCTGAGCGAGTCCTCGGAGGCGAGCAGCAACGGGTAGGCGTCGGCGAACGAGACGACGTCGCCGTCCTCCGCGAAGCGACGGCTGATCGGGCGCGCGAGCGGGTCGTCGAGGAAGACCAGCCGGACGGACAGCCCGAGCACGGCGCTCAGCCAGGCGTCCGCATCGTCGCCTCCTGCGCCCGCGGGGACCACGTCATCCCAGATCTCGACGTCGCCCGACGGTGCGGCCGGTTCCGCGACGACCAGCGGGTCGACGCCGGGGCCGTTCAGCCGCAGTCCACCGGGGACCAGTTCGGGGACAATCTGCAGCATCCGGTGCACTTCGCGCGCGGTGACCGCCCGTGCGGTCTCGTCGACGACCATCCACCGCCGGTCGCCGGCGAGTCCCCACCGCTCGATGACCGCCTCAGCGAGGTCGTCGCCGCGGCAGGATTTGACCGGGTAGCGACGCAGTCCGGTGAGGGTGATCGGCACCCGTTCACGCTACGGGATGAGGCCGCCCGCCCTGGGCGTCGGGGTACAGCCAGACAGGTCTGTCTCGAGCGCGATGCCCAGAATTCCGGGCGCGATACCCGGTCGTTCCACCCCTCGAAGGCGGGCCGATCGTCCCCCGTTCGGGGGACAAAATGACCGAAAACACCCGAATGGGGGCCATAATCCGCCGTCTACCCCCTTTCGGGTGGCAATCCTCACGTACGATTCCTTTGCGGTGAAGCGCGTCGTACTGGGACGGCGCTGCAGGCCGCGCAGGGCGATAGGAACCCGAACGTGCTGGCGGACGTCACAGCAGTTCTCTCCACCTCGTCGACGATCACAGCAGTCGCCGAGGCGTTCAGCGTGCCCGAGAACAGCCGCGTCTCCATCGTGGCGCAGGCGGTCCCGACGGCCGACCAGCTCGCCTGGTCCGCGGCAACCGATCCGCAGAGCTCCGACCCGCAGAGCGACGACCCCCAGAGGTCGCGCGCGGTCACCGTGCTCGACACCCTCGCCACCCTCTCCCGTTCCCAGCTGGAGGCGTGGGCGAACGACCCGTCCGCCGTCAGCGACCTGCTCGCCGCCCCGCCCGCGGCCAACCAGGTCGCCGACTGGTGGGCGACCACCGACGCTGCGGCGCGTCAGCGACTGCTCACCGCCGCGCCGCGACTGGTCGGCAACCTCGAGGGCATGCCCTACGAGGTGAGGGATGTCGCGAACCGCGACGTGCTCGCCGCGAGCATCGCGCGCGTCACGGCTCAGCTCGCCGACGGCTCGGTGGGCCGAGCCGCGACGGAGCAGCTGCAGGCCCAGCTGCACATGCTGCAGCAGGTGCGGGATGCCGTGGCGACCGGTCCCAGCGGCCTGCCTCGCACCCTGATCACCCTCGACACCGCAGACGGCGGTCGTGCGGTGATCGCCGTCGGCGACCTCGCCACCGCCGACTTCGTCAGCTACCTGGTGCCCGGCATGTTCTACACCGTCGACAGCGAGGTCGGCAGCTGGGCGGGTGCCGCCGACCAGCTCGCCGTGGATCAGGCCGCCTGGCTCGAGCGCCTCGCGCCCGCGCAGCATTCCGCCGGTAGCGCCCAGACCGTCGCGACGGTCGCGTGGATCGGCTACCGCACCCCGACCGTCGTCAACGTCGCATCCCTCGATCTGGCCCGCGAGGGCAGCGACGCGCTCACCGCATCGCTGCGCGGACTCGAGGCGGTGCGCTCGGGTGGGACGGATCGTCCGTACCTGTCGATCCTCGCCCACTCGTACGGCGCCACCGCCGCACTGCTCGCCCTGCAAGAGAACGACGTCACCGTCGATGCGCTCGCGATGGTGGGGTCCCCCGGCAGCCCGGCCGAGAACGTCGGCCAGCTGCGGGTGCGCGACGGCAACGTGTGGGTCGCGGATGCGGCGCTCGACCCGGTCGCCAGCACCGGCGTCTTCGGCAGCCACCCGCTGAGCGCCGCCTACGGCGCCCACCACTTCGGAGTGGACGGCGCCGTGGACCCGTTCACTCGGGCGACCCGCGCGCCGGCGCGCGGGCACGTCGACGACATCACCCCCGGTAGCGAGTCGTTCCGCACCAAGGCGCGGATCGCGATCGGGCCGGGCCGGCTGGTCCTCACCGCCGACGGCACGGTCGCCGCCGAGCCCCGCGCCCTGCGTGCTGGTTGAGTAGCGCCGAAGGCGCGTATCGAAACCCCCGTAGGATTACCGGGTGTCGTCGCCTGAGATCACCCCTGACGTCGTGACCCATCTGGCGGGTCTCGCCCGCATCGCGCTCACCCCCGCAGAGATCGAGAAACTGACCGGCGAGCTGGGCGTCATCGTGGAGTCGGTGGCGAAGGTGACCGAGGTCGCGACGCCCGACGTCCCGGCGACCAGCCACCCCATCCCGTTGGGCACCGTGACCCGGCCCGACGTCGTCGGGCAGACCCTCACCCCGGCGCAGGCCCTCGCCGGTGCGCCGGAGTCGCAGGACGACCAGTTCAAGGTCTCGTCGATCCTGGGGGAGGAGCAGTGATGGCCTCTTCGACGAGCTCAGAGCTCACCCGGCTGCCGGCGCACGAGCTCGCCGACAAGCTCGCCTCCGGCGAGGTCTCGAGCGTGGAGGCGACACAGGCGCACCTGGACCGGATCGCGGCGGTCGACGGCGACATCCACGCGTTCCTGCACCTGAACGAGGCTGCACTGGATACCGCGGCCGGCATCGACAGGCGGCGCGCGGCGGGCGAGAAGCTGGCTCCGCTGGCGGGGGTCCCTGTCGCGATCAAGGATGTGCTCTGCACGCTGGACATGCCGTCGACGGCCGGGTCCCGCATCCTGGAGGGCTGGGTGCCGCCGTACGATGCGACGGTCGTCGCCCGCATGCGCGACGCCGGGCTGGTGCCGCTCGGCAAGACGAACATGGACGAGTTCGCGATGGGCTCGTCGACGGAGCATTCGGCATACGGCGCCACGCACAACCCGTGGGACCTCGACCGGATCCCCGGCGGTTCCGGCGGCGGTTCGGCGGCGGCGGTCTCGGCGTTCGAGGCGCCTCTCGCCCTCGGGTCCGATACCGGGGGGTCGATCCGTCAGCCGGCGGCGGTCACCGGGTCGGTCGGCATGAAGCCGACGTACGGCGGGGTGTCGCGGTACGGCGCGATCGCGCTGGCCTCGTCGCTCGATCAGGTGGGCCCGGTGACCCGGACGGTGCTCGACGCGGCGATGCTGCACGACGTGATCGGCGGGCACGACCCGCGCGACTCGACCTCGATCCCGGACGCCTGGCCCTCGTTCACCGACGCCGCGCGTGCGGGGCTGCGGGATGACGCCGTCAAGGGTCTGCGCATCGGCGTGGTCGCGGAGATGTCGAAGGAGTCGCAGGGCTTCCAGCCGGGGGTGCTGCAGCGGTTCCATGAGGCGCTTGCGAAGCTGGAGGCGCGGGGCGCCGAACTCGTCGAGGTGTCTGCCCCGAGTTTCGACTATGCGATCGCGGCCTACTACCTGATCCTGCCGGCGGAGGCGTCGAGCAACCTGGCGAAGTTCGACTCGGTGCGGTTCGGGATGCGCGTCCCGGTCCCGGGCGGCACGGTCGAGGATGTGATGGCCGCCACCCGCGAGGCCGGCTTCGGCGATGAGGTGAAGCGCCGCATCATCCTGGGCACCTACGCCCTCTCGGCCGGCTATTACGACGCGTACTACGGATCGGCCCAGAAGGTGCGGACGCTCATCCAGCGCGACTTCGCGGCGGCGTTCGAGAAGGCCGACGTGCTGGCGACCCCGGCGGCGCCGACGACGGCGTTCAAGCTGGGCGAGAAGCTGGACGACCCCCTGGCGATGTACCTGAACGACCTGACGACGATCCCCGCGAACCTGGCCGGCGTGCCGGGTATCGCGCTGCCCTCGGGGCTGGCCCCGGAGGACGGGTTGCCGGCCGGCATCCAGTTCATGGCACCCGCCCGCGAGGATGCGCGCCTGTACACGGTGGGCGCCGCGCTCGAGCAGGCGCTGCTCGCCGAGTGGGGCGGGCCGCTGCTGTCGAAGGCACCCGCGCTCCCCGGCTGACCGACCACGCCCTCGCGCCCGGTCGCGCGACCCGCACCCCCGCTCGTCGGCTGACCGACCGCATTCGCGGCCGGTCATGCGACCCGCACCCCCGCGCGCGCGAGCACCTCGCTGCGGCTCGGAGCGGGAATCGGCCGTTGCCGGGGATCCACCGACGGTGGCGGCACTACGAAATAGTCCGCGCCGCGCCGGGTCACCTTCCAGCTTGCGTTGTGGATCAGCAGGTGATGATGCCGGCACAGCAGGATGCCGTTCTCGATATCGGTGGCACCGCCATCGCGTTCCCACTCATCGGGATGGTGCGCCTCGGTCCATGAGGGCGGTCGGTCACACCCGGGGAACCGGCACCCGCCGTCTCGCACGGCGAGCGCGAGTCGTTGTGCCCGCGTGAAGAGCCTGCTCGAACGCCCCATGCGCATCGGCTGACCCCGGTGATCGATCAGAAGGGGCACGATGCCCGCCGCGCACACGTGGCGCCGCACCGTGTCGATGCTCACCGGCTCCGTCTGACCTTCGAGGAAGCCGCGGCCGCCGCCCTGCGTCAGGTCGCGCTCCGCCACCACCACTCGCACGGCGGGGCGGCGCGTGCCGAGCACCGCGGCACCGTCGACCTCTCCGCCGATGCGGATCAGTTCCACGAAGGCATCCACGGCGATCTGCTCGACGCTGCGCTCGTCGGCGGCGAGCGCGGCGGCTCGGGCCTGTTCCACGGGGTCGAGGAAGCGCGGTCCGCCGCGACGCGGGGAGGTCGCCGCGTCGAAGGCCGAGCTCACGATGGCCGCCGACTCGGGGTCGAGGAGGCCGGACACCCGTGTCATGCCGTCGGCTTGCGGGATGAGGTGCAGGAATCGTCGTTCGCGGAGCCGCGCCTCGCGCTCGCTCGTTCCGGCGTCGTCGAGATCGGCGCGCAGCGATCGAGCACGCGCGGCTAGCCGTTCCAGCGTGAGGGACGGTGATTCCCGCAGCAGGGTCGCCGCAGCTTCGGTGAGTCCGTCGGCCAAGCGGTCGCGCTCTGCGGGAGTCGCCGCCGGATCGATCGTGTCGAGGCCCGCCCGGATCGCATCCGCCCGCTCGATCGAGAGCCGGCCCGCGACGACGGCGGCCGCCACCGCGGCGAGCCACGGCGCCCCGTCGATCGCGTAGGTGCGGTCGGGATCGGGGGCGACCCCGGCATCCTGGGTCTCGAGCAGGCGACCGACGCGCACCAGCGATCGCGCCTCGGGCGCGGAGGTCTCGGTCAGACGCTGCACCAGCAGTTCGGGCGTGCGAGCCCCCAGCCGCTGCGCCAGCCCGTCGACGCCGAGGTCGCGACGTGACCGATGCGCGATCTGGGCCGCGACGAGCGCGCTGGCCGCCCCGGTGCGACGCGCGATCTCGGCGAGCGTTCGCTGTGCGTGGATGAGGTCGGCATCGCTCATCGCCGCGGCAGGAGGCGGCACGAACACCGTCGACACGACGCCGATGGCGGCGTATGAGTCGGCGATCGAGGGCATGCATTCACCCTCTCACGATTCGAACATATGTTCGAGACAATCTCGAAATCTGTGCAGAACTCGTGCGTCACCCGGGTTGTGGAGGAAATGTCGCCGCCGCGTGACAGGGTGAACAGGATGCCCCGCACCCCGATCTCGAACGCCGACCACCCGCGGGCGTACCCGATGCTGTGGGGCGGCACGGCATCCGCGAACCTGGCCGACGGCATCACCCTGGCGATCGGGCCGCTGCTCGCGGCATCGATCACCCGTGACCCGGCTCTCGTGGCGGGTCTGCTCGTGGCGCAACGGCTGCCGTGGTTCGTGTTCGTGCTGTTCTCCGGGGTCATCGTCGACCGCTTCGACCGGCGGATGCTGCTGGTGCTCGGCAACGCGCTGCGGTTCGTCGCGATCGGCGCGGTCACCGTCTCGCTCGCGTCGGGGGTGCGCGAGCTGTGGATGCTGTACGCGGCAGCGTTCCTGCTCGGGTGCGCCGAGACGATCGTCGACAACGCGTCCCTGGCGATCCTGCCGCTGCTGATCCGGCGCGACCGCATCCCGGATGCCAACGGCCGGCTGTTCGCGACGCAGTCGATCCTGAACGAACTGGCCGGTCCGCCGCTGGGGGCGCTGATCTTCGCGTTCTCGGCCGTCGCGGCCTACGCGTCGGGCAGCATCGCGTTCCTGCTCGCGGCCGTCATCTACTTCCTGCTGCCACGGCGCCTGGCGACGGGCGGGGAGGCGAAGCCCGCCGAGTCGGTGTGGCGCTCGCTCGGTGAGGGGCTGCGGGTGTTCGGTCGCACGCCCATCCTGATCGTGATGGCGTCGTCGGCTGCCGCGATCAATTTCTTCACCGGCGGCGCCGACGCCGTGCTGGTGCTCTATGTGCAGGATCGCCTCGGCCTCCCGGAAGCCGGATTCGGCATCCTGCTGGCCGCCGCCGCGCTGGGTGGCATCCCCGCCGGTCTGATCGGGCCCGCCGTCATCCGGCGGATCGGCGAAGGACCGGTGTGGGTGGGGTCGGTGTTCACCGCGGCCATCGGCTACGGAGTGGCGGCGGTGACGACGAACCCGATCGTCGTGGGTGCGCTGATGGTCGTGATCAGCTTCGGGTTCACGCTCGGCAACATCGTCGCCATCTCGGTGCGGCAGACGGCGATCCCGAACGCGATGCTCGGGCGCGTGACGAGCGTGTACCGCTTCCTGGCGGTCGGGGTGGTCCCGCTCGGTGCACTGCTCGGCGGGCTGACCGCGAGCGCTTTCGGCATCACCGCCCCGTTCTGGGTGGCGGGGGTCGGGCTCGTCCTGCTCGGCATCGTTACGGCGCCGTACATCCGCACGGCGCGCATCCGGGCGCTCACCGCCGGCGTGGTCGACTCTGAACCGGATGCGCCGCCCGTCTCGGGCAACGCGTCGGAGTAGACGCGGGGTAGAAAGGTCTCATGGTCGGCGTCGTCATCCCCCTCGTGATCGCCGCGACGATGACCGCCGTGATGCTCCGGCAGCAGGATCCGCGCAGACTGCGGATGCCATGGGTCACCCTGGCCATCTTCGCCCTCACCCTGGGGGTGGGTGCCTTCGCCGTCTTCGACGACGCGCTGCTGGATGCCATCCGCCGCGACGGCGGCAAACTCGCGTCGGGTGAGTGGTGGCGTCTGGTCACGCCGCTCGTGGGGCAGGACAGCGGCCTGAGCGGGCTCATCTTCAACCTCGTGCTGCTGGCGGTTCTCGGCGCCATCGTCGAGAACGTCCTCGGCCGCGCGCTGTTGCTGATCACCTACCTTGCGGCCGGCCTGCTGAGCGAGATCGCGGCGTACACGGTGATGCAGGGTCAGGGGTTCGCCGGCAACTCCGTCGCGACCTTCGGGCTTGCGGGTCTGCTCTGTGTGGCCGGGGTGGCGACCTCGTCGCCGGCTCGGTTCACCGGACTGTTCGGCCTGGTGTTCGGCATCGTGCTGCTCGCGATCTGGGATCTGCACGCGGTCGGATTCTTCGTCGGCGTGATCATCGGCCTCGTGCGCTGGCTGCGTCAGTGGATGCGGGGACGCCCCGCGCGGTCGGCCGGCAAGGTCGCGCCCGTTTCCGCCGGACCCTAGGGGGCGGTGACGTCCGTGGGCGCCAGCAACCACGGCCACAACGCGGTGACCAAGATGATCCCGATTGCCGCAACCCCGAACAGGCTTAACCCGACCTCCCATATCTTGAAGGCTGCCCAGCGCTTGGCCCAGTTGATGGGTGTGTGAGGCCAAATGTCCACGTCATTGCGACGCTCACGCCACGGCTCGCTGTGGACGAGCATCCCTTTCGGACGCTTGCGCATGGCCTCGACATCCGCCAGCCACATTCCATCCGCTACATCAGCCTGGCGGTGCCGGGCCATCAAGATCATGCTCAGGGCGGTGACAATGAGCGCGAGGCTCGCCGCGATGTACCTGGCCAATGCCGTGGAGTCGGAGGCGAGAGCGATCGTGAACAGGAACGCCTGGGCGGTCAAACTGATGATCGGCACTTGCCATGCCATGCTGTCGAAGCCTGCGCGACGTGCTGCGATTGCCGTGTAGATCGCGTCATCAGTGACCTCAGGTCTTGCCATCCTCGAACAGTATTGCCCCGGCAAGTCCTCTGCCGCATCCCGAATAGCATTGGAGGCATGGCCAAGGCGGAACTGATGGACTTCGACAAGGCGCTCGAGCTGTTCGAGCCGGTGCTCGGGTTCGAGGTGCACGTCGAGCTGAGCACGCAGACGAAGATGTTCAGCGATGCTCCGAACCCCGCGGCGCCGGGGGCCGACGTCAACGCCGGGTCGAACACGCACATCACGCCGGTCGACCTGGGGCTTCCGGGGTCGCTGCCGGTCGTGAACGAGAAGGCCGTCGAGTACGCGATCTCGCTCGGGCTGGCGCTCGGGTGCCAGATCGCGCCGCGCAGCACGTTCTCGCGCAAGAACTACTTCTACCCGGACCTGGCGAAGAACTACCAGATCTCGCAGTACGACGAGCCGATCGCCTTCGAGGGCTCGCTGGTGATCGAGCTCGAGGACGGCACCGAGGTGACGGTGCCGATCGAGCGCGCGCACATGGAGGAGGACGCCGGCAAGCTCACCCACCTCGGGGGCGCGACCAAACGCATCCACGGTGCGGATGCATCCCTCGTCGACTACAACCGCGCCGGCGTGCCGCTCGTCGAGATCGTGACCAAGCCCATCTTCGGGGCCGAGGCCAACGCCCCCGCGGTCGGGAAGGCGTACGTGGGGACGATCCGCGACATCGTGCGCGCGCTCGGCATCTCGGAGGCGCGCATGGAGCGCGGCAACCTGCGGTGCGACGCGAACGTGTCACTGCGTCCGCGCGGACAGGAGAAGCTCGGCACCCGCACCGAGACCAAGAACGTGAACTCGCTCCGCTCCGTCGAGCGGGCGGTGCGGTACGAGATCCAGCGTCAGGCGGCGATCCTGGCCGCCGGGGGCACGATCACGCAGGAGACCCGTCATTGGCACGAGGACAGCGGCACCACCTCCGCCGGTCGCCCGAAGTCGGATGCCGATGACTACCGCTATTTCCCCGAGCCGGACCTGCTGCCGATCGAGCCCGACGCCGAGTTGATCGAGAAGTTGCGTGCCGCGCTGCCTGAGGCGCCGGCGGTCATGCGTAAGCGGCTTCGCACCGAGTGGGGGTTCACCGAGGCGGAGTTCCGCGACGTGCAGAACTCGGGACTGCTGGTCGAGCTCGTCGAGACCGTCGCGGCGGGCGCATCCCCGGCGCAGGCCCGCAAGTGGTGGACGGGCGAGATCGCCCGCCTCGCGAACCAGCGGGACGTGGAGCCGTCGTCTCTGATCACGCCCGCTTCGGTCGCCGCGGTGGTCGAACTCGTCGAGACCGGCGTCGTCAACGACAAGCTCGCCCGTCAGGTCATCGAGGGTGTGATCGCCGGCGAGGGCTCGCCGGCCGAGGTCGTGGCGTCGCGTGGCCTGAAGGTCGTCTCGGATGACGGCGCGCTGATCGCCGCGATCGATGAGGCACTCGCGGCTCAGCCGGATGTGCTCGAGAAGATCCGTGAAGGCAAGGTGCAGGCGGCCGGCGCGATCATCGGCGCGGTGATGAAGGCGATGGGCGGGTCTGCGGATGCCGGGCGCGTGCGGGAGCTGGTGCTGGAGCGGGCGGGGAGCTAGGCGCCCCTACTGCCCCACCTCAGGCACCACGTACCCCAACCCCTCGTACCAATCCCGCACAACCTGCATCTGCGACGCATCGCAGGTGTACCCGTAGCCGATATCCACCTCGTACCACTCGTAGGAGCTGATCGGCACCTTGTGGTGCAGCGTCCAGCCGGGCAGGTAGGTGAGGGCGAAGCAGTCCGCCATGGTCTCGACGTCGCCGCCGAACGCGGCCACAGCATCCTCGGTCGCGGCAACGTTCGTCTGCTGCAGCACATGAGCGAACTCGTGGTACGCGACCCCCTGCTGGATGAACTCGGTCATGTACGGCAGCGACACATCGGCCGCGTCGATGTGCACGACGAGCGGGTTGTCGCTCGTCACACAGCCGAGCACGTCGCTGGCGCAGAGGCTGTCGGCGTCGTCGATCGCGGTGGTGACGAAGCCGGCTCCGAGGGAGTCGATCACCGACTCGTACACGGTGCCCGACGCGTTCGTCGCTGCCTGCTCCTGTGCGGCGGTGAGTTTCGCCTCCAGGGCTTCGGTCTTCGCCTGCACATCGCGGGTGATCTTCGCGACGGCTGACGGGTTGTGCCGCTGCGCATACGCACGTGATGCGAACACGTCGAACTCGGTCGAGTCGACCAGCGTGCCGACTTTGTTGCCCTCGAACTTCGCCGCGGTGCCGAGCAGCTCACCCATCGCGGACGAGAACGTCTCCTTCTCGTCGATCATCTCCTGCTGCTGCTCGATGAGGGTCAGCGCCTCCTGCAGACGCATGTACGCCAGGTAGAACACGACCCCGGCGCCGACCAGCGCGAGGCTCAGGAGGGTGACCGTGATGATCCACCCGATCGGGCGCTTCTTCTTCACCTTCTTCGGCGGCGGCACCTCCTCCACAGGCGGGGCCACGTCGACGGTCGCCGGTGCGGCGGGCGTCACCGGGGCGTCGTAGACCGACGGGAACGGTGACGCAGCGGGCGGCGTGTACGCCGGGGGAGGGAAAGCAGGGGGTGCGGATGCCGGGGGCGCCGACGGCGGCGGCACCGGCTCATAGGCGGGCGGCTGCACCGGCGGGACGACGGGCTCGTACGCCGGCGGCTGCACCGGCGGAACCGGCTGGTATCCCGGCGGCGGGGGCTGCTCAGGAGGCGGGTACGACATACGCGAGGTTATCGCGGATTCAGGGCAGCTTCAGGCGGCGGTCGTTCGCCTTCGACTTCGGTTTGATCACGATGACGCCGGCCGCCTCCTGCGCCTCGAGGAAGTTGCTGAACGACCGGAACCCGAGCGGCTTCTCTTTGAACGACGGGTCGAGCCGCAGCATCTGCGTCTTCACCTCGCCGTTCGTCTGCCACTCCTCGTCGTTCTTGTCGTCGATGAGCTGCAGGGCGCGGCGCAGCAGGGCCGACGCGTCCGTGAGATCGGCGGAAGCATCCTGAGGACTGGTCTCGACCGGCGGCTTCGCGGCCGCCCGGCCGGCGGGCTTGAGCTTCGGGATTCCCGGCACGTCGTCGTACACGGTGAACCGGTCGCAGGCCTTCTTGAACGCCGACGACGTCGAGCCGTCGATGCCGAGCCCGATCACCTCACGGCCCATGCGCTTGCAGCGGGTCACGAGCGGGATGTAGTCGGAGTCCCCGGCGACCACCAGCACATGCGAGATCGACTCGAAGCGGAACAGGTCGTCGATGACGTCTACCGCGAGGCGGATGTCGGCGCCGTTCTTCGTGCCGGACACGTTGAAGAGCTGCGTCAGGTCCACCGAGTGGTCGACGAGCTGCGCCTTGTAGCTCGCGTTCGCGGGCGCCGACCAGTCGGCGTAGGCGCGGATGACGCTGACCGTTCCGAAGGAGGTCGCGTAGTCGATGATCGCGCCGATCTCGACGCGAGCCTCGTCGAGACGCTTGCCCACGGCATCCGGCGACTTGGCGCCCATGGTGAAGTCGCGGGCGTTGTCTTTGCGCCACGCCTCGCGTCCGAAGAGCTGGTCGTACCGCGAGATCACGATGTTGTCGAAGTCGATGTAGACGGCAACGCGAGGGTCGGCCATGTCCGAAGCCTACGCGGCGTACCGTGGCAGCATGCCCCACCGCTTCCAGCTCTCGCGTCACCGCGGCTGGCGCATGCCCGAGAACGGGGTCTCCGTTGCGCGGCCGCGCAAGTGGGGCAATCCGTTCCCGGTCGGTGCGCCCGGCATCCCGGATCGGCAGACAGCGGTCGAGCGCTTCAGGCAGTTGGCGGCGGGCGAGATCACGCTCGACGGCACGCCCTACCCGTTCGATCAGCTCGACGAGCTGCGCGGGCACGACCTCGGGTGCTGGTGCTCACTCGACGGACCGTGCCACGGAGACGTGCTACTCGAGTTGGCGAACCGGTAGGTCTCGACACGCGGCTGCGCCGCTACTCGACCGGCGGGTGACACGCGGCTGCGCCGCTCCTCGACCGGCGCGCCCCGACGCCTATCGGATCCGCGACCGGATCCGCAGCGCCGCAAGCGTCGTGAACACGACCGCCATCGCGGCGAGCACCGCCACGACGTAGCCGACCGTGACATCCCAGTCGCCGATGCTGGCGCTGATGCCGTAGGCATCGCGCAGTGCGTCGACCGCCTGGGCCTGGTCGCCGGCCAGCTCATTCAGGGCCGTGTCGGTGAACTGCTGCCGCACGATCATCGACGACTGCGCGAACGGCAGCGCGTTGATGACGTTCGCGACACCTTCGGGCAGCGACCCGACCGGGATGTAGGCGCCGCACAGGAAGCCGAGCACGGTCCCGACGATGGTCGACAGCGCCGAGAACGCGCCGGTGGTGCGCACGAACGATACGACGAACGCCGAGAGCGCGGCGTAGGCGGCGCACGAGAGCGCGAGGTAGCCGACGGTGAGCGCGAGCTGCGCCACGGTCAGCACCAGCCCGTCGACGAAGAACAGGTAGAGCAGGCTGACCACGAGCACGAACAGCGTCATGGTCAGGGCGATCACGAAGCTCGACAGCAGGTAGCCGAGCACCAGCTGGCTGCGCGTGATCGGCGACACCAGGAAGTCGCGGAACCGTCCGCTGGCACCGTCTTCGACGAACGCGCTAAACGCCCCGAGGCCGGTGGTGACGGCGGTGATGCCGACGATGCCGGCGAACATCCAGCTGTCGACGAAGGTCTTGACGGCGCCGTCGGGCGCATCCGGGAAGCCCTGCTCGAGCCCCTGCGTCTGCAGGTTGCCGAGGAACAGCGTGTACAGCAGGAACAGGATGATGGCGGCGAGCAGCGAGAAGAACACGCCCAGCCGGTCGCGGAAGTACAGCCGCAGGTTGCGGCTCATGATGTCGAGGATGACGCTCACGCGGCCGCCTCCCCACCGGTGAGGGCGAGGAACACGTCGTCCATGGTCCCGTGCCGGAACTCGAAGTCGACCACGTCGTCGCCGTGCGCCGCCAGGATCGCCCGCGCCTCATCCGCGGTGTCGACGGCGATGCGCACCAGGTCGCCGTCGCCTTCGAGCTTTCGTTTGCGTTTGGCGACGATGGATGCCAGCGCGGCCCGGTCGCGTGAGGTCACCGTGAGGATGCTGCGGCTGTGTTTCGCGCGCAGTTCAGCCGGGGTGCCGGATGCCACGATGCGCCCGTGGTCGATCAGGCACACCCGGTCGGCTTCCTCCGTCTCCTCCATGTAGTGGGTCGTGAGGAACACGGTGAGTCCGCCGCTCTGCCGCAGCTCCTGGATGGTCGACCACACCTGCGCGCGACTCGCCGGGTCGAGTCCCGCCGTGGGTTCGTCGAGGAAGATGATCGACGGCCGGGCGAGCAGCGCGCGGGCGATGTCGACGCGGCGGCGCTGGCCGCCCGAGAAGGTGCCGTAGCGGCGTCCGAGGAAGTCGTCGAGTCCGATCAGGCCGCTGAGCTCGGCGATGCGGGCGTCGAGGGCGGCGCGGTCGCCGCCGTAGAAGCGGCCGCGGGTGACGAGGTTCTCGCGGGCGCTCAGCATCGGGTCGAGCACCGAATCCTGGAAAACAACGCCGATCTCGCTGCGCACCGCGCCGCCGTCGTGCCGCACATCGTGTCCGGCGACGCGCACCTCGCCGGCGTCGAACGGGGCGACGGTGGTGAGGCACGAGATGGTGGTCGATTTGCCGGCGCCGTTCGTGCCGACGAACGCGAAGACGCTGCCGGCGGGCACGTCGAACGAGATGTCGTCGACGGCGGTGGTGCGGCCGTAGCGCTTGGTGAGACCCTGCACGGTGATCGCGGGTTCGGTGCTCGTCACGTCTCCCGACCCTAGTGGCTCGGATGGGCGCGACTCAGCCAGTCAGACCCTCTTCGAAGTCGGCGATCGGGTCGTACCAGCCCTGCTCGAGGATCCAGGCTTGCAGCAGCTTGTCGAGCCCGACGATGATCGCGATGCCGACGACGATGAGGATGACGCCGACGACGCGTTTCGCTGTCGGCCGGTTCAGCCACCCGAGGCGGCGGGCGAACGCCTGCCCGAGGAACGCGACGAGCAGCAGGGTCGCCGCCAGCCCGATCGAGTACAGCAGCAGATAGAGCAGCCCGACGGCGAACTCCGCGGGCAGCACGGCGGCGACGATGAGCGCGTAGGTGGGGGAGCAGCTGGCGAACACGGGGCCGAGCGCCGCCCCGAGCAGCAGGTCGCCGCCGAGGCCGCCGCGCCGGTAGGACGCGTCGAGCGCGGTGTTCGCCCGCCGCTGGAGGCCGGTCGCCGTCATCAGGCGCTCCCACACGGCGGGGAAGATCATGGTCAGCCCGAACAGCACCAGTATGCCGCCGGATAGCACCTGCCAGACGATCCGCGGGACGCCGAGCAGGGCGGTGGTCGCCTGCAGCAGCAGCGTGAACAGGATGATCGACACGACGAGCCCGGCCGCGATCGTGATCGGCCGGAACCACTGGCGCTCGGCGACCGCGGTGTCGGCCGAGGTGCGCACGATGGATCCGCCGACGATGACAGGCAGCAGCGGCAGCACGCACGGCGCCGCGACGGTGAGCACCCCGGCGACGAACGAGACGAGCAGCAGCCCGGTCACGGGTTACAGGTTCATCGTCTCGACGACCGCCTCGAAGCGGGGGTCGTCGTAGGCGGTGAGCCGTTGCACGACTTCACCCGACTCGTCGAGTTCGACGAACGTGGTGCGCATGGGTACGCCGTACAGCTGCTCCAGGTCCTGGTGGGTGTCCCAGTCGACCTTGATGATGGTGACCCCGTCGGGGACGCCCTGCGCGAGGATCCCCTCCTCCAGCTGCCGGCACTGCCCGCACCACGGCGCGTGGAAGAACAGCACGACGCGACCCTCGGCCTCCGCGATCGCGGTGTCGGTGTAGTCGACGTAGACGCCGGGGGTGGATGCCGGGGCCGGCTCCGTGGTGGGCGTCGGCGGCTCCGGCGCGAGGGTCTCTGCGGCGTCGACGGCGCCCGGCGCCGGGACGATCCGCGTCAGCGCGAGGGCCCCCACCGCCCCTCCGATGACGACGGCGAGGATGACGACGGCGATGACGACGCGTTTCATACCCATGGTTCGGAACGGTACCCCGATTCGATGTCTGACTATAGTCAGAGATATGTCGGACATCGCGGTGGTTCGCCGCTTCAACCGCACCGTCACCCAGCGCGTCGGCGTGCTCGACGACGGGTACCTGGCGCGCGGACGCTCCCTCGCCCACGCGCGACTGCTGTTCGAGATCGACTCCGGTCACACCGAGGTGCGGCAGCTGCGCGCACAGCTCGACCTCGACTCCGGGTACCTCACCCGGCTGCTGCAGGCGCTCGAACGCGAAGGACTGATCCGCGTCGACGAAGATCCGGACGACCGGCGGGTACGCCGCGCGGTCCTCACCGACGCCGGCCGGGCCGAGCGCGCCGAGTACGAGCGGCTGAGCGACGAGCACGCAGCCGGCATCCTCGCCGCGCTCGACGAACGGCAGCAGCAGACCCTGGTGGATGCCATGGCCACCGTCGACCGGCTGCTCACCGCGTCGATGGTCGAGTTCGCCGTCGTCGACCCGGCGGAGCCCGCCGCGCGCGAGGCGACACAACGCTATTTCGCCGAGCTGTCGGAGCGGTTCGAGCACGGCTTCGACGAGTCCGCCGCGATCAGCGCCAACGACGACGAGGTGCGGCTGCCCCGCGGGATCACACTGCTCGCGACGCTGCACGGCGAGCCGGTGGCGCTCGGGCTGCTGAAGTTCCACGGCGACTGGACACACCTGAAACGCATGTGGCTGTCACGCGACCTGCGGGGGCTCGGGCTCGGGGCCCGGTTGCTGCGGACGCTGGAGCAGCACGCGGCCGCCCACGGCATCCGGACCGTGAAGCTCGAGACGAACCGCGCCCTCACCGAGGCGATCGCCCTGTACCGGCGGGCCGGTTATCGCGAAGTGGCCGCATTCAACGACGAGCCGCACGGCGATCATTGGTTCGAGAAGGAGCTCGCATGACTGTCACGACCGCCCACCTGACCGATGGATGCGTTCGCACCGGGGTGGAGGTGCGCTGCGCCCCAGCCGGAACGGTCGCGATCACGCCGGGGTCCCGGTTCTCCGGACGCGCCCTGCCGGTGCGGCACGCGGGCAGTGTCGACATCTTCCTCGAGGCGCTCCAGACGGCGGAACCAGGCGACGTGCTCGTCATCGACAACGCGGAGCGGCTCGATGAGGCGTGCGTCGGAGACCTCATGGTGCTGGAGGCGGCGGGCGCCGGACTCGCCGGCATCGTCATCTGGGGCCTCCACCGCGACACGGCGGAGATCCGCGAGATCGGCCTGCCCGTCTTCAGCCTCGGCTCGATGCCGACCGGTCCGCTGCGCAACGACCCGCGCGCACCCGACGCCCTGGATGCCGCGACGATCGGCCCCTGGACGCTCACCCGCGACGACATGGTCTACGCCGACGACGACGGCGTCCTGTTCGTCCCGGCCGCCGTCGCGCCGGACGTCGTCGCCGCGGCCGAGGTCATCCGCGCCACCGAGGTCGCTCAGGCGGAGCGGATGCGCGGCGGAGAGTCGCTGCGCGCGCAGCTGAGGTTCTCCGAGTACCTCGCCGCCCGTTCCGCCGACCCGTCCCTCACGTTGCGCGCCCACCTCGCGTCGATCGGCGGAGCGATCGAGGTGTGACGTGCGGGTTTCGATACGCCGCTGCGCGGCTACTCGACCAGCGGTGGCCTACGGCGGGTACACCACCCACAGCCAGAAGATCGCGAACGCCTGGATCGGCAGCGCCCCGAGGATGAGCACCGTCCACCGCCGGCGCGGGGTGGCCGACAGGCCGGGGTGACCGAGCAGGGGCGACAGCGGCAGCAGCATCCGGATCAGCGACTGTGTCGGCAGGAACACCGCCACCAGGTACGCGATGTACATGACCGTGAACGTCCACACGTCGACCCCGAGCGCGCGCGTCGACGGGCGGGTCAGCCAGAAGACCACCGCCGCCAGCACCACGGTGACGAGTGCGTACCCGAACCAGCCCCACAGCATCCCGTACAGCAGGTAGAAGGGCGTGAACGGCACGAAGATCACGCGTCCGAGATACTGCCGCCACCAGCCGAGCTCGGTGTCGAAGTAGCCCGACGGGTCGCCGGTCAGCTGCGCGATCAGCACCGGCCAGAACAGGGCCGCTGCGGTGATCAGCACGATCGCGAGCCCGGCGGTGAGCCACTCGTGCCACAGGATGCGCTGCCGGCGCACGAGCCGGAAGATGCCCTGCAGCCCGAGCGCCGCCGCCAGCGCCAGGGTGCCGGGATGCGTGAACGACGCCACCAGCGCGAACGGGATCATCAGCAGGTAATGCCGCGACACCATCGCCGCGAGTGCGCAGAACAGGAAGAACAGGTACGTGCTCTCCGCGTACCCGACCTGCAGCAGCCACGACAGCGGACCCGAGGCGAAGAAGATCGCGCCCCACAGGGCCTGGGTGGGGGCGAAATGCTGCGCCAGCATCCGGTGCAGGGCGAGGGTGGCGAGCAGGCCGAACACGGTGGCGACGACGGTCGCGGCGACGAAGTAGTCGACCCCGGTCAGCGTCACCAGCCGCACCAGCATCGGGAAGACCGGGAAGAACGCCCAGGTGTTCTGCTTCACGTCGCCGTTCTCGTCGATCGGCAGCTCCAGCGGGTAGCCCTCGTACGCGACCCGCCGGTACCACTGCACATCCCACGACTGCAGGTACTCCCAGAACGTCGGGCCGCCGTCGTAGTGCGAGAACCACTGCCCCTGCGTCGTCGCCCACAGCACCCAGAGCACGCCGGTCGACACGATCCGGGATGCCGCGAACACCCCGATGAGCACCGCCCAGACGGGCAGGTGGCGGCCCCCGACCCGCACGCGCGGCACCGCAACCCAGCCGAGACGCGGGTGCTCGTGACCCCGCACGGGTGCTCGATCCGTCACGGGTCTCCACTCGTCGGCACAGGGGGTGGGGTGTCAGGGGGTAGACAACCCATCCTGCCAGACGGTGAGGAAGACTATGCGACCCCCACCCAGAGCCCGTCACGAGCGCGGGTCATCGCCACATACAGTTCGCGCCGCTGCAGCAGTCGGCGTTCCGCCGCGGCCTCGTCCGGGTCGATGACGTCCGCCTGCACCAGATGCGGCGGGGTGCGCACGACCAGCACCTCGCGGAACTCCAGACCTTTCGAACGCCGGATCGTGCCGACCTTGACGGCGTCGACCGGCTGCCCGTCCCACTTCTCCAGCTCGACCACCGGGATGCCCGCCGCGGTCATCGCCTCCGCCGCCTCGCGGGCGTGCCAGGAGTACAGCGCGAGCACGCCGATGTCGCCGAACCCGGTCTGCTCCGACTCGGTCACGATGCGGCGGATCCGTTCCACCAGCGAGGTGTCGTGCACCGAGCGGGACGCGAACACGGTGTACACCGGTCGGGCGCCGCGGCGCGGCACGACGGCGGGCTCGTCTTCGGCGACGACGGCGCCCTCGATGTCGGGAGCCTGGTCGCCCTGGACGAGCGCTCGGGCGAACTCGATGATCTCGGCGGAGTTGCGGAAATTCAGTCCCAGCACGACACCGCGACCCTGGATCGCGACCCCCGCCTCGGCGAGCGTGTAGCCGCCGGGGTAGATGGTCTGCTGGCCGTCGCTGACCAGGGTGAGCGCGTCGGGACGGTCGCCGGCGAGGCCGTGCAGCATCCTGATCATCGCGCAGGAGAGGTCTTGCGCCTCGTCGACGATCACGGCCGCATATCCGGGGTCGAGCGGCTGGGCGGCGAGCGAGGCCTCCGCCTCCAGGATGACGTCCTCCCAGTCGAAGATGCGGCGTTCCTGCAGGGCGAGCTCGTACTCGCGGTACAGGTTCCACACCATGGCGCGCTGTTCGCCGTTCAGCGGGCGGAAGCGCCCCAGCCGGGGGAGCACCGCGTAGTCGGCGAAGTCGGTGAGGCCGCGGCCTTTCAGCACGTAGCGGATCTCGTCCTGCCAGTAGCCGGGCGTCGGGTCGATCCTGCCGAGCGGCGAATCCTTGCCGATGCGATCCCACAGGTCTTTGAAGATGCGGTCGGCGCCTTCGGCGTCGATCGCGATCGCTCCCGCGCGGGAGGTGAGCACGTCGTAGGCGAAGGCGTGCACGCTGCGGAAGTCGATGCGGCCGGCGACGTCGGGCGCGAGCCGGAGCATCGCCTCCTCCATCACCTTCGGCAGGGTGCGCACGTAGGTGGTGACCAGCACGCGGCCGCCGGTGGTGCGAGCGATGTGGGCGGCGCGGTGCAGCGCGACCACGGTCTTGCCGGTGCCGGCGGCGCCGCGGATGCGGACCGGCCCGGTGTAGGTGCGGCGGACGATGCGGGCCTGCTCCGGATGCAGGAACGCCATCCAGTCGTCGATGGGCGGGCGTCGCAGACCTTCGGCGAGAGCGATGCGCACCTGTTCGGCGCTGAGCGTCTCGGGTGCGGGGGCCGCGGCATCATGCGACGGGATGCCGGCGGCGGCGATCTCGGTGGCGGTCAGCGGCGGGCGGGTGGGGGCATCCACCGCGATCGGGTCATGCGCCGACGGCGGGAACAGGGAGTCGACGACACCGCGCACCTTCGCCACCTGCGACGCGGTGAGGCGGGTGCCGAGCCGGGCGATCTCGGTGACGGTCGCCGCCTCGCTGGCCAGGGTCACGCCGTACAGGTCGGTGCGCACCATGCCGGCGTGCGGGAACGACGCGAACGCCCGCACCTCGCCCGCGGCGAGACCGAACTCGGCGAGGGCTCGCTGCGTCGTGTAGACCAGGTCGGCGAGCTGGGCGAGCTCCTCGGTGACCTCCTCAGCTCCCCGGTAGAGGCGGCCGTCGCGGATCGTCGCCTCGCGCCAGGCGGCCACGTCGACGATGATGACGCCACCCGGGCCGACCAGGACGAGGTCGATCGTGCCGTGGGAACCCGGCCAGCGACGGTCGGTGAGCAAGGTGTACCCGAGGGGTTCGAGTTCGAGCAGGGTCTGCGAGAGGCGGTCGTCGCTGCGGGCGGCGGCAGCGAAGGTGCGGGACATCTGCGTCGCGATCCCGGCGCGCCGAGCCAGCTCGTCCGCCAGTTCGCGTTGACGAGCGGCCTCGCGTGGGGCCGAGTCGGCGGCAGCCACGATTCCCCCTCCGTGTCCTCAACAGTCTGACTTCGGTGCGCCGAACGGGGTATCCCGCGTTGTGGGGCGAAAGGGGGACCCGGGTCTCACCCTCAGGTTGAACAGCGCCCGGGGTAGAACGGTCGTGCGCTATCGTGGGCGGCTTCGCAACGAATGGAGTCCCCTGTGAAGAACCCCCTCCTGATCGTCGCCTTCCTCGCACTGGCCGTGTTCGTGGTGCTGTGGGGCTGGATCGGCTTCTACGTCTGGAACTTCCAGGCGTCGGCCACGGAGGCTGCGCCGGTCGTCCCGGTCGCGACGCAGATCCTCGCCGCGCTGTTCGGCGGCGGGGTCGCGACGTCGACCGCCGCACTGCTCGGCATCGAGCTGCGCACGCGTCTCGCGCAGAGCAACAACAAGGTCGGCACGGCGGTCAGCTCGCTGAGCCGCCCCGTCTGGATCGGCGTGGTCACCTACCTGGTGGTGGGCGTGTTCGTCGGCATCGTGTGGCTGACGCACCAGACGACGGCGCCGGTCATCATGTCGGTGTTCGCACTGATGACGGTCGGATGGCTGGTCGGCATCCTGGTCGCGGCGCTGAAGGCCACGTCGAACGATTAGCCGCCGGTCGAGCCCGTCGGGACCCCGACGAGCTCGATCTCACGCAGCACCCCGCCGTCGGCGACCGCGGTCAGATACGTGGCACGCGGCTGCCGGCGGCGGTCGGTCGGCGAACCCGGGTTGAGCAGCCTCAGCCCGCCCGGCGCGACCGTGTCCCACGGGATGTGGCTGTGCCCGAACACGAGCACGTCGGTGTCCGGGTAGGCGGCGGCCATGCGCGCCTCCCGCCCGTCCTTGCCACCCGTCTCGTGCACGACGGCGAACCGGATGCCGTCCAGCGTCGCGCGGGCGACCTCCGGCAGCCGGGCCCGCAGCTCCTCGCCGTCGTTGTTCCCGTGCACCGCGAGCAGCCGCGCGGAGCGCCGCTCGAACTCGTCGAGCAGCGCGACGCCGTTCCAGTCGCCGGCGTGGATGACGACATCCGCCGCTTCGATCGCCGCCCAGAGCGGCTCGGGCAGCGCCCTGGCACGCTGCGGGACGTGGGTGTCGCTGACGATGACGAGACGCGTGCTCACTCGTACTGCTGCCGGGTCGGGTACCTGTCGCTGATGTGCGTGTTGAAGTAGGCGCCGGGGCTGTCGTCGTCGATCAGCGCGGCGAACACCGACGGCGGCACCGCGAAGTAGCGGTACACGTCGCCGCTGGTGAACTCGAGCTCGAGCAGTGCGGTCGCCGGATCGTAGCCCGCCGATCTCAGGACGGAGGATCGCAGGGGCTGACGTTTCATCGATCCCGACGCTACGCGGGTCAGAAGAAGCTGTCGACGGCGGCCGGCAGCCCGAGCACGGTCAGCGCGGGCACGATGCCGAACACGAGAGCGAGCACGGCCTGCACCTTGCGCCGGCCGCGCCGGAACAGCGCGACGACGGCGAGCACCACCCCGGCGATCGCGATCGGGGACACGAACGCGACGACGGCGGCGGAGATGATGAACCCGCCGAGGATCGCGTAACCGAGGTCGTCCCCTTCGGCGCCTTCGATCGAGGCGCCGACGGAGACGATGACGAAGGCGATGATCGGCAGCACGATCGCGACGATCACGAGGACGAGCGCGGCGATCCCGAGGCGGTTGCGCTGCGGGGCCGGGATGACGGGGGCGGTCATGCGGCGAGCGTAGCGAACGGAGGAGCGGCGCCGCCCTCTGGGATGGGGCGACGCCGCGCGTGTGGGCGGTAGCCTCGCCGTATGGCTTCCGCGCCGATCGACACGCTCGTGATCCTCGGCGCGAGCGGCGACCTCACCTCGCGACTGCTGCTCCCGGGCCTCGGTTCGCTGCTCGCGTCTTCGCGCGGTCGCATCATGCAGGTGATCGGCGTGGACCGTGAGCCGGTGACGGATGCCGCCTGGCGCTCCAAGGTCACCCGCGCCTTCGCGGGCACCCCCTCCGCCCTCGGGAAGAAGGTCGCCGCCCAGAGCATCTACCTGCGCGGAGACGCCACCTCGGCGGACGACCTCGCCCGCGCCCTCGACGCCGCCACCGGACGAGTCGCCCTGTACTTCGCGATCCCCCCGGCGATCGCGTTGCTGGCCTGCAAGACCCTCGCCACGATGACCCTCCCCGACGGGATCGTGCTCGCCCTGGAGAAGCCGTTCGGATCGGACGCCGGCTCCGCCGCCGCCCTCAACCGCCTGCTCGAGACGATGGTTCCCGAGGAGCAGGTGTTCCGCGTCGACCACTTCCTCGGCAAGTCGACGGTGCTCAACCTGATCGGACTCCGGTTCGCGAACCGGCTCTTCGAGCCGCTGCTCTCCGCCCAGAACGTCGAGCGCGTTGAGCTGCTCATCGAAGAGGACCTGGCACTCGAAGGCCGGGCCGGGTACTACGACCACGCGGGTGCGCTGAAGGACATGATCCAGAGCCACCTGCTGCTGGTGCTCGCGCTCGCCACGATGGAGCCGCCGTCGAGCGTCGGCTCCGAAGACCTGCGGGGTGCGATGGCGCAGGTGCTGCGCGCCACCCGGCCGTGGAAGAAGAACGGCACCGCATCCCGTCGTGCCCGCTACACGGCGGGCACCGTCGGCCGCCGCAAGCTGCCGGCCTACACCGCCGAGCCGGGGGTGGTGCCGTCCCGGCGCACCGAGACGCTCGCCGAGATGACCGTCGCCGTCGACACGTGGCGCTGGGCGGGAGTGCCGTTCGTGCTCCGGTCCGGCAAAGCGCTCGGGCAGCCCCGGCAGGATCTGGTCTTCCACTTCCGCGACGTGCCGCAGCTGCCGACCGGGTTCCACGGGCCGGCGACGGGGGCGCAGCTGCGCATCGGGATCAAGCCCGCAACCCTCGACATGGACCTCGTCACCAACGGCCGCGACAACCCGTTCGACCTGGAGCACGACGTGCTGCACGCCGAGTTCGGGCCGAGCGAGCTCAGTGCCTACGGAGAGGTGCTCGCCGAGCTCTGCACGGGCGACCCGACGCTCTCCGTGCGCGGCGACATCGCCGAGCAGTGCTGGAGGATCGTCTCGCCCGTGCTCGACGCGTGGCGCCGCGATGCGGTGAGACTCGACACCTACCCGGCGGGCTCGCGTGGCCCGTCCTCGTGGAAGGGAATCCCGTGACCCCTCTGCCTGTGGTCGAGGTGGTGGCCGCGTCCGCCGCCGACCTCACCGTGCTCGCCACCGACCGTGCCGCCTTCGCCAAGCGGATGGGGTCGCCGGCTCCCGGCGGCTGGCCGGAGTTCCCCGAGGCGATCGGTTTCACGATCAACCGCCTCACCACCCACCCGCAGGAGTCGGAGTGGTGGATGCACTTCTTCTTCGTCAACGGGCTGCTCGTCGGCTCCGGCGGTTTCGTCGGGCGGCCGCGGCACGGTCAGGCCGAGATCGGCTACGAGATCGCGCCCGGTTTCCGGCACCGCCATTACGGCACCGGTGCCGCCTACGCGCTGACTGCGAAGGCTTTCGACTCGGGGGAGGTGCGCTCGGTGATCGCCCACACCCTCCCTTTCGACAACCCGTCGACGAAGGTGCTCGAGACTGTCGGCTTCCTCAACGAGGGCGAGGTGAAGGATCCGGGTCAGGGCACGGTGTGGCGCTGGCGGATCGACAGGACCGCGTTCGCCGCGGCGCCCGTCCCGGGTGAGGGCTGAGCCCCGCCGTCACTCGCCGCGGAGCATCGCGACGGCCTTCTGCACCCGACGTGTCCGCGTCTCCTCCGCCTTCGCCTCGGTGATCGCCCGCACGTGCTCTTTGCGATGGCTGTAGGCGAGCTTCTCCCACGCCGCCGCCGCGACCGGGTCGGCCGCCAGCGCCTCCGCGAGCGCGGGCGGCACGTCGACCTCGCGCGGGGCGTCGTCGCGCACGATCGTGATCTGCACCACCTGGCCACCGGTGACGCCCGACGCGGCGCGATGCTCGGCGCTGACGCCGACGAGGTTCTTCCCGCCCATCACCGCCGTCGTGTTGCGGTAGCTGTAGCCGCCGTCGATCGTGACGATCACCGGCACCCGCTTGCCGCCGAGTTCCGCGACCACCTCGTCGGGGATCTCGATCCCGACGTTGTTGCCGTTCTGCAGCAGGGTGGTGGTGAACGTGCTCATGCCAGGAATTCTGTCAGCACCGGGTGCAGGGCGGCGGGGGCCACGTTGTGCGTCTGACCGTCCAGGATGCGGTGCTGCGCCCCGGGGATCGTGGCGGCCACCCTGCGGTTGCCCTCCGCCATCTCGGTCGCCGCTTTCGAGCCCCACACCACCATTGTCGGGACGCCGATCTTCGCGAGCTCGCCGGCCGGCACCTCGAAGTCTCCGCCCATGACGCGGGCGTCGTAGCGGATCGTCGGGCCGGTGGCTTTCAGCTTCCTCCAGTTGGAGCCCATGAGCCGGAACATCAGCGGCATGAAGAAGGGGGCGCCGATCATCTTCGTCATGAAGTAGTCGACCATCTTGTCGCCCCGGCCGGCGGCGGCGAGGGCGTCGAGGTCGGCGACGTAGTCGCGCCCTCCGCGCAGCCCCACCCACGGCGCCTCATACCCGACGAGCTTGCGCATCGTCACCCCGACCGCCGCGGCCCGGTAGGCGAGACCCGCCCCCGATGAGAAGCCGAGCACGAAGGCGTCGCCGCCCACGGCATCCAGGACCGCGCGCAGGTCGTCGATCTCGAGCCGCACGTCGTAGGTGGAGCTGTCACCGCTCTCGCCCCGACCGCGCCGGTCGTAGGCGACGACGGTGAACTCGCCTTTCAGCTCCTGCGTGAACGGTTGCGCGGGGCCGAAGTCGCGGTAGCACATGGCGCCGTCGACGAGCACGAGCACCGGCCCCGAGCCCTCGCGGGAGAACGCGATGCGGGTGCCGTCGGATGAGGTCGCGAACTCGGTGGTCACAGTGCGGCGTCCAGCTTGAGGAACGACTCGTTCCAGCCGTCGACGGTCATGTCGCGGAACTCCGCGGTGAACGGACCCTGGTGCAGCGTCATCCGGGTCTTGTCGCCGTGGTCGTGCAGCCAGATGCGCAGCCGGATGGGGCTGTGCCCGTCGGGCGTCATCTGCTCGCCGGCGGTCTCCTCGCCTTCGAGGTACTCGGGCGGGATCACGGTGACGATCCGGGCGCGGATGGGGTAGTGCTCGCCGTTCTCGTTGTCGACCATGTCGAGGTCCCAGCGGCCGCCGGGGTGCAGTTGAACGCTGACGGTGTCGGCGGGGACGTGCACGTTCGACGGACCGAACCATGTCGCCAGGTACTCGGGCTCGGTGATGAACTTCCACACCACGTCGCGGGGCGCGTTGAACGCCCGGGTGATGAACACGTCGGTGTCGAGAGCCTGGGGGATCTCGGGGACGGTGTCGCTCATTTCTCTTCCTTTTCCTGTTCGGTGGTCTGGTCGTTCGCGGTGGTCGAGCCGTTTCCGGTGGTCGAGCCTGTCGAGACTGCCATGTACTCGGCGAGGGCCCGATCCAGGCGGTCGAAGCTCTCGTTCCAGAAGTCCTTGTACTTCTGCATCCACTCGTTCGCCTCCTTCAGCGGCCGGGCCTCGAGGTGGCTGTACCGGGAGGTGGCGACCCGGCTGCGCGAGATCAGACCCGCGCCTTCGAGCACCTTGAGGTGCTTGCTGACGGCGGGCTGGCTGATCGCGAACGGCTCGGCGAGTTCGGCGACGCTGGCGTCACCCTCCATGAGCCGCATCAGGATGCTGCGCCGCGTCGGATCTGCGAGCGCCGAGAACACGGCGCTCAGCTCGTCGACCTCGGTGCTGCCCATTTCATAACCTCCCGGTTTGATAACCGGTAAGTTACACACGCGCGCGCAACCTGTCAACCCTGTGCCGAATACAGGAGACTTTCGGCGCCGCGTGTTCGCGAACCAGTCGATGCCTGGCACGACATGCTCCACCGCTGGAATCTCCTGCATTTCGTCCACGCCGCTAGGGTGAGGGCATGAAGGTCTTCGCGTTCCTGGTCGCGCTCGTGTTCTTCGTCGGCTCGCTCCTGCTCTTCGGCTACGCCTTCGCCGCCGGCCCGGGCTGGAACATGGCGCTGTTCTTCGGCGGCCTCCTCGGCGTGGCGATCGCGCTCGCGATCCCGTTCCATCTGCTCGAGAAGTTCGACTAGCAGTCACCGGTCACGAGCGCTCCGAACACCCGACATGGCATCCACCGCGCGAGTCGAAGGATTCGCACCCGCGAAGCCGGATCGCACCTTCGCGATCATGACGCCGAGCGACCCGACCCGCTTCTACCCGCGGTTCGGCCCGATCCCCGCGGTGGTGAAGCTCGAGGATCAGACGGGTGACTGGGATGCAGTCGGCCAGAGCCGCAGGCTCACCCTCTCCGACGGGGGCACGTTCATCGAACGGCTGAAGATCGTCGATCCGCCCCGCCGGTTCGCGTATCAGCTCACCGACTTCACCGGGTTCTTCGGCACCCTGGTCGCGTTCGCCGACGCCGAGTGGGACTTCGACGCCAACGTCGAGGGCACCCGGATCCGCTGGACCTACACGTTCCACGCGCAGCCCAAGCGCGGCTGGATCGTGCGTGTCATCGTGGTGCTCTGGTGGGGGCGCTACATGAAGCGCGTGCTGCCCGCGCTCATCGACGAGGTGCGCCGCCTGTCCGACTGAGCCCGGATCCCGACCGAGACTGTCAGGCCGCCTGCAGCACCCGACCGGTGAACGCCTCGAGCCGAGCCGCCAGCCCCGCGGCGCGGGAGGCGACCACCTGGGCAGGCGACGGCTGCATGTCCAGGGGCGGGGGCGCGATCCTGATCAGCAGGGAGCAGGCCAGGTCGGCGCAGATGTAGGTGCCGACCGAGTCGCCGCGGCGCCCCGCCTCTCCCGCACGGGCTGCGGAGAACATGGTCACCTGGCTGGCCGGCTGAGGGGTGTTGCAGAGCGAGCAGATCGCCGACCCCGCCTGCAGACGTGTGGCGGCGGCGCGCAGCACGATGCCGACCGGGGAGCCGTCGCGCCAGGCGACGAGGTAGCCCCGCGAGGGCGAGCCCGGGTCGCGCCAGCCGAGGTACTCCCGGTCTTCCCACACCATCTCGTGCAGTCCCGGCATCGGCATGTGCTCTGCCTCACCGGGTGCGGCGTTCACCAGCGAGCCCCGGATGTCGTCCTCGGTCAGCGGCTTCATGGTGCGTTCCAGCGTAAGCCGCTGCGCCGCCCGACGCCTGCCCCGCGCCGGGAATCAGAGGCCGCGCTCGACCATGTCGATCAGGGCCGTGGCCGCGTGCCGCAGTGTCGCCTCATCGAGATCGCGCAACGGTCCCTGGAGGTGCAGCATGGCGAGCCCGTGCACCGACGACCAGGCGATCAGCTCGGCGCCCGCCCGGCGCTCCGCCGGCATGAGCCCGGTGGCGACCATCTCGTCGAGCGCAATGCCGAGAAGCTGGAATGGCGTGCGACCTCCGGGCCCGGCCTTCGCGGGGCTGAACGCCTGGTCGAGATTCGAGGGCACGGTGAAGGCGGCGCGGAAGAGTCCGGGCTCGTCGCGCGCGAACCGCAGGTATCCCATGCCGACGGCGCGGAGGTGTGCGCGCGCGGTCTCAGCCGCGGACCCGGCCGGAACGGCATCCCATTCGGCCTCGATCGCGGCTGCGGAGGCGCCGGACGCGGTGTCGCTGACGGCCGCGACGAGCGCCTCCCGGTCGGCGAAGTGCCGGTACGCCGCGTTGGGGGAGACCCCGGCCCGGCGGGTCGCCTCCCGCAGCACCACAGCATCCGGCCCGCCTTCGCGCGCCATGGCCACACCAGCGTCGAGGAGCGCCTGGTGCAGCGCACCGTGCCGGTAGGTGCCGCGCTGCTGGACGGCGCTGTGGTCGTGTGTCATTGTGGACAGCGTACACATGGCGAAGGGGCCTGGGATGATCACGAAAACCGGCGTACTGAGCGGAATGTCCACCGACGACCTCGCCGCAACGGCGGCGTTCTACCGTGACACGCTCGGCTTCGAGGTCGAACAGACGCCGAACGGCCTCTCCGTCCGCAGCGGCGAGCAGCGGTTCTTCATCTACCCCAAGCCGAATCACCATCCGGCCACCTACACCGCCGTGTACATCGAGGTGCCCGACATCGACGCGGCCGTCGACGAGCTGGCCGCCGCCGGCGTCGAACTCGAGCGCTACGAGGGGCTCAACCAGGACGAGAAGGGCGTCTCACGCGGCCTCGCCACGGGCGACGGGCCCGACATCGCGTGGTTCACCGACCCGGCCGGCAACATCCTCGCGGTGCTGCACGGGTGACGCCGTCCGCTTGAATGGTGCGGTGGATGCCGCCGCGATCCGAGCCCTGCGCGCCGACCTCGATGCGGCTCACTTCACCGTCGAACGACTGACGGCGCTGTGGGGGCCCGTCGCCGAGGCCGCGCTCGAGCGCGGCGACCGCGTCCCGGCCGTGCGCGCGCTGCGCGACGACACCGCGGCCGCCGTGCTGGCGCGCCTCTTCGTGCTCGGTCTCGACGCCGACCCGGTCTCGGCGGCCGCGGCACTGCCGTCTCTGGGACTCGACGGTGCCGCATCCCTCGGGCTGCTCGACGTCGGCGGTCCTCGGGTGCTGCCGCTGCTCGACCTGCGGCCGTACTCGTTCCTCGATCCACGCGGGACGGGTCGCTGGTGGATCGCCAGCGACCTCGGCGAGATCGCCACCGGCCGGCCCCTCCGCACCGATCACGTGCTCGGGGTCGGCGGAGCCTCCGTCACCCTGTCGGGGCTGCTGCTGCCCGGCCCCGTCGACACCGCGCTCGACCTCGGGACCGGCTGCGGCATCCAGGCCCTGCATCTGGCGCGGGAGGCGCGCCGGGTGGTGGCGACCGACATCTCGCAGCGCGCCCTCGACCTGGCGGCGCTGAACGCGGCCCTGAACGGGGTCGACACGATCGAGTTCCGGCGGGGCAGCCTGTTCGAGCCGGTCGCCGACGAACGGTTCGACCGCGTGGTGTCGAACCCGCCGTTCGTGATCACACCGCGGCGGGACGACGTGCCCGAATACGAGTACCGGGACGGCGGCGCGGTGGGCGACGCGATCGTCTCCGGGATCGTCGGATCCGTGGCCGAGCACCTCGTGCCGGGCGGGGTCGCCCAGCTGCTCGGCAACTGGGAGTACCGCGACACCGAAGACGGCTTGCAGCGCGCCATCGGCTGGACCGACCCGGGCGGCCTGGATGCCTGGATCGTCGAACGCGAGACCCTCGACCCGGCGCGCTACGCCGAGACCTGGATCCGCGACGGCGGCACGCAGCCGTCGAGCCCCGGCTACGAGGCGCTCGTCGGCGCCTGGCTCGACGACTTCGCGAGCCGCGGTGTGACGGGCATCGGCTTCGGCTACCTGCTGCTGCGCCGGCCCGAGGGCGACAGGATGCTGCGCCGGGCCGAGCGCCTCGACGCCCCGCTCGGCGACGGGTCGGCCCTCGGCGCGCACCTGGCGTCGGTGCTGGCTGCGCACGACGCGGTCTCGGCTCTCGACGATGCGGGCGTGCTCGCGCTCCATCCGGTGGTCGCGCCCGACGTGACCGAGGAACGCAGCCACTGGCCGGGCGACGAGCATCCGACCGTGATCACGCTGCGGCAGGGCGGCGGGTTCCACCGCGAGCTGCCGGTGGGCACCGCACTCGCCGCCGTCGTCGGCGCCTGCGACGGGGAGCTCAGCCTGGGCGCGATCCTCGGGGCGGTGGCCAGCATCCTGGACGCGGACGTCGACGCGCTCGCCGCCGAGATCGTGCCGCAGGTGCGGGAGCTCGCGATCGGCGGGCTGCTGTCGGTGGGCGAGCCGGACGAGAACGGGGGGTAGCCCCCTGTTCGATCCGTCGGCCGGCGCGCAGGCTGGGGTCATGGCTGAACTCCGTCGACCCCAGACCGGACGTGTCATCGGAGGCGTGTGCGCGGCCATCGCGCACCGTTTCGGATGGGACGCCACCATCGTCCGCATCATCGCCGTGCTCTCCATCCTGCTGCCCGGACCGCAGGTGATCGCCTACCTGGTGGGCTGGATCCTCATCCCCGCCGAGCAGACGACGGCAGCACCGACCATCGCCCAGCCGTCTGCCTGAGGGTTCAGGCGGCGTCCCCAGCCCCCGCCCAGCCCCCGCACAGTCGGTGCGCTTAGCGTGAACCGCGGAGGCAACCGATGGGATTCCTGGACCGGCTTTTCGGCACGGATGCGGCCGCCGCACCAGCGGCCCGCCGTGACCGGACGACCGACGACGAGCGCGCGATCGAGCGCTACCGCTACCTGCTGCGCACCGCACCGCCCGAGACGATCGAAGAGGTGCATCGCGAGGCGTTCGCGAAACTGACCGAAGAGCAGCGCGCCATCGTCTACGAAGAGCTCAGCAAGGGCGCAGGCACCGGTGAACGCCCGCTGTCGAGCGAGCCCGCCACCCTCGCCCGGGCCGCGACCCGCGCCGAGATGCGCAACCCCGGCACCCTCGAGCGCTCGCTGTCCAACCCGGCGTACAACGGCCCCGGCTTCGGCAGCATGATCGCGAGCTCGCTGATCGGCACCGTCGCCGGCTACGTGATCGGCTCGGCGCTGGTCAGTGCGTTCCTGCCGTGGGACGGCGGGTCGGTGGATGCCGCGGGCGACCCCGGCGCAGGCGGCGGCTCCGATGGCGGGGACTTCGGTGGCGGGGATTTCGGTGGCGACTTCGGCGGCGGAGACTTCGGCGGGTTCTAGGTTTCGACACGCCGCTTCGCGGCTACTCAACCGGCCTCTAGGGCCGCAGCAGCACCTTGATCGCGCGGCGCTCGTCCATCGCGGCGTACGCCTCCGCCGCATCGGAGAGCGGCAGCTCCAGATCGAACACGTCGCCCGGTCGCATCGACCCGTCCAGCACCGCGGGCAGCAGCTCCGGGATGTACGTCCTCGCCGGAGCCATGCCGCCGCCGAGAGTGATGTTCCGCCGGAACAGCTGCTCCGCATCGAGCCCCACCCGGTCACCCGGCACCCCGACGAACCCCACCCGTCCGCCACCCCGCACCGACTGAAGTGCCTGCTGCATCGACTCGGCGGTTCCGACGCACTCGAGGGCGGCGTCCGCCAGGTCGCCGCCGAGCAGCTCGCGCACGGCACGGACGGCAGCGTCGCCGCGTTCCTCGACGATGTCGGTGGCGCCGAAGCCACGGGCGACCCGCTGCCGGTCGGCGTGCCTGCTCATCGCGATGATCCGGGACGCACCCCGGCGCGCGGCGGCCAGCACCGCGGAGAGCCCCACCGCGCCGTCGCCGACCACCACCACGACATCCCCCTCGCGCACGCCGGCGGTCACCGCGGCATGATGCCCGGTGGACGCCACATCCGAGAGCGCCAGCAGGTGCGGGACGAGCGAGTCCTCCACCGGGTGCGGCACCACCACGAGGCTGCTCTCGCCGAACGGCATCCGGATGCGCTCACCCTGCGCCCCGTCGATGAAAAGGCGGTCGGGGTCGCGGGAGCCGAAGAACGTCACGTGATCGCAGACCGAGGTGGCACCCGCCCGGCACGACTGGCAGGTTCCGTCGCTGAGGGAGAAGGGGGAGATCACGAAGTCGCCGACGTGGAGCGTCTCGACCTCCGCGCCGACCTGCTCGATGACGCCGACCATCTCGTGGCCCATCGCGATGCCGGAGCCGCCGCCCGGGTAGTCGCGGTATCCCCACAGGTCGGAGCCGCAGACGCAGGCGGCGACGACCCGCACGATGACGTCCTTCGGGGTGAGCAGTTCCGGATCGGGCCGGTCCCGCACCTCGATGGAACGGGTACCCGTGAGGTAGACGGCTTTCACCCCGCCATTCTCCACCGCCCGAGGACGAGGATCGCGATGCCGAACGTGATCGCCCCCGCCACGGCGAACGCGAAATCGAGCCCGAGCGGGATCATCAGGAACGGCACCGCCACGGTCAGCACGACCGACAGCGCGACGACGGCTGCCGGCGGCGTCGGCCCCACCTCGCGCGGCGCCTCCCAGCGCCCGACGAGGAGCGACAGCGCGAACAGCACGGCGAGCACCAGCACGTACTCGATCGGGCGGGTCAGCCACCATTCGGCGCTGCCAGGGCGCGGGCTGAACCCGGGGATGAGGATCGCGATGCCCGACAGCGCGATGATCACCGGCAGGTGCCAGAGGTAGATCGTCATCAGCCGGGTGCCGGCGAGGAACACGATGCCTTGCGCGGCCCGCGTGCGCATCAGGGCCGACAGCGGCCGCTTCAGCATCCTCAGGAACGCCGCCTGCGACAGGCCGAGGAACACCAGCGGCAGCGTGGGCGGGTTCAGGTTCACGAGCATGTTCACGTCGTACGGGCCGAACGCTGTGAGCGGCCACAGCATCCCGACCCCCGCCAGCGAGATCAGCGCCAGCTGCCACCACGGACGGTCGAAGAAGCCGTCGGCGTACCAGAAGCCGATCTGCTGCACGAGCGGCCAGACGAAGACGAGGTTGAGCAGGCCGATCCAGTAGCTTGCGATGCCGAGGTCGGCGGTGGCGTAGTGCGCGATGTCGACGAGGATCACGCCCGCGAGCAGCACGAGCACGGTGCGCTTCGGTGCGACCGCGTGCATGTGGGCGAGGAACGGGACGAGCGCCTGGCAGATCGCGTACGCGGCGATGAACCACAGCGGCGAGCCGGCACCGAAGAACACCCCGTCGAGCACCTCGAGCGACAGCGCACCTGTCGCCTGCACGATCAGGTAGCCCGCCCCGGTCGCGACCACGTGGAACACGAACAACGGGAAGGTCGGCTGGGCGAGCCGCAGCACCCGGGTGCGCACGAAGTCGGGTCCGCCGCCGCCGCGGCGCTGCAGGCCGCGCCACGCCGTCATGGAGGCGAACCCGCCCACCACGAAGAACAGCGGCATGATCTGGCCGAACCAGCTGGCCAGCGGGAACCAGGCCTGTGCCTCCAGCGTGCGCTGCAGCGCGATGCCGCCGGGCGCCTGGGTGTCGACACCCACCATGAGCAGGTGGACCACGACGACGAGCAGCACGCAGAAGACGCGGGCCAGATCGAGGGTCAGGTCACGTTTCGACAGGTCGGGAGCGGTGGCGCCGGAGGTCGTCGTCGCGTTGGTCGGCGCGCTCGTCGGTTCGGCCATGCGGTCACTCTATTGACCGCCCGCCGGGTCAGGCGTCGACGACGCGGTTGACCGCGGTGCGCAGATCGAGCGACTGCGCGACCTCGCACGACGTGTTGTACACGCTGCCGACCAGTGAGACGTAGACGTTGCCAGCCTCGACGACGTAGCCGACGGTGCTGCCGTCGAGCTCGACGCGATGGATGCCGGGGACTGCGACCGTCACCACGGGTTCGTGCGCGATGACCTTCATCGAACACCTCCAGGGGGAATGCGGATCGGGTTGATCCGATCTCACCCCACGCGGGCTGGGAAAAGAAGAGAGTTGCCCGAACCTTCAGCGGATGTTGAGTGTTCGGTCATCTGGAGACGCGCACGACGGCCGCCGAACTACACGGCTCCCGGGATGAGGCTCGCGCTGACCGAGGGGTCGGCGGCGGACTGCTCGGTGTGCTCGCGGAGGACCGCGAGCGCATGCGCGCCGAGCGAGAACGTGCTGCCGGGGTCGAGCACGCCGTCGACCTCGCCGTCGTTGGTGTCGACGACGAGATCCCAGCGCGGCGAACGCTCCTCCACCGGCAGGGTGATCTCCACCGGTTCAGTGTGCGCGTTGAAGTAGACGAGGAAGTGCTTGTCGACGATGCGGCCGCCGCGGGAGTCGACCCCCTGGATGCCCTCCCCGTTCAGGAACATGCCGATCGTGCGCCCGAAGCCGGACTCCCAGTCCTCGGGCTGCATCGCCGTCCCGTCCGGACGCAGCCATACGATGTCGGGCATCGGCTCGCCCTCGCCCCGTCGGATCGGGTGCCCGTCGAAGAACCGGCTGCGCCGGAACGTCGGATGGTCGCGCCGCAGTTTCGCGACGGCGGCGGTGAACTCGATGAGGGTGGCGTCGGCCTCGTCCCAGCGCACCCAGGCGATCTCGCTGTCCTGCGCGTACACGTTGTTGTTGCCGTACTGGGTGCGCCCCAGCTCGTCACCGTGCAGGATCATCGGCACGCCCTGGCTGATCAGCAGCGTCGTCAGGAAGTTGCGCTGCTGCCGTCCGCGCAGCATCGTGATCGTCGGGTCGTCGGTGTCGCCCTCGGCCCCCATGTTCCAGGAGCGGTTGTCGTCGGCGCCGTCTTTGCCGTCCTCGCCGTTGGCCTCGTTGTGCTTCTGGTTGTAGCTGACGAGGTCGCGCAGGGTGAACCCGTCGTGCGCGGTGACGAAGTTGATGCTCGCGACCGGGCGGCGCGCCGTGCGCTCGTACAGGTCGCTCGATCCGGTGATGCGGGATGCGAACTCGCCGAGCGTCGCCGGCTCGCCACGCCAGTAGTCGCGCACGGTGTCGCGGTACTTTCCGTTCCATTCCGTCCACTGCGGCGGGAAGTTGCCGACCTGGTACCCGCCCGGCCCGACATCCCACGGCTCGGCGATCAGCTTCACCTGCGAGACGATCGGGTCCTGCTGCACGAGCTCGAAGAACGCGCTCAGCCGGTCCACCTCGTAGAACTCGCGGGCGAGGGTCGCCGCCAGGTCGAAGCGGAACCCGTCGACGTGCATCTCGGTCACCCAGTACCGCAGAGAGTCCATGATCAGCTGCAGCGTGTGGGGGTGCCCGACGTTGAGGGAGTTGCCGGTTCCCGTGTAGTCCATGTAGTGCTGCTCGTCATCCTCGACGAGGCGGTAGTACGCCGCGTTGTCGATGCCGCGCATGCTGACCGTGGGCCCCTGGTGGTTGCCTTCCGCGGTGTGGTTGTAGACGACATCCAGGATCACCTCGATGCCCGCGGTGTGCAGCGCCAGCACCATCGCCTTGAACTCCTGCACCTGCTGACCCAGGTCGCCGGTCGAGGAGTAGCCGGAGTGCGGCGCGAGGAAGCCGATGGTGTTGTACCCCCAGTAGTTCCGCAGGCCCTTCTCCTGCAGCACGCTGTCGTTGAGGAACTGGTGCACCGGCATCAGCTCGATGGCGGTGACGCCGATGTGCTTCAGGTGCTCGATGATCGCCGGGTGCGCGATCGCGGCATACGTGCCGCGCATCTCCTCCGGGATGTCGGGGTGCAGCTGGGTGAGCCCCTTCACGTGGGCTTCGTAGATGACGGTCTCGGCGTACGGGATCTTCGGCGCGCGGTCGCCGGTCCAGTCGAAGAACGGGTTCACCACGACGCCGAGCATCATGTTCGGAGCGGAGTCCTGGTCGTTGCGCTGCTCCGGGGCGTCGAACTGGTACGAGAACATCGGCTGACCCCAGGCGATGTCGCCGTAGGTCGCCTTCGCGTACGGGTCGAGCAGCAGTTTCGACGGGTTGCAGCGCAGCCCCTTCTGCGGATCCCACGGGCCGTGCACGCGGTAGCCGTAGCGCTGGCCGGGCTGCACCTCGGGCAGGTACGCGTGCCAGACGTAGCCGTCGACCTCGGTCAGCTCGACCCGGGTCTCGACGCGGTTCTCGTCGAACAGGCACAGTTCGACCTTCTCGGCGACCTCGCTGAACAGGGCGAAGTTCGTCCCGGTGCCATCGAAGGTGGCCCCGAGGGGATAGGCGTTGCCGGGCCAGACCTGCATCTGCCGAGGCTAACGGGTGGAATGCCGGGCTCCTGCCAGACAACGTCCAGAGTCCTGTTGCACGATCGTTACCGGCCTCGGAGTTCCGGGGGGACTGCAACCCCCCGGCTTCACTCACAGCTGAGGGCCCTACCCCGATCGTCTGGACGCACGCGGTGCGTCTCGCGCGTACCGTCGTGCGCGCCCGACCAGAAATGTGCGTCATACCCGTGTTGTCTCGTTCCACCGCTCTGCCCGATCTCTCCTACCTGGGTGCGTTCCGCAAGAGGAGGACGCTCGCCGTCGGCGCGGCCGTCGTGTGCATGCTGACGGTCACCGCCCACGACCTCCCCGCCTCCGCGGCGACCATGAAGGTGGACGCCTACAACGCGGCGTCGCAGCAGCTCGCGGTCACATCCGACGTGTTCGCCCCGGTGGCGACGCGCGAGGATTTCCTGATCACCCAGTACACGCCGGTGCAGTGGCCCATCCCGCCGTCGACCGACATCAGCGACGGCTTCGGGTACCGGGTCTCGCCGTGCTGGGGGTGCTCGTCGGACCACCAGGGCGTCGACTTCCTGCCCGGCTACGGCTCGCAGATCCATGCTGTCGCGGACGGCGTCGTCGTCCAGTCGGCGAGCGACGGCGGCCTCGGCCAGCACGTCGTCATCGAGCACATGATCAACGGGCAGATGGTGCAGACCGTCTACGGCCACATGATCTTCGGCTCCCAGACGGTGCGCGTCGGCGACACCGTCAGCCGCGGCGAGGTGATCGGCCGCACCGGCAGCACGGGCAGCAGCACGGGTCCGCACCTGCACTTCGAGGTGCGTCCCGGCGGCGGCGAGGCGGTGGAGCCCCTGACCTGGCTGGCCGCGAACGTGACGGAGACCTGGGCGGGGTAGTCGCATCGCACAACGGCGCGCTCGCCCGTCGTCGTAGAGTTCTGCCAAGTCCCCGACGAAGAGGAGAACCCCATGAGCTACGCCGTCGTCAACCCCGCGACCGGTGAGTCGGTCAAGACCTACCCGACGATTTCCGACGCCGACCTGAAGGCGGCCGTCGACAAGGCCGCCGAGGCGCACGCCGGGTGGTCGCGCTCGAGCACGGTCGCCGAGCGCGCGGCGCTGATCCAGAAGGTCGCCGACCTGCACACCGAGCGCCGGCAGCAGCTGGCCGACATCATCGTGCGCGAGATGGGCAAGCCGATCGAGCAGGCCCTCGGCGAGGTCGACTTCGCCGCCGCGATCTACGAGTACTACGCCACGAACGGCGAGCAGTTCCTGAAGGACGAGCCGATCGAGCTGCTCGACGGCGAAGGCTCCGCGTTCATCCGCCGCAACTCGCTCGGCGTGCTGCTCGGCATCATGCCGTGGAACTTCCCGTACTACCAGGTGGCCCGTTTCGCCGGCCCGAACCTCGTGATCGGCAACACGATCATCCTGAAGCACGCGTCGCAGTGCCCCGAGTCGGCCCTCGCCATCGAGCAGATCTTCCACGACGCCGGCTTCCCTGAGGGCGCCTACGTCAACGTCCTCGCCTCGAGCTCGCAGATGGAGGCGGTCATCGCCGACCCGCGCGTGCAGGGCGTGTCGCTCACCGGGTCGGAGGCTGCGGGTGCCGCCGTCGCGCAGCTCGCCGGCAAGTACCTGAAGAAGGTCGTGCTCGAGCTCGGCGGCTCCGACCCGTTCATCCTGCTCAGCACCGATGACCTGGATGCCGCGGTCGAGGCCGCGGTCGGCGCGCGTCTCGACAACAGCGGCCAGTCCTGCAACGGCGCGAAGCGCTTCATCGTGATCGATTCGCTGTACGACGCGTTCCTCGAGAAGTTCACTGCCGGGCTCACCGCTGCGGCTCCCGCCGACCCGACGAAGGACGACACCGTGCTCGGCCCGCTGTCGTCGCTCGCCGCGGCGGAAGGCCTGCAGGCGCAGCTCGACCGCGCCGTCGAGCAGGGTGCGACGCTCGTCGCCGGCGGCACGCGCGACGGCGCGTACTTCCCGGCGGCCGTGCTCACCGACGTGAAGCCCGGCATGGACGCGTACCACGAGGAGTTCTTCGGCCCCGTCGCCGCGGTCTACAAGGTGTCGTCCGAGGACGAAGCGGTGACCCTCGCGAACGACACCCCGTTCGGGCTCGGCTCGTACCTCTACACGACCGACAGCGAGCAGGCGATGCGCGTGGCCGACAAGATCGACGCCGGCATGGTCTGGGTGAACATCGTCCTCGCCGACGGCGCCGAGCTGCCGTTCGGCGGCGTGAAGCGCTCCGGCTCGGGACGCGAGCTCGGGCGTTTCGGCGCCGACGAGTTCGTGAACAAGAAGCTCATCCGTATCGCTGGGTGAGTAGCGCCGCAGGCGCGTATCGAAACCAGGCGTGACCGTGCGCGTGGTCTCGATACGCCGCTTCGCGGCTACTCGACCAGCAGTGATTCAGTCGTCGATCAGCAGGGCGAGCCCGTTCGCGCAGGGCACGACACGGTCGTGCTCCGCCCACGCGGCCGGCCGGATCAGCGACCCCGTGGGCCGCGAGCTGTCGCTGGCGACGACGACCCGACCGGATGCGTTCACCAGCGCCGCGCGACGCCCGGCCCCGCGCACCGCCGGCAGCAGCGTGCGCTCGATGTCGTTCACGTAGAGGTCCGCGCCGACGACGCCGACCATCTCGCCATCCCGGAACGCGGGCATCGTCGAGGTGAGCGTGTAGTCATCCGTGCAGAGGTAGTCGACGTACGGTCCGGTGATGTGTCGCTCGTGCGTTGTCGCGGGCACGCGCCACCACTCGAGGGTCGTGTAGTCGCGGAAGCTCTCCGACTGCTCGTCCTCGACGGCGACGAGGCGGCGCAGCTCCGGCTTCGCGGGCCCGGTCACCCCGAAGGTGTTGGCGTGCCCGAGCCACCACGCCAGATGCCACGGTGCATCCGGGATGAAGCCGGGCTGCGCGACGAACCCGGCACCAATGATGAGGGCTCCGTCGGCGGAGAGGTCGCCGACGACCAGGGTCTCGACGAGCGCATCGATGCCCGCGACATCCACCTGGGTGTGCGCGACGTAGTCCTCGAGCCGCGCGCGCCAGCCGTCGATCAGCGAGAACACGTTCTCGAACGTCGTGTCGACAACGGAGACGGCGTCGGCCTCGGTGCGGACGCTCATGCGCTCTCCTCGAGTTCTGCCTTTGTGTCGAGCAGCCAGTCGATCGCCGCCGTCACGTGATGCCGGGTGCGGATCTGCGCCTCGTCGGCATCGCCGAGCGCGATCGCCTCGATCACCGCCGCGCGTGCGTCGAGACTGCGCTGACGATACTCCGGATCGCGCAGCCACAACCAGAGCAGGGGGGCGAACTCGGCCTGCAGCCGCAGCTCCTCCCGCACGAGACGTGCGGACTGCGAGAGCGCGGCGATCTCGAGCTGGTACATGCCCTGCCGGCGGCGGGCGGCCGTCTCATCCTGATCGGGCACCAGCGCGATGCCGCGCACGCGCTCGAGGTCGTCGTCGGTGGCGCGGTCGGCGGCGAGGCCGGCGCACGAGCCGGCGATCGCCGAGTAGTAGGTGCCCATGTCGCGCAGTTCGACCCGGGAGAGCGACCGCACCCGGGCGTCCAGCACGCGGCGGGTGCGGTCGCGTCCGGCGGTGACGAACGAGCCGCCGTCGCGTCCGCGGCGGGTGTCGACGAGCCCTTTGTCGCGCAGCGCCTCGAGCGCCTCACGCGCGGTGACGGTCGCGACCCCGAACCGTTTCGCCATCTCGGTCTCGCTGGGCAGCCGCTCCCCGTCGACGAGCAGGCCCAGGATGATGGCGTCGGTCAGCCGGCGTTCGACCAGTTCCGCGCGCCCGGCACCGTCGAGCGGCGCGAACACGACCGCGCCCGCGCTGGTGGACGTCCTGATCGACTGCGGCATCGGTCTCCTTGTGACACGACCGTAACATCGCGAACACTTGCATGACATCTGGTTCCATATGATTTGATTCACAGGAGCGAGGAGGCTTGAGTGGCAGATCCGGCGATCCGGTTGCGCGGAGTGACGAAGGCATTCGGGAGCATCACGGCCGTCGACGGCCTCGACCTCGACATCATGCCGGGGGAGTTCTTCTCCATGCTCGGCCCCTCCGGCTCCGGCAAGACCACCGTGCTGCGGCTCATCGCCGGCTTCGAGCAGCCCACCGCCGGCACCATCGAGCTCTTCGGCGACGACGTCACCCGACGGGCGCCGTTCGACCGCGACGTCAACACCGTCTTCCAGGACTACGCCCTGTTCCCGCACATGAACGTCGTCGACAACGTCGCCTACGGGCTGCGGGTGCGCGGGGTGGGCCGCGCAGAACGTCGCAAGCGCGCGATGGAGGCGCTGGCATCCGTGCGGCTCGAGAGCTTCGCCGAGCGCAAGCCGAACCAGCTGTCGGGAGGCCAGCGGCAGCGCGTCGCCCTCGCCCGCGCCACCGTCGTCGCGCCGAAAGCCCTGCTGCTCGACGAGCCGCTCGGCGCCCTCGACCTGAAACTGCGGCAGGGGATGCAGGTCGAGCTGAAAGAGATGCAGCGTGCCCTCGGCATCACCTTCATCTTCGTCACGCACGACCAGGAGGAGGCGCTCACCCTCTCCGACCGCATCGCCGTCTTCAACGAAGGCCGCATCGAGCAGCTCGGCACCCCGCAGGAGATCTACGAGCACCCCACGTCGCCGTTCGTCGCCGACTTCGTCGGCACCTCCAACCTGTTCGATGCGGATCAGGCGAAGAAGATGCTGAAAGCCGACGGACCGCGATCGCTGCGTCCCGAGAAGATCACCCTCTCCGCCAGCGGAAAGGGCGTGCCCGGAGTCGTCAGCGAGGTCATCTACCTCGGCACCAGCACCCGCATCCTCGTCGACCTCGAGGGCGGCTACCGCCTCAACGTGCTCGAGCAGAACACCGCAGGCGCCGCGAAACACGACCGCCGCGGAACGAAGGTGGTGGCCAGCTGGTCGCCGTCCGACGTCGTCTCACTTGCTCACAACCCAACAGATAGGAGAACTGCATGAAACGCCAGATCACAGCAGGCGCAGCGCTCATCGCCGGCGCCTTGCTCCTCACCGCGTGCGGCACCGCAGGCGGCGGAGGCGGCGGCACCGAAGCCGAGGAAGTCGGCGAGATGGAAGGTCAGGTCTCGATCCTCGCCTGGCCCGGCTACGTCGAAGACGGCAGCAACGACCCCAGCGTCGACTGGGTGTCCGGGTTCGAAGACGAGACCGGATGCCAGGTCACCAGCAAGACGTACGGCACCTCCGATGAGGCGTTCAACCTCATGAAGTCGGGCGAGTACGACGTCGTGGCCGCGTCCGGCGACGCCTCGCTGCGCCTCGTCGCAGCCGGCGATGTCGCACCGGTCAACACCGACCTGCTGAAGAACTACGACGGGATCTTCGACTTCCTGAAGATGCAGTCGTGGAACTCGGTCGATGGGGTCAGCTACGGCATCCCGCACGGGTACGGCGCGAACCTGCTGATGTACAACACGGACGTCTACCCCGACGGCCTGGACTCGTGGAGCGCCGTGTTCGACGACGCCGCCGCGAACTCGGGCAAGGTGACCGCGTACGACTCGCCGATCTACATCGCGGACGCCGCGGTGTACCTCATGGCGACGAAGCCGGAGCTCGGCATCGAGAACCCGTACGCGCTCGACGAGACCCAGCTCGCCGCTGCGGTGGACCTGCTGAAGGCCCAGCGCCAGCACATCGGCGAGTACTGGTCGGACTACCTGAAGGAGATCCAGGCGTTCGAGACCGGTGACTCGGTCGTCGGCACCACCTGGCAGGTCATCCAGAACTCCATCACCACCGGAAACACCGAGGTGGTGCTTCCCAAGGAGGGCACCACCGGGTGGTCGGACACCTGGATGATCGGATCGAAGGCCGCCCACCCGAACTGCGCGTACGCGTGGCTCGACTGGATCGCCAGCCCCGAGGTGAACGCGCAGGCCACCGGCTACTTCGGCGAGGCGCCGTCGAGCCAGGAGGCCTGCAACTTCCGCGAGGACTGCGAGGCCTACCACGCCGGTGACGCCGACTACGCGTCGCAGATCTGGTACTGGTCGACGCCGATCGCCGACTGCCTCGACGGACGCACCGACGTCGAGTGCACCGACTACGCGGCATGGACGACGGCCTGGCAAGAGATCAAGGGATAGGCGGTAGACAGCACTTGACAACCGTCAAAGCCGGCCGGACCGCGGTTCCCCTTCCGAGGGGGACCGCGGCCCGGCGGCTGTCCGTCGCACTCAGCGCCCGCCCGCGCACCCGGCTCGGGCTGCTGCTCAGCGCACCCCTGCTCTGGCTGGGGCTGGTCTACATCGCGGCGCTCGCCGCGTTGCTGATCACCGCGTTCTGGACCGTCGACTCGTTCACGGGCCAGGTGCGCACCGAGTGGACGCTCGACAACATCATCACCGTCGTCACCGGTTCGCTGTACCAGACGGTGACGCTCCGCACGATCGGCATCGCGGTGCTGGTCACCATCGTCGACATCGTGATCGCGCTGCCGATCGCGTTCTTCATGGCGAAGGTCGCCTCCCCGCGCCTGCGCTACGGCCTGGTCATCGCGGTGCTGATGCCCCTATGGGCGTCGTACCTGGTGAAGGCGTACGCCTGGCGTTCCGTGCTCTCCGAGGGCGGCATCGTCGACTGGGCACTGCGTCCGTTCGGGATCGAGGGACCCGGATACGGCCTGCCCGCCGTCATCATGACGCTGGCCTACCTCTGGTTGCCCTACGTCATCCTGCCCATCTTCGCGGGGCTCGAGCGGGTGCCGGATTCGCTGCTCGAAGCCTCGGGCGACCTCGGTGCGAAGGCCGGGCGCACGTTCTTCCAGGTGGTGCTGCCGATGCTCTGGCCGTCGATCATCGCCGGCGCGATCTTCAGCTTCTCGCTCTCGCTCGGCGACTACATCACCGTCAACATCGTCGGCGGCGCGAACCAGCTGCTCGGCAACCTCGTCTACACGAATGTCGGCGCGGCGAACAACCTGCCGCTGGCGGCGGCGATCGCGCTGATCCCGGTGGCGATCATGTCGGTGTTCCTGCTCGCGGTGCGCAGGACCGGAGCCCTGGACAACCTATGAGACTCAGTCGCACCGCCCGCACCCTGCTCGGGGTGATCACGGGGCTGATCCTCGCCGTGATCTACCTGCCGCTGCTGATCGTGCTGGTGAACTCGTTCTCGACGTCGAAGACGTTCCTCTGGCCCCCGCCCGGGTTCACGCTCGAGTGGTGGGGGCGCGCGTTCACCAACGCCGGCGCCCTGGAGGCGGTGGGCACCTCGGTCGGTGTGGCGCTGCTCGCCACCGCGATCGCCCTGGTGCTCGGCACCCTGGTGTCGCTCGCGCTGCAGCGGTATCGCTTCTTCGGCCGGGATGCGGTGTCGCTTCTCGTGATCCTCCCGATCGCGCTTCCCGGCATCGTCACCGGTATCGCGCTGAACAACGCGTTCCGCACGATCCTCGACCTGCGGCTCGGCCTGCTCACGATCGTGATCGCCCACGCCACGTTCTGCATCGTCACCGTGTTCAACAATGTGATCGCTCGGCTGCGCCGGATGGGCGGCTCGCTGGAGGAGGCGTCGGCCGACCTCGGCGCGGGGCTCTGGACCACGTTCCGCCTGGTGACCTTCCCGCAGCTGCGCTCGGCTCTGCTCGCCGGTGGCTTGCTGGCGTTCGCGTTGTCGTTCGACGAGATCATCGTGACCACGTTCACGGCGGGTTCGGGTGTCACCACGTTGCCGATCTGGATCCTCGACAATCTGTTCCGCCCGAACCAGGCGCCGATCGTCAACGTGATCGCGGTGGTGCTGGTGCTGGTGTCGATCATCCCGATCTGGATCGCGCAGCGCGTCGCGGGCGCGGAGTCGGTGCAGCGCTAGCGACAGCGTCAGAACGTGCGCGTGAACGGGAGCGGCTTGCGCATCCGCACGAGCAGCAGCAGCGGGATCAGCACGTACGGCAGGTTGAACGCCAGGAACTTCGCCGGGTTCTGGGTCTGGAACTCCGGCTCACCGAAGAACTCGACGCCGAACACGATGATCCCGGTGATGCCGGCGATCAGGGTGGCGTAGATCACGGCGGGCAGCTGGATGCGATTCCACCCCCTGATCAGCGACGGCACCAGCACGAGATAGAACGCCAAGTAGACGAACGCCGACAGTCCCGTGACGATGCGCATCCAGGCCGGCGGGTTCATGAACAGCGGGTCGGCGTCGTGCGCGTACCAGTAGTTCGAGTCGACGAGGAACGTGCCGTCCGGCTGGGAGAAGTCGATGCCGACGGTGGGGAGCATGTCGGCGATGCACGACGTGATGATGAAGAGCGTGAACATCACGGCGAAGAAGATGTCGATGGGGCGCTGGCGGAGGGGCAGGTTCTGAGGCACCAGGCTAGACTGGCAGCGAACACGGGAGTCCGGTAGGCCGGGCTGAGAGGGAGCGATCCACGCTCCGACCGTCGAACCTGATCCGGATCATGCCGGCGCAGGGAGGCATCTCGAAACCCGTGCACTTTCACGCGAAAGGCACGTCGATGACAACAGCAACTCTCTCCACACCTTCCCTGCGCTGGCGGGTGGTCGACATCGTGGTGGCCGCCGTGGTGGCGGTCGCCTGCGCGGTCGTCTTCGTCGGCTGGAACTTCGGCAGCCACATCCTGGACGGGGTGCAGGCGCTGCTCCCCGGCATCCAGTCGCTCGGGTACGGGCCCTGGCTGATCGGCGGCCCGCTGGCGGCGCTGATCATCCGCAAGCCCGGTGCGGCGCTGTTCGGCGAGCTGGTGGCCGCGGCGGTCAGCATGCTGCTCGGTGCGCCCTGGGGTCTGCAGACCCTGGAATCGGGGCTTGTGCAGGGTCTCGCCGCGGAGGTGGTGTTCGCCGTGTTCCTGTACCGGCGCTGGTCGTGGCCGGTGGCGATGCTCGCCGGTGCTGCCGCCGGGCTCGTGGCGGGGCTGAACGACTGGGTGTTCTATTACGCGGGCGCCGACACCCTGTTCCTGGTGATCTACATCGCGGGCGCGACGCTGAGCGGCGCCGTGATCGCGGGTCTCGGATCGTGGGCGCTGGTGAAGGCGCTGGCGAAGACGGGGGCGCTCCGCCGGTTCGCGGCGGGCCGTGAGGCGGAGCGGGTCTGACGTCCGTCATCAGCGCCCAGGGCTGGGGGTGGCGTCATGCCGCCCGCCGGGCCTGGGCGCTGCGCGGGCTCGAGCTGAGCGTCGAGCCGGGGGAGCGGGTGCTGCTGCTCGGCGCCTCCGGTTCGGGCAAGTCGACCCTGCTGCGCGCCCTCGCGGGGGTGCTGGGGGATGACGAGGGCGAGTCCGAGGGCCGGCTGACCGTCGACGGCCGGCCGGGTCTGGTGCTGCAGGACCCGGACTCGCAGGTGGTGATGTCGCGGATCGGCGACGAGGTCGCGTTCGCGCCCGAGAACCTGGGCGTGCCGCGCGACGAGATCTGGGCGCGGGTGAACGACGCCCTCGACGCGGTCGGGCTCGACCTGCCGCTCGATCATCCGACGAACCGGCTGTCGGGCGGGCAGAAGCAGCGTCTCGCGATCGCGGCGGTGCTGGCGATGCGCCCCGGCATCCTGCTGCTCGATGAGCCGACGGCGAACCTCGACCCCGCGGGGGTGACCGAGGTACGGGATGCGGTGGGCCGCACCCTGCAGGCGACCGGCGCCGCGATGGTCGTGGTCGAACACCGGGTGGCGACCTGGCTGCCCGTCGTGGACCGGGTGGTGGTGATCACGCCGGAGGGGGTGCTCGCCGACGGGCCGCCGGATGCGGTGCTGCGGGAGCGCGGGGCGGAGCTGGCGGCGGCGGGGATCTGGGTGCCCGGTCATCCGCCGCGTGTGCCGGAGCGGCACCGTCCCGCGCCCGAGGTGGTGGAGCTCGCGCACGGGCTCGCGGTCGGACGTGACGGGGTGCTCGTGCGCGACGGGCTGGAGCTGGGGGTGCGTTCCGGCGAGGTGCTGACGCTCACCTGGCCGAACGGCTCAGGCAAGTCGACGATCGGATTGACCCTCGCCGGGCTGCTGCCGCCGTTGGCCGGCCGGCTCGACGCGTTCGGGCGCGGCTCCCCGCACCGCTGGCGCTCCCGGGACCTGCTGCCGCTGATCGGCAGCGTGTTCCAGAATCCGGAGCACCAGTTCGTCGCGTCGACGGTGCAGCAGGAGCTGGAGGTGGGTCCGCGCGCGCTGAAGCGTCCCGCGGCGGTGGACGAGCTGTTGGAGCGGCTGCGGCTGACGACGCTGGCGCGGGCGAACCCGTTCACCCTGTCGGGTGGGGAGCAGCGCCGGCTGAGCGTGGCGACGGCGCTCGCCACCGCGCCACGGATGCTGGTGCTCGACGAACCGACGTTCGGCCAGGACGCCACCACCTGGGCCGAGCTGGTCGCGCTGATCTCGGATCTCGCCGACGAGGGGCGGGCGGTTGTGGCGATGACGCACGACCCCGAGTTCGTCGAGGCGCTCTCCGACCGGCGGATCGAGCTGATATGAGGGTGAACCCTGTCGCGAAGCTGATCGCCTCCGCGCTGATCGCGATCTGCCTGCTGATCACGCTGGATCCGGTGTCGGCGGGGGTGGCGCTGGTGCTGGAGCTGGCGCTGATCCCGTTCCTCCGCATCCCGGTGAAACGGTTCTGGATGCGGACCCTGCCCCTGTGGTTGGCGGCGCCTCTGGCGGGGGTGACGATCGCGCTGTACGGCCGCACCTCGGGCACCGTGTACGCGGAGTTCCTGCTGGCGCGGATCAGCGAGGGGTCGCTGTGGCTCGCGGCGGCGACGGCGTTGCGCGTGCTGGCGATCGGGCTGCCCGCGCTGGTGCTGTTCATCACGATCGACCCGACGGAGCTGGCGGACGGTCTCGCCCAGACCCTGCACCTCCCGTCCCGTTTCGTCCTCGGCGCTCTCGCCGGAACCCGTCTGCTTGGCCTGGCGGCGGAGGACCGCCGCGCCGTGGTGCTGGCGCGCCGCGCCCGTGGCATCGGCGACCGGAATCCTTTCTCGGCGCTCGCCGGCACGGCGTTCTCGTTGCTGGTTCTCGCCTTGCGGCGCGGCAGCGCCTTGGCGATCGCGATGGAGGCGCGCGGTTTCGGCTCGGGGGTGCCGCGCACGTGGGCGCGGGTGGCGCGGTTCGGCGGGCGCGAGGTGGCGATGTGCCTGGTGGGGCTGCTGATCGGGGTGGCCGGGGTCGCGGCGTCGGTGCTCGCGGGAAGCTGGTCGCCTCTTGGTTCGTGAGCTGGTGGAGCGGGCCGCGGAGGCATCCCGGCCGGTGGTGCTGATCGACGGGAGGTCGGGTGCCGGCAAGAGCACGCTGGCGGCGGAGCTGGCTCCGCTGCTGGGGGCGCAGCTGGTGAGTCTGGATGACCTGTATCCGGGGTGGGATGGCCTCGCGGCGGGGTCGGCGGCGGTTCATGAGACGGTGCTGCGGGCGGTGGATCCGGGGTGGAGGCGCTGGGACTGGGGGTCGTCGCGGTGGGCGGGGTGGCATCCGGTGGACCCGGAGCTGCCGATCGTCATCGAGGGGTGCGGGGCGCTGAGTCGCGCGAACCGGGCGCTGGCGACGTTCGGCATCTGGGTGGAACTGGGCGCCTCCGAGCGGCGGAGACGCGCACGGGAGCGCGATGTGGCGTTCGATGTCTTCTGGGACCGCTGGGCCGCACAGGAGGATGCGCACATCGCGCGCGAGCACCCTCGGGAGCTCGCCGACGTGGTCGTGGAGGGCTAAGCCCAGCCGAGTCGGTGCAGTTCGTCGTCGTCGATGCCGTAGTAGTGCGCGATCTCGTGCACGAGGGTGACGTGCACTTCGTCGCGGAGTTCGTCGAGGTCGGAGCAGACGGCGAGCAGCGGTTCGCGGAACAGCACGATGCGGTCGGGCAGTTCGCCGAAGCCGTATTGGTCGCGGTGGGTGAGGGCGATGCCCTGGTATTCGCCGAGCAGATCGAGCGAGCCGTCTTCGGGACGGTCTTCGACGACGAAGACGATGTTCTCGAGACCGTCGACCATCTCGTCCGGCAGCAGATCGAGCTCTGAGATGACGAGTTTCTCGAACTGCTCGCTGCCCATCTCGATCACGCGAGCTCCTCGATCGCGTCGATCAGGTAGGCCTGCAGCTGCCCGAGCCAGTGGTAGACCTCGCCGAGTGCGTCGTCGGGGACGGGGTCGTCGTCGGCGCGGATGCCGATGCGTTCGGCGACGATGAGCCGCAGGTCGGTCAGCACCGGAAGCCAGCGTTCGGCGGCGTCGGGGGAGAGTTCGACCAGTTCTCCACCGGCGAGGGCGGCGGCGACCGCCCCCGCGTTGGCGGTCTTGGAGTCGACCAGGCCCGAACGGGTGTACCGCGCGAATTCGGCAGCGGCATCCGGGTCGTCGCGGTACGCCACCGGGAACAGCCGGGTCAGGGCGGGGTCGTCGCCGGCCGACGCGACCAGCTCCTCGTACTGGGTCAGCAGGGTGCGCATGAGTTCCAGCTCGGCGGGGCTGAGCTCGATCAGGATGCCGCGGCCGGCGTCAGCCATCGGCTCGCACCACGGTGGCCCACAGCCCGTACTCGTGCATCGCCTCGGTGTGGCGCTCCATCTCCTCACGCGGGCCGGTCGCGACGACGGCGCGGCCTTCGGTGTGGACGAGCATCATCAGGCGCTCCGCTTCGGGCTTGGGGTAGCCGAAGTAGGTGCGGAACACGTGCGTCACGTACGACATCAGGTTGACCGGATCGTTCCACACCGTGGTCGTCCACGGGATGTCGAGGGAGTCGGCCGGTCGGATCTCGTCGACCGGGGAAACATTGGGGTGCCTAAGTAGCACGTTCGGCAACTCCGCCCCCAAGACAAGAACCCTGGTCAACCGCCTGTTGCGGGGCGTCTACAAGGTGTCCACACGACCCCAGAGTAGCGCTCCGAGGGACGATCGGGGGCCCGTCGTGAGGACTATCGAGACGGCTCAAACTTTTCTCACTGCCTCCGAGGTGGACCAGCTTGTCGGTGACTACCTGGCCGGGATGAGTGTCAAGTCCCTGGCCGAACGGTATGGCATCCACCGCGCCACGGTGTTCTCCCACCTCCGCCGTCGCAACGTGCCGAGCCGCCGCCCCGGGCTTTGCCTCGACGAGAGGGCCGAGGCTGTGCGCCTCGCACGAGCGGGAATCTCGATGAGGGCGATCGCTCGTCGGATGGGTGTAGACCGCAAGGCCGTACGCGCAGCGTTGGTCGAAGCTGGCGTCATTATGGACGGCGGGCCGGGCGCATCTCATCGGTGACAGACAAGCCATGGAGACCCAGGGATCAGGACAACTCGGGGAACGCTTCGTATTTGTGTCTCCGATTGTCGAACGCTGGCTTGGTTCCTTCGAGGATATTGAGCGCGAACTTCGCCACGTCGAGTTCGGCGATGCTCCCACTGTTTACCGTGAAGCGTCGATCGTTCATTTGGCAGTGCACGATCTGGTCGGCATCACCGACGACGGCGAGGTTGGCGTTGTGAGTAACTACGATCGTCTGTCGGCGTCCTGCGGCTTCATGAATTGCTGGTACGAGCTTGGACGCGATGGTCTCGTTGTCGAGGTTCTCCTCAGGTTGATCCAGCAACAACGGAGTAGTTCTCCGGTCCACGACAAGGTAGAACAACGCGAGCACGAGACCACGCTGTCCGGGTGACAGTTGAGAGAGCGGGAGCCCGTCACCGGTGAGGCCGAAGCGGACCTCCAGCCAGGACAGGTCGAACATGCTCACTAGGAAGTCGTCGATCGTCGTGTTGTTGCGGAGTGCGGTTGCTGGGTTCCGGTACTCGCCCCCTGCTTCTCCACGTTCGTGCTCCAAACGGTCGAATGCCTCATGGAGTTGGGCCGCGAGCTGGTCCCAGCTCGTGTCCTCAACGCGCTGTGGAAGGTCGATAAGCCAGTCAGAGAACTCACCGTTCTTGCGCCCGTCCAGGCCGGCTGCGACACTCCTCCAGCCGGGGAGGATACGTAGTTCGGCGTTGAACTCAAGTCCTGCGTTCTTCACCACGTCGGACTGTGCGATGAATGTGGATGCCGGAGCGTACAGACTCTCAACCGCGCGCAACTGCGCTTCCAGTGCTTCGTGGACGCGGAGTGAACACTGCATGATCTCGTCACGCAGTTCAGACATCTTCGTCGGCGCTTCACCGATACGGCGAAGTAAGGATGAGAGTCCAGCATGAGACTCCTCGTCATCCTCGTCGCCTATAAGCGCCGCAACCCGTTCCTCTGACTGGAGGACGCGTTGTCGGGCGCGTTCACGTGCGCTGTCGGCTGCGGCGAGCGCATCTGCGTTCTCGCGCCTTGCCTGTTCCTGTACTTCGAGGTCCTGATCGACCTGATCGCGCTCTCGCTTCAGGGCGGCCAGCGACTCTTCCTCCGTCGCGCGCCAAGTCTGGTATCTCCCAGTGTTGACAGTCAGCTGGAGATAGGGACTCTCTGCACTTCCGCCGCCAAGAAGGGCCTCAACCTCGCTGTTCAGCGAGGCAACGTCGGCTCGAATCGCTTCTGCCCGGTGAGCGATCGCTTCCATTCCGCTGAGCCGTTGGCGTGACTTGGCCTGTTGCTGTTCGTTGGTACTTCGGCGGGTCGCCAGTTCAGACCGCGAAGCCTCAATCTGCTCCGAGCGCTGCATCAGCCCAGCGAGGTGCCCGTCATCCTTGCTTGCAGTGTCCATCTCAGCGAGCGCGGCCTTGGCTGTTTCGAGGTCCTTCTTCGCCGCGTCAATATCAGCCTGCTTGAGATCCAGACGACTCTGGACTTCGGATGCTTGATTGCTTGCCCGGAAGGCGGCGATCCCGACATAGCCACGTACCGCAGTCCGCAGCTCTGCTCGGAGCCTCGTCAGGTCGTCTTGGGAGGTTCGAGTCTTCTGCGTCAAGAGCGCGTCGAAGGTCTTCTCGCCAGCGCGTTCCTCCTCCGGGATGTGAGTGAAGAGGACTGTACGAAGCTCGCGTTCGAACTCGTCAGCGTCGTCTGCCGCCGGGTCAAGGTTGCACACTCGCTCGACGAACATTTGGGGCAGGTACTCGACCAGTACCGGAGTCGCGTTATCGTGTGGTTGATTCAGTGTGGCCCGCCGTAGCGTGCCCGTGGCCCAGACGAGTTCCGCGTGATACTCCCTCGCGACCTTCTGGTTCTGAGCACTGAGGAACCGAGTGGGGCTCAGGAAGGCGAACTCGCTACTACGTGACGAGTTTCCGCCCAGTGCGATGCAGTCGAGGAGCGCGGACTTGCCTTGACCCTTGTTCCCGACGACGGCAACGAATCCGGGGTTGAGTGGGAGGTCGTGGCTAAAGAGATCGCGATCCTCCTTCTCGGAACCGACCCGGATTCGCTCTATGAACCGCTCCGGGTTCTTCCGCATTCTTGCGAGCGCGGGTGGTTCGAGTCCGACAAAGACGCGGCGCTCGAACTCTTCAATCGCGTACGCAAGGCCAGCAAGGGTTGGAGTCGTGTTGAGCCAGGTCTGGCACTCTCCGAGACGCATGTGCTGATCGGAGCCCGAGAAGTGATGCGCGTCGCTACAGTCCAAGAGTCGATGTGTGACGTTGCTGTTGCGGAGGTCTTCCACGTCTGCCCGCCACCGGGTCGTGTCCTCATAGGCGGTGAAGATGAACTGTGCCGAGTTGATGACGTTCTTCTTCGCGGCGATTGATTGGTCGTTCCACTTGATGTCCCGCCACTCGGTCTTGCCGATCCCGATGAGCGCGCGACCTTTGAAATATGTGCCGGCGAGGATCGCCTGAACGTCGTCGAGCCCGACGTTCAGGTTGTTGAACCCTTCGCGGAGGTCCGAATCGTAATTCGACAGGTGCTCAGCCGGGACGGATTCCTTGATCCTGTGGCCGAGGTCGGTCAGTGAATCCCGCGTGATTACGCCCTGCCAGCCGAGGGAGGAGTGGCTCGGCGCGAGCTTCATCTTTGGCTGGAGCGCGTTGATGAACTGTGCCTGAATCACTTCCGGGTCGAGGTCTGGGTCGAAGATGACATGCAGGTTGACCCTCGCCAGATTCCCGTCGGTGCCACCGAAGTGATCCAGCCGTAGTTCGATCACCGGGAAGATCGCTTCGAGGTTCTGAAGGCGTCCGCTCTTCCGTGCCTCGATGACACGCTTGTAGCCGTCCAGGAACCAGTAGTCATTGATGCCGATGACAGTCATGTCTTCTGGCAGAGCCTCAAGTTCATCGATGAACTGGGCCCAAGTCTCGTCGGTGTCGGCACCGTAGTGCTGAACGATGGAGGCTGGCGTGTGCACGTGAAGGTCCCAGATTCGCCACGCCGTGCCGCGTGCACGCTCCAGTCCTGCTGCTGTCACTTGCGATCCTTCCGACCGACTCCGACGTCGGCCGAACCAGGAGGACCGCCGTTACGTGTTCACGTCTTCAGAGTATCGGCAGGCACCGACGCCGCACCGAGGCCGCGCCGCCGTCGGCGAGTCTCCGTCTTGTTCGGCGCACCTCCTGGGCAACGGACACGGGGAGGAACCGACGATGACTGGCCTGAGTGATGCCGCGAACGACGAACGCACCGCGCGCATGGTGTTGTCCATGCTCGTCGAGCCCAACGATCCGGTGACGGGCCGACTCTTGGCTCGGGTCGGGGCGGTGGAGGTGCTCCGACTTGCCGAGCGCAACGGTGAGGTCAGTGGCCTCGACTCGGTGGATACGCAGGTCTGGCGTGACCATTTCAACACGTCGGACGTGCGGAGCATCACAGAGCGGCTCAGCCAGATTCGGCAGTCAGGAGTCCGAGCGCTGATCCCCGGCGACGCTCATTGGCCCGGTGCCCTCAATGACTTGGGGGAAGCTGCACCGTACGTGCTGTGGGTTCGCGGCGCGTCCTCCTTCCTGTCTCGTCCGTTGCGCGACTTCGTGACGATCACCGGAGCGCGGGCGTCTACCTCGTACGGGGATCATGTAGCCCGCGAGCTCGCTGCCTCCGTCGCTGCTGACGACCGAGTTGTCGTTGCCGGGGGTGCCTACGGGATCGAAGGAGTTGCACATCAGACTGCTCTCGCAACCGGCGGCGATACCATCGCCGTTCTCGCCAACGGGGTTGACCGGCCTTACCCTGCTGGGCACCGCGACCTTCTCGACCGCGTGGCAGATGTTGGGGTGCTGGTCAGCGAGGTTCCGCCAGGTACTGTTCCAACCCGACATCGCTTCATCGCTCGGGCACGCTTGATGGCGGCGCTCTCGTCGGCGACGGTTCTTGTCGAGGCTGGATTCCGCTCGGGCTCGCTGGCGGTGGCGCATCGCGCCTCGGAGCTGGGTCGAGGAGTGGGAGCAGTCCCGGGGCCGGTGACGAGCGTATCGAGTGCGGGAGCGCACAGTCTGTTGCAGACCGGCGTGGCGTCGCTGGTGACCGATGGGGCGGACCTTGCGAATCTCGTGGAACGCGAGGGCTCGCGTCAGGCGTCGGCGTTGCGAGCGGGACTTGGTGGGGGTCGGGTTCGTCGGTCTGCATCCGAGCCCGCACGGACCCTTTAGGGAGCTACACAGTGCGGCAGGCTAGCACCGGAGGTCAGGGCTCACTGCGAGCGAGTTCAGGCTGAGCGGGCACGCCGCCACTCACGCGATGACGCTGTGCGCGGCGTTCGCGAGCGCGGACCTTCGCGAGCATCACGAGACTCACGGGACCGAAGAGCGCCATTTTGAGCGCGTTCCAGATGCAGACCAGGACGACGAGGTGAAGCCACCCGGGGCCGCTGTCGCCGATGAGAGTGGTGCACCAGTGGGCGACAGCCAGGTAGGGAACAGCCAGGAGCATCGCGGGGATGCCCCACTTGAGTCCCTGCCTGGTGCGTAGCACATCAAGGACGATGTTGCTCGGCATGTAGCGCCGGAGGAAGTATCGGACCTCGACGCTCGCAGTCCACAGTAGGCGGATCATGATGGGCTCCTCTCAACACGCGCCTGTCTCGTCGAGACGGTGCGTGGAGAGCGACCCGAAGGTCTGCCGCGAACGGCCCAAAGGTAAGGAGAAATCCGCCTCTACCTCAAGCCTACGTCGGTGCAGAGGTATTGGAAAGGGGGTGCCCGGGTCTGGCGTCCAGGCTGCGCTCCCTAGCTAGCGTCGGCTCGCGAACGGCGAGGACGCGCGGCAGATCGGGCGACCGCTACCTAGCCAGGATTGTCCGCCGTGAGCGGAACGAAGTGGTGCCTTGGCCCCGATTGCGCGTGAGGCAGAGCGATGAGGTGCGTTCCCGAGACGATGGACGGTGTCTGCTGTAGGTGGAGGCCGATCATGTTCACGAGCGTTGCAGCCACGGCGGCAAGGTCTGCGGCTGAACCGTGGAAGGTGGGTACGGAGCACCCTCGCGTTGGGATCAGTTCGTCACCGTCGGCCGCTTCTTGCCATAGCGGATGGTAGAGCTCAAGTCCGCCGTCAGCGAGTACGGCATTCCCCGCGCGCTCGTCGATAGCGGATGGCGTGAGCTCGGAATCGGGTGCGCAGATGTTGGCGATGCCGACGGTCCCGGAGCCTGCGTCCGTAGCGACCTGAGCGATGACAGCCTTCCGCTCCACACCAGCAAGCGCGTCGAGGCAGGTCGTGACGCTGTGACTTACGGTCGCATCGACGATGAGATCGGCCGCGAGGGAATCAGTCGAATCGGGCATGCTCCCCTCGGCGACGGTGACGCTGAGGTCATCACGAACCGCCTGAAGCCGCGTAGCCAGGGCATCGGCTTTCGTCCGACCGATGTCGGCTTCGGTGTAGTTCTGTCGCACGAGAAGTCCACCGGTGACGACGCCGGGGTCGCAGACGGTGATGTGGGTGGCTCCGGCGCGTGCAATGAACTCGGCGACCCATGACCCCAGACCACCGCACCCCCAGACATGAACAGACTTCCCCTGGAAGCCGTTGACAGGACGGTTGTCGTCGCGGCGGGTCGTGATTGCTTCTCGTTCGTCTGACATGTTGCACCATTCGATGGGGATGTCGGCGTTGATGATCGCGGGATCGAGGTTGATTGCGGTGCCGTATTCTCTGGCGATGCGTCGCAGGGCGTCGGCGGTCGTGGCGGGGAGGCGGCCGCCGAGCAGGTGATGAGGCCCACCTGCAGGGTGGGGTACGGCAAGCACAAAGTACTGCTCGCTGCCATCGGCGTTCCGCAGACTACTGGCAAGGAGGGAGGTCATGAACGCTGGCGATTGAGGTGGCACTCGTGGTGGGCGTCCTTCGACCTGATCGAGGTACGGATCGTCCAGGAGCGTGAGAAAGAGCGCGAAAGTCGAGGCGGCCCCGAAGGGCAGGTCGCTGGCGAGCGTGAAGACGGGTGCGCGAAGTCCATCCCCGCCGGTCGAGTACGTGAGATCGTACCGATGAGTTGAGTGACGGATGAGCTGAGCGATCTGTCGCGGTTTCGTCGGGCCTGACTCGCGGACGACGAGGGTGGGCGTGTCATCCGCGAGGTGTAGCACGCCGCCGACTGCGTGATACATCGCGGTCGAGGCGTCGAACTCTCCGCCAGCGGCATCGGTGAGCCACTGCCATAGTCGGCTGAGGAGTCCGGCGATCCCGTCGGCTGGGCGCCACTCACGGGAGGGATCGAGGTAGATACAGAGCCGCTGGCCCTGGAGGACGTGCGGGAACCCGAGGAAGCGGGTGTGATCAGTTTCGACACTCGGAGGCAGGAACAGCGAGGCGTGAATCTTGACGATGAACTCTTCGTCGTCGCCGAGTGCCAGCCCGCCCGGGCAGCGCGGGATGTCTGCGGTATGAAGTCGGATTCGTAGAGAGGCGTCGCCGGCCGGGTCGAGTTGGGGCTGCTGGACGATCCGGATCTCATCGGGGTGCCCCCTGGCGAGCGACCTCAGTTCGTCAACGAGTTGCTTCTGCCAGGCCGACAGCGTGGCGCGGTGGCGGCGGCTCATCCTGCCCGACCAGACCGCCCCACGGTGGAAGCGGCTGCTGGAGTTGCTGCCGGGAACTTCGAGTTGCTGGACGACGTGGTCGGTGCCTTGAAGCCGTCACCGAAGATGCCCTGCCATAGCTCGATGCTGCGTTCCTTGTTCTCCTCCTCGTACGCCTCCGTGATCTCTGCGGCGTGGGCATGGATGCGGTCTCGGAAGTAGCTATAGGTGGACTGCTCCCACCGATGGTCGAACGTCACGCCGGACCCAGACGGGTCCGGAATGGACGGCTTGGTCGGGCGGGCTTGAAGCCAGGCGTCGAGGTCGTTGATGATGTGCAGGAGTGCGGTCGGAACGTCGCTGTAGTAGTTGGGATCGATCAGCGTGTGTAGCGCGGTGACCTGTTCGCCGAGCAGCGTCGTCAGCAGTATGGAACGGGTGCCGGTGAAGGAGTTCTTGTGGTCCCGCAGGTACTTCATCAATCGGATTACCTTGCGGAGGTTGCCCTTTGCGAGCGCGTCCTTCTCCTTCATCCAATCCGTGAAGCCCTGAGGGTTGGTCAGTTCCCAGTCGTTGTCGTCACGGTTCACGATGACCTCGCGTCCGTCGGCGAGGTTGAGATGCGGAACGATGTCCAGGTGCATTGAGTTCGCGTAAACAAGCCGAACGCAGCGACACTTCCGTGAGTGCGGCATGTTCCCATAGGTGCTATGCCGGTGCAGCGCCGCGTAGACCGCCTCGATGTACTGCTTGGGGTCGTCAGCCCAGTCCGGGTTCTCGCTCATGTTGAGCATGAAGTCCGCATCGAACTCGTTGCTGCCGACGGGGTTGATGATGGTCCTGTGCGCCCATGACCCCTGGGGTGTCTTGCCCAGGATGAGCGAGCCGATCTGATCGTCGGCCTTTAGTGCTTTGCAGACCGAATCAACTCGCGAGTCGAGTAGATCCAGTTTCACCTGGCCGAGGTTGACGGTGTCCTTGAGCAGGACATTGAAGTAGTCAGTGAGCTTCATCGGAGACCTCCGTGATCGACGTGCTGGTCGGGTCGCCGCGATGTGGGTCTCCGATCAAGGATGTGTACTCGGGTGCGCGATGAGTCGCGAACCGCTCGGTGTAGATGGGGCTGAGTTCGCGACTGACGGACGCCGCGAGGCCGGCAAGGTCGTGTGGGTCGGCTGAGTCGAGTGCATACAGATCGCCTGGGACGCGCGCGTCGAACCTGGTGTAGGCGGACTTACCGATCAGATGCTCTGCGATGCCTTGTCCTCCTCGGCTCCCGGCATTGAGGATGAGTGGCGCGATCGGCTTCGCCCAGTTGAACAGCCCACCGCGGTCAAGTCGCTTGGGGTGGTTCGTGAGCTGGTCGATGGTGCCCACGTTGAGGACGCTGATCGATCCCAGGGGCACGTTGAGCATGCTCACGGCCTCAGCGATGGCGACAACGGAGGGGTTGTTGGCCCACACCCCGCCGTCGATAAGGCGCTGCCCATCTACGCGTGCGGCCGGGAAGTAGATTGGCGCCGCCGAGGTCGCCATCGCGATGTCCACCATCGGGATACGCCAGTCCCGGGTCAATCTGATGTGATGGGGAGTCTTGAAGATGTGCACGGCGCCACGCTGGACATCCCACGACGGGATGACTAGGCGCTTCGTGCTATCGCCGAGCGTTCGATCCCCGAGGACTTCCGTCAGTGCCGATCGCAGCACGTCACCGTCGTAGATCGGCGCGGTCAGCTGGCGCGGCCGCCGCCAAGGTCGTCTCCGCGAAACCGGGAAGACGGTCTTTACCAGCGCCTCGTAGTGACTGACGATCTCGCCCGGTGTGAGGCCCGCCCCCAGTCCGAGCGCCACGATCCCGCCTGCTGAGGTCCCTGCGATCAGATCAAATGAGTTGCTGATGCTGATGCCGAGGTCCTGCTCCAGCCTGGCGAGCACATGGGCGGTGAAGAGCGCCTTAGCGCCGCCACCATCCAGAGCCAGTATCTGGAACCGGCCCGAGTCCAGCTCGGGCCGGAGTTGGGTGCTGACTTCGTGCAGAGCACGCGGCACGTCGCCAGCGGCATCTGACGGATTTGCACGAACTACACCCATGTAACTATTCTACGTCGCCGCTCCGACACTGCCTCGGGCTCAGGTCACAGCGAGGGACCGAGTGACCTCTGCACGACAGGTCGAGGCTCGCTACGTTGCGCGCGGGTACCAGCGGCTTCGGCGGCCTGCGTGACTGCGGAACGCGCTCGGGCAGCGTCGATCCTCTGCGCCTCGGACACGGGCGGTGCTCCGAGCGGCGGCTCGTCGGTGATGCGGTAGCGGTCTCGGTACGCGGCGACCACCCTCGCCGCCTTCCGCCATACTTCTGCTCGCCGTGCATCGCTGGGTGATGCACCAAGTGCTCTCGTCCAGGGTGCCTTGTCGGTGAGAGCGGCGTCCAGGACGGCATCTGCGCGGGCTTCGATGAGTGCTTCTCGTTCGTCGAGCGCGGCTCGCATCTCACCGTCACGCACTTCTCTCGCGCGTGGGATGAGCCCTGCGATTAGCTTGGGCGCTTTGCGGGCTCGTCCTGATCCGGCGGGGTGTGCGGTGGCACGGGCAACTCGGTAGTGGAGGACGGCGGCGATGTCGTCGGCGTCATTGAAGCCGCGTGCCGCGATGAGGCGTGGCAGCAGGGTCTCGATGTTGTGGTGGTTGGCTTCGGCGCGGCGGAGTTCTGCGGTGAGAGGGCCGAAGGCTTCGGACTCAACCGCGGCTTGGGCTTGCTCGACGGTGAGGCCGGACACGCGGACGAGGGATGCCCAGCGGTCGTGCTGTGCGGCGGCGGCGATGGTCTCGTACTCAGCGGCGAGTTGCGCGATCGACCCCCACTGTTCCTGCTCGGCGGTGATCGTCTCGTGGGCCGACAGTTCCGCACCGACGTGCTGAAGCACTCCCGTCAAGACGCTGCGACTGGACGCGTTCGGGTCGTCGCCGGGGTGCGGCTGCTGGTGATCGTCGGCACGGTCGAGGATCACGTAGGCGTGGTTCGAGGCTCGGCCTCGGGTCATGGAGACGTAGAAGTTCTCCCTGGTCGCGGTCGGCTCGACCAGCACGTGAGCGGTGTCGGTGGTGACGCCTTGGGCTCGGTGTGCGGTGATGGCGTATCCGAGATCGACATGCTCGGCGACGTATGCGGAGGGCAGGACGATCGCGCCACCGTAGGCGCGGCCTGGTCTGCGGATGGTGAGGCTGCCGTCGCCTCGAACGTCGGTGATGGTCCAGATGTCGCCGTTGCGCACCCAGTCGTTGCCGTTGCTGGCAGTGATCTTCCGGTCGTTGTGGCGGGTGATGACGGTGTCCCCAATGCCCGCATGGGTTCCGTCGTGCAGCTCGACCTCTTGATCCTGGGTGAGGGTCTCGTCGATGAGGAGGTCAGCGCGGGCGCGTTCGTTGAGCGCGGTCACTTGTTCGCGGGTTTCGGCGATCAGGACGGTGATGTGTCCGGCGTCTCGGTCGGCCCGCCAGGCGGTGTAGGCGGCGTCGGTCATGGTCTCGGTGTCGCCGTCTTGGATGCGGCCGTGGGCGAGGTAGGTGTCGATCACTGTGGTGTGGCCGTGGCGCAGGTCGAGGGAGGCGAGCTTCTCCCACGACTGGTGGAAGCGGTGGACATCAATGAGTTCGACAGTGTCAGTGCGGTCGTGGGCGAGCATCGAGAACGCACCCCCGGCATCCACCGACTGAAGCTGGGCATAGTCACCAACGAGCAGCACCTTCGCACCCGCCTGTTGAGCGAGGCCAGTGATCCGGTCCAGGGAGAGAGTGCCGGCCAGGGAGGCTTCGTCAACGATGACCAACTGCCCGGCGGTGAAGGTGTGCCCTTTGGTGAGGTGGTTTTGCCACCACATCGCGG
>JBFWWZ010000002.1:0-139114 GCA_050245915.1 Microbacteriaceae bacterium
TCGAAGACCCGGCAGGTCTGTTCCTCGCCTCTCACGTCGTTCCGCTGGTGAACGCCGAACTCGCCGACTCGCTCGCCGAGGTCATCAACGCGGTCTCCGCCAAGCTGACCCCCGCCGGACTTGTCGCACTCAACGTGCAGTCGACGGTCGACCAATTGTCGGCTGCCGACATCGCCACGCAGTGGCTCACCGAGAACGGCCTGCTCAACTAGCCTGCACGCTCGGGCAGAGGTGGAGCGGAACCTCTTCCCGAGATTGCACCCCGGTTGGAAAGGAACCAATGACGAAGCAGTTGGCGCGTCGGGCCGCGCTTGCGAAGGCAGGGATACTTCTCGTCCTCCTCCTGACCGCCGTCGCCGTCGGGATCTTTGTGCCGCTGCCGAGCGTGGAGACGATCCAAGCGGCTGCGGCGGGAACGGGCTGGTGGGGCGCTGCCGTGTTCGTCGTCGCCTACGGTCTGGTGACTCTGACCCCGATCCCGAAGAACGTCGTCAGCGTCGCCGCCGGGCTCACCTGGGGGCTGGGTCTCGGCGTCGCACTGGTCTACACGGGTGCGCTGATCGGGGCAGCGTTGGCCTTCGCCATCGGTCGGGCTTTGGGCCGCGAGGCGGTTGAACGATTCACGGGCGCCCGGGTCGCCCGAGTGGACGACCTTCTGCGGCGACGAGGGCTGGTGACGCTGATCGGTGTTCGGTTGGTACCGGTACTGCCGTTCACCGTCATCAACTACTCAGCGGGGCTGACAGCCGTGCGGCCGCGCGACTATGCGATCGGCACCATGGTGGGCATTGTGCCGGGAACGATCGCCTACGTCGCCGTGGGGGCATTCGGAACGACTCTGGGATGGCCCTTCTACGTTGCAGCTGGCGCGTTGGGTCTCCTCACTCTCGCCGGGGTGGTTTACAGTGTCATCGCCCGGCGCACCAGGCAGAGCGCCCAAGACGGGTCCGCCGAATGATCGACGCGCCCCTGCGCCGGGCACTGAGCCGGCCGCTGGCCGGTTTGGCCCGGATCGTGGACGTCGCCTGGGTGACGCCGGACCGGTTGACCGTCGCGGGCTTGGTCGTCGGTGTCGGCAGTGCCGTGCTGGCGACCCTACAGTGCTGGTGGCTCGCACTCGCGGCCTGGCTGATCTCGCGGCTGCTCGATGGCCTCGACGGCGCGTTGGCGCGACGACGGAAGGCGCGGGACCCTACCGCGCGGCCCAGTGAGGCGGGCGGGTTTCTCGACATCACCGCTGACTTCGTCGTGTACGGGGCGACGGTGGTCGGGGTGGCGATCGGCACCAACATCGGGTTCGGCGCCCCGTGGTGGCCGTTCCTCGCGGTACTGCTGGCCTACTACATCAACGGCGCGACGTTTCTGGCGTACTCGTCGATTGCGGAACGGACGGGGCGCCAGATCGACGATGGGCGCTCGCTGTCGTTCCTGGGCCGGATCGCGGAAGGCACCGAGACGATCGTGGTGCACTCGCTGTGGCTGATCCTCCCCGGGTTCGCGTGGCAGATCGCGGTCGGGTGGGCAGTGCTGGTGGCGGTCAGCGCCGCGCACCGGATGTTCGCCGGCTACCGACTGCTGCGCTGAGCGCGGCCTACTCCACGACCAGGGCTCGGAGTCTCCGCAGAAGTCGGATCGCCCCCGCCACCAGACCCCGACCGAGGCGGTGCCGGACATCCTGGATGGCTGCGTTCCAGAGCGGATCGTTGTAGGTGGGATAGGGGTGCATGGCGCTCGCGACACTGCTCGTCGACAATCCCGCGTGGACGGCGAGAGTGAGCTCCCCGACCGTTTCGCCGGCACGGGGACCCACGATCGTTCCGCCGAGAATCCTGCCGCGCCGATCGACGACGATCTGCGTGAACCCCGTGGTGTCCGACTCGGTGATCGCCCGATCCGAGTGCTGGTGGTGCTGAGTGACCACGCGGTGGCGGTCCGGATCCGCAACGGCAGCCTGGATGCCCACGGCAGCGACTTCGGGAGAAGTGAAGGTGACGCGAGGGATTACCCGCGTCTCTGCTCGGCGCCGCAGCCCCAGAATCGCGTTGGTTGCCGCAACGCTGCCGTTGACCCCGGCGGTGTGGGTGAACTGCGGCAATCCGCTGATGTCTCCCGCCGCCCAGATTCTGCGGTTGCTGGTTCGCAGGGCCGGGTCGACCCGAACGAACCCGGCGTCGTCGGTGGCGACTTCGGCGGCGGGAAGGTTGAGCTCGGCGGTACTCGGTGTGCGGCCGAGTGCGGCGAGCAACCGGTCGAAGGCGAGCGTTTGACCGTCGTCGAGCGTGAGGGTGCCAGACAGTCGGTCGGGGGAACTGGCGGCAGCTGCGGTGCGTCCGGTGAGGATCGTCACCCCATCGGCGAGGAGCGCGTCGTGGATGATGCGGGATGCCGCAACCTCTTCCTTGGGCAGGATCCGCGGCCCGCGCTGGACGATCGTGACCTGTGAACCGAGGCGTGCCATCGCCTGTCCGAGTTCGCAGCCGATGGCTCCGCCGCCAAGAATCACCAGTTTCCCCGGGAGTTCGCGGAGGTCCCAGAAGGACCCGCTGGTCAGCACCTGCAACCCGTCAGCGCCGGCAAGATGCGGTGTCGCGGGCGTGGTGCCGGTGGCGATGACCGCCTGCCGGAAACGCGTCTCCGCGCCGTCGACCGACAGGGATTGCGGGGACAGGAACCGTGCGCTGCCATCGGCGACCGTGACGCCTTCCGCCTCGAGGGCTTCGCGGGAATCGACCGGCTCGATCGTGTGGATGGCCTCGTGAACGCGCTGCATGGTGGCGGCGAAGTCGACCGGGCCGCGTTCGGAGGGCCTCTCGTGTGCGGCGGAGATGAGGGTCTTCGAGGGCACGCATCCGGTCCAGAGGCAGTCGCCGCCGAGACGGTCCTTCTCGACGAGGAGCACGCGGGCACCGAAACCGGCCGCCGCTTTGCTGGCCACGAGACCCGCACTGCCTCCACCGACGACGACCAGATCCCATGTTCTCAACTCAGTCATGCCGGCCTCTCCGTGGCGCGATCCGATATCCGCCACCCCAGTTGTAGCAACGCTCGGTGTCCTCGTATGGTGACCGATCACACAGATCCGCGAATCCCGGTCACCGTAGCCTTCGACCATGACAGGTTCGGGTGCGCCGTGAGCGAGGTTCCGATCGCCGACCATGCGCTGCTCTCGGATCGGCACTCCGCTGCGCTGGTGACCCGAGACGGTTCGATCGCTTGGTTGTGCTTTCCCCGATTCGACAGCGAATCAGTTTTCGCGTCGATCCTCGATGACGACGCGGGCCATTGGTCGATCCGCCCGGTCGACCCCGCCGTGTCGACCCGGACTTATGTCGAGGGGACGATGGTGCTCCAAACCACCTTCGACACTGACGATGGCACCGTCGAATTGCTGGATGCTCTGGAGCTCGGCGACTCGGCCGACCCTCATCGCCTCGGCGAGCACTCCCCCCACGTCGTTCTGAGAGGCGTGCGGTGCACGCGGGGACGGGTGACCATCGAGATGGTCTGCCGCCTGCGCCCGGAATACGGTCTGGTCGTGCCGGTGCTCACGGAGGTCGACTCCGCCGTCGCGGCGATCGGCGGTTCGGGACAGTTCACCGTGTCGCTTCCGCAGCGCGGCCATCTCGTGGGCGGGGAGATCCGGCTTTGCATCACCCTGAACGCCGGTGAGCAGCACTTCTTCGCCCTGCAGCGGACCGGTCTCGGACGACCATTGCCGAGCGCCTACACCCAAGATGACATCAGCCGGGCCCTGGCAGCCACCGTCGAAAGGTGGCAAGAATGGTCGGCGATCCACCAGAGCTACGACGGACCGTGGCGTGACCTCGTTCACACTTCAGGCCGGGTGCTGCAGGCATTGAGCTACCAGCCGACCGGGGCGATCGTTGCGGCCGCCACGACATCCCTGCCCGAGATGGTCGGCGGCGAACGCAACTGGGACTACCGCTACTCCTGGGTGCGCGACGCCAGCTTCACCATGCAGGCGCTCTGGGTCGCCGCATGTCCGGATGAAGCCCACGAGTTCTTCGACTTCGTGACGGCGGCTGCAGCTCACTCCGAGCCCGAGAAGCATTTGCAGATCATGTTCGGGATCGGCGGAGAACACGATCTGTCGGAGCGCTTGCTGCCCCAGCTCCGCGGATGGCGCTCGACCGGTCCCGTTCGCGTCGGAAACGGAGCTTGGAATCAGCCACAGCTGGATGTGTACGGCGAGCTTCTCGACGCGGCGTATCGGCTTCGTGACCAGCTGGGGGAGATCCGGCCGGCCCTCCGGGTCTTTCTGATCGCGCTCGCCGATGCGGCCACCCGCCAGTGGGAGCAGCCGGACAATGGCATCTGGGAGGTTCGAGGTACACCCCGGCACTTCCTCTACTCCAAACTGATGTGCTGGGTCGCCCTCGATCGCGCGGTCGCCATGGCCGACCAACTGGAAGCGACCGACCGGATCCCCGAATGGGCGACGATGGCCGACCGCATCCGTGGCGTCATCCTCGAGCAGGGGTGGGACGAGCAGGCGGGCGCCTACACGCAATCGTTCGGGTCGCCGGAGCTCGACGCATCGTCGCTCATGATGCCGATCGTCGGCTTCGTGCCCGCCTCTGATCCACGCATGCTCTCCACGATCGATGCCATTCTCGACCGGCTCACCGACCCCGTCGGTCTGGTTTATCGCTACCGGACAGAATCTGGCGTCGATGGCGTCACCGGCGAGGAGGGGGCCTTTCTGCTGTGCTCCTTCTGGCTCGCCCAAGCTCTCGCCGAGGCTGGCCGGGTGGAGCGGGCCACCGAGGTCTTCGAAGCCGCGATCGGCCACATCAACGATGTCGGCCTCCTCGCCGAAGAGGTCGATCCCGTAACGGGGGAGCAGTTGGGCAACTTTCCCCAAGCGTTCAGCCACGTGGGGCTGGTCAATGCGGCGTGGGCGATCCACCGAGCCAGCCCCGGCCCTGTGTGAACCAACACACAGAATCGCGGCCGACCCGGCCGTATCGTTCGAAGATGACGGAAGACGTGCCGGACTTCGCGGATTTGAGCGCCCTCTACATCAACTGCACTCTCAAGAGAAGCCCAGAGCTCAGCCACACCGAAGGCCTGATGGACCGCAGCATTGCGCTGATGAGGAAACTCGGGGCGTCGGTCGACTATCTGCGGCTCATCGACCATCCCGTCGCGAGCGGCGTCTACCCGGACATGCGCGAACAGGGCTGGGCCGAGGACGCCTGGCCGGAGCAGATCTGGCCCCAAGTCCTCGATGCCGACATCCTCGTGGTCGGCGGGCCGCTCTGGTTGGGCGACAACTCGTCTGTCGCTCGGCAGCTCGTGGAGCGCCTCTACGCGATGAGCGGCCTGTTCAACGATCGCGGCCAGTACATCTACTACGGCAAGACCGCAGGGGTGCTGATCACCGGCAATGAGGATGGCGTCAAGCACGGCGCCATGTCCCTGTTGTACAGCCTGCAGCACATCGGTTTCGTCATCCCGCCGGCGGCCGACGCCGGATGGATCGGTGAGGTCGGGCCCGGCCCGAGCTATCTCGACCCGGGATCGGGTGGTCCCGAGAATGACTTCACCAACCGCAACACCACGTTCATGACCTGGAATCTGTTGCACCTGGCCCGAATGCTCAAGGATGCCGGCGGGATCCCGGCGCACGGCAACCTGCGTCAGGAGTGGAATGCGGGCGAGCGGTTCGGGTTCGATGCCAACCCCGAGTATCGATGAGCTGGGTCTACGACCGCGGCGCAGGCCTCTACGACGTTCTCTCCGGTGAGACGCTGATCTATCGGCGGGGTCGCGAAGCCGGTGTACACCTCCTGGGCCTTCGGTCGGGGGATGCAGTGTTGGATGTCGGGTGCGGGACCGGACTGAACTTCCCGTTGCTGATTGACGCGGTCGGGGCGACCGGGCGGGTGATTGGGCTCGATCGGAGCGCCGCAATGCTCGAGGTCGCCGACCGGCGAGTCACGACGCACGGGTGGTCGAACGTGACCACCGTGCATGCGGACGCGACGGACTTCACCGTGATCGACGTCGGTGTCGTCCGGGTGGATGCGGTCATCGCGACCTATTCACTGAGTGTCATCGACGACTGGTCCGCCGCGTGGGACCGCATGCGCGACATCCTGCGTTCCGGGGGCCGGGCCGGGATCGTCGACATGCAACGCCCGACCGGGGCGGCAACCATCTTGAGCCCGCTGGCGCAGCTAGCGTGCTGGGTGGGGCGGTCCGACATCGACGCACACCCGTGGAGCGTCCTTCAGGCCAGCGGCGGGGACTACCGCCAGGTGACCGTTCGTGGCGGGCACATCGTCGCGGCGGCGGCGACGATCCCCTAGCCGGCAGATCGGTGGTCGGTGCTTCTCCGGCCACGGCGTCGATCGGGCAGCACTTCCATCCTCGTGTCGACGATTGTGCGTCGTCGCGGGTTCCGCGCTGTGTGTCCCAGGTCGCAGAAGGCGCCTGAGGTGCGGCAATACCGTCAGGCATTGCCCAATCACTCCCTTCTAGGAAAGGACCTTTCACGATGACATCCACACACACGGTTGAAAGCGCTCGCCACAGGGCCACTCTCGGTCGCCGTGCTCTGGCCGGGTTGATCGGTGGGGTCGCCGGCGGCATCATGTTCGGCATCCTCATGGCCGTGATGGCCATGCTCCCGATGATCGCCTCGATGGTCGGGTCGACCTCACCCGTCGTCGGCTTCGCCATTCATATCGGCATCTCGATCATGATCGGGCTGGGCCTGACGGTGATCTTTGGCAACCTGCTGCTCACCAGCTACCCGCGCGGAATCGTGGTCGGTCTGGGCTACGGGGTCGTCTGGTGGGTTCTGGGTCCGCTCATCGTGATGCCGATGATGTTTGGCATGACGCCGTTCACAATTGACACGACCGCCCTGTTCTCACTCATGGGTCACCTCATCTATGGGGCAATCCTTGGGGTGGTCGCTGTCAGAGTTCTCAAACATCGTCGATGATTGAGGAGTGCGCCATGGATGTGGCGTCGGCGCCTTCCGGTGACCGGCGCCCATGGTCGCCAGACGGGCGGGAGGCCAATCCATTGCAGGCAACCGGTTCGGAACCGTTCAGCTGCCTCAGCGAGGTCGAACTCTTTGCGGATCTGTCCGCGGATGAGATCGCAGCCTTCGACCGGATGGCCCCGGCGCGATCATTCAGTAACGGCGACATCGTCTTCAGCCAGAGCCAGCCGATCACCGCCTTGTTCATCCTCAAGAAGGGCCGGGTTCGCATCTTCCGCGTCACCGAAGACGGCAAAGCCCTGACGATGGCGATCCTCGAGCCTGGGGCCGTATTCGGCGAGATGCTGCTGGTCGGTCAACGCATGTACGACAACTACGCGGAGGCGATCGAGGACACCCAGATTTGCCAACTCAGCGTGCAGGACGTGGAAAGGCATATGCTCTCCGATCCACGGATCGCGATCCGTGTCTCCCGGTACCTCGGAGATCAGGTCGCCCGGTTAGAGGAGCGTCTCACCGACCTTGCGTTGCGGCCGCTTATCGCTCGGGCCGCGAGCACGCTGGTGCGTTTGTCTGGATCACAGCGAGCATCCCGGTTGGGGCATGTGACCATTCGGCTCACCCACGATCAGCTCGCGGGCCTGCTCGGCGCGACCCGCGAGTCCACCAGCAAGACGATGGCGGACCTCGCCTCTCGCGGTCTCATCCGCCAGGCACGCGGACGCATCATTCTCGTCGATCTCGATGGGCTGACCATTCTGTCGAAACGAATGGCGTAGACGATGCAGGCAGGTCGACCACCCGAGCGTGTCGAATTCCCCGGATCGAGGGGCGCGCCGCTGGCTGGCCGCCTCGAGCTACCCGAGGGGGAGCCGCGCGCCTACGCACTGTTCGCTCATTGCTTCACGTGTGGCAAAGATGCGGTGGCGGCGACCCGTATTTCACGGGCCCTCACTGCAACGGGGATTGCGACGCTGCGGTTCGACTTCACGGGGCTGGGCCAATCGGGTGGGGACTTCGGGAACAGCAACTTCACATCCAATGTGGAGGACCTGGTTTCGGCCGCTACCCACCTTGCCAATACACGGCGAGCTCCGAGCCTTCTCATCGGCCACTCCCTGGGAGGCGCCGCGGTTCTCGCGGCTACATCTCGGATTCCCGGGATTCAAGCCGTCGTGACCATCGCAGCGCCTGCCGATCCGCGTCACATCCTGGATCTCATCGGCGACCAACTCGCCGCGCGAAACGACTCCGGAAGTGTCGAGATCACTCTCGGAGGTCGACCTTTCCGAGTCGGACGGGGCTTCCTGGACGACCTGACCGGGCACGCACTCCGGGAGCGAGCTGGGCGCTTGGCGGCCGCCCTGTTGGTGCTTCATTCCCCGTCCGATCAGATCGTCTCAATCGACAACGCCCGGCAGATATTCGACGCCGCGCATCATCCCAAGTCCTTCGTCGCTTTGGACGGAGCCGACCATCTCCTCACCTCTGCCGACGATGCGCAGTTCGCCGCTGACGTCATCGCTGCGTGGGTGCCCCGATACGTCCCACCGCTCCGCGTTGCAGCACGTGCCGACGGCGCGTCGGCGGAGCTTCCGGTGGGGACTGTGCGGGTGACCGAGAACGGGATCGGTCCATTCGGTCAGACGATCGTCAGCGCGGAACACACGTTGGTTGCGGATGAACCGGAGCCGATCGGGGCCGGGACGGGCATGTCACCCTACGATCTGCTGCTTGCCAGCCTGGGGGCGTGTACCTCGATGACCTTGCGGATGTACGCCCGGCGCAAGATGTGGCCGTTGGAACGGGTGGAGGTGACGTTGAGTCACAGCCGGGTCCACGCCGACGACTGCGCCAACTGCGACACCATCACGACGGTAGTGGAGAGGATCGAGCGCAGCATTGTCGTTTTCGGGGCTCTGTCCGCCGATCAGCGCGAGTCATTGCTCGCGATTGCCGACAAATGTCCTGTGCACCGGACGCTGCACGCCAACGCGAGTATCTCGACCCGGATTTCTGTTGGCCCTGTTGATGAGTAGGTCAGCTCTCCAACTCGCACTGGGGTCGGCGGCGGGCTCGATCGCAGTCGCCCTGCTCTGGATTGCCCTCGCCGCCGCTACTCCGACGACCAACTACCATTTGTCGCCACTGGTCGCCGTCGTGGCCGCACCGACCGTTGCTCGTGCCCTGAGCGGCGCAAGGCTTGCTACCGTACCGGCGCTGACTGCGGTCGGGATCGGCGTCGCGGTCTCTAGCGCTACAGCGGTCACGATTCACAACGCCGGATGGTCCCAGGGACCTACAATTGCGGACGCTGTATCGCCTCTGGTCGAGCTCATCGGCGCCATCGCCATCGGGGCTGTTGGCGGAGCGATCGTGGCAGTGATCCGATTACGCACCTCCCATCAAGTTGCGGCGAAATCTGACGAGACGAGACGAAGAAGATCGTCCACCGACCATTGATCGGCAGCGTGGGCTCCATATTTGACGGCGACCACGGTGCCGCGGCGGTCAATTAAGATGTCCGCCGGTCGGCCAAGCTCACCGCCCTTCGGAGCGAGCGGCGGAAGCCGACGGGTGTGCACCGCAGTTCTGACAGCGCCAACCATTGCCCGCGGCAACGTACGCCACGCCGACAGCAATGCCAGCATCGACCGCTCGACCCCGAACTTGCGGTAGAGGATGCGCTCCGGATCAGCGACCACCGTGAGCGGGAGTTCGCCTTCGTGACGCCGAACTTCCCATGCAGTCGAGTGGAACACGATCACTTCTGTCACATTGGCGGCGCGAATCTCCGGGAGTCGCCGCACGACCTGTCGCAGGTGCACGTTGCAGACCATGCATCCGGCGAACCGGCGCAGCTGCAGATGGATATAGCCGTCGGCTGGCGGGATCGCCACGGACGGCCCGATCGTTCCCGTCAGCTCCATTGGCTCGAGACGGTCGCCGCGCTCAAGTCGCCGTGATCCAGGTGATCGCCGAATCATCAGGCCGATCCACGGGCTGGGTAATTGTGCTCGTTGGCGTAGACGATGCCGGCAATGATGTCGTCCAGGTGAGGGCGACCAAATGGCATGCTTGCGACGTTGCTCCAAAAGACCGTTCCGTCCGCGTCGAGGATGAAGATGCCGGGCTCGCTGAACCGGACCGGTTCTCCCTCTTTGATAGCGGTGGAGATGAAGAGGCCCCAGCGGCGGGCCTCCGCTTCGGTAAGGCCGTATGCCACCGGAAGGTCGGTCAGTCGCCACCGCTGGACAACTTGGCCGCTGCGGTCAGCGGATTCCATACTGACGGCGACAACGCGGCCAACACCGACATCGCGAAGGCCCTCCAACCGTTGGTTCAGCTCGATGAGCTGACGTCGACACTCAGGGCAGTGCAAACCACGATAGAAGACGACGAGGGTGAACCGCCCGCCTTCGCCGGTACCCAGAAGGAGCTCATCGGTTGATCCTCCGCCGCTCAGCGGCAGAGAAAGGGTCGGCGGCAGGGTGCCGGGTTTGATGCTCACCCGGTGTCTAACGGCCGGGGACCCCTAGCCATTCCGAACGGGGAGCCGACGAGCGTCGCCGAGAGGTCAGGCGATCGACGTCTCTGGTCGTCGCCGTCTCCGGGCCACCTTCCTTGACCCATCGAACCGCGACGCGCCACCCCGCAGGTCCCCCCTCACGCCTGGGAACCGACTTGCTTCCCCTTCTATCGTCGTCTATCTTCAATTTATCAATTGATTGTGTGCGTGTTGCTTGAGTCGACGGAGGGATCGGCGTGGCGCAGGAGAAGCGGCTCATCTTCGAACAGTTCGCGCTGGTCGGACAAGCACTGGGCAGCGGTCATCGTCTTGAGCTGCTGGACGTGCTAGTCCAGGGTGACCGTGGTGTAGACGCATTGGCTCGAGCCGCGGGACTATCTGTGGCCAACGCTTCACAGCATCTACTGCTGCTGCGCCGAGCGGGCCTGGTCAATAGGCGCCGGGCGGGCAGGCGCGTGATCTACGCCCTCAACGGCCCAGAAGTGTGGAGTCTGGTTCGCGCGTTGCGCTTGGTTGCCGAGGGCCATCTCGTTGAAGTCGACCGGCTCGTCCGTGACCACTACCGCGACCGCGATGTGCTGGAGCCGGTGCCCCGTGAGCAACTGCAGGCGCGGGTGCGCGACGAATCCGTAGTCGTGCTTGATGTGCGATCCGCCGAGGAGTACGCCGCGGGACACCTGCCTGGCGCGGTCAGCATCCCGCTCGAGGAACTTGCCGAACGGCTCATCGAACTGCCCGCAGACACTGAAATCGTGGCCTGCTGCCGTGGCCCGTACTGCGTCTACTCCTACGAGGCGGTCGAGATCCTGCGCCCGCACGGCCTGTCGGCGCGGCGATTGGACGGAGGGTTCTCGGAATGGCTCGCCGCCGGGCTTCCGATCGTTCGACAGTCCAGTCACGCGGCCTGACCACCATGCTAGAACGCGGCTTCCCGGCAGCGTTCCCAGGAAAGGAGAAGCTAGTGACCAGCGTCAAAGACCGGCCCGGTATGCCGACCGTTGTCCAGGTCGGCCGGTACGAGATCGCGGACCGCTTCACGGTCGTCCCGCCGGGCGATCGAACGCAGGTGCTTGAGATCTGGTGCCCTGTGATTCCCGACACCCCGCATCAGCGGGTCGTAAACATCGAGGTGCGCGGGGAGCAGCCTTACGAACTCACCCGCGAGTTCGAGTTCGGCAACATCATGCTTCACAACCGCCGAGTGAATCCGCGGACCGAAACCACGTTGGAGATTCGCTATACGGTCGAGCGGCAGCAGTCCGGGGGGCTAATGGTAGACGCATCGGCGGCGCGTCCGCTTGCCTCGCCGATGCTATTCATGCGCTCGCTGACGGCGGAGCGGCATGTCGATGTCGACCAGCGCACGCGCGCCCTTGCGGCCGAACTCGCGGTCGACTTGACGGGTACGGTCGAAATCGCCCGTCGCTTCTACGATCACGTCACCGGCACCATGTCATACGATGCCGACCAACAGTCGTTCCTGGGCAGCACCGATCACGCCCTGACATGCTCGGTGGGCAATTGCAACGACATCCACGCGCTCTTCGTCTCATTGTGTCGCTCGGCTGGAATTCCCGCTCGCTTCATCATGGGTCAGGCCTTGGAGCCACTGGACTCCGAGACCGAAGACTGCGAGGTGTGCGGCTACCACTGTTGGGCGGAGTTCTACGTTGCCGGAATCGGCTGGCTGCCCGCAGACGCGTCCTGTGCAACCAAATACGGAACCCATGGCCTCTTCGGCGGACTGGAGATCAACCATGTTGCGTGGTCAGTTGGACGAGATCTTCTCCTAGCACCGCCGCAGCGCGCCGGACGCAGCCTGTTCTTCGCCGGTCCGTACGCCGAGGCCGACGGCCAACCCCACCATGTCGAACGCCGACTCGAATTCACCACCCTTTCCTGACAACAGACGGACGACCCCAAGTCAATTGGGGGTCATCGGTGCCGAAGAAGCGGCAGACTCCCTCCTTCGGGTCGCATCCGGCGACGACAGTGCGGACGTGTGTTCGCAGCGGTAGTTGCGCGCGGCCAGTTGCTGTCGTGCGGTGCCTTGGAGTTGCTTTGCCGACTCGCCACAGATGATCCGTCCCGGGATGTCCGGCACCAATGTGAACTGGCGATCGGAGTCTCAGCGATTTCGAGGGCAGGCACTGGGTCGCATTGATCTGGAGGTGCCGAGAGCCGCAGCGCCCCAGCACTGGTTTTCGCCGTGCGCGGACGACGATTGACCTCCCGAGACCAGTACACGTCTTGCACATCGAGGCTGAGCCCGCCTGACGGCGGGCTCAGTGGCTCACCTCTCTGACGAGAGAGGCGGTGTCGGGGTGTCGGTTTCGATGCGGGTCATGGGCGCTGGGGGCGGCTACAAGTACCTGCTGCGCACTGTGGCATCTTCCGACGGCGAACGGGCGCTCTCGACGCCGCTGACCCGGTACTACGCCGAGCAAGGCACGCCGCCGGGTCGTTGGATGGGGAGCGGACTCGCGGCGCTCGGGCATGGCGAGATCCGGGACGGCGATCAGGTCTCCGAGGCGCAGCTCCAGCTACTGCTTGGAGGTGGCCTCGATCCCGTGACGGGTGATCCGCTGGGCAAGGCGTATCCGGTGTTCCCGAATGTCGAGGATCGGATTGGGGCGCGGCTTGCTCGGCTCGACTCGGCGCTCGGCGTGGCCGAGCGGGCCGCGGCAGTCGCGTTGATCGAGGCAGAGGAGTCGGCACGCACGTCGCGCCGCGCAGTTGCCGGGTACGACTTCACCTTCTCGCTGCCGAAGTCCGCGTCGGTACTGTGGGGCGTCGCGGATGCGTCGACCCAGGCGCGGATCGCTGAGGCGCACCACGCTGCGGTTGCAGAGGTGGTTGCGTTCATGGAGCGCGAGCTTGCGTCCACACGTTCGGGCGCAACCTCCCGCGATGGTGCGGTTGCGCAGGTCGAGGTGACTGGACTCATTGCCAGCGCGTTCGATCACTTCGATTCGCGGGCGGCCGATCCGCAGTTGCACACGCACGTCGTGGTGAGCAACAAGGTGCGCACTGTGTTCGACGGCAAGTGGCGCTCGCTCGATGGCCGGCCTCTGCACGCCGCGACCGTCGCGCTGAGCGAACTGCACACCGCTGTGTTTGCCGACCACCTCACCCGCGCGCTCGGCGTCGGCTGGGAAAGGCGGGACCGAGGAGTCGACCGCAACCCGGTGTGGGCCGTCGCCACGGTGCCGGAAGGGCTGGTCGCGGAGTTCTCCTCGCGCTCGCGCCACATCGACATTGAGAAGGCTCGACTGATCGCCAAGTACGAGGCGACGCACGGGCACTCACCGTCACGGGAAACGATCATCCGGCTGCGGCAGCAGGCGACGTTGGCCACTCGACCTGACAAGGAAGTCCGGACTCTCGCCGACCTCACCCAGGAGTGGCGAACCCGCGCGACTCGTGTGCTCGGCGACAACGCGACCTCGTGGGCGCGAGAAGCCGTTGCAATGCAGCCAACCAAACTGCTGCTCGCCGAAGACGTGCCGCTCGAACAGGTCGCGCGACTCGGTGCGATGGTGGTCGCAGCGGTCGCTGAGAAGCGCGCGACGTGGGGTCGCTGGAACCTCTATGCCGAGGCCGCACGGCAGACGATGGGCTGGCGGTTCGCCGCTACGGAAGACCGCGAGGCGGTCACAGGGATGATCGCCGACGCGGCGGAACACGCATCCATTCGGCTCACGCCGCCAGAGCTCGCATCCAGCCCCGTTGCGTTCCAGCGCGCGGATGCGACGAGCGTGTTCCGGCCCCGCAACTCTGCCCGCTACAGCGAGGCCGCAGTACTTGCCGCCGAGGACCGACTGCTTGCACACTCCCGCGAGCAGGTTGCACCAAGCCTGGCCGATGCAACCCTCGCGCACGCACTGCAACCCCATCGGGGTCGCACTCTCGGTGACGACCAGCGTGCTGCACTCAGAGCCGTTGCATCCTCGGGCCGAGTGCTCGACCTGCTCGTCGGCCCCGCTGGCACGGGAAAGACCACGGCACTGCGCGCATTGCGGCGCGCTTGGGAGGCCGAACACGGGCAGGGCTCGGTCGTCGGTCTCGCTCCATCCGCAGTTGCTGCCGAAGTCCTGGCCGAGGACTTGGGCATTCCGACCGAGAACACCGCGAAGTGGTGGCAGACCTACCGCGACCACGGCACCGGGTTCGTCGCCGGCCAGCTCGTGATCGTGGACGAGGCATCCCTCGCCGGGACATTGGCGCTCGACCGCCTGGTCCGGATCGCGGCCGACGCCGGAGCCAAGGTGCTGCTCGTCGGCGACCCGGCACAGCTCCAGTCCGTTGACGCCGGGGGAGCGTTCGGGATGCTCGTCGCCGATCGCACCGACGTTCCCGAGCTGACCGACGTGCGCCGCATCGCCGCACGCTGGGAGAAGGACGCCACGCTCGACCTGCGCGACGGACGCATAGAGGCCATCGACGCCTACCAGGCCCACGACCGCATCCACGCAGGCGAAGCCGAGCGCATGGCCGACGCTGCCTACGCCGCCTGGCAGCGCGACCGCGACTCGGGGCTGGCGAGCATCCTTATCGCAGAGTCGAGTGCGATGGTCACCACGCTGAATCAGCGCGCTCGCGCCGACCTCATCCTCGCCGGGGTAATCGACGCGCGGACTGAGGTGCGGCTGCACGACGGCACGGACGCGTCGGTCGGGGATACCGTCATCACCCGGCGCAACGACCGCGAGCTGCGCGCGGGGCGTGGTTGGGTGCGCAACGGCAGCCGGTGGACGGTCGCCGCGATCGGCGGCGACGGGTCGCTGAGGGTGCGGCCGACCGGGCGACGCTGGGGCGCGACTCTCCGCCTTCCGGCGGAGTACGTCGCCGAGCATGTCGAACTCGGCTACGCCGTAACCGCGTACCGGGCGCAAGGGGTCACCGTCGATACCGGGCACGCGCTCGTAGAGCCCGGCGCAACCCGCGAGAACTTCTACGTCGCCATGACGCGCGGCAAGATCGGGAACGTCGCCTACGTCTCGATCAACCGCCCCGACGACGACCACATTCATCCCCCCACCCAGGACACGCTCGCTGCCGCGGCTCGCAAGGTGTTGGCCGGGGTGCTCCAGCACATCGGTGCGGAACTCTCCGCGCACCAGACGATCGCTGTCGAGCAGGAAACCTGGGGCTCGGTCGCCCAACTCGCCGCGGAGTACGAGACCATCGCGGCCGCCGCGCAGCAGCCGCGGTGGGAGGCACTACTGCGACGGACACGGCTCACCGAAGCAGACGCATCCGCCGCGATCGACTCGACGGCGTTCGGGGCGCTCGGCGCAGGACTGCGCCGCGCCGAGGCAGACGGCTACGACGCCGAGCGCCTGCTGATCGCACTCGTCGCCTCTCGCCCGGTCGATGACGCTGGCGACGTTGCCGCGGTGCTTCATGAGCGGGTGCTCCGAGCATTGGATCGTGCGAACGGTGCCGGGCGCGTGCGCCAGCCCGCCACGCCCATCGCCGGCCTGATCATTCCCGCGACTGGCCCGATGGACGACGGCATGCACGCCGCGCTTCGTGAGCGAGGCGCGCTCGTCGAGCAGCGAGCCGACGCGCTCGCGGCCGAGGCAATCGCATCCTCGGAAGCATGGGTCGCGGAACTCGGTACCGCGCCGACCGATCCTCAGATCGCGGCACTATGGCGACGCGAAGCCCGCACCGTCGCGGCCTTCCGCGACAAGTACGGGATCAGCGAGACCAACGCACTTGGCACTCTCAGCGACGACGTGCGGCAACGGGACGACGCGGCACGGGCACGCGGCGCTGTCCTTCGTGCGCAGCACCTTGCCGCTCGCCCGGCAGAGCCGGAGTCGCGGGCGCGCGTCTCTCGGATTACCACGCCGCGCCTGTAGCGGCATTGCTACCAGGATCGACTCATCCAGAGACACGGACCCCGAAGAGCGTCACCAGTCGCCGGTATCGCTTGCTCTTCGGCAAAAACACGGACAACGGTCAGTGACCAATCGGGGAAGGCGCGAGAAAGTACGTGCCGGGCGCGGCGGGCGGATGACAAGGAAGTGCCGAAGCCGCTGAAGTGGCCGGGGCTGGACGCGACGACCTCGATCCTGTGATCGTCCCGCCGGTGCCACTCCTGGACTTCCCGCGGTGCCGTCGCGCCGGGTAGCAGAGCGAGCAGGCTCCACTCCTCTTGTGCCTTCAGATACTTGTCCAGGGGCAGGAAGAGCCGGTCGAAGTTGCGTGTCGAGCGAGGCGAGGGCACGAGCATTCTAGCGAGAGCTGAGAGGTGATGACGGCGTTCGGTCCTCGATCGCTAGGGGCTCACGAGGACCGAACGCCGGGCGGAGCGGGACCAGTGCCCGATGGCGGAAACTCGGGCTACTCGGCGCCGAGATCCCGCTCTACCTTTCGGGCGATGACGGCCACCAGTGGGGGAAGTGCCTCGTCCTCGCTGAATCTCTTGACTTCGAGGTCGCCCCACACGCGAACGCGGTCACCCGGCTTCAGCCCTTCGAGCTGGCCCTTTGCCTCGTCCCCGTACAGCACGACGTCCAAACAATCCAGGACGGGCACCTCGACTGCTTGGCGGTGGTACAGGAGCACCCCCCGATCGCCGTAGCGGAAGTAGCTGTAGGGGCGTGGGTTCGCATCGCCCTCGACGTCTGCCTCATGCGGCCCATCGATGATCCGGCCCCGCAGGGTGATGTCCATCGTCACGACGCCTCCTCATTTGAACTATTCCAGTTGTCAAAACTGTAGCCCCGGTTCCACTCGTCCACAATGGCGGTGTGCCCTCCCGCAATCCGCCAGAGCTTCCGAAGGAACTCGGCGACGCTGCGGACGCACTAGGCAGCCGACTTCGGGTGGCGCTGTTGCGGTCTGTGGCGGAGGAGGGACCAGCGACTCGCGCCGAACTGGCACGTCGACTTGGGCTCAAGTACGCGGCTCAACTAGAGAAGGCGTTGTCCGCGCTTGAAGGAGTCGGAATCCTGACCGTTGATCCCGGTCGGGACGAGCCCGGCCGTCTCAAGCGGACCTACGCGATCGACCCGGCGCGGTACGCCGCCGTCGTCGTCGCCATCGCCAAGCTGAATCCAGACCGCGATGTCATGTTGGCGGATCTTCGGACATTACTTGAGTAGAGGTCGTTCCGAGCGTCGGGCCACTCCCTCTCCGCCGCCTGGTGTTGATCGGCCACTGCGCATCGCGCGGGCGCTGCCCGGAGTCGGTACGAGTCGTTCGCTCTCTTGCCCGGCTCTTCCGCATGTCCGGGGGCGGGCGTACCCTTGGTGGCGAGGTAGTAGCCACGATTTCTAGGTCGCTTGCGACGGTCCCAGTGGGACGCTCACCACATGATCTACCTCCTCGGCGGAGCTACGCACTACTCGGGGGCGGACTCCATGTTCCGACTGCTCTGGAATCTCAGCATCCATGTTCGGCTGTTCCTGCGGACGTACATGCCGACGAACATCCTGCTCGACGCACTGCGCTCGCGGCGCGGATTGAAGTGGGGAGTGCCAGCCATGCTGATCGCCGCGCCGTACCTGTTCGGCGCATGGCTGCTCACCCTCTGGATCGCCGACGGCGGGCCGGGCTGGCTCTACCTGCTCGTGCTGCTGTTCATCTGGAACGCGCTGAAGTTCCTGGTGTTCGGGCCGCTCAGCCTCGTCCTGCTGGCTCGGACACGGCTCCGCGAGCGGCGCGACGCAGTCCGCGCGGCGCGCCCGGTGGCCTTCGCAGATTGAGATCGGTCCAGTCGTTTTGCTGCCACTTACAGTCGGCGCGTTCCCCATGTTGCTCCACTACACTCCGTAATCGACAGAGCGGTCCTTCCGCAACAATCCAACGAGTTCCACGATCCTCCGAGTTCTTCCGATGCCCGGCAGGGGACCAGCGCACCCCCAGAGGTCGCAGGTTCAAATCCTGTCCCCGCAACCACCGCAGAAGCCGTCCCCGGAATCACCGAGGGCGGCTTCTGTCGTTCCGCTGCACCAGGCACCCGGGACCTTCGGCACTGTCCCCGCCGCGCCTCGTCCGGGAACCTGCTCGTGTTCTCGAGCGGGTTCGAGGTAGGAGGGCGTCATGTCGGAGAAAACACTGACGACGGAGCAGACGGCTCCCCGTCGTGGTGGCTGGCTCGCGATGGTGTTCATCGGAGCGGTGCTGCTGATGATCGGCGGCGGAATGGCGAGCGGCGGGATCGCCATCCTCAACGTGGATCGCTGGGGCGGCCGGATCGACTACCCCGCAGGCTTCGACCCGCGGTGGCTCGAGAGCGCTGCGGCGGTCGTCACCGGCGTCGGGATCGCGCTGGTGCTCGCGGCGTTCCTGCTCATCGTGTGGGGCGCCCACGGCTGGGGCAGACGGTCCGAGCTCGCGGCGACCCCGGCATCCGGGGGCTACCCCGCCGGGATCACCGGACACCTCGATTCCCCCTCACGCGCGCTCTGGCTCGTGAAATGGCTGCTGCTGATTCCGCACGCCATCGTGCTCGGGCTGCTGTGGACCGCATTCTGGCCGGTGTCCATTGTCGCCTGGTTCGCCATCCTGTTCACCAGACGGTATCCGCTGTCGCTGTTCACCTTCACGGTCGGCGTCGTGCGCTGGAGCTGGCGAGTCGGGTTCTACGGCTACTCGGCCCTCGGGACCGATGCGTACCCGCCGTTCTCGCTCGATTCCCGGCCGTACCCGGCCGACCTCGCGGTCGCCTACCCCGAGCGGCTCTCCCGGGGACTGGTTCTGGTCAAGTCGTGGCTGCTCGCGATCCCGCACCTGATCCTGGTTGCGGTGCTGACGGGGTGGGGCAGTTCGGACGGGCGGGGCGTCGCGGTGCTCACCGTGCTCGTCGTCATCGCCGCGATCGCGCTGCTGTTCACCGGACGGTACCCGCCCGGCGTGTTCGACCTCGTAATGGGCATCGACCGGTGGGCGTTCCGCACCATGGCCTACGTCGCGCTGCTGCGGGACGACTACCCGCCGTTCCGCCTCGACCAGGGATCGGACGAGCCGGCGGTCAGCTCACCGAAGTGAGTCAGTCCATCTCCTCCACCCATTGCGCCCGCCACTCGGGCGGGTCGAACGCGTCACTCCAGTACGCGGTCTCCTTGCCGATCTTTCCGTCGCGGAACTCGAAGACGAAGATCGTCTCGTAGGTCGGGCCGCCGTAGTCGAGGGTGGCCTCGGCCACCACGAGTTCACCGCCCGAGATCATGCGCCGGGGCGTGATCGTCGGCAACTGCGGGAACGCGCCGTAGATCGCACGGCGGTTCTCCGCGCCCCGCACCCGCTCGCGCGACTGGGGCCAGTCCATGGTCGCGTCGTCATGGAACAGGTCGTCCATCACCGCGATGTCCCGGGCGTTGATGCAGTCGATGAGGCGCTTGACCTGCGCCTCGTTCGCCGCGGACATCAGCTGATCGTCTGCGAGAGCACGATGGTGTTGCCCTCGCTGTCCTTGAACCAGGCCGCCCGCTCCGTGCCGACCTCGGCGACCCCGTCTACGGTCTTCAGGCCGGGGAAGTCGTACTCCTCGAACACGACGCCGCGCTCGCGCAGCTCGGCCATGTCGGCATCCAGCTCTGAGGTCGACCAGCCCATCTGGGTGTTCTTCGCCGTGCCGGCGTTCGAGGTCTCGTAGAGCTGGAAGATGTACCCGGACGGCCCCGAGTAGGCGAGCATGCCGGGCTTCTCGAGGGTCGGCTCCAGACCGAGCTTGTCGCGGTAGAACGCGCGCGCACGATCGAGATCGGCAGCGGGGAGGACGGTGTAGATCGAGAGGGGGTCGCGCATGGGCGGCACCTCGCTTCCGCGTCGGGATGGCCGACAATGTACTCCCGCTTCTCACCATGAGCACAGAGCCCGCCCTGGCACGCGCCTTCCCACCCGCTAGAATTTCTCAACCCGAAGCCAAGAAGGTCGTCTCATGCGCTTGCTGTACAGGCCGGTCATGGTCGCGGCGGCGTGCGCGGTCGTTCTCGCGGTGACCGCCTGCTCGGCTCCCGCTCCCCTCGCAGCTGAGACCGAATCCGCAGTGGATCTCCATCAGCAGAACGTTGAGGCGCTTGAGCAGTACGTCACGGCCGAGCGAGCCACCCTCCCGCAGATCATGCAGCTGTACCCGGGCCTCTACTCGGAGGTGGAGGTCAAGGGTACGTTCGAGGAGTCGAACGGGGACCGCGGCATCCCACCTGGGACGTATGCGGTCGTCTGGTTCGACTACACCTATGCGAACGCGATGGACTGGTCCGCGACGATGGCGGATCTCGATGCGCAGCGATCGGGGATCGACGACCTCTGCGCGCACACGATCTTCCCTGCGATGCGACGCGCGGGAATCACGGGAAACCTCAGCGTCGTCTATTCCTACGGTGATGGACGAAGCGCGTTCGGCCCCATGTGGAGCCACACCTGTTCCGACTACTGAGAAACGGACGCATGGCGCAGAAGCGTGCACTTGAGCAGCACATCGCGGTGTTCGGCGAGAGCGGGAGCGGGAAGACCGTCCTGCTGTCGTCCTTCTATGGCGCGACCCAGGAACCGGAGTTCATGAAGAACAGCTTGTTCCATGTCGTCGCCGAAGACATCGGTCAGGGCGCCCGGTTGCGGCGGAACTTCCTCGGGATGAAGAACTCGTCCCAGGCACCGGCCCAGACGCGTTTCGCCTCGGTACCCTACGCGTTCTCTGTGAAGCCGAGGACCACGGGCGGGAAGAAGAAGCGGACCAACGCCCAGGATCTGCGGCTGGTGTGGCACGACTATCCGGGCGAGTGGTTCGAGGCGAGCATCGACGGACCGGAGGAAGCCAAGCGGCGCGTCGATACTTTCCGGGCGTTGCTTGAATCGAACGTCGCCCTGTTGCTGGTAGATGGTCAGAAGCTGCTCGATCACGCCGGCGAAGAGGAGCGCTATCTGAAATCCCTGCTCGGCAATTTTCGTGGCGGACTCGAGTCGCTCAGGCACGAGTTGCTGGTCGACGGTAAGAGACTGGTGGTGTTTCCGCGAGTCTGGGTCGTCGCGCTGTCGAAATCCGACCTCATGCCCGAGCTCGATGTCTTCGAGTTTCGTGACCTGCTCATCGAGAAGGTCGGCGACGAGATGGATGAACTGCGTCGGGTGATCGCGAGTCTGATCGAGGCTCCTGAGGCGTTGTCGGTCGGAGAGGACTTCGTGCTCTTGTCCGCAGCTCATTTCGATCCGGGCAACATCAACGTCAGCGAACGTGTCGGCGTGGATCTCATTCTTCCGATCGCGGCGACCCTGCACCTGGAGCGCCATCTTGCGTGGGCGCGCGCCAAGCAGACGACCGCGAAAGTCGCCGAACGGTTAATCCGGGGATTGGGCGCGTTCGCCAAAGCGTTGGGCGGCATCGCAGCGTTGCTCGCACGACTGCGTCCGAAGAGCAAGACGATGATCGCGATTGTTGGTCTCCTCGCCCAATTCGCCGATGACATCGAAGATCTGGTGCACGCCGGCGGCGACAAATTGCGCAAGATCCACGACGCTGCGCGCGAGAACGGCGACCTCCTCAAGGCTATGCTCGCAGGCTTTCGGATCGACCTGGAGAACGGCGAACGAGATGACGTCCTCCTGCGGGCACCGAGGTGAGGTTCATCTGGGCGACCCGGGGGCAGAACTGGGGATTCCGGTTCCTCAGCCACGGGGGTTTTGATGATCCCCTTCCTGCCTACGACGAGATATTCGGCCGCTTCGGGGATGACCCGACCGAGTTTCGCCGGGTGGGGGGGATCGTCGGGCTGCGCTTTCCGGACCCCTTGAACCGCAAGGACGCGGCGGGCAGGGTGATCCCGCATGAGTTCGTCGTCTATGGTCCTGAGGCCGATGTGATCGACTCCGTGGCCGCGGGCAAGCGCCTGATCTGGCCCACGGTGCGCGACCAATACGCCCGCGTCTGGAACCTGCCGGACTCCCGCTAGGCTCCCCGCATGAAGATCCTCCTCATCGGAGCGGGGGGCGTGGGGTCCGCCTTCTGCTCGATCGCCGTCCGGCGCGACTTCTTCGAATCGGTGGTCGTCGCCGACTACGCGATCGAGAGCGCGGAGCGCGCCGTGAAAGCCGTGAACGACCCGCGGTTCACCGCCGCGCAGGTCGACGCCTCCTCCGCGGACTCCGTCTCGGCGCTGGTGAAGAGCACCGGCGCAACCCACGTGATGAACGCTGTCGACCCGCGGTTCGTCATCCCGATCTTCGACGGGGCGATCGCGGCAGGGGCCGACTACCTCGACATGGCGATGAGCCTGTCGCACCCGCACCCCGACAAGCCGTACGAGCTGACCGGCGAGAAACTGGGCGACTACCAGTTCGCCAAATCGGAACAGCTCGAGAAGGCCGGCCGCCTCGCGCTCGTCGGCATCGGCGTGGAACCGGGCCTCAGCAACGTGTTCGCGCGCTACGCGGCCGACCACCTGTTCAGCGAGATCGACGAGCTCGGCACCCGCGACGGCGCCAACCTCACCGTCGACGGCTACGACTTCGCCCCCTCGTTCAGTATCTGGACCACCATCGAGGAGTGCCTCAACCCGCCCGTCATCTGGGAGAAAGATCGGGGCTGGTACACCACGGCGCCGTTCAGCGAACCGGAGGTCTTCGACTTCCCCGAAGGCATCGGGCCGGTCGAATGCGTCAACGTCGAGCACGAAGAGGTGCTCATGATGCCGCGCTGGGTGGACGCGAAACGTGTCACCTTCAAGTACGGTCTCGGCGACGAGTTCATCGGCGTGCTGAAGACGCTGCACAAGCTCGGCCTCGACAAGACCGAGAAGGTGAAGGTCGGCGGCGTCGAGGTGAGCCCGCGGGATGTCGTGGCCGCCTGCCTGCCGAACCCCGCGTTCCTGGGCGACAAGATGCACGGCAAGACCTGCGCCGGTCTCTGGGTCACCGGCACCGGGAAAGACGGGACGCCGCGCTCGACATACCTGTACCACGTGGTCGACAACCAGTGGTCGATGACCGAGTACGGCCACCAGTGCGTCGTCTGGCAGACCGCCATCAACCCGGTCGTGGCACTCGAACTGCTCGCCACCGGCACCTGGACGGGCGCCGGCGTGCTCGGCCCGGAGGCGTTCGACGCGGTGCCGTTCCTCGACCTGCTGAAAGACGGCTACGGGTCGCCGTGGGGCATCCAGGAAGTCACCGCTTGAGCGGGCACCTCGCCGTCGACGCCGGTCAGACCGGCATCCGCACCCGCGCAGGCGACGACGAACGCGAGTTCCCCGGCATCCTCACCTCGGAACCGCTGATCCCGCAGCTCGCCGCCCTGATCCGCGGGCTCGGCACCTTCGACCTCGTCAGCATCGGCACCACCGGGCTCACCGCGGAGGAGACCGATCCGACCGCGCTGCGTGAGCTCGTCGGCGCGGGCCAGGTGCTGATGGCCCACGACTCCGTCACCTCGTACCTCGGCGCGCTCGGCGACCAGCGTGGCGCCGTCGTCGCCGCCGGCACCGGCGTGGTCACGCTCGCGGTCGGCGCGACCGCCGTGGCGCGGGTCGACGGCTGGGGCTACCTGATGGGCGACGCCGGCTCCGGATACTGGATCGGCCGCGCAGCGCTCGATGCGGTCATGCGCGCCCACGACGGCCGCGGCGAGGCGACCGCTCTCACGGAACGCGTCCGCGCGGACTTCCCCGATCTCGAGCAGGCGTACATCGAACTGCAGGGTGACCACGGCCGCGTGCGGCGGATCGCCTCCTATGCGCGCGTCGTCGCCGAACTCGCCGGCACCGACGAGGTGGCGCGCGGGATCTGCACCGCGGCGGCGCAGGAACTGGCGCACTCCGTCATCACCGGGCTGGAGCGCGTGGGGGAGGCCGAGCAGGCTGCTCCCGACGTGTGCGCGATCGGGGGAGTCTTCAGGTCCGACGCGGTCGCGGGCCCCTTCGCCGCGGCGCTGCGCGAACGCTGGGAGCGGGTCGGCATCCGGGACCCCCTCGGCGACGGGATCGACGGCGCCGCACGTCTGCCCGAGGTGACCCCCGGCAGCGCGCTGTACGGGCTCATCGCCCGGAGCTGAGCCCTCAGTCGAAGGTGAGCACGTACTCGTCGACGGCGAAGAAGATCCGGGTGATCTGCCCGTCGGCGATCACGAACGAGATCACCTTGTTGTTCGACGCCTTGCCGACCAGCGCACCCGGAGGGAAATCGTCGGCATACGACGGGAACGTGTCGGGGTCGTTCGCGTACTGGTCGACGAGCGCAGCCGGCAGGTCGAAGTCCCACGTCGGGAAGCCGGCGACGAACTCCGTCAGGTCGTTGATCACGATCGTCGGGTCGCTCACGTCGCCTTCGGCCTCGCTCGCCGCGTACGTGATGTGCACGACGGGCGCCAGGTAGCCCTCGATCGCCGCCGTATTGCCCGAGTTCATCGCGTCGACGATGTTCGCTCGCATGTCGGCGGGGATGCCGGTGGTCGGCGTCGGGGTCGGCGTGGGCGTCGGGGTGGGACTCTCCGACTCGGTGACGGTCGGCGACGGGGACGCCGTCGAACCGGGTGTGCCCGGCGTGCAGGCGCTCAGCGCCAGCGCCAGGACCAGAACGGGAACAGCTGCTGTGGAACGGGGAATGGGCATGAGTCCTCCTCGGTGACACCACTATGACGCATCAGACCCCCCACCGGGTTGACATCCCCTCGTAGGCTGACGGCATGCCTGAAGCGATCGCCGTCGCCCAGTTCGCGCCCGGAGAAGACACCGACGCCAACCTGGAGGCGATGGCGCGGCTGGCGGGCGATGCCGCGAACCGGGGCGCGCTGCTCGTCGTGTTCCCGGAGTACTCGTCGTACTTCACCCCGAAGCTCGGAGCCGACTGGGTCACCCACGCCCAGGGACTGCACGGCCCGTTCTCGCGGGCGCTCGCCGAACTCGCCACCGAACTCGGCATCCACATCGTCGCGGGCCTCGTCGAACGCGTGCCCGACGAGGAGAAACGCGTCGCCAACACCCTCGTCGCCCTCTCCGACACCGGGGAGATGGTCGCCCACTACCGCAAGATGCACCTCTACGACGCGTTCGGCGACCGGGAGAGCGAATACATCGTCCCCGGCCCGCTCGACCAGGTGCCGGTGTTCCCGTGGCACGGGTTCACCGTCGGGCTGCAGACCTGCTACGACGTCCGGTTCCCGGAGGTGACACGCCGCCTCGTCGACGCCGGCGCCGACCTCGTGCTGCTGCCCTCGGAATGGGTGCGCGGGCCGCTGAAAGAATCGCACTGGCGCACCCTCATCACCGCTCGCGCCATCGAGAACACCGTCTACGTCGCCGCCGCCGACCATGCGCCGCCCGTCGGCGCCGGCAACAGCATGGTGGTCGACCCGATGGGCGTCGAACTGGTCACCATCGGCGAGGCGACGGATGTGGCGGTCGCCTGGATCGCGCCCGAGCGCATCGCGGAGGTGCGGCGCATCAACCCCGCACTGCACCTGCGGCGCTTCACCGTCGCCGAACGCTAATCGAGGTCAGGCGCCTTGTCGACCAGGCTGGTGGCGTAGGCGAAGAACACCGCCTTGCCGTCGGCCGTATCCGGACCGGCGGTGTCGACCGCGGCCTCCAGCAGCAACGCCAGCCCGTCGACCACATCGCCCAGAGGCTGGTCGGGCGCGAGCAGCGCCGTCCCCGCCGACACCGCCGAGATGACGGCGCTCACCGCCGCCGAATCCGTCTCCGGCCGCACCGCGCCCGCCTCCTTCATGCGGTCGATGAACTCCGCCCGCACGCTGAGCTGCGGGATGTAGGCGAACCCGTGGGTGGCGCGCATGATGCGGTGCAGGCCGTCGCGATCCATCAGGTACAGCGCGCGGGCGAGCGGACGCTCGTACACCGCCGACAACACGTACCGGTAGATGCGGGACAGGCGCCCGCCCTGCGGGTCCCGCTCGATGTCGTTGACGATGGCGCGGAACATCGACGCGTACTCGCGGTTCAGCATGCTCACCAGCAGCGCCTCGATGGACTGGAAGAGATCAGCGAGCTCCCGCTCATCCACCTTCAAGCGAGCGGCGATGTGACGGAACGACATGGCGTCGAAACCGTCGTTGACGAAAACATCCGCGGCGGCATCGAGCGCGACATCGACATCGAGCGGGGGACGGGGTTCAGGTTGTGCGCTCATGAGCACGCACATGCTAGCGGGCGGAACGGTCTGTCAGCCGCCCGAGCCCCTCCAAACCTGTGGACAACACCTCATCCCGCTTGCAGAACGCGAACCGCACGAGCGTGCGGTACGACGCGTGATGTTCCGGCCGGACGAACGCGAGCAGAGGGATCGCGACGACGCCGGCGCGCTGCGGAAGCTCCCGGCAGAACTCCACCGCGTCCGACACTCCGAGGGGAGCCGAATCGGCGACCACGAAATACCCGCCGTCCGGGGACGACGCCTCGAACCCCGCAGATCGCAGGCCGGCCGACAGCAGGCCGCACCGGCGCGCCAGGGTCTGGGCGGCATCCTGGAAGTAGGCGTCGGGCAGGTCGAGGCCCACCGCGATCGCCGGCTGGAACGGGGCGCCGTTCACATACGTCAGAAACTGCTTCACCGCGAGCACCGCATCCCGCACCGGCTGCGGGGCGACCAGCCAGCCGATCTTCCAGCCGGTCGTGCTGAACGTCTTGCCGCCGCTCGAGATCGTCACCGTGCGCTCCGCGGCGCCCGGCAGCGTCGCCACCGGCACATGCGCACGCTCGAACAGCAGATGCTCGTACACCTCGTCGCTGACGATGTACGCGTCGTGCCGCTCCGCCAGCTCGACCACCAGCGCGAGCGTCTCCGCATCGAGAGCGACCCCGGTCGGATTGTGCGGCGAGTTCAGCAGGATGATGCGGGTGCGGTCCGTGACCGCGTCGCGCAGCTCGTCGAGGTCGGGACGGAACTGCGGGGGGCGCAGAGCGACCGTCACATGACGCGCACCCGCGAGACCGACGATCGCGGCATACGAGTCGTAGAACGGCTCCAAGGTCACCACCTCGTCGCCCGGTTCGAGCAGCGCGAGCAGGGTCGCGGCGATCGCCTCCGTCGCGCCCGCCGTGACCAGCACCTCCCTGTCCGGGTCGACGGTCTGCCCGTAGAAGCGCTGCTGGTGCCGCGCGATCGCCTCCCGCAGCACCGGCATCCCGAGACCCGGCGGGTACTGATTCACCCCGTCGGTGATCGCCCGCCTGGCCGCCTCCAGCACCTCTGGAGGGCCGTCGTAGTCGGGGAAACCCTGACCCAGGTTCACCGCCCCGGTTCTCGTCGCCAGCGCCGACATCTCCGCGAAGATCGACGGACGCAGCTCGCCGTCATCGTTCAGCAGCATCGCCCCGCGTGCCGCCCGCTGCCACGCACCCGTCACCGCGCCCATGGCGCCACGGTAGCCGGGGCCGGGCCGAAACGGCGCACAGGTGCCGCCGTTTCCGGCCTCGCCGGGCCCCACAGGCCAATTCGCGCGGGTGCGAAGACCCGGCACCCGCACGAGATGGCCACCCGCGCGTCAGGATGCTGTGGACAGTTCGCGCGCGGGGTGCGCGGGGTGCTTAACGTCGTGCGCATGCGGACGGCAGCGGCAGCGACAGCACTCGGAATCACCCTCAGCATCGCGGCGCTCGCGTCATGCTCGAGCCCGGAACACGGCGTGATGCCTGTTCCGGAGCCGAGCGTGACGCCGGTGTTCGCGTCGGAGGACGAGGCGCTTGCGGCGGCGGGGGCGCTGTATGGCAATTACGTCGCATTCGCGAACGCCCTGGGGCGGTCGGGCTGGGCTGACCCGAGTGGATTCGACGCGTACGTGCGGGGCGAGGCGCTCGACGACGAACTGTCGAGCGCGAAGTCGTTCGCCGAGAAGGGGTGGGTGCAGATCGGAGATGCCGCGTTCGACACGCTGTCGATTCAGCAGTACGAGGACGGCGGCGCCGGCCTGGTCGAAATCACCATCTACGTCTGTTCCGACGTAACGGCTGTCGATGTGATCGGGCCGGATGGAACCTCGGTCGTCTCGGCGAGCCGACCTGATCGACAACCGCTTGAAGTCGAGATGGATGACGTCGACGGGGATCTGAAGATCGTGAGGAGAGACGCGTGGTCCGGCGCAAGTTTTTGCTGATCGCTCTCATCGCCGTGGCATCGACAATGTGCATGGGGGCCGCGGTTGTGAGATCGCCATGTGTGTCGGGAAATGACATCACTACCGGGTGCATCAACGGGAGCGTCGTCAACGTGATCGGCACGTCTGGTACTCCGGGTTCCCCGGGCGGTTCGGGAGGCACACGTCCTACAGGCACCTCCGGGGCCACCGGGTCTGGCGCCCCCGTGATCTGGAAGTGCCTCGAGGTCACCTGCGCGTCCGACAGTCCGGGAGCGGCGCCGATCACCCTGCGCGACATCGCGTCGTTCCGGCCGACGCCGGGGGTGCAGTACATACAGCCCGACGGGTGGACGGTTCCGGGTCTCGACACCAACTTCTTTGCGGTGACCGGCGTCCACATCGTCGAAGGCAGGCTGCTGGGGCAGCCGGCGTCGGTGCGGTTTACGCCCGTGAGCTGGCACTGGGACTACGGCGACGGTCGCACCGCGAACCTGCCGACGAAAGGCGACACCTGGGCGGCGCTGGGTGTGTCCGAGTTCGATCCCACCCCGACGAGTCACGTGTATGCGCAGGAGGGCACGTACACGATCCGGCTCGTGATCGACTTCCGCGCCGAATACCGGTTCGCGGGCAGCCCGTTCTATCCGATCGACGGTGTCATCCCGCTGCCCGCCAACGATCTCCACATCACGGTCGACGGCGCGAAGACGGTGCTCGTCGAGCACGATTGCGGGGTGAATCCGAGCGGTCCGGGGTGCTGAACCGGGGTCGGGAAGAACCGAAGACCCCTTGCAGTTCTGCCATAGTGAACCCCCAGGTTCGAGCGGGATGCTGACACGGCTTGAGAGGAGCACCACCCGACATGACCGAGTCACCGACCGGCGCACACGACGACGCCGCACCCCACGAGAACCACGCGGCACCCGCCGGACAGGCACCCGAGCGGCCCGCCACTGCATCCCCCGCGGGCGAGCCGAAGAAGAAGACCAACGCCGGGCCCGTCGTCGCGGCGCTCGCGGTCGGCGCCCTCCTCGGCGGCGCCTCCGGTGCCGGCGTCGCCGCCTGGACCGTCAGCGCCAACCAGGCCGGTGGGCAGACCCAGACCTCCACGCCGCAGACGATCACCGTCAACAACTCCGACGAGGTCAACGCCGTCACCGCTGTCGCCGCGAAAGCCTCACCCTCCGTGGTGACCGTCGCCGTCAGCTCCAGCGGAGCCGGCGGCACCGGATCCGGGATCGTCCTCAGCTCCGACGGGTACGTGCTCACCAACACCCACGTCGTCACCCTCGACGGCGAGACCTCCGACGGCACCATCGAGGTCACCACCTACGACGGCAAGCTGTACAAGGCCAAGATCGTCGGCATCGACCCGATCGTCGACCTCGCCGTCATCAAACTCGTCGACGCGAGCGGCCTGCAGCCCATCGAGTTCGCCGACTCCGGCAACCTCAACGTCGGCGACCAGGCGGTCGCGATCGGCGCACCGCTCGGACTGTCCAACACCGTCACCGACGGCATCGTCAGCGCCCTCAACCGCAGCATCCAGATCGCCTCCTCCGCCGTCCCCGACGACACCTCCAACCAGGACAGCGACGGCGGCAACGGAAACGGCAACGGCAGCGGCCCGTTCGACTTCTGGAACTTCGGTCAGGACCCCGGCGCCACCACCACCCGCTCGGCGTCGATCTCCATCCCCGTCGTCCAGACCGACGCCGCCATCAACCCCGGCAACTCCGGCGGGGCACTCGTCAACTCCGCCGGTGAACTCATCGGCGTGAACGTCGCCATCGCCAGCGCCGGCGGCAACAGCACCGGCAGCCAGTCCGGCTCCATCGGCGTCGGCTTCGCGATCCCCGCCAACCTGGCCAAGCGGGTCGCCGACGAGATCATCTCCACCGGCAGCGCCAGCCACGGCCTCCTCGGCGCCACCGTGAAGAACGCCACCAGCGACACCAGCGACACCGTCGGCGCCGAGATCGGCGACGTCACCGGCGGCGGCGCGGCGGAAGCGGCCGGCATCAAACCGGGCGACATCGTCACCGCGTTCAACGGCATCCCGGTCACCAGCGCGACCGACCTCACCGCCCAGGTCCGCGCGCTCGCCGCAGGCAGCACGACCAGCCTCACCTACACCCGCGACGGCTCGTCGCACACCGTCGACGTGAAACTCGGCGAACTGAAATAAGCCCCCAGCGAAGAGGGAAGGCGCACACGTGCCTTCCCTCTTTTGCTTGTAACGTGAGGCCATGCAGCCCGGCGTCTCCTATGTCATGCCGGTGCTCAACGAAGCCGGGTATCTGGATGCCGCGGTCGCCAGCATCCTGAACCAGGACTACCCGGGTGACAGCGAACTGATCCTCGCGCTCGGCCCCTCGAGCGACGGCACCGACGCGATCGTCGAGAAACTGCGGAAGAAGCACACGCGGATCCGGGTGGTGCAGAACCCCGGCATGGACATCCCCATCGGGCTGAACCTCGCCATCGCCGAAGCGAAGCACCCGATCATCGTGCGCGTCGACGCGCACACCGAGCTCGCCCCCGGATACACGAGCCGAGGGGTCTCCGAACTGGAGCGCACCGGCGCCGCCAGCCTCGGCGGGATCATGGTCGCCACCGGCAAGCCCGGCTTCCAGGCTGCCGTCGCGCGCGCCTACAACAGCCGCTTCGGACTCGGGGGCGGCGCGTACCACGGGGACACCGCGCAGCCCGGTCCGGCGGAATCCGCCTACATGGGGATCTTCCGACGCGACACGCTCGACGAGGTCGGCGGGTTCGACGAGACCCTGCGCCGCGGCGAAGACTGGGAGCTCAACCACCGCCTCCGCCGGGCGGGGCACGTGGTCTGGCTCGACCCGCAGCTGCGCGTGAGCTACTGGCCGCGCAGCGAACCGGGAAAACTGGCCCGGCAGTTCCGCGCCACCGGAATCTGGCGCGGCGAACTGGTGCGCCGCCTGGGACGGGAGAACTCGCTGCGGTTCTTCGCGCCGCCCCTGCTGCTGGTGAACCTGGTGGTCGCCGCGATCCTGCTGCCGCTGCACCTCACCGGCGTGCTGCACGGCATCGCCGGATGGATCACCGCCCTCGCCTACCTCGGGCCGATCGCCTACCTCGCGCTGCTGCTGCTCGCCGCCGTCACCACCACGGGGTCGCTGCTGGACCGGCTGCGATTCGTGGCGGTGCTGGTGATCATGCACCTCAGCTGGGGCGCCGGCTTCATCGTCGGACTGCTCCGCGGCGCGCGGGATGCGGTCGACACCTCGCGCACGGAGAGCTAGGTGTACTCGGCAGTCACGTTGGTGACAGTCGGCTGGTCGGTGGTGCTCCGAGGGCGGAGTGGATCCGTCGAGTGTTGTAGTGCTCGAGCCAGGGCGCAAGGGCGGCGGTTCGTTCCGCGTTGCTGGTGAAGACCTGTCGGTAGGCCCATTCGGTTTGAAGGGTGCGATTGAGTCGTTCGACCTTGCCGTTTTGCCAGGGGCAGTGGGGTTTGATGAGCACGTGTTTCGCGCCGAGGGCGTCGAGCGCCGCGCGGACGTCGTTCGAGAGCCGGTAGCTGAAGTGGTTGTCGGTCATGACGCGTTCGATCCGGCGGATGCCATGGTCGGCGAAGTAGGCGGCTGCGCGGAGCAGGAACGCGCCGCAGCTGGATCCTTTCTCGTCCGGCAGTATCTCGGAGTAGGCCAACCGGGAGTGGTCGTCGACGAGGGAGTGAACGTAGTCGAACCCGATGCGGGCCTTCTTGTGGGCCGCGGTGTCGCCGGCGGCTCGCCCGTGAGCTCGCCATCCTCCGCCGTCGGGGATGCGGCCGAGTTTCTTGACGTCCATATGAACCAGTTCGCCGGGGCGGTCGCGTTCATAGCGGACCGTGGTCTGCTTCGATGCCCGGATCACTTCACCGGTCAATGGGTCGCACTCCGACAGCTTGGGGACCCGGTTGCGGTGCAGGATCGCGCCGATGGTTCGGGTTGGGATTCCCAACTCAACCGCCAGACGCGCCGGACCGACCCGCAACTCGTCGCGCAGCTGCAGCACCCGCTCTTCAACAGCGGATGGTGTCCGAGAAGGCGACGACCGCGGACGGGAGGATCGATCCAGCAGCCCCGTCTCGCCCTCGTCCCGGAACCGGGCAACCCACCGATGAGCACACTGCCGCGACACCCCGAGCTCCTTCGCAACATGAGCAACCGGCCGCCCCTGGCCGATCACCCGCTCGACAAGAAGCAACCTCCCGCGGACGTTCAACCGCGCATTACCGTGAGACAAGAGACCTCCTGGCCGTGAAGAACTAGACAGCTCCACTAAGCCAGGAGGTCTCCCACTTTCACAACGGCAGTGTCACCAACGTGCCTGCCGAGTACAGCTAGGGCTCGACAGGCTCGACCACCGGCAGCCAGCCGGCGTCGAGCATCCGCTGCACCACGCGCTCGCCCGCGTGCCCGTCGTCGAGGGGCGTGAAGCGCGCGCGCCAGGCCGCGGCGCGGGAGGCGGCCCCGGCATCCGGAGCCTCCGCCGCCGCGCGGATCGCGTCACGCAGCGCCTCGCGGTCGTGCACCACCGGCCCCGGCGCCTCGGCGAGCAGGTCGAAGTAGAACCCACGCAGGTCGGCGCTGTAGTGCGCAAGGTCGGGGGTGAAGAAGATCGTCGGCTTACCTGTTCCCGCGAAATCGAACATCGCCGACGAGTAGTCGGTGACGAGCACGTCGGCGAGCAGCAGCAGCTCCGTCATCGACGGGTAGCTGGTCACATCGACGAGGCGGTCGCCGGCGAGATCCTGTCCGTACCGGAGGGTGCGCGAATGCCCGCGTACCAGCAGCACATGGTCGCCGCCGAGCTCACCGGCGAACGAGGTCAGGTCGACGTAGTCGACCATCTCGGTGCGGTCGTCCCGCCAGGTCGGCGCGTACAGCACCACCCGCGCGCCGGAGGCGACCCCGACGCGCCGCCGCACCTCGTCCCGCCGCCGGGCGAGATCGCCGGGCGCCGCCTGCAGGATGTCGTTGCGCGGGTAGCCGTCCTCCCAGATCGGGCCGGCCATCGCGTAGGCGGAGCGGAAGATCTTCGTCGAGTACGCGTTCTGCGACAGCAGCACGTCCCAGCGCGCCCGCTCGCGCCGCACCGCGATCCGTGTCCGCAACCCCGGGTCACGGTCCAGTGCCAGCCGCTTCAGCATGGTGCCGTGCCAGGTCTGCAGCACATGCTGCCCGCGTCGCCGGCGGTACCGCTTGCGCAGCCAGTCGTTCACGATCAGCACGCGCGCCGCCCCGCGCACGCGCCACCACTCCCGGGAGCCTTCGATGATCCGCACCCCGCCCGGCGGGATCGCGACCGAGCCGTCGACCACGCTCCAGTACCGGGTCGTCGACGGGTGCAACCCGGTCAGCGCGCGATCGATGCCGAGCGGGTTGTCGGACGCGGACTGGCCGTAGAACGACTCGAGGAACACCGCGTCCTCGAGCGGTGCGGGGGAGCGGCGGTAGGTGCGCTCGAGCGCCTTCTGGGCGGCGCGGCCACGCTCATCCGGAGCGAGGGGAGGGGCGACGCCCACCACCAGCCCGCCCGCGTCGGCGGACACCCGTGCGCGGAACAGCTCGTGCATGAGCTCGGGCAGCGGCTCCGCCTCGACCTGCAGTCGGGACGAGCCGTCGGCGAGCGTGATGCGGTAGTCGCCCGACGGCAGCGCCAGCAGAGGCTCACCCCAGCGATCCGCCAGCAGGGCGAACCCGGCGGTCTTGCCCGACACCACCCCGTCGACGCGTGCGCGTGAACCCTCCAGGCAGGCCCGCGTCATCGCGCGGTCGAAGGTCACCCGCAGAGTCGGGATGCCATCCTGCGTCGCCAGCGCCAGGCCCGTCACCCGCGGGCGGGCGATCGGCTCCCGGGCAGGGGCCGCGGGCCCGCCGGTGCGAGCCACGATCTCGTCGAGCACGCGCTCCGCCGCGCGGCCGTCGACGTGGTCGAAGTACTCGTTGCGCAGCCACGCCTCGTGCGGGCCCGGCTTCCTCTCGCCGAGACGGCCGCCCAGCACCGTCAGGGCGTGCTCCCACGACGTCACGTGCCGGCCGCCGCTGAACACGCGGTACGGCTCGTAGAGCCCGCGGGTCTTGGCGTAGCTCTCCACATCGGGGGCGAGGAACACGATCGGGCGCCCCACCAGCGCGAAGTCGAAGGCGATCGAGGAGTAGTCGCTGATCAGCGCGTCGAAGCCCGCCAGCTCGGGGGTGATGTCGTTCACGACATCCGACCCGTACAGCCGCACCCGGTCCGACCCGGCCGGGCCGGCGGCGTAGTCGCCCTTGCCCAGGGGATGCGTTCGCACGAAGAGCTCGGCGTCATGCTCCTCCAGCCAGGCGATGATCGCCTGCCAGCCCACCGCATCCGGGGCAGCGGGATCGGGCGCACCGTCGCGCCACGTCGGTGCGTACAGGATGCGGCGGCGCCCCGAGCGCCGGGGTCGCGTCTGCCGCAGCAGACCATCGTCGCGGGGGTCCCCGGTCACCACGATGCGGTCGCGCGGCACACCGAACGCGCTCGCGATCCGCGGAACCAGCAACTGCGACGACACCGGGAAGAGGCTGATCCCGCGCCCGGCGAACCGGTACGCCCGCGCCACGACGGCTCGCACGAGCCGGTGATCCGGCAGGAACGACAGGCGGAGCGCGGCAGGGGAGTCCAGATGCAGGCGCTTCAGCGGGATCCCGTGCCAGAGCTGCACGACGAAGCCGCCGCGCGTGGCGTAGCGGTTCACGTCGCCGAAGCCGTGGGTGACGACCAGCACCCGCGCGCGTGCGGTCAGCCGGAACCCACCCCACCCCGACTTGAGCCGGGCGTCGACGCCGAGCCGACGCGCCTCGGCGAGCTCGGCATCCGTCGACGCCAGCCAGACCAGCCGGATGTCGTCGCCCAGCCGTTCACGCGCGGTGCGGTAGAGCGCGAGGGCGCCCTCGCCGACGCCGATGCCGGAGCCGAACACCCAGAGCCGGGACGTGCGGGGCGTCACGAGGGTCGCGAGAGCCCCGAGCGCGTAGAGCGGGAGGCGCAGCACCTTGCGGGCGTTGCCGGCTCCGAAGGTGAACCCAGCCATGGTCGTAGAGCGATTCTGGCACGATGGGGTGAATGTCCGTCATCAGCGATCTGAACGCCGCGCGCAAGGTGGTGCGCAACGCCATCCGCTCGCGCCGCAACCGCCGGCTGATGGAGCAGTACATGGCGGACCACCCGAGCGCCCCCGGCACGGTCCGCATCGCCGTCTACTTCGCGGACACCCGTGTGAACCTGTACCAGATCCGGCAGTGGTACGCCCCGCTCGCCGAGCTGGCGAAAACCCAGCCGGTGGCGATCATCACCCGCAGCCCCGGCGCCAGCCTCTCGCTGATCGACGAGTCACCGGTCCCGGTGGTCTACAAGCGCCGCATCACCGACCTCGAGCAGTTCGTCGAGGAGCAGGATCTGCGCATCGTGTTCTACGTCAACCAGAACACCAAGAACTTCCAGATGTTCCGCTACGGCCGCATGTGGCACGTGTTCATCAACCACGGCGAGTCCGACAAGATGTACATGACCACCAACCAGTTCAAGGCGTACGACTACGCGCTGGTGGCTGGGCAGGCGGCACTCGACCGGCTCTCGCGCAAGCTGTGGGATTTCGACCTGGCGAAGAAGGCGATCCCGATCGGCCGGCCGCAGGCGGACCACTTCGCCGGTGACCTCCCGTACACACCCGACGAGCGCACCGTGGTGCTCTACGCCCCCACCTGGGAGGGCGACCGCCCGGCGGCCGCCTACGGATCCATCGCATCGCACGGGGTCGCGCTCACCGAAGCCGTGCTGGCATCCCCCGGCCACCGCCTCATCTACCGCCCCCACCCGCGCAGCGGCGTCATCGACAGGGAGTACCGCGCGGCGAACGAGCGCATCATCGCGGCGATCGCGGCGGCCAACGCCGCCGACCCGGCCGCCCAGCACATCTTCGACGACGGTCCTGCGCTCGGCTGGCAGCTCGCCGCGGCCGATGTCGCCATCACTGACATCTCCGCGATGGTCTACGACCGTCTCGCGACGGGCAAGCCGATCATCGTCACGCGACCCCTCAGCCCGGATGCCGAGGTCGACGAAGAGGGCTACCTCGGTTCCGCGGCGTGGCTGGCATCCGACCGCGCGGGCGATGTGCTCTCGCTGGTCGCGGAGGTGCTGCAGGACGAGACGCAGCGTGCCACCCTCGCCCACTGGGCGGAGCGGCACTTCGGCGACACCGCACCGGGGGCGGCGACGAGACGGTTCCACGCGGCGGTGGAGAAGCTGCTGACCGAATGGGATCAGCACGCGCGCATCCACAGCGGCGACAAGCGCACCCACGAATCCGACCCCCTCGACGATGAGGACGACGAAGAGGGCCTGCCGCCGAGCGAGGACTAGTCGCCGGGTGCCGGCGGCAGCTCCCGCCGGCGACGCGGGATCGCCGGGAGGCGACGTTCTCGCGGCGGCTTGGCCACCACATCCAGGATCTCGGGGAAAGCCGGGGGAGGCGGGCCGAACGCCTCACGCGACGAGGCGATGATGCGCCTGCCCATCAGGTGGTTGCCGGTGCCGCCGATGACAGCGCCGATGCCGAACGGGATGAGCCGCCCCACCACCGACGCGCCCTGGGTCACCGCGAACCGCTTCACGAATGCGTCGCGGATGCGTTTCGCGACCATGTTGAACACGGGGGCGGGAGAGTTCTTGGTGAGGAACTCGCCCCAGTACGCGGTCCGCGAGCCGCGCCCGCCCGCCTGGACGGCCAGTTGCTGCAGCAGATCCTGACCCGAGTTGCCGAGCATGAGACCCATCACGAGGGTGCGGGCCCGCTCCGGGTCGTCGAGGGGGATGCCGTGGACCTCGGTCACGGACTGCGCGAAGAGGGCGGTCGCCTCGAGGAACCCGGCGGTTTCGACCGCGGACAGCGCGAGCGAGGTGCCGGTGCCGATGGCCGGCACCGCGGCCGTCGCGCCGACGGCGGCTCCGCCCCCGGTGACGGCGGTCAGATACCGGCGCTCCAGGCTGACGATCAGCTGCTCGGGGGTCGCATGGGGTCGCGACCGGCGGATGGCCCGGATGTGGGCGAGGACGAACGGCCGGTGCACCCAGAGCAGGCGGTCGAAGCCCTGCGCCACACGGGGGTGCGGGTTCTGGGGGTCGATCGGGTTCGCGTTCGCCACCTACACACCGTAATCGGCGTTGTAGCGCTTCACGACCTCCTTGATCGGACCGTCGAGCACCAGGGAGCCTTTGTCCAGGTAGAGACCGCGCGTGCAGAAGCGCAGCAGATCCCGCTCGTTGTGCGAGACGAAGAACAGCGTGCGACCGCCCGCCAGCAGCTCCTCGATACGGGTGTAGCACTTGTCGCGGAAGCCTTTGTCGCCCACCGCCAGCACCTCGTCGACCAGGATGATCGGCTCCTCCAGCCGCGAGATGACGGCGAACGCGATCCGCACCTTCATCCCGCTCGACAGGTGCTTGTACGGGGTGTGGATGAAGTCCTCGAGCTCGGCGAACTCGATGATCTCGTCGAAGCGCTGGTCGATCTCGCGCCGGGACATGCCGTGCAGGCCCGCCGTCAGATACACGTTGTCTTTCACCGTGAGGTCGTTGACGAAGCCGCCGGTGATCTCGATCAGGGGGGCCACGCCGCCGTCGACGGTGACGGTGCCTTCGTCGGGCAGCATCACCTGGGCCACCAGTTTCAGCAGCGTGGACTTGCCCTGACCGTTGCGGCCGACGACGCCGATCGCTTCGCCGGGCTGCACCCTGAAGCTCACATCGCGCAGGGCCCAGAACTCGCCGGGCCGGGTGCGGCGGTTGCGGCCCGCGAACAGGTCTTTGAAGTTGCGCCGCGACTGCCGGTTGCGCTTGAACCGCACCCCGAGGCCCTCGACGAGAATCCCGCCCGGCATCAGATCTCCTTCAGCACGGTGCGGATGGTGCGGCGGAAGACGAGCGTGCCGAGCCCGAGGAAGATGAGCGCCATGAGTGCGCTGATCAGCACATCGAACCAGTTCAGCTGCTCGGGGAAGAACGCGGCGCGGTACAGGCTGATGATGCCGCTCAGCGGGTTGAACGCACCGAGCAGCTGCAGATTCTCGGGCAGGTCCTGGATGCCGTAGATGATCGGCGAGGCATAGAACAGGAAGCGCAGCGCGAGTTTCACGGCGCGCTCCAGATCGCGGAAGAACACCACGAGCGGCGCGACGATCAGGTTGATCCCCATCGTCAGCACGGCCTGGATCACGATCGCGAGCAGGAAGTACACCGCCTCCCAGTGCACCGCGGCGCCGTACACGAGCGCGAAGATCGCCAGCACCGGGATGCTGAAGACGAACTCGATGCCCTTCGACAGCACCTGCCGCGCGACCCAGATGGTGCGCGGGATGGTCGTGGACCGCACCAGCTTCGCCTCGCTGATGAAGGCGCGGGTGGCATCCGACACCGACCCGGTGAACCACATCCAGGGCAGCAGACCGCAGAGCAGGAAGACGATGTAGGGCTCCCGCCCCACCCCGCGATCGAAGACCTGGGTGAACACGAACCAGTAGATGCCTGCCATCACCAGCGGGTCGAGGATCGACCACAGATAGCCGAGAGCTGAGGTGGAGTACCGCACGCGGAGGTCGCGCGTGGTGAGCAGCCAGAGCGAACGGCGGTAGCGGGAGAACGGCGACCAGGCGCGTGAGGTCAGCGCGGGGGTGGTCACAGCGTCAATCTAGTTGGTCGGGACACAAAGAATCGTCGGCGCGAGGCTCGAAGCACCCGCGCCGACGATGGCTCATGTCGTGCGCGCCACAGAGGCGCACTTTGTCACACGAACAGGTTCGCGCGCTCCAGGTCTTCGGCGAAGTCGATCTCGACCGCGTACAGGTCGGAGATGTCGACCGGCTCGAACCGCAGACCCTCGTGGGCGATCGCGAGCTCGATGCCGCGCTCGAAGTAGTCCTGGTCGCCGACCTTCGTCAGGTGACGCACCAGCGCGGCCTTGTCGCGGCTGGACACGAAGTTGATGCCGACCGCTTCGCCGAGGCCGCCGACGACGGTCTTCGACAGCTCATGGATGTAGCCCTCGGCGTCGGTCGTGTACTTGACCTCTTCGTCGCTGACCTTGGCGGTGTTGACGCTCACGAAGCTGCGGTCGGCGGCGACCAGGTCGCCGGCGCGGACGAGCGCCTCGGGGTCGAAGACGACGTCGCCGTTCATCCAGAGCACGCCGCCGTCTTTGGTCGCCTGCAGGGCGCGGAGGAGGCTCTTGGAGGTGTTGGTCTGGTCGTACTGCTCGTTGTAGACGAAGTCGGCGTGCGGGAAGGCCTCGATGATGTGCTCGAGCTTGTAGCCGACGACGATCGTGACATTCACGTCGGCGCCGAACGCCTGGTGGATGTTGTCGAACTGCTGCCGCATGATGGTGCGGCCGTCGCCGAGTTCGGTGAGCGGCTTCGGCAGCGAGCGGCCGAGGCGGCTGCCCATGCCGGCGGCGAGGATCACGATCTGCGTGGTCATCGAGGATGTCTCCTTGTGTCTCGTGGCCGTCTCGTGCGAGCTAGTTCACCCATTGTTCAGAGAACGGCCGGAATCAGGACACATCGTTGTGCTGGAAAGATTTTACGGAACGCACCCGTGGAACCACAGGAAACGCCGATTCCGTTCTCGATTTGTGATGTGCGGATGCTGAGTGCTTCTCGGCCTCGCGCCGCTTGATACGGTGGACCCGTGGATTCCGAGCCCGAACGCCCGTCGCCCGAGCGCCGCGGCTCGAAGGGCGGCTCGAAATCCGCACGAAGCGGGTCGCCGGGCAAGAAGCCCGGCACATCCGCAGGCAAGAAGCCGTCCACCAGCTCCCGCACCCCGTCCGCCGGCTCCGCAAATCGGAGCTCCACGAAGCCCCCCGCGAGGCCCCCCGTGAAGTCCGCCACCGAAACCGACGAGAACGTCAGCGACGTCGCCGAGAACGAGCAGCAGTCGTCCGCCGCCACCTCGGGACCGTCGTTCCGCCTCAACTTCTCTCCCATATCCAAGCCCAGCCTCGGGCGATTCTCGGAAGCCAGGCACCCCACGGTGGCGGAGGTCGCCGAGGAGGCCGCCGCCGAGGTCGAGACCGACGAGCCGGAGACCGACGACACCGAGGGCGAGGAGCTCGACGTCGTCGAAGAGGAGCTCGCGGCGACCGACGATGTCGACGATGTCGACGACCTCGATGACATGCGGGTCGAGCCGGGCGCGAAGCCGGTGCTCGACGAGGAGCCGGAGGAGGACGAGCCGGAATCGGAGCCCGAGCCGGAGCCCGAGCTCGAAGCTGAGGACGGCGAGGACGACGCCGAGGAGCCCGAGCCCGAGCACGAGAAGGCCACCGCCGCCACCGCCGGCCGCTGGACGACCGCGGCCAGCCGGGCGCCCACCGTCACGGTGCGCACCACCCCGAAGGCCCTGTCGACCGATGTCGCCCTCTCGGTGCGCAATCTGACCAAGCGCTTCGGACGGGTCACCGCCGTCGACTCCGCCGACCTCGAGATCAAGACCGGATCGTTCTACGGCTTCGTCGGCCCGAACGGTGCCGGCAAGACCACGACCCTCGCGATGATCACCGGCCTGCTGCGCCCCGATTCGGGAGTCGTGAAGGTCTACGGCGCCGACGTCTGGCGCAACGCCTCGGTCGCGAAGCGCTCGCTCGGCGTGCTGCCCGACCACCTGCGCCTCTTCGACCGGCTGACCGGTGCCGAATACCTGCACCACGCAGCCGGGCTGCGCGGGCTCGACCGCGACACCACCCTGCGCCGCACCGCGGACCTCGTCAACGCGTTCGGGCTGGAGCACTCCCTGCACCGCTTCGTCTCCGACTACTCCGCGGGCATGGTGAAGAAGATCGCCATCGCGGCGGCGATGATCCACTCACCGCGGCTGCTCGTGCTGGACGAGCCGTTCGAGTCGGTCGACCCGGTGTCCGCGCAGCAGGTGATCGACATCCTGCAGAAGTTCACGCAGGCCGGCGGCACGGTGCTGATGTCGAGCCACTCGATGCATCTCATCCAGCGGATCTGCGACTCGGTCGCGATCATCGCCGACGGCCGGATGCTGGCCCAAGGCACCCTGGAGGAGGTCCTGGGGGAGCAGACGCTCGAGGACCGTTTCGTGGAACTGGCCGGCGGGGCCTCGGCGGTGGAGGGCATGGAGTGGTTGCACAGCTACTCCGACTGAAGCTGCGGCTGTTCGCGAACGGCTTCCGTCGTCCGCTCGGCCTCGTCATCGTCAGCGGTCTCGGGCTCGCGCTTGCCGTCGTCGTCGTCGTTCTCGTCGCGACGGGTGCCGGGGCGCTGCACGACGCCGACGACGAGTTCCGGCGCCGCGCCATCATCAACGTCGGCGCGTTCTTCTCGCTCGCCGCGTTCCTGATCCCGTTCATGCTGGTGCGTCACGAACTGCTCGACCCGCGCGGTCTGCGCGGTTTCCGCTTCCGCTCCTGGACGATCGCCATCACCATCCTGGTGCTCTCGCTCGTCGGCCCGATGGTGCTGATCGCGCCGATCGCCTGGGCTCCGACCTGGGCGTGGCCCGACGCCGAGTCGGTCCGCATCGCGCAGATCGCCGCTCCCCTGCTGTTCCTGCAGGGGGTTCTCTCGGTGCGCCTCGGCGTCAGCGCCGGTGCCGCGCTGGAGAACCGGGAGCGCTGGAGCCGCCGGGTCCGCTGGATCGGCGCCCCCATCCTGCTCGTCTTCTTCGTGGTGGCGGTGGCCACCGTGCTGCCGCGGATCGCCGCGACCCCGCCGCAGAGCGCCCGGCTCTTCGTGGTCGGCCTGCTGAAGCTCTCGTCGTACCTGCACACCGACCAGATCGCCCAGGCCCTGCAGTGGACGCCGCTCGGCCTGCTGTGGGCCGCACCCTCGCATGCGGCCTTCCGCCAGCCGGAGCTCGGACCGCAGGCGCTCTGGGCGGGGGCGGTCGTGCCGTTCGTGCTGCTCGTGCTCTGGTTCGTGACCGTGCGGCTGCTGTTCCGCGCCACCCGCCGCATCCCGGTGGAGCGCCGGGGCGGCACCCCCGGCTGGTTCCGGCGCCTGCCGTCCACCCCGGCCGGAGCGATCGCCGCCCGCAGCGTCACCTACTGGGTGCGCGACCCCCGTTATCGTGCTGTGCTCGGATTCCTCCCATTCGTGCCGATCGTGATCCTGCTGGCCAGCTGGATCGGCGGCATCCCGATGCCATGGGCGGTGCTGCTGCCGCTGCCGCTGATGCTGATCCTCGTCGCCGTCTCGACCACGCACAACGACATCGCCTACGACTCCACGGCCGTCTGGACCCATGTCGCCGCGCAGACGCGAGGCGCCGACGACCGCATCGGCCGGCTCGTCCCGCCCCTCGCCCTGGGCGGCATCCTGCTGCTCGTCGGTACCCCCCTGACCGCGTGGGGGCATGGCGACGTCCAGATCGTCCCCGTGGTGCTCGGGGTCGGGGTCGCGCTGCTGCTCGGCGGCGCGGGCATCGCGAGCGCCATCTCGACCCGGTTCCCGTACGCGGCACCGCGACCCGGCGACCCGGCCTTCCAGCAGCCGCAGGTGCAGGGCAGCACCGGGTCGGGTGCGCAGGCGCTCGCGTTCTTCGGCACCCTTCTCGTCGGCGCGCCGGCGATCGCGGCGGGCGTGATGTGGCTGCTCGACCCGAGCGCACCGTGGAACTGGATTTCGCTGTTCGTCGGCACCTGGGCCGGGCTCATCGCACTGTTCGTCGGCATCCGCGCGGGCGGCGGCGCCTGGGATCGTCGCGGGCCGGAACTGCTGGCCTTCACCATGCGACACTAGGACGCATGAGCGACCCCGAAACCGCAGGCGGCACGGATGTCCTCGACAGGGAGCTCGAGGAACTGCTCGAGAAGGAGCAGGTCGAAGACGGCGACCACGAGCGCTTCGCCCACTATGTGCAGAAAGACAAGATCCTCGAGTCGGCCCTGACCGGCAAGCCGGTGATCGCGCTCTGCGGCAAGGTGTGGGTCCCGGGCCGCGACCCGGAGAAGTTCCCGGTCTGCCCCGACTGCAAGAAGATCTACGACAAGCTGAAGTAGCTAGAGGTAGTTCGTCGGCAGCACGGGCTCGCCGCGTGACAGGGCGTGCGCCGCGATCGGAAGCTCGCCGATCGCCATCGCGTGGTGCGCGCGGGCGGCGGCCACGCCATCCGGGCCCAGGTGTTCGGCGACCGGCTCGCCGTGGACGATCAGGTCGGTCAGGAGCGGGCGGCCGGCGTCGGCCGCGACCGGCGGGTCCTCGACCCAGATGTCCTCCGACTTGGCCACCCCGTTCTTGAGCGCGCGGATCGGCTGCTTGCGTCCGCCGACCGTGGCCTTGCCCTCGCTGGTCTTGCCGACCGGGAGCCAGCCGCCGTCGTCGTCGAGATGTGCGACGAGTTTATAGACCATGCCGGAGGCGGGCGAGCCCGAGCCGGTGACGAGCGCCGTGCCGACGCCGTACGAGTTGACGGGTGCAGCGCGCAAGGACGCGATCGCGTACTCGTCGAGGTCGTTCGTCACCGTGATCTTCGTGCCTGTGGCGCCGAGCGCATCGAGCTGATCCCGCGCGTCGCGCACAACCAGCCCCAGGTCGCCGGAGTCGATGCGGATCGCTCCGAGCCCGGTTCCGGCGACCTCGATCGCGGTGGCGATTCCCTGCGGGATGTCGTAGGTGTCGACCAGCAGAGTGGTGCCCGTGCCCAGGGCGGCGACCTGGGCCTCGAACGCCTCCTTCTCGGAGTCGTGCAGCAGCGTGAACGAGTGCGCCGCCGTCCCCATCGTCGGGATGCCCCAGATCCGGCCGGCCTCGAGGTTCGACGACGCCGCGAATCCGGCGATGTAGGCGGCGCGGGCCGCGGCGACCGCCGAGCGCTCGCCGGTTCGGCGCGATCCCATCTCCGCGAGTGGGCGGCCTTCGGCGGCGGACACCATCCGCGCCGCGGCGGACGCCACCGCGGAGTCGTAGTTGAGCACCGACAGCGCGAGCGTCTCGAGCAGGCACGCCTCCGCGAAGGTGCCCTCGACGACCAGGAGCGGCGAACCGGGGAAGTAGATCTCGCCCTCGCGGTATCCGCGGATCGTGCCGGTGAAGCGGAACTCCTCGAGCCAGTCGAGCGTCTCGGCGCCGACCACCTTCTGCTGCTTCAGGAAGCTCAGCTCGTCCGGCCCGAACCGGAAGTCGCGGATCAGGTCGAGCAGGCGGCCCGTGCCGGCCACGACGCCGTACCGGCGACCGGCGGGCAGCCGGCGGGCGAAGAGCTCGAAGACGCTCGGGCGCAGCGCGCGCCCGTCCCGGAGCGCGGCGTCCACCATCGTGAGTTCGTACCGGTCGGTGAGGAGAGCGGTGCTCATGAGGCGAGACTATCGTTGGGGAACGTGAGCCCCGCCGACACCGACGCCCCCATCGGCGTCTTCGACAGCGGCGTCGGCGGCCTGACCGTGGCTCGCGCGATCCTCGACCAGCTGCCGAACGAGTCGATCCTCTATGTCGGCGACACCGCGCACTCCCCGTACGGCCCGAAGCCGATCGCCGAGGTGCGCGCCTACGCGCTCGAGGTGCTCGACGACCTCGTGGCACAGGGGGTGAAGGCTCTCGTCATCGCCTGCAACACCGCCAGCGCGGCCATGCTGCGCGACGCGCGCGAACGCTACACGGCCGCCTCCGGCATCCCGGTCGTCGAGGTGATCCAGCCCGCGGTGCGTGCCGCCGTGCGCGCAACCCGCAACGGCCGGGTCGGGGTCATCGGCACCGCAGGCACCATCCAGAGCCGCGCCTACGACGACGCGTTCGCCGCCGCCGACGGTCTCGAGCTGTTCAGCGCCGCCTGCCCGCGGTTCGTCGAGTTCGTGGAGGCCGGGATCACCAGCGGCGACGAGGTGCTGCGGGTCGCGGGGGACTACCTGCGTCCCCTGCAGGACGCCGGCATCGACACCCTCGTGCTCGGCTGCACGCACTACCCGCTGATGTCGGCTGCCATCCAGTACGTCATCGGCCCCGACGTTCGGCTCGTCTCCAGCGCCGACGAGACCGCGTCGGACGTGTACCGGATGCTGGTGTCGCACGGACTGGAACGCACGTCGACGTCACCCCCCGCCCATCGATTCGAATCGACGGGCGACGACGAGCAGGCGTTCCGCGCCCTCGCCCACCGTTTCCTCGGACCCGAGGTCCGTCACGTCGAGGCGTTCCCGACCCAACCGATAAGGATGCAGACACCATGACCCGAGCCGACGGCCGCGCCGCCGACCAGTTGCGCCCCGTGACCATCGAACGCGGCTGGAGCGCCCAGGCGGAGGGCAGCGCGCTCATCAGCTTCGGCGACACCCGCGTGCTGTGCACGGCCAGTTTCACCAACGGGGTTCCGCGGTGGCTCACCGGCAAAGGCAAGGGCTGGGTCACCGCCGAGTACGGGATGCTGCCGCGGTCGACGAACGAGCGGATGGACCGTGAAGCGGTGAAAGGCAGGGTCGGCGGCCGCACGCACGAGATCTCGCGGCTGATCGGGCGCGCACTGCGGGCGGTCGTGGACTTCAAGGCGCTCGGCGAGAACACCATCGTGATCGACTGCGATGTGCTGCAGGCCGACGGCGGGACCCGCACCGCCGCGATCACCGGCGCCTACGTCGCCCTGGTCGACGCGATCGAGTGGGGCCGCGCGCAGGGGTTCATCGGCAAGAACGCGAAGGCGCTGCACGACTCCGTCTCGGCGATCAGCGTGGGCATCATCGACGGCGAGCCCATGCTCGACCTCATGTACACCGAGGATTCACGCGCCGAGACCGACATGAACGTGGTCGTCACCGGCCGCGGGCTGTTCGTCGAGGTGCAGGGCACGGCAGAGGGCGCCCCGTTCGACCGCCGTGAACTCGACTCGCTGCTCGACCTCGCGCTCGGCGGCACGGCGACCCTGGCCGAGAAGCAGGCCGAGGCGCTGGCGGTCGCATGACGACGTTCGTGCTCGCCACGCACAACGCGCACAAGGTCGACGAGCTCCGCGCGATCCTCGGCGAACGTCTCGGTCCCCATGAGCTGATCGGCTACGACGGTCCCGAGCCGGTCGAGGACGGCGCGACTTTCGCCGAGAACGCCCTCATCAAGGCGCGGGCCGCCGCTGCGCACACCGGGCTGCCGGCCCTCGCCGACGACTCCGGGATCTCGGTGGCGGCGCTGGGAGGCGCCCCCGGCATCCACTCGGCGCGCTATGCGGGCTCGCGGGTCGATGCCGACAACTACGCGAAGCTGCTCGCCGACCTCGCCGGTGTCGCCGACCGGCGTGCCGAGTTCGACTGCGCCGCCGCGCTCGTCGACGCGGAGTTCGAGCATGTCGAGCTGGGCGTGTGGCACGGGTGGGTGCTCGAGGCGCCGGAGGGGGTGAACGGCTTCGGCTACGACCCGGTGTTCCGGCCCGACGGCCTCGCCGGTGCGAGCGCACTGCTCAGCGCAGAGGAGAAGAACGCGATCAGCCACCGGGCGCGCGCGTTCGGCGCCCTGGTCGAGGTGATCCGGGCGCGTTTCGGCTAACCGCAATACCCTGGATGCCATGGGCCACGATCACGCGCACGGTGCGGGGTCGAACCGTACCCGCCTCGCGATCGCGCTGGTCATCGTCGTCACGGTACTGGTCGCGGAGGTGCTCGGCGCGGTGCTCTCCGGCTCGCTCGCCCTGCTCGCCGACGCCGGCCACATGACGAGCGACGCGATCGGCCTGAGCGTCGCGCTCGTCGCCACCGTCGTCGCCGCGCGGCCGGCCACCGACCGTCACACCTTCGGGTTCCAGCGGGTCGAGGTGCTCGCCGCCCTGGTGAACGGCGTGCTGCTCGCCGTCGTCGCGGTGTCGGTCGCGGTCGAAGGGATCCGGCGGCTGCTCGATGCGAGCGGGGCGGAGGTGAAGCCGCTGCCGCTGCTGATCATCGCCGGCGTCGGCCTGCTCGCCAACGTGGTCGCGATGCTGGTGCTGCGCGGCGGCGATCGCACCTCGCTCAACATGCGGGGCGCCTACCTCGAGGTGCTGGGTGATCTGCTGGGCTCGATCGCGGCGCTGGGGGCCGGTGCCGTCATCCTGCTCACCGGGTTCGAGAAGGCGGACGCGATCGCGTCGCTGCTGATCGCGGCGCTCATCCTGCCGCGGTCGTTCGTGCTGCTGCGCGACGTGGTGCGCGTGCTCACCGAGTCGGCGCCACGGGGGACCGACGTCGACGAGATCCGCGGGCACCTGCTCGAGACCCCCGGCGTGGTCGCGGTGCACGATGTGCACGTCTGGGCGATCACCTCCGGGCAGCCGGTGTTCACCGCGCACGTCGAATGCGAACCCGGCGTCTTCGCCCGCGGCGAGACCGGGTCGATGCTCGACCGCCTCGGCGAGTGTCTGAAGGGGCACTTCGATGTGGAGCACTCCACGTTCCAGCTCGAGCCGGCGGGCCGGGCCGACAGCGAGGAGCACGCCCATCGCTAGCGCCGACGCCAGGGGCCGCGCCGTCGAGGACTACCTGAAGGTCATCTACGGCCACACCGAGTGGCAGCCCGACCCGATCACGCCGTCGCAGCTGGCGGCCCGCCTGGGACTCGCGCCCAGCACCGTCACCGAGATGGTGAAGAAGCTGGTCGCCACCGGGCACGTGGCGCACGCGCCCTACGGTGCAGTGCGGCTCACCGACTCGGGCCGCGCGGAGGCCCTGCGCATGGTGCGCAGGCACCGGCTGGTGGAGACCTGGCTCGTCAGCCAGTACGGGTACGCCTGGGACGAGGTGCACGACGAGGCGGAGGTGCTGGAGCACTCCCTGAGCGACCGGCTGCTCTCCGCGATCGACACGCAGCTCGGCCATCCGACGCGGGATCCGCACGGCGACCCGATTCCGACCGAGGAGGGCACGGTCGAGGTGCCGGACGCGGTGCCGCTCAGCGAGCTCCCGTCGCAGGGTCGCGGGGTGGTCGCACGGGTCAGCGACCGGGATGCCGCGGTGCTGCGCGCGGTGACCGCGGCCGGGGTGCGTCTCGACTCCGAGGTCGCAGCGGGTGACCTTCCGCCGGAGCTGGCCGGCGCCGTCTGGGTGGTGCGCCTGCCCGCATGACGTGCTAGTTTTCGGGAACCCGAATTCTTCGGTAGACCGAAAGCGACCCCATGTCCGTCTCGACGACGAGCCCACGGCCCCCGGTGCCCCGCACGCGGAGCCTGCTGCCGCTGCTCGGTCCGGCGATGGTCGCCGGGGTCGCCTATCTCGACCCCGGCAACGTCGCGAGCAACGCGAGCGCCGGCGCGAAGTACGGCTACCTGCTCGTCTGGGTGGTCGTGGTCGCGAACGCGATGGCGTGGCTGATCCAGTACCTGTCGGCGAAACTCGGGCTGAGCACGGGGGAGAGCCTCCCCGGCATCCTGGGTGCCCGGATCCGCCGCCGCGGCGCGCGCTACGCCTACTGGGTTCAGGCCGAGCTCGTCGCGATGGCCACCGACGTCGCCGAGGTGCTCGGCGGGGCGATCGCGCTCAACCTGCTCTTCGGCCTGCCGCTGCTCGTCGGCGGCATCATCACCGGCACCATCTCGATGCTGCTGTTGCTGCTGCACAGCCGCCGGGGCTCCCGGTCGTTCGAGACGGTCGTGATCGGGCTGGTCGCGATCATCGCCGTCGGCTTCTGCGCCGGCATCTTCTTCGCCCCGCTCGACCCGGCGGCCGCCGTCGCGGGGCTCGTCCCGCGGTTCACCGACTCGGGTTCCGTGCTGCTCGCCGCCTCCATCATGGGCGCCACCGTCATGCCGCACGCCATCTACGCGCACTCGGCGCTCACCCGCGACCGGTTCGGCCGGGTCGACGAGGGCCCGGAGCGTCGCCGTGTGCTGCGGGCCACGCGTATCGACGTGACCGTGGCGCTCGCCATCGCCGGCACGGTGAACGTCGTCATCCTGCTGCTCGCCGCGGCGACCCTGCAGGGCGTCGAGGGCACCAACACGCTCGAGGGTGCGCACGCGGCGATCGGTGCAGCGCTCGGACCGGTCGTGGCGACCCTGTTCGCGGTGGGTTTGCTGGCATCCGGTCTCGCGTCGACCTCGGTCGGAGCGTATGCGGGGGCCGAGATCATGCGCGGGCTGCTGCATGTCGACATCCCGCTCATCGTGCGCCGGCTGATCACCCTCATCCCGGCGCTCATCGTGCTGCTCATCGGGTTCGACCCGACCCTCGCCCTGGTGCTCAGCCAGGTGGTGCTGAGCTTCGGCATCCCGTTCGCGCTGGTGCCGTTGGTGCGGCTGACCTCCCTGCGCGAGCTGCTGGGCGAGTCCGCGAACCGCTGGTGGACGACGCTTCTCGCCGTGGTCGCCGCCGTGCTGCTCATCGCGCTGAACGCCACACTCCTGGCCCTGGTGGTCACCGGAGGCTAGTCGCTACCGTGGCGGCATGACCGAAACCACACCTCAGCAGTCGCTCACCTCACTCGCGAAAGGGCTGTGGTGGCTGGTGCTGCTCCGCGGCATCCTCGCCATCGTCTTCGGCGTGATCGCGCTCATCGCACCGAGCATCGCGCTCACCGCGATCGCCATCGTGTACGGCGCCTACGCGGTCGTCGACGGCATCGCGAGCATCATGCACGGCGTACAGGCGCGGAAGACGAACGCGCGATGGGGCTGGCTGGTCGCCGGCGGCGTCGTGTCGGTGCTCGCCGGTCTGGTGGCGCTCGTGGTGCCGGGACTCGTCGGAGCATTCGGCGGGCTCGTAGTGCTGTGGACGCTCGTCATCTGGAGCGTCGTCTCCGGGGTGATGGGCCTGCGGTCGGCGGCGGGTGCCGACAGCGGACGCGCACGCACCTGGGGGATCGTGGCCGGCATCCTGTCGCTGGTGTTCGGCGTGGTGCTGGCGATCGCGATCCTCCTGTCGCCCGGGGCCACGCTGATCAGCCTGGTGTGGACCATCGGCGTGTGGGCGATCATCTTCGGCCTGACGCTCGTCATCACCGCGATACTCGTGCGGGCCACCGCCCCGGCGGCCGCTCCCGCGGCATGAAAAGACGGCCCCGTCGCCCGGGATCAGGAACGAGCGAGGGGCCGTCTTTGACGCTAGGTCGCGCCTGGCGGTAACCAGCCGCCGCAAGAGATTGTAGGAATGCACCACAAATCGCCGGAAGTAGACCGCTCGGTCTGTTTCGGCGGATGCGCGCCCCCCTTTGTAGGTACCGCCCCGGGCTCCGGGGGTTGACCCGAGGGTGCCGTTCAGCGGGCACCCGGTACGCTCAGGGGAACGATTTGGAGCCCATCCCCGTGAACATCCTTCCCGCGGTCGTCAGCGGTTTCTCGCCCATCGACCCTCACGCGATCATCGTCGCGGCCGGACCGTGGGCCCTGCTCGTGGTCTGCCTCATCATCTTCAGCGAGACGGGCCTGCTCGTCGGGTTCGTCTTGCCGGGGGACACGCTGCTGATCATCACCGGCCTGCTGACTTTCACCGGCACGATGCACGCGTCGGGCTCCGGCATCCAGATCCCGATCTACCTCGTCTGTCTGGCGATATCGGTGGCCGCGTTCCTCGGGGGAGAGGTGGGCTACCTCATCGGGCACAAGGCCGGCCCGCGCATCTTCGAGCGACGCGAGAGCGGATTGTTCTCGAAGGCGAACGTGATCCGCACGAACAAGTTCTTCGAGCGTTTCGGGCCGTTCGCGATCATCGCCGCCCGGTTCGTGCCGATCGTGCGCACCTTCGCCCCGGTCGCTGCCGGCGTCGGGCACATGAGCTACCGGCGGTACTCGCTCTACAACGCGGTCGGCGCGATCATCTGGGGCACCGGTCTGACGTTCGCCGGGTTCCTGCTCGGCTACATCCCGCCGCTGGCGGAGTTCGTGACCGAGTACATCGACGTCATCCTGCTCGGGGCGATCGCGATCGCCGTGATCCCGACCGCCTACCACGCCATCAAGCAGTGGGTGAAGGCGCGCAGGATGGCGCGCGAGGGCAAGGCCGAGGCGCTCAGCGACCAGGATGTGGTGCTCGACAAGGACGTGTTCCGCGCGGGGTCGACGCGGTCGCAGCGCACCGACGGGGAGTAGCCGCCGATGCGAGGCCGCCCCGGGTATCTTGTCGCGACGATCCTCGGGGTGATCGGCCTGGTGCTCTCGGCGGCCGGGGTGATGTTGTTCCCGTGGCCGTCGGCCGCGGTGGACCCGCTGCCGTTCTCGTTCCAGGTGCTCAGTCCTCGCCCGCCGGTCTTCGTGTCACTGGTGGTGACGCAGCCGGCGGAGGATCTGGTGCACTTCGCACTGTCGGTGGGCTCGGAGCGGTCTGACGAGGATGTGCTCGCCGAACAGGAGGGCACCGCATACGGCGACGACATCGCCGCCGGGGTGACGGCGAGTTTCACGCTTCCGCCGACCCTGACCCCGGTCGACACCGGCGACGCGGCGGAGCGGGATGCGGATGCTCCCTGGCTGCTTCAGCGCACCCTCGCCATGGATGCCGGCGCCGGAACGTTCTTCTCGAGTGTCTGGGAGTTCGATGCCACCGGCTCGGAGTTCGGCATCGCGAAGACCGGGTCGGAGCTGGTCGCCGCCCTCCCGCAGGTGACCCTCGACACGTTCGCGGCGGGTGCCGACGTGCCGTACGTCGAGGTGACGTATCCCGTGAGGCACGCCGATCAGCTGCGATGGAATGCGAACGAACCCCATTCGACCTCGGATTCCACCGCGACCTGGGTGCTGCCGTCGACGCAGTCCGAGTTCCTGTCGTTCACGACTCCTGACCCGTACCGATCGCGCGCCACCGATGTCGCCGAGGTGGGCAATACGCAGTTCATCGCGTTCGCTTCCGGTGCTCTGGTCGCGATCGGGACAGGGGCGGCGCTGATGGTGATCCCCGAGGTGATCCATGAGCGGGCACGCGGCCGGCAGCGGGTGAAGCCGAAGGGCTGAGAGCACTGAGTGCGGAAGGTGGGACTCGAACCCACACGCCTCTCGGCACAGGAACCTAAATCCTGCGTGTCTGCCAGTTTCACCACTCCCGCGGGCGTGGTCAGTCTAGGGCGGCTACCCTTCGACGAACTCGACGATCCGGTCGAGCACGGTGTCGTCGCGCAGCGGGCGGTTGTGCCCGAGCCCTGAGGTGAGCACGAGCCGCGTCGACTCGGGGTTGGCGGCGACCAGCGAGTGCGCCTGTGAGACGTCGATGACGGCGTCGTCTTCGTCGTGCAGCACCAGCCACGGGATGCGGGCGGGGAGCGGCGAGCTGGTGGCCGAGAAGCGGTTCCAGATGTCGGTCATGCCGCGGAACAGGCGACGTTCGGTGCGCGCCCGGACGGCGCGCAGCATCCGGGGGGTGAGGCCGAAGGTGCCGCCGAAGCGGCTCAGCAGGTATTCGAAGTCGGCGGCGCCGTTGACGGTGACGAGCCGCGAGGTGCGCGTGCCGGTGCGGATGGCGAGGGCGGCGGCGGGCGTGCCGAACGAGTGGGCGACGATCGCCTCGTAGCCGTCGGCGGGTTCGAGTTCGGAGATGATCGTGGCGTAGTCCCGCACGTCGGTACGCGCGCCGGTGGAGCGCCCGTTGCCGGGGGCGTCGAACGCGATCACCCGGCGGCCGCTCGCGCGCAGCTCGCGCACCAGGGGAGCGAACGCCGACGCCCGGCTCTGCCAGCCGTGCACGAGCAGCACGGTGCGCGATCCGGAGCCCCACGCGTAGGTGGCGACCCGGTGGCCGCGCACGCTGACGAACCGCACCGTCGCGTCGTCCATGGTGGGGCGTTCGGTCGGATGCACGGGCACGCGCCTGCCCGGTGACACCCACAGCGCGTAGGCCGCTTCGGCGGCAAGGGCGGGGGCGATCCGCTCGAGACCGCGCACGAGACGCGACACGGACGGAAGGGTGGACGTGGCGGCGGTCATGCCGGTACTATACGAACGATCGTACGTATTTGTCGACTGGGGGTTCAGGATGCCGGATGCAGCCGTTCTGGACGGCCGGCGCCAGCGCGGTGACGCCTCGCGGCGGGCGATCCTGAGACGCGCGGTGGATGAGGCATCACTCTCCGGGCTCGACGGACTCACCATCGGCGGGCTCGCCGCCGACCTCGGCATCAGCAAGAGCAACGTCGCCACCCTGTTCGGCTCGAAGCTCGAACTGCAGCTCGCGACCATCGAGGCGGCGCGCGAGACGTTCATCGACGCGGTGATCGTCCCGGGGCTCGCGGCGCCGCACGGGCTGCCGCGCCTGTGGGCGATCGTCGACGCGTGGCTGATCTACTCCGAGAGCCGGGTTTTCGCCGGCGGCTGCTTCTTCCGTGCGGTGGCGGCCGACGCCTCCGCGAAAGACGACGCCGCCCGCGACCTGCTGGTGGAGATCGACGAGGAGTGGTTCCGGTTCCTGACCCGCGCGGTGAGGGAGGCGGAGCTGCCCGGGCTCGACGACCCCGAGGCGCTCGCGTTCGAGATCACCGCGCTGCTCGATGCTGCGAATCTGACGTCGCTGCTGCACCGCAGCGACCGGGGATACCGGCTCGCGCGCTCCGGCATCCGGAGCCGGCTCGCCCACCTCGGCGGCCCTGTGGACAAGCTGCCCGACGCCGTCTGAGCGTGCGCCATCATGGCGCGCGTGACCACCCCGATCGCCGTCATCGCGGAGGCCGTGCGCGAACGGATCCGCGGCGACGGCACCGATCCAGCGGGTGACGCAGAGCGTCTGCATCGCTACGTGCGCGACGAGGTGCGCCGCTACAGCGAGCGCGCTCTCGGCTCCTCGGCTCCCCTGATCGCCGACGAGGCGGCCGTCACCCGTCAGGTCGTGGCATCGCTCACCGGATTCGGTGCGATCCAGCAGTTCCTCGACGATCCGACGATCGAGGAGATCTGGATCAACGGACCCGACCGCGTGTTCATCGCCCGCGACGGGGTATCGCAGCGGGTCGATGTCGCACTCACCGAGCAGCAGGTGCGCGACCTGGTCGAGCGGATGCTGCAATCCACCGGACGCCGCGTCGACCTCTCGACCCCGTTCGTCGACGCGTCCCTGCCCGACGGCTCGCGCCTGCACGTGGTCATCCCCGACATCACCCGCGCGCACTGGGCGGTGAACGTGCGCAAATTCAGGTCCGGCATGCGGGCGCTGAGCGATCTGGTGCGGCTCGGTTCGCTGCCGCAGCTCGCCGCCGATTTCCTGGACCTGTGCGTGCGAGGTGGCCGCAACATCCTGGTGTCAGGTGCGACGCAGAGCGGCAAGACGACGCTGCTGGGAGCGCTGCTCGGCTCGGCGCCCGCCCACGAGCGCATCGTGACGGTGGAGGAGACCTTCGAGCTCGCGCTGACAGCGCCCGACTGGGTGGCTCTGCAATGCCGGCAGCCGTCTCTCGAGGGCACCGGCGAGGTGACCCTGCGGCGGCTCATCAAAGAGGCGTTGCGCATGCGACCCGACCGGATCGTGGTGGGCGAGGTGCGAGAGGCGGAATCGCTCGATCTGCTCATCGCCCTCAACAGCGGGCTGCCGGGCATGTGCTCGATTCACGCGAACAGCGCGGGGGATGCGCTGGCGAAACTCGCGACGCTTCCGCTGCTGGCGGGGCGCAACATCGATTCGTCGTTCGTGCTGCCGACCGTGGCGGGCAGCATCGACCTCGTCGTGCACGCCGAGCTCGGCCGCGCGGGGCACCGGCGCGTGGTCGAGATCACCGAGCCGACGGGCCGGGTGTTCGGGGGAGCCGTCGAGGCGAACACCCTCTTCGCGCTGAACGGCGACGTGCTGCAGGCGACCGGGCTGACGCCCTCGCGCCGGGGCCGGTACCGTGTCGCCCCGATCGCCGAGGGCGCCGCATGACGGTGGCGCTAGGACTGGTGCTCGGCATCGGGGTGGTGCTGGTCGCATCGCCGGGGCTGTGGCCGGCCGCCGAGGGTGATGCACGCTCCGACGCGGGTGCCAGGATGCGGGCCTGGCTCGCCGAGGCGGGCTTCGATCGCGTGCCTCCCGCCGCCTTCGTGACGGTGGTGCTGGCGGCTGCTGTCGCCGCCGCCGGGATCGCGCTCGCGGTGGTCCCCGTCGTCGGGGTGGGCGTCGTCGCGGCGGTCGTGGTGGCGCTCGCCCCGGTCTCCGTGGTCTCGTCCCGTGCCCGCCGTCGGCGCCGTCAGCTGCGGGCCGCCTGGCCCGATCTGGTCGATCACCTCGTCTCGTCGGTGCGAGCGGGACAGTCGCTCGGCGATGCGATCGCCGGCCTGTCCGAGCTCGGACCCGCCGAGCTGAGGCCCGCTTTCCGGGATTTCGCGAGCACGGTGCGGGCCACCGGCACCCTCGCGCCCGCGCTCGACGATCTGAAGGCGCGGCTCGCCGACCCTGTCGCTGACCGCATCGTGGAGACGCTGCGCATGGCGCGCGAGGTCGGCGGCACGGAGCTGCCGTCCGTGCTGCGAGCGCTGTCCGCCTCCCTGCGCCAGGATGCCGCGGTGCGCGCCGAGGTCGAGGCGCGGCAGTCGTGGGTCGTCAACGCGGCCCGGCTGGGGGTCGCGGCTCCGTGGATCGTGCTGCTCCTGCTCGCCGGCAGGCCCGAGGCGGCGGCCGCGTACAACTCGCCCGGTGGGCTCACGCTGCTCGGGGTCGGCTTCGCGGTGACCGTCGTGGCCTACCGGATCATGATGACCGTCGGACGGCTGCCGGAAGAACGGCGGTGGTTCGCGTGATCACGGCGACGGCTCTCGCTGTGCCGCTCGGCGTTGGCCTGGGTCTCGGGCTCTGGACCCTCGCCGGCCTCGTCCCGCGGCTCGGCCGGGCCCGGCTCGGGGATCGCGTCGGACGATATCTGGTCGACGTGTCGCCGCAGGCGCGAGCCGACCGCGCCCGTCGTCCGGCCGAGCCGTCGTCGGTGGTGCTGGCATTCGCCGGCCCGTGGGCGTCGCGGCTGGAAGCCGCGATCGTGCGCGTGTTCGGCGGGGACGAGGTGGTCACCCGGCGCCTCCAGCAGGCGGGCTGGACGATCGGGGTGGATGTCTTCCGCGGCCGGCAGCTGCTCGCGGGAGCGGGAGGCCTGGCGGCCGGTGTCGCAGTGGTCGCGGTCGCCGCGCACGCGGGGGCAGGCTCGCCGTTCGCCTGGGCTGCGCTCGTCGCCTTCGCGATGGCGCTCGGGCTCGTGCTGCCGGATCAGCTCCTCACCCGAGCTGCACTGGCGCGGCAGCGCCGTATCGCAGCGGAACTGCCGACCGTGGTCGAGTTCCTGGCGCTCGCGCTCTCCGCCGGCGAAGGCGTCGTCGATGCGCTGCGGCGCGTGTCACGCACGGGCAGCGGCGAGCTCGCACGCGAGTTCGGGCGCGTGGTCGCCGACGTGAACACCGGCACGCCCCTGCCGGATGCGCTCACGCGATGCGCGTCCACGATCGGGCTGCCAGCGCTGACCCGCACCGTCGACCAGCTGATCGGAGCGCTGGACCGCGGCACACCACTGGTCGGGGTCTTCCGCGCGCAGGCTCTCGAGTCCCGCGACGACGCGAAGCGCCAGCTCATCGAAGCCGCGGGACGTAAGGAGGTGGCGATGCTGGTGCCACTGGTCTTCTTGATCTTGCCGGTCACGATCGCCTTCGCGGTGTTCCCGGCGACGCTGGTGCTTCAGCTGGGGTTCTGAGCTGCCCTGTGGACAACTCCCGCATGCGCGAGTGGTGATCCGCATGCTGTGGGCATGCTTCGTCACAGATTCCTGAGTTCCGTGTCCGACGAGCGGGGAGACGTTCCCGGTTGGGTGCTGATCACGCTGATGACAGCCGGCCTCGTCATCCTGATCTGGGGACTGGCCGGCCCGGCGCTGAGCGAGATCTTCGCGAACGCGATCTCGAAGGTGACCGGCCTGTGAGACGCGACGACGGGTCGGCGGTCGCCGAGTTCGCGATGGTGGGCGCGATCCTGACGGTGCTGACCGTGTCGGTGCTGCAGCTGGCGCTCGCCCTGCACGTGCGCAACACGGTGCTCGACTCGGCGTCGGAGGGCGCGCGGTTCGCGGCGCTCGCCGACAACACGGCGGCGGACGGCATCCTGCGCTGCCGCACGCTGATCACGACGGCGATCGGCCCCGGATACGCCACCGACATACGTGCGAGCACCGGCACCTGGATGGGACACCCGGCGGTGACGATCACGGTGCGGACGACGCTGCCGGTGATCGGGCTGCTGGGGGTCGGCGGTGCGTTGGAGGTCTCGGGCCATGCCGCGATCGAGACGCTGGGCTGACTCCGAGGGCTCCGCCTCGCTGGAGTTCATCGGCGCCGGGCTCGTGCTGCTCGTCCCGATCGTCTACCTCGTGCTCGCCCTGTCGGCGGTGCAGGCCGCGACGCTCGCGATCGACGGGGCCGCCCGCCAGGCGACCCGCGTCTACGTTCAATCCGGGTCAGTGGCAGCCGCTCGGGTCGCCGCGGCCCGCGCGATCGAGGTGACCCTCGCCGACTACGGGCTGGATGCCGGGGCCGCCTCGGTCGCGATCACCTGCCGCCCGAGTCCGGCGGCCTGCCTCACCCGACGCGGCTTCGTCACGATCACCATCGGCATGACGATCCCGCTGCCGCTGCAGCCGCCGTTCCTCGACACGGGCCTGCCCGCCGGTCTACCGGTGTCCGCGACGGCCACCGAGCAGGTCTCCCGATTCTGGAGCTCCCGATGAGGGCCGGCGACGACGAGGGGTCGATCCTGCCGCTGATCTGCTTCTACGCCGCCCTCGCCCTGGTGGTCACGCTGATCGTCGCGTCCGCCACCTCGCTGTATCTCGAGCGGAAGCGCCTCTTCACCCTGGCCGACGGCGCAGCGCTCGTCGGCGCGGAGGCGTTCGACCTCACCGATGTCGCCGTGACCTCCCACGGTCCGCGGGTCGAGCTGAAGCCGTCCGAGGTGCAGGCCGCCGTGCGCGCGTACCTCTCGGGGAATCCGATCGGCACGTTCGAGGCTCTCCGGCTCGAGCAGGCGACGTCGGTCGACGGCCGCAGCGCCAGCGTCACCGTCTCGGCGATCTGGCGTCCGCCGGTCGTCACCGTATTCGTCCCGGAGGGGCTCCGCATCGACGCGACCGCGGTGTCGCGCACGGTGTTCGGCAGGTAGGCTGGCGGGCCGCCCTGGAGGACACGATGCACGACCACCCCGAGATCGATGACGCCGACCTGCTGGAGCGGTTCGCCACGAACAGGCTCCCCGCGTTCCCGCACGAGGAGCACCTGCACGTGGTGTTCGTGAAATCCGCGACGAGCGACCTCGCCGAGACGTTGCAGTTCATCCGCGAGGGCATCATCCGCATGGCCACCGCCAACGGCAAACCCGAGGCGTACCACGACACCCGCACCGAGGCGTGGACCCGCCTCATCGTCGCGAAACGCACCGGGTTCACCGGGACGTTCCCCGAGTTCTTGGCGCAGCATCCCGAACTGATCCGCCGGGATCTGCTCAGCGACTACTACACCGACGAGGTGCTCACCAGCGATGTCGCACGGGCCATGTTCCTCGAGCCCGACCGGCAGCCGCTGCCCGGATAGGCTGGACCGGTCATGATCGATCTCGACCTGTCCGACCAGATCTCCGCGCTGCGCAGCACCTTCGACGACATCCGGAGCGTGATCGGCGTCGAGAACCTCGAAGCCCAGATCGCCGAGCTCAGCGAGAAAGCCGGCGCTCCCGACCTCTGGGACGACCCCGACGCCGCGCAGAAGGTCACCAGCGCCCTCAGCCACCGGCAGAGCGAACTCGCCCGCATCACCGGCTTCGAGCGCCGGCTCGACGACCTCGACGTGCTCGTGCAGATGGCCACCGAAGGGGAGGGCGACGCGGAGAGTGCCGCCGAAGCGGAAGCCGAGCTGAAGGCGCTGCAGCAGGCGATCGGCGACCTCGAGGTGCAGACCCTGCTCGACGGGGAGTACGACGACCGCGCCGCCGTCGTCACCATCCGCTCCGGCGCCGGCGGCGACGACGCCACCGACTTCGCCGAGATGCTCATGCGCATGTACCTGCGCTGGGCGGAGAAGCACAAGTACCCGGTCACCGTCATGGACACCTCGTACGCCGAAGGTGCCGGCATCAAATCCGCCACCTTCGAGATCGACGCCCCCTACGCGTTCGGCACCCTCAGCGTCGAGGCCGGCACCCACCGGCTCGCGCGCATCAGCCCGTTCGGCTCGGCCGACAAGCGGCAGACCAGCTTCGCCGCCGTCGAAGTCATCCCGGTGCTCGAAGAGGCGACCGAGGTCGACGTGCCCGAGAGCGACATCCGGGTCGACGTGTTCCGCTCCTCCGGCCCCGGCGGCCAGTCGGTCAACACCACCGACTCCGCGGTGCGCATCACTCACATCCCCACCGGCCTGGTCGTCTCGATGCAGAACGAGAAATCGCAGATCCAGAACCGGGCCGCCGCCATGCGCGTGCTGCAGACCCGGCTGCTGCTGCTGAAGCGCGAAGAGGAGGCGGCGAAGAAGAAAGAGCTCGCCGGCACCATCACCGCCAGCTGGGGCGACCAGATGCGCTCGTACTTCCTCTACGGCCAGCAGCTCGTCAAAGACCTGCGCACCGGCTACGAGGTCGGCAACCCCGCCACCGTCTTCGACGGCGACCTCGACGGGTTCATCGCCGCCGGCATCCGCTGGCGCAAACAGGCCAAAGACGACTAACGGAACAGCGACGGCGCCCCGCCGTCCACCAGGATCGCTCGCTTCGACCATGGCCGGGCCGGGTCGTACCGGATCGGGATGGTGTCGCCCGCCGACCACCCACCGCCGGTACGGCCGATCCGGAGGAAGCGGTCGACACCTTGCTGGTCGGTGAACTTCAGCGTCAGCCGTTGCCGCTGAACGTAGTTGACCATGCCGCTGACCGGCGCACTGATCACCGTCGCGAGGGTGTCGACCCCGGTCTCCCGCGTGCGTCGCATCGCGTTCTCGCGGATGAAGTACAGCACCACGAGCAGGATGGCGACGGCGTACGGCAGGAGGGTCAGGGCGTAGCCGAGCAGCCCGAGATCGTCCGGCTGCGAGAGCGAGATCACCAGGAAGAGCCCGCCGATGTAGCTGAGGATGAACGCCGCCAGGATGTGTGTGCTGCGGCTGCTCGGCACCCACATCGCCGCGAGCCCGATCGCGACCCACGGGAAGACGTACAGCAGGATGAAGCCCGGGTCCGCCTCGACCACCCCGATGCTGTCGAGCAGCCACATCCCCGGCGCGAGGAACTGCACCGCGATCGCCAGAGCGAACACGTACGGCCGCGCCGTCAGGCCGATGCGACCGTCGCGCTCGTCGGGATTCGTCGTCGACATGCGGTCAATCTAGCGGCGCAGCGCCCTCACTACCGCGATCGTGCCCCCGGCAACCGGGATGCAGCCGAGCACCCGGTCGACCGGTCGGAACCCCGGCGCGAACAGCACGATGATCGCGATCGTCAGGTACAGCGCGCCGTGCACCGGCCCCATCGTCTGCGTGACCGGGCGCAGGTGGGCCGTGAACAGGTTCACCAGCAGCACGGCGAGGGATGCCAGCTCGAGCACCGAGAGCACCGCTAGCACCCGCACCACGGCCCGCGACGGCGCGGTCACGACACGTACTCCGAGCCGGGCCGCACCACCATGAGGATGACGACCGCCACCCACAGCAGGTTGAAGACCCCGGCGAGCGCCCCCAGCATCCTGAGCCGTGCCCGCTTGGGCGGGTCGGCGATCGCGGCGGCCTGCGCGGGCACCACCCGGAACGCGAGCAGCCCGCCGGCCACCGCGGTGACGATCATCGCGACCGTGATCCACACCTCGCCGAATCGGCCCTGCACGAACGACAGCGCGATTCCGATCAGCGGCACGGCCAGCCCGAGCAGCCCGTAGACGCGGGTGATGCGGTGCAGCGCCAGCGCCACCCGTGTCGACCGGCCCTCGTCGCGGGGCACGGCAGCCACGCTCGCGGCCAGCGGCACGTAGCGGGGGAACAGCGAGTTCGCGACCGCGACGGGCCCGACGAACAGGATGCCGCCCAGCACATGGGCGGCGAGCAGGGCGGCTTCCACAGGGCTCCTAGCTTCAGTTCAACTGATGGTGAGCATCAGCCTAACTGAAGGTTCGGGATGCTGCGCTCAGTCCTGCGGTTCACCCCGCGACATGCGCGCCGCGGTCAGCACCGCCAGCGCCGCCGACACCTCCCGCATCTGCGGATCGGCGAACAGCTCGGCATCCAGAGCCTCGACCGCCTCGGCGATCCGGTCGAGCAGCGCGACGCCTGCGGCAGTCGCGCTGATCTGGGCGGCGTGCCCGCTGCCCTCCACCTTCGACTGCACCAGCCCGGCGTCGACCAGCGAGCCGATCAGCGTGTGCACGCTCTGCACCGTGATCGCCGACCGGCGGGCGAGATCGCTCATCGACAGCCCCGGTGTCGCCGCGATGTGACCCAGGATGGCGAACTTGCGCAACGTCAGCCCGTGCGGTTCCAGCAGGGCTGCGATGCGCACCTCCGCGATCCGCGACACCGTCAGCAGCGCGATCGTCGGGCTGAACCGGGGGCGTTCGCTCATGCATCAACGCTACCGGGCCGGTGATTCTGGGAGTTGGGGCGAGACGGGTGTCGCTGACGGCATCCCGCACCCCCCTCTCTAGCCTGGACTCGCCATGATTCGTTTCGACCAGGTCACCAAGACGTACGCCGGGACGACACGACCGGCCCTCAACGGCGTCAGCCTCGAGGTGCTGAAGGGGGAGTTCGTCTTCCTGGTCGGCGCCTCCGGATCCGGCAAGTCCAGCTTCCTGCGGCTCGTGCTCAAAGAGGAGCGGCCCACGAAGGGCAAGATCCACGTGCTCGGGCACGAGCTCAACACGCTGGCCAGCCGCAAGGTGCCCTACTTCCGCCGCAACCTCGGCGTCGTGTTCCAGGACTTCCGCCTGCTGCCCAACAAGACCGTCTTCGACAACGTCGCGTTCGCGCTGCAGGTGATCGGCAAGAGCAAAGGCTTCATCCAGGAGGCCGTGCCCGACGTGCTCAAGATGGTCGGGCTTGCCGGCAAGCAGAACCGCTTCCCGCACGAGCTCTCCGGCGGTGAGCAGCAGCGCGTCGCGATGGCGCGCGCCGTCGTCAACAAGCCGGCGATCCTGCTCGCGGACGAGCCCACAGGAAACCTCGACCCCAGCACCAGTGCGGGCATCATGACGTTGCTCTCCGCCATCAACGCCAACGGCACCACCGTGATCATGGCCACCCACGACGTCGGCATCGTGAACCAGATGCAGCGCCGCGTGATCGAGCTGGTCAGCGGCCAGGTCGTGCGCGACGAGCGCGGCGGCGGCTACCAGACGCAGGCGATGCCGGTCGTGCAGCAGCGCGACAGCGTGATCGAGGATGCTGCGCTCACCGCCCAGCCCCCGGCACCCGCCCCTGCGGCGACCCTCGCGCCGGCGCCCGCGCCGGAACCGCGGCCCGAACCCGCCGCGGTGCCCGCTCCTGCGCCGGTCACCAGCACGATCACCGAGGTCGAGCCCGACGTGGTGCGTCCCGCCACCCCGCCGCCCGCCCCGCGCGTCACGACGCACGTGGTCCCGCGCACCGATGAGCCGGCGCCCGACCTCGTGCCGCCGCCCCTCAACGAGCCCCGGAGGCGCTGATGCGGCTCGGTCTCATCCTCAGCGAGGTCGCGCAGGGGTTCCGGCGCAACCTGTCGATGGTCGTGTCCGTGATCCTCGTCACGTTCATCTCGCTCACCTTCTTCGGCGCCGCGATCCTGCTGCAGTCGCAGATCAGCCAGACCAAGGGCTACTGGTACGACCGAGCCCAGGTCGCGGTCTACCTGTGCTCGGACTACGACACCGAGGCCAACTGCAACGAGACCGAGGCGACGGAGGCGCAGAAGGCCGCCGTCAAAGCCGAGCTCGAGGGTGACACGCTCAGCCCGTACATCAAGAAGGTCGACTTCGAGGACCGCGACCAGGCGTACGCCAACTTCCTCGACCAGTTCGACGGGACCACGGCCGCGCAGCTGGTGACCCCCGACATCCTGAACGAGTCGTTCCGCATCAACCTGATCGACCCCAACCAGGCGGAGATCATCATCGACCAGATCACCGGCATGCCGGGGGTCGAGAGCGTCACCGACCAGCGCGGGCTGCTCGAGCCGATCTTCGCGATCATGAACGCTGCCACCTTCACCGCGATCTGCATCGCGGCGCTGATGCTGGTCGCCGCGGTGCTGCTGATCGCCACCACCATCCGGCTGAGCGCTTTCTCCCGCCGCCGCGAACTCGGCATCATGCGCCTCGTCGGAGCGTCGAACCGCTTCATCGAGACGCCGTTCATCCTCGAGGGGGTGCTCGCCGCGCTGATCGGCTCGCTGCTCGCCGGCGTGCTGATCGTCGTGCTGGTGCAGTTCTTCGTGCAGGGCTATCTCGCGGTCACGCTGCCGCGCACGCCCCTGGTCGATCTGAAGGACGCGCTGATCGTGGTGCCGATCCTGCTCGGGTCGGGCGCACTGCTCGCCGCCATCTCGGCGAGCGTCGCGATCCGGCGGTACCTGAAGGTCTGACCCCGCCGGTTACACTGGTGGGCTGCACCGCGCGCCCGAGTGAACCGGAAGGAGGCGTCGCCATGCCGAAAGAACAGGGCCAGAAGGTCGTCGCCACCAACCGCAAGGCGCGGCACGATTACACGATCGAAGACACCTACGAGGCCGGGATCGTGCTGCAGGGCACCGAGGTGAAGTCGCTGCGCGAAGGCCGCGCGTCGCTCGTCGACGGCTACGCCTACATCGAGGGCGGCGAGATCTGGCTCGACGCCGTCCACATCCCGGAGTACACCGAGGGCACCTGGAACAACCACGCCCCGCGGCGCAAACGCAAGCTGCTGATGCACAAGGCGCAGATCATCAAGATCTCGCACAAGACGAAAGAGGGCGGCTACACCCTCGTGCCGCTGAGCATCTACTTCAACGACGGGCGCGCGAAGGTCGAGCTGGCGGTCGCGAAAGGCAAGCGGGAGTACGACAAGCGTCAGGCCCTGCGGGAGCGGCAGGACACGCGGGAGGCCGCGCGCGCCATGTCCTCGCGCCGGCACCTGGGGGAGTAGCCGGATCTCGATACACCGGCTTCGCCGGCAGCCGGTGGTCGAGCCTGTCGAGACCTACTGCGGGATCGGCCGGTAGAGGTCCCGGGTGAGGTCGTCGGATGTCCCGCCGAGATCGGGTGCGTCGGGGTTGTCCGCGATCGCGCACAGCGTGGTGGCGTCGCCCGCGTCGTACTCCTCGAGCGTCGGCGGTGAGACGGCCGACATCACGTAGTCGCTCTTCACGATGTCGTCGGGCAGGTACAGCCGGTACTCCAGCAGCCGGTCGCACGTGAACCCGGCATAGACCGCGAGCGACTCGTCGGAGGTGTAGGCGACCCCGGGGAAGGTGAGGTCGACGCTGGCGACGATCTGCTGCTGGTGAGGCGTGGCGCAGTTCACCACCGTGTAGGTCTTTTCGGCGCCCGGCTCGACCAGGCACGACCCGGGGAGGAGCACATCGGCGGACTGGGGCCCGAGCGGCACCACGGGGGTCTGCAGCACGATGCGGATCACGACGGCGATGAGCAGGGCGACGACGGCAGCGGCCCCGGCGACGATGCCGATGCGCAGCCAGCGGGGCAGTCCGCCGAACCCGGTGCGGGCGGCGGGATCGGTCTCGGGGGTCTCCGCGGAGTCGCTCACAAGCGATACCGTATCGGATGTGAGCGAAGCACCCGACGAGACCCGTACCCGGTCCCGCGGCCTCGATCTGCTCACCGCGGTCCTGCTCGGAATCGTCTCGCTCACCACCGCGCTCGGCGCATGGCAGGCGAGCACCTGGACCCGTCAGGCCGCCGACTTCGCCGAGTCCTCCTCCGACGCGCGGGATGCGGCGATCATCCGCGGGGTGAGCTGGCAGTACGACCTGCGGCAGGACTCGGCGTCGATCTTCAACGCTCGCAAGTACGCGCTGCTCGAAGACGAGGCGACCGCTGCCGGAGACTTCCAGGCCCAGGCGTACAACAACGTGATGTGGAACAACTACCTCGCGCGGATCGTCTCCGACGAGGGGCTCAAGCAGTCGTTCCAGACCTGGCGCGACGACGGGTTCCCGCCCGACGAGAACCCGACGACCACGCCGCAGTACCTCGTGCAGCTGCGGGGCGACGCCGACTCCTACACCGTCGTCTCGGCACTCTCGGGCACCTTCAAGACCGCCCTCGAGGCGAAGGCGAACGTGTTCGTGCAGGCCGCGCTGATCGACGCGCTCGCCCTGTTCCTGCTCGGTGTGGCGGGCATCAACCGGTTGCGCTCCGCCCGGCTCGTCACGCTCGTGCTCGGCGCCGGCGCCTGGTTCGTGTCCCTGATCATGATGGCGACGGCGTACTGATGGCGACACGGGATGCGGCGCAGACCGCGCGGGCGCGCGGGATCCTCGAGATCTTCACCGCGGTCCTCCTGGGCCTGGTCTCCGTGGCCACCGCTCTCGGCGCCTACCAGGCGTCACAGTGGGGTCAGCGGTCCGCGGAACTCGCCTCCGTCTCGCAGCAGGCGCGCGACCGCAACCTCTCGCTCTACCTGGAGGGCGAGCTGATCGGCGGCGACGACTTCCAGCGGGTGTTCGACGTGCTCGCCCTGCACGCCCAGTCCGTGTTCTACCCGGAACGCGAGGAAGCCCTGCGCGCGGAGCAGGACGTCGTCATCTCCGCCGCGTCGCAGCCCCTCGTCGACGGCTTCGACGCCTGGCGTGAGACCGGCTTCCAGATCGACCAGGCGCCGATCCTGTCTCCCGAGTACGAGGCGATGACCTACGCGCCCGGCCAGTCGTACAACGTGGTCTCCAGCGTCGCCTACCGGGCGTCCGAGGCGCTCGAAGACCGGTCGTACACGATGACGATCGTCTCCGTGATCTTCGCGGTCGCCCTCCTGCTGCTCGGCGTCGCCGGGTCGAGCGCGCGGCTCGCCGTGTCGGCGATCATGGCCGGCGGCGGGGCTTTCGCGTTCCTCGCCGGCGTCGCCGTTGTGATCCTCGGGATCTTCTAGGCGTTCAGCGTCCGGGCGGCTTTCAGGCCGAGAACCGCACGTCGACGCTCGACGAGACCTGGATCTGCTGGGGCGACAGGTTCAGCGCGGCGCCCCCGGCATCCATCGCCTGGGCTTTGAACGCCATGCGCTCGTAGGGCGCGGGGCCGATGCCGCCCCCGCTGCCGCCGTCGCCGAGCATGCCGGGGTCGGCGACCGCGATCACCGCCGGAGCGCCGAGGCCCGCCGCGGAGGCGTAGGTCGCGGCCTTCTGCACGGCGTCCGCGATCGCATCGCGCCGCACATCCGCGATCACCGCCGTGCGGCGGTCGTCGGTGAGATCCCAGTCGATGCCGCCCACATTGACGCCCTCCATGACGGCGGCCTGCTCGATCAGGCGGCTGAGCGCATCGAAGTCGCTGAACTTCGCCTGGATGCCGATCGTCGCGTGGAAGACCAGCGGCAGGCGCTTGCCCTCGGTGTTCCACGGGCGCTCCGACCAGACGTTCACCCGGTCTGAGGACCACCAGGTGACGGGACCCTTCGCCTCGTCGTGCAGCGGGGTGATGAGGGCCGTGACGTCGGCCGCCGCCCCGGTCGCACGCGCGAACACGTCGTCGCGCTTCGGCCCGTCGAAGGCGGCGGAGATGTGGACGGTCGCGCGCTCGGCGTCGAACCAGGCGGTGTGGGTGCCCTGCACCGTGATGATCGCACTCATGGTTGGTAGACTAGGTGGCTGACAACTCCACAGTGCGTGACAACGGCCCAGCCATGGGGATGATCGGTTTCGACATCGCCTGCGAAACTGCGAGAAGCGGGCCGAGGATGCAGGGTTATCTCGTAAACGATCTCTGCAAACCATAGGTGCCAATTACAAGCGCACCGACGTTGCCCTCGCTGCGTAAGCACGAGCGCTAGATAACGTCCGTCAGCCCGGGCTCGTCCTCGACCCGGATCCTGGCGTCAGCTAGAGGACTTGCTGCGGGCCCGCGTCACAGGGGTCCGCGGGACTTTCACTGTGACTGGGCTCGTCGACCTAGATGCTCGTGGCAAAGGTCGGAGCCGAGTAGAACGCCGTCACGAGCTGCGCCCGGAGAAGGCGCAGGCTCACAGCGATGGACGGGGGTTCAATTCCCCCCATCTCCACCATCCGTTGTCACGCACGGAGTGATCACAGCGAAAGGGCCGCCCCCGAGGGAGCGGCCCTTTCGTGTACCTGCTGCTACTTGTTCGAACCCTTGATGCTGCCGGTGATCAGGCTCTCGTCGTCGGCGAAAGCCAGGCACAGGATCTCGCGGTCCTGCAGCACCGGGTCGTCCCAGGTCTCCTGGGTCGGGTAGTAGAAGCTGTAGTCGTAGATCGAGGCGTCGTAGTCGAGTCCGACGTAGGCGATGAACGGGTCGTTGCAGGCGGTGTCGGCCTGCTGCTGCGTGGCGTCGTCACCGGGGTACTCGGCGTCGGTCATCTGGATCGACTCGTAGGCCTCCCACTTGTGCGGGACGCTGCACTCGACGATGTCGACGGTCGAGATGGTCTCGGCGTCGGTCTCCTCGTTGAAGCAGTCGCCGGGGACGAGCGAGAAGACATCGTCCTCCGTGCCCTGGTCGGTGTCGCCTCCGGTGCCTCCGCCGTTGGTGATGTTGCCCACCTGGCCCAGCAGGCTGCAGCCCGAGAGCAGGACGCCGGCGGCGGCGAGAGCGGTGATGCTGAGCGCGCGGCGCCAGATCGGGGTGTCGGTCGTGGTCATGCGGAAGCCTCCTGGGGTACGAACTGCGTCGATCTCGAAATAGCGCCGCCAGCCTAGCGAACGCTCAGGTAATCCAGAACAACCGGATGCAGCGCGCCGTTGGTGGCCACGATGCTCAGCGTGTCGAGGCGGTCGCCCCCGCCGGCGTCGGTGACCGTTCCGCCCGCCTCACGAACGATGGGGTACAGCGCCGCGACATCCCACGGCTTCACGTCGAACTCGGCCGCGATGTCGATGGCGCCCTCCGCCAGCAGCATGTACGACCACAGGTCGCCGAACGCCCGGGTGCGGCCCACGGCGCGGCTCAGGCCGATGAGTTGGTCGAGCCGGCCGGCCTCATCCCAGTGCTTCAGGCTGTTGTAGCTGAGGGTCGCCTCCGCGGGGTCGTCGATGCCGCTGACCCGGATGCGGCGGGCGGGACGGCCCTCCTCCTCCGCCCAGGCCCCGTGACCGGTGGCCGCCCACCAGCGGCGGCGGAGCGCCGGTGCGCTGACCACCCCGACCTGCGGCACGCCGTCGACGACCAGCGACAGCAGCAGCCCCCAGATCGGCACGCCGCGCACGAAGTTGCTGGTGCCGTCGATCGGGTCGACGATCCACTGGCGTCCCGGAGCATGAGGGTCGCCGCCTCCGAACTCCTCGCCGAGGATCGCGTCCTGCGGCCGCGCCTGCGCGAGGTGGTCGCGAATCATCGTCTCCACCCGGGTGTCGCCGTCGGTGACCTGCGAGCGGTCCGGCTTCAGCTGCACCGAGAGGTCTTGCGCGCGGTACCTGTCGATCGCGATGAGGTCGGCCTCGTGGGCGAGGGTGAGGGCGACGGCGAGGTCGTCGGCGAGGGTGGGGTCGGTCACCCTCTGAGCGTAGCCAGCAGGCGGCGCATCGAGTCGACCCGGTCGGCGCTCAGCCGGCCGTCGGCGACCGCGTCATCCAGGGCGCAGTCGGGCGCGTCGGCGAGATGACTGCACCCGCGTGGGCACTCCAGCGCGACCTCGGCCAGGTCGGTGAACGATCGCAGGATGTTGTCCGGGTCGACGTGCCCCAGCCCGAACGAGCGCACACCGGGCGTGTCGATGATCCAGCCGCCGGTCGGAACCCGCAGCGACACCGTCGACGACGAGGTGTGCCGGCCGCGGCCGGTGACCACGTTCACGTCGCCGACCGCGCGATCCGTTCCGGGTACGAGCGCATTCACCAGGGTCGACTTGCCGACGCCCGAGTGACCGACCGCCACGGTGGTGTGACCGTCGAGCATCGGCGCGAGCTCGGCGACGGGGAAGTCGAGATTCGAGCTGCGCACCACCGGGATGTCGAGCCCGGCGAAGTTGCGCAGGAACGGCTCCGGATCGGCGAGATCGGTCTTCGTGAGAACGAGGAGGGGCGAGATGCCGGCGTCGTAGGCGGCGACCAGGTAGCGGTCCACCAGCCGTGGGCGCGGTTCCGGGTTGGCGGCGGCGACCACGATCATCAACTGGTCGGCGTTCGCGACGATGATCCGCTCGACCTCATCGGTGTCGTCGGCGCTCCGCCGCAGCAGCGTGGTGCGGGGCAGGATGCGGACGATGCGCGCCAGGGAGCCCTCCGCGCCGCTGGTGTCGCCCACGACATCCACCCGGTCGCCGGTGACGATGGCGTCGTTGCGCAGCTCACGGGCGCGTGTGGAGGTCAGCACGCGTTCCTCGTCCCCGTCGCCGATGAGCACCGTGTACCGGCCCCGGTCGACCGAGAGCACGCGCCCCGGCACCGCGTCCTCGTGGTCGGGCCGGGTCTTCGTGCGCGGGCGGTTGCCTTTCGGGTTCGGCCGCACCCGCACATCCGACTCGTCCCACTCGCCGAACTCGCGGTCGTCGTCCGGGTCGTCGGGAGGGAGCCAGCTCACGTCAGAGCTCGATCCAGCTGGTCGCGGCCGGGTCGCCCAGCATCGCCGCCCACAGATCGGGGAACTCGGGCAGCGTCTTCGCGGTGGTCCCGATGTCGTCGAGGTCGACGCCCCGGATCGCGAGGCCGACGAGGGCCCCCGTCGTCGCCATCCGGTGGTCGGCGTAACTGTTCCAGGCGGCGCCGTGCAGCGTGGCGGGATCGGCCGGCTCGAACGCGAGCCCGTCGTCGAGCTCGGTCACGTGCGCGCCGATGGCGGTGAGCTCGGCGGCGAGTGCCGCCAGCCGGTCGGTCTCGTGGCCGCGCAGGTGGCCGATGCCGGTGATGCGGCCGTGGGCATGGGCGAGCGCCGCCAGCGCCGCGAAGGTGGGGGCGAGCTCGCCGCCCTCGGAGAGGTCGAGGTCGACGCCCGCGATCGTCGCGCCGCCCAGGAGACCCGCCCCGCCATCCACCGTCAGGGCGCCCCCCTCGCGCCGCACCGTGGCGCCGTAGCGGGGCAGCAGGTCGGCCAGCAGCGCTCCGACCTGCGTGGTCTGCTCGGGCCAGTCCTCGATCGTCACGGTGCCGCCCGCGATCAGCGCGGCGGCCAGGAACGGCGCCGCATTCGACAGGTCGGGTTCGATCGGGATGTCGGCGCCGGCGATCGGCGCGCGCGGCACCACCCAGACGCCGGGCTCCGGGCTCGACACCGTGACCCCGCGCCGCGCGAGGGTCGCGACCGTCATCTCGATGTGCGGCATGCTCGGCAGCCGTTCGCCGGAGTGCCGCAGCGTCAGCCCGCGCTCGAAGCGGGGTGCCGCGAGCAGCAGACCGGAGACGAACTGACTCGACGCGGAGGCGTCGATCGTGACCTCGCCGCCCTCGACGCCGCCCGAGCCGTGGATCGTGAACGGGAGGGCGCCGCGCCCGTCGTCCTCGACATCCACCCCCAGGTCGCGCAGCGCCTGGATCGTGGTGCGCATCGGGCGGTTGCGGGCGTGCGCGTCGCCGTCGATCGCGACCGGCCCGAGGGCGAGGGCGGCGACCGGCGGGATGAAGCGCATCACCGTGCCGGCCAGACCCGCGTCGATCGAGGTGCTGCCGGTCAGCTCGCCGGGCGTGATCGCCCAATCGCCGCCCTGCACGTCGACGGTCGTGCCGAGGGACCGCAGCGCCTCCGCCATCAGGTCGGTGTCGCGGGCGCGCAGCGGCCGGCGCAGGGTGGACGGGCCCTCGGCGAGCGCCGAGAGCACCAACTCGCGGTTCGTGAGGCTCTTCGACCCGGGCAGGCCCAGACGCGCCGACAGGGGTCCGGATGCCACGGGCGCCACCCAGACGCCCGGCGCCTCGGGCGCGCCCGGCTCGCGGTCGCCGAGGATGTCTGCGCCGCGGTCGGAATATCGGGAGAGGCCCATCGGTTTCCAAGGGTATGACAGCCGCACTCCTCGAACGCGCCATCGTGCCGACGGGGATAGGCTCGACCGCGATGACCGACTCGAAACCCGGCACTCCCGACCTGCGTGCGCTCTTCGAAGAGCAGGCGATCCCGTTCATGGATCAGCTGTACGCCGCGGCGATGCGCATGACGCGCAACTCCGCGGACGCCGGCGATCTCGTGCAGGAGACCTACGCGAAGGCGTACGCGGCGTTCGCCCAGTTCGAGCAGGGCACCAACCTGAAAGCCTGGCTGTACCGCATCCTCACGAACACGTTCATCAACAACTACCGCAAGAACCAGCGGCAGCCGTACCAGAACGCGATCGACGAACTCGAGGACTGGCAGCTGGGCTCCGCCGAGTCGCTCACCCAGGGCCGCTCCACCCGTTCGGCCGAAGCCGAGGCGATCGACCACCTCCCCGACAGCGATGTCAAAGAGGCGCTGCAGTCGATCCCCGAAGACTTCCGGCTCGCGGTGTACCTCGCCGATGTCGAAGGCTTCTCGTATCAGGAGATCGCCGACATCATGAAGACCCCCGTCGGAACCGTCATGAGCCGGCTGCACCGTGGCCGCCGGCTGCTGCGTGAACGGCTCGCCGACTACGCGCGTCAGCGCGGATTCTCTGAAGACGCCATCTCCGGGAGCAAGAAATGACGGATTGCGGCTGCGAGAAGGCCAAGGCCGAGCTCGAGGAGTACCTCCACCGCGAGCTCAGCGCCGAGGACTTCCGTGACATCACCGAGCACCTCGAGAACTGCGAGGACTGCACCGGCGAGCACCTCGTCGGGCTGACCATCACCCAGAAGGTGCAGCGCGCCTGCCAGGAGACCGCACCCGAAGAGCTGCGGGCTCGCGTGCTGGAGATCCTGGGCTAGGTCTCGACACGCCGCTCCGCGGCTACTCGACCGGCGCTACAGCGTCAGGGCCTGCTCCAGCAGCAGGGTCTGCTGCGCCGCGCTCACCTTCGTCGACCCGGCCGCCGGAGACGCCGCCGCCGGACGCGAGACGACGTACAGCGGACGGTCGAGGTGCTTGGCGAGCTCCATGTTGAGGAACGGCCAGGCGCCCTGGTTCTCCGGCTCCTCCTGCACCCAGACCAGCTGAGCGCTGGGGTAGCGGCTGAGCACCGCGTTCAGCTCGGCGACCGGGAGCGGGTAGTACTGTTCCATCCGCACCAGGGCGAAGCTCGACGCGTCATCCCGCTTCTCCAGCTCGCCCAGCAGGTCGTAGTGGAGCTTGCCGGCGTGCAGCAGCACCCGCCGCACCGTGCCCGGATCCTGGATGCGGGCGTCATCGAGCACCGGCTCGAAGCGGCCACTGGTGAAGTCGGCCACCTCGCTGGTGGCGCCCTTCAGCCGCAGCATCGACTTCGGGGTGAAGACGATCAGCGGCCGACGGGGCCGTGCGTACGCCTGGCGGCGCAGCAGGTGCGCGTACGACGCGGGCGTCGACGGACGCGCGATCGTCATGTTGTCTTCCGCCGCGAGCTGCAGGTAGCGCTCGATGCGCGCCGACGAGTGGTCGGGTCCCTGGCCCTCGTAGCCGTGGGGGAGCAGCATCACCACGCTGGAGCGCTGGCCCCACTTCTGCTCGGCGCTCGACACGAACTCGTCGATCACCGTCTGGGCGCCGTTGGCGAAGTCGCCGAACTGCGCCTCCCAGAGCACGAGCGCGTCGGGGCGCTCCACGGAGTAGCCGTACTCGAAGGCGAGTGCGGCGTACTCGCTCAGCAGCGAGTCGTAGATCGAGAACCGCGGCTGGCTCTCCGACAGGTTCGCGAGCGGCAGCCACTCCTGCCCGTTCTGCCGGTCGTGGAAGACCGCGTGACGGGACACGAACGTGCCGCGCCTGGCATCCTGACCCACCAGCCGCACCGGGGTTCCTTCGACCAGAAGTGAGCCGAGAGCGAGGAGTTCGCCGAAGCCCCAGTCGATGCCGCCCTGGCGGCTCATCTCGAAGCGCTTCTTCAGCAGCTGCTGCAGCTTCGGGTGCACGGTGAACCCGGCGGGCGGGTTGGCGTGCGCGTCGCCGATCAGCGTCACCACGGCCGGGTCGATGGCGGTGGATTCCGGCTCGAGCGCTGCGACCGAGGTCGCGTCGCCCGTGTCGCCGGGCGAGCCCTCCTGCACCACCGGGAGGGTGCCGGTCTGCGCCGCGTGGGTCTCCGCGAAGGCGCGCTCCAGGCGCTCCTGGAAGTCCTTATGCGCGGCTTCGTATTCCTCGGTCGTGATGTCGCCGCGGCCGACCAGCGCCTCGGTGTACAGGGTGCGGACGCTGCGCTTCGCCTCGATGAGGTTGTACATCAGCGGCTGCGTCATCGACGGGTCGTCGCCCTCGTTGTGTCCGCGGCGGCGGTAGCAGACGAGGTCGATGACGACGTCGCGCTTGAACTCCTGGCGGTACGCGAAGGCGTGCTCCGCGACGCGGACCACCGCCTCGGGGTCGTCGCCGTTCACGTGGAAGATGGGCGCCTGGATGGTCTTGGCGACATCCGTGTTGTAGACGGAGGTGTGACCCTCGCTCGGCGGCGTCGTGAAGCCGACCTGGTTGTTGATCACGACGTGCACCGTGCCGCCGGTCTTGTAGGCGCGAAGCTGCGACATCTGCAGGGTCTCGACGACGACGCCCTGCCCCGACATCGACGCGTCGCCGTGCACCAGGATCGGCAGGGTCGAGAAGTCGCCGCCGGTGCGATCCTGCTTGGCGCGGACGATGCCCTCGAGCACGCCGTTGACAGCTTCGAGGTGCGACGGGTTCGCGGCGAGGTACACCGGGATCTGCTTTCCCGACATGGCCGTGAAGGTTCCCTCGGTGCCGAGGTGGTATTTCACATCGCCCGACCCCTGCACGGTCTTCGGGTCTTGCGTGCCCTCGAACTCGCGGAAGATCTGACCGTACGTCTTGCCGGCGATGTTGGTCAGCACGTTCAGCCGCCCGCGGTGCGCCATGCCGATCGCGACCTCGTCGAGGCCGGCCTCGGCAGCACCCTGCAGGATCTCGTCCATCAGCGCGATCGTCGACTCGCCGCCCTCGAGGCTGAAGCGCTTCTGCCCGACGTACTTGGTCTGCAGGAAGGTCTCGAACGCCTCCGCCTCGTTGAGCTTGCCCATGATGCGGAGCTGCTCTTCCTTGGTGGGCTTCTCGTACGGCTGCTCGAGACGCTGCTGGAACCACGCGCGCTGCACCGGGTCCTGGATGTGCATGTACTCGACGCCGACGGTGCGGCAGTACGAGTCGCGCAGCACGCCGAGGATCTCGCGGAGCAGGGCGGAGCGCTTGCCGGCGAACCCGCCGACCACGAACTCGCGGTCGAGGTCCCAGAAGGTGAGCCCGTGGTTGCCGATCTCGAGGTCGGGGTGCGAGCGCTGCCGGTACTCGAGCGGGTCGATGTCGGCCATCAGGTGGCCCCGCACGCGGAACGAGTTGATCAGCTCTTGCACGCGCGCCGTCTTCGACACGTGGTCGGAGAGGTCGAGGTTGATGTCCTCGGCCCAGTGGATCGGGTCGTACGGGATGCGCAGCGCCGCGAAGATGCCCTCGTAGAACTGGTTCTCGCCGATCAGCAGCTCGTGGACGCGCTTCAGGAACTCGCCCGAGCCCGCACCCTGGATGACACGGTGGTCGTAGGTGCTGGTCAGCGTGATCGTCTTGCCGATGCCGAGCTCGGACAGCGTCTTCGGGCTGGAGCCCTGGAACGCGACCGGGTACTCGAGCGCACCCGCTCCGACGATGCAGCCCTGACCGCGCATGAGGCGGGGGACGGAGTGCTCGGTGCCGATGCCGCCGGGGTTGGTCAGCGAGATGGTGACGCCCTGGAAGTCGGCGGCGGTCAGCTTGTTGTTCCGGGCGCGGGAGACGACGTCTTCGTAGGCGGCGAGGAACTCGGCGAACGTCATCGTGTCGGCGCGCTTGATGGCGGGGACGAGCAGCGAGCGGGTTCCGTCGGGCTTCGGCAGGTCGATCGCGATGCCGAGGTTGATGTGCGCGGGTGCAACGACGCTGGGCTTGCCGTCCGGCTCGTCGTAGTAGACGTTCTGGCTCGGGAAGTCTTTCAGCACCTGCACCATCGCCCAGGCGATGAGGTGCGTGAACGAGACCTTGCCGCCGCGGGCGCGCTTCAGGTGGTTGTTGATGACGATGCGGTTGTCGATCATCAGCTTCGCCGGCACGGTGCGCACGCTCGTCGCGGTCGGCACCGTGAGGCTCGCGTCCATGTTGGTCGCGAGGGTCTTGCTCATGCCCTTCAGCGCGGTGACCACATCGGCCTCGGTGTCGACGTCGTCAACGACGGGGGTGCTGGCCGTCTGCGGCGCCTCGGCCGGGATCGGCTGAGGCTTCGCGGGCGCGTTGGTGGTGCGCGCGACGATCGGGTTCTCGCTGGTGGGGGTGGGGTCCGCCGGGATGATCGGGATGCTGCTGGTCTGGTCGCTCACCTCGGTCACGGGGTGATACGCCTCGAGGATCGGCCACCAGCTCTGGTCGACGGAGTTCTTGTCGACGAGGTACCTCTCGTACATCTCATCGACGAGCCATTCGTTGGCGCCGAATTCTCCGGAGTTTCCGTCGTCGGGAACCGTCCCGGTCACCGGGTTTGACACGGCTGAATCGCCCACTCTCGTCTTAGCGCTGGTCAGTGTCTTCAGCTTATTCAACCAGCCTGGCCGTAGCGTGGATGCCATGCGCTTCTCGACGCCGGTTCCCCCGCACGATCTGACGTACTCCGACGTGTTCCTCGTGCCCAGCCGTTCGGCGGTCACCAGCCGCCTGGATGTCGACCTGGCCCCCGGCGACGGCACCTCCGCGACGATCCCCATCGTGTCCGCGAACATGAACTCGGTCACCGGCCCGCGCCTCGCGGCGACCCTGGCGCGGCGCGGCGGGCTCGGCGTGCTGCCCCAGGACCTGGCGATGGATGACATGGTCGCCGCGATCGGCGCGGTGAAGAACGCGTCGCCGCTGTGGGCCGACACCCTCCCCGACATCGGGGTCGATGTCGATGCGCTCCCGACCATCGACGCGCTCGACCCGCGCGACGCGTTCGATCTGCTGGTCGCCGGAGGTCACGAGTTCGCTCGCATCGCGGGCGGCGGCGTGGTCAGCCGCAACAGCGCGCTTCGCGGCACCATCTACACCCCCGCGGTGGATGCGGAGGGGCGCCTGATCGTCGCAGCAGCCCTCGGGATCAACGGCGACGTCGCCGGCAAGGCACGGGTCCTGGTGGACGCGGGCGCCGACGTGCTGGTCCTCGACACCGCGCACGGGCATCAGGAGGGGATGCTGCGTGCGCTCGACGCCATCGCGGATTCCGGCGTCCCGGTCGTCGCCGGCAACATCGTCACCCCGGAGGGGGCGAGGGATCTCGTGGAGGCCGGGGCCGGCATCCTGAAGGTCGGTGTGGGCCCGGGTGCCATGTGCACGACCCGCATGATGACCGCGGTGGGGCGGCCCCAGTTCTCGGCCGTGCTCGAGACCGCGCAGGCGGCTCGCGAGCTCGGCGCGCACGTGTGGGCGGATGGCGGGGTGCGGTACCCGAGGGATGTCGCGCTCGCGCTGGCGGCGGGGGCCGCGTCCGTGATGATCGGCTCCTGGTTCGCCGGGACCGTCGAGGCGCCCGGTGACCTCGAGTCCGACCCCGACGGCCGCGTGTTCAAGCAGAGCTGGGGCATGGCGTCGACGAAGGCGGTGCACGCGCGGTTCGGCGCTCTCGACCCCTACGAGCTCGCCCGGAAGGAGCTCTTCGCCGAGGGGATCTCGAGCTCGAAGATCTACCTCGACCCGCTGCGTCCGTCGCTGGAGGATCTGCTCGACATGATCACCTCGGGGGTCCGCAGCTCGTTCACCTACGCCGGTGCCGCCGACCTTCCGGCGTTCCACGAGCGCGCCGTCGTCGGCATCCAGAGCGCCGCCGGGTACGAGGAGGGGAAAGCGCTGCCGGTCTCGTGGTGATCTGACCTACCCTTCGCGGGTGCAGGTCTTCACCCTCCTCGGCGATCCCGTGCGCCTGCGCATCGTCGAGATCCTGGCGAGCGGGGAGCAACCGGTCGGACGGGTGACCGAACTGGTGCGCACCCGCCACCTGGTGAGCCGTTCCGCCGTCTCGCACCAGTTGCGGGTGCTGCGAGACGAGGGTTTCGTCGTCTACCGCGCATACGGTTCCGGGGACCGTTACCGGCTCGCCTGGGACGCGATGGACCGGCTCGACGCCGCGGTCGAAGCGCTGTTCGTCCGATGGGAGGGGCGGGTTCGGTGGCCCTATGCCGTGAGCCTGGAACCGCCGCGGCGATGACAGCGACTGGTGGCCGTTCTCGGACTGACCTGTCCCTCCGGGGATCCGGTGAGTTCAAATCCCACCGGTACCGCCATGAAAACCTTGTTCAGGCAGGGGTTTTCTGCTGTCGGGGCCCATGTCGCCTTCGTTTACGACGAGGTTCAGGTTTGGAGCGCGATCGTTTCTGGAGGGCCCGGATAGCTACGCCCACCGAGCGCTCAAGCGAACTTGGCGACGAAAAATCGGCGGCATTGCAACCAACGCTTGCAGTCAAACTCAGACAAGCAGTACGGTTGACTGATATCGCCCGCAGTTGTCCGACAACTGCGTTCCATTCCACGTGAGGACGTAATGTTCAACTTTGACGAGCCGCGTTTCGTAGCTATTCAGACTCAGGCTGTGCACGCCGGTATCGCGCTGCGCGAAACAGTCGCCGACTTTGTGCACAGCGGCGCCACTAACGTCTACTTCCTTGGGGCTGGTGGTGCCGGTGTCCTGATGCAGCCCGCTGCGCAGTTGATCCAGCGGCTCAGCAGCTTCCCCGCACAGGTGGTTCACGCGGCGGAGATCATTGCGACGGACGCCGTGCCCCTGGGCGTCGGCTCCATCGTCGTGATTCCGTCCCTGTCGGGAACCACCTCGGAGGCGCTCGATGTCCTCCGCTTCGCGCAGCAGAAGGGCGCGAAGGTGATCACCCTCACCGGGCATGCCGACTCCCCTGTCGCTCAGGCGGCCGACCATAACGTGACCGTCTTCGCCGAAGACGACACGTCATCCGAGTCCTTCTACTTGCAGTCGCTGTTGCTGGCCCTCGCACTCCTGGAGGCCGTCGGCGACTACCAGCACTACGACCGCGTTGCTGCCGAGTTGCAGACGCTTCCCGACTCGCTGCTTGAGGCGAAGCGCGCGTTCGAATCGCGCGCTCCAGAGTTTGCTGCGGCGCTCCAGGCTCATGATTTCCACATCATCAGCGGCGCGGGTTCGACGTGGCCCGAGGCCTGGTACTACGGGACATGCATCCTTGAGGAGATGCAATGGATCAAGACTCGACCTATCCACGCCGCAGACTTCTTCCACGGCACCCTGGAGTTGGTAGAGGAGAACACAAGCGTTCTCCTGTTCAAGGGCGAGGACGATGCGCGCCCCCTGGTTGAGCGGATCGAGGCATGGGCGCCCACGGTCTCGCGGGAGGTGCGCACTCTCGATGCTGCGGATGCGGAGCTGCCCGGCGTGAGTTCCGACACGCGCGCGTTGATCTCCCCGGTGGTGATCTCGACGCTTCTCGAGCGCGTGAGCGCGCACCTCGAGGAGCTCACGCAGCATCCGCTCACCACCCGTCGCTACTACCGCCAGGTCGCGTACTGAGCGATGGCATCGACCACCTTCGCCGTCGTTGGCGACAACACCATCGACCGCTACGTCGGGCACGAAGAGCAGGACTTCGTGGGCGGAAACGCGGTTAATGTGGCTGCGCAGCTCGCACTCTCGGGCGAGTCCGTGCGGTACTACGGTGCTGTCGGTGACGATGCGGATGGTGACTACATCCGCGAAGGACTGAGATCCGCGGGCGTGGACGTCGATGGCTTGGTGGTCCTCCCAGGTTCTACGGCCGTCACCCGCATTCGGGTCGATGCGAACGGAGAGCGTGCATTCGAGCATGAGGACTTCGGTGTAACCGCCCACTACTCGCCCTCGCCCGAGCAACTCCGAGAGATCGCGAGCGCCGCGTGGGTGCAGCTGGGTATGTTGCCTCGTGCTCACCGGGTTCGCTCGGCGATAAAGGGAGTCCGAATCGGACAGGACTGCGCCGTCTCCGCCGGCTTCAGCGGTCTGTACGTGGCCTTCGGCTCCGTCGGAGCGGACGGTGACGCGGCGGCCTTTGCGCGTCGCTCGCGCAAGGGGGGCTCAATGATCTCGGTGGTGACGCGAGGTTCGGCCGGGGCTGTCGCCTTCCCGCGCATTGGCGAGCCGATCGCTGTGTCTGCGGCTCCCGCTCGCATCGTCGACACGACCGGGGCCGGCGACAGTTTCATCGCGGGTTTCATCAGCGTGGCCGCGCAGAGCGGCGACCTTCTCGAAGCGCTGAACGCGGGGAGTCGCTTCGCGGCTGCGACCTGCGCCCACCGAGGGGGCTTCCCCCAGGAGCCCCACCCTGCGGCGGCCCGCTCAGATGCGGCCTCTAGCCTACGGTTGTCTGACAAGCACAATTCAAACTGATCTATCCGCCGGTTGTCTGTCTTAGCGAGGGAACGTATGTCGAAAGTTGCCACAGTCGGAGTCCTCGACGAACGCGGTCTGGGCCGCGTGTCTGAACCCGTGAGGGTGCCTCTCAGCTGGGTGGGGCTCGAGCCCGATGCGGCTGTCGGGCTCGTCGCTATCGACGCCACCGGCTCTCGTCATACCACTCAAGTCGTGGGCGACACCGTCCTCTTCCTTGCTGACATCCCCGCAGGAGATCGGCTCAACACCTTCGACCTCGCCGTGGAGGACGCGCCTGGGGGGCACGCAGCTTCCGAGGACGCTGCCACGATCCGGCAGTCAGAGCCGTTACAGAGCGATGGGTTTCGGCGATTCGACACGGGCGCGTTTGAAATCGAGTTGTGCACCGGAAAAGCGAACGGACGGACTAACGGCAAATGGGGGATCCGGTTCTTCCGGCCCGCTGGCCGCGCTGAAAGCCTCATCAAGGACTACTCCAACTCGATGGGGGGTGTGTTCGGGCCGTACTTCACCCCCGAGAACGGCCTCATCAACCCGCCAGAGCACGCGATCGCGAATGCGACGGTCGTCGACGAGGGACCGCTGTTCGCGCACTACAGGTTCGACGTGAACGTCCCGTCCGGGCTGGACCCGCAGCTCGACGGGTCACAGATCCACATCGACTGGCGATTCTACGCGGGCACGCCCTGGTTCGAGCGGACCTACCGCATCTCTGACTACAGCACGACGATCGATCGCATGCCGGCATCGAACACGATGACGGTCGGAGATGAGTTCGAAAGCGGGCAGGGACGTGTCCTCTTCGACGGCTTCAGTGCCTCGAGGTCGACAGTCTTCCGCGCCGGTGATCCCTATTCGCTCGTGCTCATACAGGCGGTCCAGGACGCGCTGAACTCGATCGGCGGGGACGCCTCGCCTGTGATCGAGGAGTACCGCCAAGCCATGGCTGGCGGCGTCGAGAATGAGAGTTACGACTTCTACTGGAAGGTGCTGTGCTCGCTGGAGCCGTATCTGTCCGACGAGACGCGTACGCGGGTCTTGGACGAGATCGTGAACGCCTCGCACGAAGCAGTACGACGCGATCTCATCGAGGCCCCCCTTCTCGAGCAGGACGTTGCTGAGGTTCGCGTTCACCCACAGGAGACGATCTTCGTGCGCGACGCTGACAAGACCGCGATGATCGACTCGGCGACCGGGGACACCGTCGTCTGGCACACGTCCCAGGTCGTGCGCCGCTACCAGATCGTTCAGCGTCCCCAATCCGGCTGGGTCAACTGGGGAACAAACGGAGAGAACGAATTTCCGGAGTTGCCTTCGGGCTCGACGATTCGACTGGCATTCGGTCGTTTCGATGACTGGAAACAGCAGGCAGACCGACTGGCCACGTCTGTGCGTGTCGAACTCATGGAGCGGGAGTGACCGCCGCCCCAGTGTCCGCAAGGAGGGTTCGTGCGGGCTCCTCCGGGATCAAGGAACGTAGCGCGGACGGTGCCCTCCCCACCCTCCTGATGGCTCCCGCCATCACGTTCCTCATGCTCGTCACCTTGCCCCCCTTCCTTTTCGCGGTCGGGGCCAGCCTCACCAACTGGAAGTTGAACTCGGGCCGGCCGGTCGAGTTCGTCGGTCTCGACAACTACCGCGAACTGCTCCACGAGCCGGGGTTCGCCGCGATCGTCGGCAACACTGCCATCTACACCGCTACCGCGGTCGGCCTGACCTTCGTCCTCGGGTTCGGCATCGCGCTCCTCCTCAAGCGGGTGACCGCCGGCAAGAACCTGTATCAGACGTTGCTGCTGCTGCCGATGGTCAGCACCCCGCTCGTCATCGCGCTCGTCTTCCGTTACATGTACAACAGCAACTACGGCGTCATCACCTGGGCGTTGTCGCTCGTCGGTATCAAAGACATCTCCCTGCTGGGCGATCCGGCGACGGCGATGGCGGCAGTTCTGCTCGTCGAAGTCTGGCAATGGACGCCGTTCGCGACTCTGGTGCTCCTTGCCGGGCTCGAAGGAGTCCCCCGACGGCCGTACGAGGCGGCCGCCGTCGACGGAGCTTCGGCGTGGCAGGCGTTCCGGATGGTGACGCTTCCCCACATGAAGGGGGTGATCGCCGTGGTCCTCCTCATCCGATTCATGGACTCGTTCCGAGCGTTCGATCTGGTCTACATCATGACGACCGGTGGCCCCGGAACTCAGACGGAGACTCTGATCTTGAGTGCGTGGCGCAGTTCCTTCTTGTACTTCGACCTCGGCCGAGGAGCGGCCCTCTCGATCGTGATGCTGTACGTGGTGGTTTTGACCAGCTGGATCTTCATGCGCTCGATCAGCGCTCGGAAGGAGCGTGTCAAGTGACCGCGCTAAAGGGGCATTCATCGAAGCGGAACAGCGTGACTGCTGTGATCGTGCACACCGTATTGATCGCGTGCACGCTCGCCGCGGTCTTCCCGCTCTTCTGGGTCGTTCGTACGTCGCTCGGGACCCGTGCGGATTCGATCTCGGTGCCGCCCAAACTGTGGTTCGTACCGACGCTCGACAATTACCTGGAGGTACTGGGAGGGCCCTTCCCTCAATTCCTGCTTCACAGCCTGGTCATCGTCGCGGCGACGGTGGTGGTCACCATGGTGCTGGGCGTCTTGGCCGGATACAGCATGGCCAGATTCGAGCGCAAGTCGCACGAAGGGTGGTTCTTCTACCTGATAACGACGCGCATGGGTCCGCCTGTGGTATTCGCCCTTCCCTACTACGTCGCGTACCAGGCCATTGGGATCTATGACAGCTTCCTCGGCTTGATCATCATCTACGCGGCCATCAACACAGCTCTCGCGGCATGGATGAGTCGGAGCTTCTTCCAGGACCTGCCGGCGAGCTTGGAGGAGGCCGCGATGATCGAGGGGTTGTCGCGAATAGGCGCCTTCGTGAGGGTTACCCTCCCTCTCGCTCGTTCGGGACTGACCGCGACGGCGACCTTTGTGTTCATCATGGCGTGGAACGAGTTCTTCTATGCGTCGGTGCTGACGCAGCGAGCGGCGCGGACATTCACCACGCAGCTCCCGACGTTCATCTCTTTCTCAAGAATCCACTGGGAGGAGATGGCTGCTGCGGCGACGCTCGGCATGCTCCCGGTGATCATCTTCGCAATCCTCGTGCGCAAGCAATTGATTCGGGGCTTCACTTTCGGACAGGTGGGTTGACCAGCGTGGCTACAGAAACATCGAACACCGAGAACCGTACGGGCGCGGTGCCGGTCGAGCTGAAGGGTCTCGGCAAGTACTACGGCGGCAACCGGGTGGTGAGGGACTTGAGCATGCACATCGCTCCCGGCGAACTCATAGTGCTCCTCGGCCCCTCCGGCAGCGGCAAGACGACCACACTCCGGATGCTGGCGGGGCTGGAGCGCCCGGAAGAGGGCGACATCATCATCGACGGAGAGCGGGTGAACGAGCTTGCGCCGAAGAACAGAGGGATCGCGATGGTCTTCCAGGACTACGCGCTCTATCCCCAACTGTCGGTGTACGACAACATCGCCTTTCCTCTTCGAGTGTCGAAGGTTCCCAAGGCGGAGATCGATGCACGGGTACGGGCAGCCGCTGAACTCGTGTCAATCGGCGCGCTGATCGATCGTCGCCCCAACGAGGTGAGCGGTGGGGAGAGGCAGCGGATCGCTCTTGCCCGGGCTTTCGTCCGAGAACCCAAGATCTTCCTCCTCGACGAACCCTTGGCCAACCTTGATGCGAAACTCCGGGTTCAGATGAGGGCCGAGCTCAAGCTGCTCCACCAACGTCTCGGCGTGACGACCATCTGTGTCTCCCACGACCAGCTCGACGCGATGACGCTCGGCACCCGGATCGCCATCATGAACCTCGGCGAACTCCGGCAGTTCGACACGCCCGCCGAGGTCTATAACCGTCCTGCCGACATCTTCGTCGCGGGATTCCTGGGCACTCCCCCTATCAACTTCCTGCAGGCGCGAGCGCAGAAGGCTCGCTTGCGGTTCGACGTCGAGGAGGGCGCTGCGAACACCCAGCCACTCGTCACGCGGCGGCCCGTAGCGCCAGGGACCGACCTTGTGGTCGGTATCCGAGCCGAGGACCTGCGCGTATGCGACCCTAGCGACGAGTGGGCCATCCGCGGAACGGCGATTCTCATCGAGCCGATCGGGTCGGACACATTCATCCACGTGCAGATCGATGCGCACAACAAGGTCGTCGTCCGGGTCGACCCGGACACACCCCTAGAGGTTGGCGCGTCCCTCACCTTGGCGGCTCGCAAGATGCACGTATTCGACGCTGCGACCACTCTCAGGATCGAGTGAGCATGGTCGTCGCCCTCGTCGTGTGGGTAGCACTCAGCGCGGTGTTGTGGATAAAGAACAACCGCTGGTGGGTACTCTCCACCCCCGATCTCATCACGGTAAGCGTATTCATTCTGATCGGACTCTCTCTCGCCGCCCTAGCGGTGACGTGAGAGCGATCGAAGCACCACTCAAAGAAAGGGAAAACATGAACAAAATGCATCGTTCTGCAGCGTCGCGAGCGTCAGCACTGGGCGTCGTGCTCGCTAGTGCAATCGTGCTAGGCGGATGTACAGCTCAAGGCTCGGGCGGAGGCGACTCCGACGACCCGCTTCAGCAGTACGCGGGCACGACCCTGCGCGTCGCGGCGGAGGATAACGATTCGACGACCACCATCATGCAGCTGCTGCCAGAGTTCGAGGAGGAGACCGGCATCACCGTCGAGATGGAGGTCCTCGACGAGACATCGCTGAGGCAGAAGCTTGTACTGGACTTCACCTCCGGCTCCGGCGCCTATGACGTCGGCGAGCTGCAGTACTGGTTCGTGCCTGAGTTCGCGAAGGCCGGGCACCTGGAGCCCCTCGAGCCGCTGCTCGCCAAGACGGCTGTCGACCAATGGCTCGACATCGACGACTTCCCTGGCAGCACTCTGGAGTCCATGAAGTTCGACGGCGAGCTCTACGGACTTCCGGTCCGGCTCATCGCCGGCATGTTGTACTACCGCGATGACCTCATCGACTCTCGACCGAAAACCGTCGACGACGTCATGGACGTGGTGCGCGACTCCGCGGGCGATTTCGAGGATGCGGGGGCAGTCGGCTGGACTGGCCGCGGCAACCGTGATTTCAGTTCCTTTGGATCATTCGGCGGGTGGGCCGCAGCCTACGGCGCTCGACTGTTCGACGACGAACTCCACCCGACTCTCACGTCGGATCCGGCCTGGAAGCAAGCTCTCTCGGATTGGATCGAGCTCATGCGTGACAACTCGGCTCCCGGCGCGGGCAACATGTCCTGGTACGAGGCCTATCAGCAGTTCCAAAGCGGGGGTGCCGCGTTGATGTTCGAGACCAGCGACTACGGTGCGCTGTTCGAAGATCCCGCGGAGTCTGCCGTTGTCGGCAAGGTGGGATACGCCCCCCCGCCGGCGGGCCCGAGCGGAGCAACGGCGCAGTGGTTCTTCGCTGGCGGCTACGCCATCAATGCAGACATCTCCGAGGACCAGAAGGCTGCCGCATCGCTGTTCGTGCAGTGGCGTTCTTCGAAGGATGTCTTCGCGAAAGAGCTGAAGGTCGATGATGCCCCGCGCTTCACGATTCCGAGCACCACCGTCCTTGAGTCCCAGGAATTCGAAGATGCGGCGAAGGCCGCGGGTCTTGAGGAGTACGTCTTGGCTCAGCGCGAAGCGTTCCTGGCGATGGACCCGTCGTACTGGCCGCTGATTCCCGAGTTCATCGAGGTGGCGTCGGCGTTTGCGGCGAACGTCTCAGCCGCCATCGCCGGCCAGATGAGCGTGGATCAAGCTCTCGAAGACTCGAATTCGGCCATCGAAGCAATCATGAAAGACGCCGGATACTACAGTTAGTTCTTATTTCCGGGCTGCCGGTCACCGACCTATACAGGTGGCCGGCAGCACCGCGGATGAAGTGAGGGGTTTGGCCCCGATGAACGTTGCTCATCGACAGCATCGCTATGCCGCCGGCCGGAGGTGGAAATGATCCCGCCGGCGAAGAGCACCATGGCGAATCGGCTGCAGGCTGAGCTGCTGCGGCTGATCGCTGAACTGGGCCTCAAGCCCGGAGACAAGTTGCCGACGGAAGCCGAGCTGGCGGCCCATTTCTCGGTGGGGCGGTCGACCACCCGTGAAGCTCTCAAGTACCTGGAAGAGCAGGGGCTGGTCCATGCTGTACGCGGTCAGGGACGCTTTCTCTCCGCTGTGGGCTCGTTGAGCATCGAGCGGCCCGTCACTCGGTACGAGAGCACGACCGAGATGCTCGAGAGCCTTGGATATCGCGTCACTAGCGCTGTTCTCCAGGTGGAGGAGTCGGTGGCAGGACCGCGGCAAGCCGTCGCGCTCGACATCACCGAGGGCAGCCCCGTCATCCGGCTGACCAGGATGAGATACGGGGACGACAAGCCGATGGTGTTCAGCATCTGCGTGATGCCGCGCAACGTCCTCCCGGGCCCGATCGAACATCGCGATTGGGGGACGCCGCTGAACGCAGCGCTTGAGGCTCACGGGCAACGAATCGCCTCGTCGGCTGCACGAATCACCGCCGTGAATCTCCCAGAGAGCCTAGAAACCCGGTTCAAGCTCGCGGGGCTGGGCCCATGGTTGCTGGCTGAGGAGACATGCATCAGCGAGAGCGGCCTACGAGTTCTCTACGCGGAGGATTATCACCGCGGTAGCGAGATCGGTTTCAACGTTCTTCGACGGCGGTGAAGCACACCAAACGGTTGGCAACGGCACCGGAAGCGGCGTCCTTCGAAAGATCCTACGTTTAGGGCCCGATTTCGAGTTCGCCCCCCAATTTGGGAACGGCGTGGCGACATTCTCGAGTTTGATTGGGATTGCACCTCAGGCTACCGAGGCCTCGAAGCCTGGGCCGGTGCGCCGAGGAGCGGTTCGACAGCACGACGATTGTTGTACAGTGGGCCGACCATGAGTTCGACCGATCTGGCCATTCAACGCTCGGACAAGTTGACGACTCTCGCGGCGAACGCGATAGCCGATGCCATCGTCCGCGGCGAGTTCGCGCCCGGTGAGGCGCTCCCTGAGGTTCCTCTGGCACGACGTCTCGCCACTTCCCGCAACACTGTGCGTGAAGCGCTCAGAGAGGTCGAGGCACTCGGCCTCGTCGAAATCGAATCTCACCGGGGTGCGTTCGTCCGGGAGCTGACCCGCGAGCGCGCGTCCGAGATCTTCTCGTTGCGCGCGGTGCTGGAGAGCTTCGCAGCGCGCCTCTCGGTGGAGCGCACATCCGGGGACGAGCTCGCCGCGGCGATGCGGAGTGCGCTGGAGGCGCAGCGCGAAGCGGTTCGGGTCGGCGACATGCTCGCCATCGTGCGTAGCGATATGGCCTTTCATGAACGGTTGTCCTCGTCGTGCGGTCATGAACTTCTGCTCAGCCACCTCAAGGCCCTGCAGATGGAGACGCGACGTTTCATCGTTGCCGGCCGACAGCACGCCGACGAATACTCGCCGATCGTCGATCTGCACCTGCCGATCGTTGACGCCGTCGAGAGCGGCGACGCTCGCCTGGTCGAGTCGCTCGTCTACTCCCACGTAATGACGTCCGGGGAGCGGCTGCTCGATCGTCTGGTCGATCTAGACCGCGACTAGCCACCTCCTGCTTCCGCCGCCGTCGTGGATACGAAGGCATTGCGGAGTCTTTCGGCGTACCTGCCGAAATAAACACTCGCCAGCGCTACTGTCCTGAGGTAGATTGATGGGCAATCGACAGGAGAAGTGAATGCAGCAACTTCGGACAGCTGAGGCGCTCTGGTTCCCCGCGCCGTCTACCACGGAACTCCGGAGTGAACCCCTTGCCGAGTGCGGACCGCGCGAAGTGACGGTCGAGGTGATGTCTTCGGCGATCAGTCAGGGCACCGAAACCCTCATTTACCGCGGCGAAGGACCAACCGACCAGGCAGTGACACCTCGCACCTGTCTCGGAGAGTCGATGGGCAGCTTCCCTATCAAGTACGGCTACCAGAGCGTCGGGGTCGTCACGGAGGCCGGCCGTGAAAGTGGGTACTCGGAGGGCGACGTCGTGTTCTGCCGATATCCCCACCAGGACCGCTACACGATCGATCCGGACGACGAGATCATGTACAAGCTCCCGGACTACCCTGACCCGGAGATCGCGGTATTCGGCAACCTGCTCGAGGTTGCGACCAACGCGCTCCTCGACGTGCCCGTGCGACTCGGCGAGATCGTCGCGGTTCATGGTCTCGGCGTCGTCGGGCTCTTCTGCGCACAACTCGCCGCCCGCAGCGCCGGGCTGGTGATCGGAATCGACAAGGTCGAGTCGCGTCGTCGCCGAGCGAAGGAGTTCGGCATCCATGCGGTTGCGTCACCCGAAGAGGCGCACGACCTGATCATGGAGTTGACGAACGGCCGCGGGGTGGACATTTCCTTCGAGGTGAGCGGAGCCCCGCCGGCTCTGCAGGCTGCGCTCGACTCCACGGCCTTCGAAGGTACCGTCGTGGTCATCTCGTGGTACGGCGAGAAGGTCGTGCCGCTCGTGCTTTCGCCGAACTTCCATATGAAGCGACTGCGCATGGTGAGTTCGCAGGTCAACGTAATCGGGGCGCCGCTGAGGGCTCGCTGGGATGCGAAGCGCCGAATGGATCTCGTGTGGGATCTCCTTCCCACTCTGCACCCCGCAGAAATGATCACGCACCGTTTCCCGTTCGCGCAAGCGCAGAGCGCGTTCGACATCTTCTCAGATTCCGCCGCCGATCCGCTCGCGGTCGTGCTGACCTACCCGAAGGCTCGGCCTTGAAGGCGAAACCGGCTACTGGCACCCCGCTGCTCGCCGTCACAGACGTCACCAAGGCATACGGTCGCGTCGTTGCACTCAACGGAGCCAGCATTGAGCTGCGTGCCGGAGAGTGCCACGCCCTCATCGGCGACAACGGTGCTGGAAAATCGACTCTCGTCAAGGTGATCTCAGGTGTCGTGGTGCCCGACTCAGGCACCATCGCGATCGACGGCATCGACGTCGCGTTCGCCGCTCCGAACGACGCGCGCGCCGCAGGGGTGGAGACCGTCTATCAAGATCTCGCGATCGCGCTGCATCTCAACGCGTTTGAGAACGTGTTTCTCGGTCGGGAGTTGAAACGTCCGGGTCTTCTCGGTCTCCTCGGGGTCCTGGACCGCCGCGCGATGCGGGCACGCACCACCGAACTCCTGACCTCACTGAACGCGAGGCTCCAATCCGCCGAGTCCCCGGTCGGCTCGTACTCGGGCGGTCAGCGCCAAGCGGTGGCGATCGCTCGCTCCATCGCGTGGGGCCAGCGAATCCTCATACTCGACGAACCCACGGCCGCGCTGGGCGTGCCGCAGAAGAAGATGGTGCTCGATCTGATCGCACGGCTGCGGAGGGAGCGGCCCGAGATGGGCATCATCCTCATCACCCACGACCTCCCTCACGTGTTCGAGATCGCCGACCGCGTCACCGTCATGCGGCAGGGCCGCTCGGTCGCGACGCACCGCACGGCTGACACTACCGAGCACGAGCTGATCGCGACGATTACTGGGGCGACGCCATGAGCAGAATCAGATCGTCCAGCAAAGCTGTCGATGGACAGTCTCGACCCCTCCGATTGCCGTTCGCCGACAGGTTCCCGGCTGCCTGGATCACGGCGGCGCTCGTAACCTCGGTCGTGATCTTCTCGGCGTTCACGCAGGGCCGATTCGCGAGTTCCTCGAATCTCAACAACATTCTGCTCGACTCGGCCCAGACGCTGGTCATCGCCGTCCCGATGACCTTCATCGTCATCACGGCAGGCATCGACCTCTCGGTCGGGTCCACCGTCATCCTGAGCTCTGTGGTCTCGGCGACAGTCATGGCGCGGGTTTCGGGTACGCCCGAACAGGTCGCGGCGTTCGACTACCCGAATGCCGGCATGGGGATCGCGGCCGGTATCATCGCCGCCCTGCTCGTCGGGCTGCTGGCTGGTGCCCTCAACGGCTTTCTCATCGCCTTCGCGCGCTTGCCCGCCTTCGTGGTGACGCTCGCCACCATGGGCGGCTTCCAGGGGCTGGCGCTCGTTATGACCGGGGGCACGAACCTCGTGAACATCCCCCCGCTGCTACAGCGCGAGTTCGGTGCCGCGAAGCTCTTGGGTGTCGTCCCCCTGCCCGTGGTTCTCGCCGTCGTAGTCGCCCTCATCGGATGGTTCCTGCTGCGTTTCACCGTGAGTGGCATGCGCACACTCGCGATCGGCTCGAACCTGGAAGGCTCACGGCGGGCCGGGCTCCGGGTGCGGCTCCACACCTTCTGGCTGTACGCGTTCGCCGGACTCGCCGCGGGCGTCGCTGGGATCATCGACCTCGCCCGCTTCCTCTCGACCTCGGTCGAGGCGCACGGTCAGGATGCGCTCGATGCGATCTCTGCGGTGGTTCTCGGTGGCACGAGTCTGTTCGGCGGTGTCGGCAATATCCCCGGCACCCTGGTGGGATCGCTTCTCCCGAGCGTGCTGCAGAACGGTTTCATCCAGCTCCACTTGCCGCCGTTCTGGCAGCCGGTGGTGCTCGCGATCGTCCTCATCTTCGCCATCGGCTATGACACGTTGCGCAGGCGAGGATGACCATTCTCGACATGCACTGCCATCTGGATTTGTACCCGCAGCGGGACGACACGATCAGTGCGGGGCGCAGCGAAGGCGTCGACGTGCTCGTAGCGACAAATCGGGCATCGGAGTACCGCAACGTACGTGCAGTGCTCGCCGATGACATCACGGTGGGCATCGGAATCCATCCCGAGGCTGCCGGCAGCACCTATCTGCGGCATGAGCTGTCGCTGTTCCAGGACCTGGTGGACACCACTCCGCTGATCTCGGAGATCGGGCTCGACGAGCAGCTCGCCAATCGCCCATCGCAGTACTTCGGGGATTCGCCGACGATGAAGGCGCAGCAGGCGCTATTCGAACGGATCCTGGAGTCGGACCTCCACGGCCGGGTGATCTCCGTGCATTCGCGCGGGGCCGAGCGACTGGTCGCCGACTTGCTCGCCCAGGCGAAGCTCACTGCTGTCTTCCACTGGTTCCACGGCTCCCGCGAAGACGCCGAGTACGTGGCAGGGCTCGGGAACAGCTTCTCGGTGAACGCAGCCATGCTGCAGGTGGACAAGCGCACTGATCTCCTCGCCTGGATCCCGGACGATCTGCTCCTGCTCGAGACCGATGGACCCTTCGTCGGCTGGGACGGCGGCATCATGCAGCCGGCCGAGCTACCCGAACTTCTGGATGCGCTCGCGCGTATCCGGGAACGCAATTCCGAGGATCTGCGCGACGTGGTCGAGGCCAACTCGTCGCGGATCCTCGGCAGGCTCAGCACGTACCAACCCAAACAATAAGGAGAGGCCTGAGAGATGAAGAATCGAACCAGCTTGATGTTCGTCGTGTCCACGATCGCGGCGGCGCTCGCGCTCGCCGGGTGCAGCGCAACCGACAACGGAGCGTCGACCGGCGGCGAAGGCTGCCTGCCGACGAGCCCGCAGAAGGTCGCGGAATGGTGTCCCGGCGATGGCCCGCTCGACATCGTGGTCATCCAGGGCACGAGCGAACACTCCTTCTATAACACCGTCGGTATCGGAGCCCGTGCCGCGGGCGAAGAGCTCGGTGTGAACGTCGACGTGCAGGGAGCGGCCGAGTTCAGCCCCACCGCGCAGGCGTCGATCATCAACGCCGTCATCGAATCCAAGCCTGACGCGATCATTATCGCGCTCACGTCGCCGACCGCTCTCGACCCGCAGCTGGTGGCCGCCGCCGAAGCCGGGATCATGGTCTTCACGGTCGACAACGACACCGATAACAAGGACCTTCGTTGGACCAACGTCGGAACGGATCACGTGAAGTCGGGCAACGTGCTCGCCGAGGTCATCGCGGCGAACGTCGCCGACGCCGAAGTGGGCGTGCTCGCGTCCTCGCCTGGCCCGCTTGTCGAGCGCCTGCGCATCGAGGGCTTCACGGAAGGTATCGAGAGCGCGGGCGACGGGCTCACCGTGCTCGAGACCCAATACTGCGAAGGCGATGCCGCCAAGTGCAACGGAGTGACCAACGCCATCGTGACGGCGAATCCAGGCGTGAAGGCGATCATGGCTGTCGGCGAGCAGATGGGTATCGGCGCCGGCAACGCGGTTCGGGCTGCCGGTCTCGTGGGTGACGTGCTCGTCGGATCGTTCGACGCGAGCCCGAGCCAGCAGCGCGACCTGAAGGACGGCACCGTGCAGGCGCTCGTCGTGCAGCACCCCTACCAGATGGGGTACGAGGCGATCTCGATCGTGTCGCAGTACCTCAACGGCGGGGTGATCACCTCGCCGCTGCTGGATGGTGAGGTCGCCGCGGCGGATCTGCCGGATCCGATCTACGCCGAGTTCGACATCGCGGTGTCCGACGAGGCGCTGTGCCCGGCGGACCTCGCCGTCTACTGCGGCACTGCGGACGACCCGAAGATCCAGGAATCGCTGTATGTCGGATAGTCCAGAGCCCTTGGACTCCGACGTTCGTGCAATGTTCGAGCGGGTGTCCACGGCGACCCTGTGCACGCAGTTGCTCGCTCGAGGTCTCCGCAATCCGTTCATGGACGGGCCGAAGCCGATCGGCGGATCCGGCAAGCTCGTCGGCGTCGCCTTCACCGTCCGGTATGCGCCGGCGCGCGAAGACCTCGGTATGAGCGTGCACTTCGACAACCGCACCGACATCCAGCGCCTGGCGGTGGAGTCGATCGGGGAGGGCGAGGTGTTCGTCATCGACGCTCGTGGCGAGACGTCGGCTGGGACGCTCGGCAACATCCTGGCCACCCGGATCCGCCAGCGCGGCGGAGTAGGTGTGGTCAGCGATGGCGCAGTGCGCGATGCCGCAGCGATGTCGCAGATCGGCATGCCGGTCTACGCGTGGGGCGCGAACGCCAGGTTGTCGTCGGTGCTGCACCGTGCAGTCGACATGGGCGTGCCCATCGGGTGCGGCGGGGTGCTTGTCTGCCCGGGCGACGTGATCGTCGGTGACGGTGACGGTGTCGTCGTCATCCCCAGGAAGTGGGCGTCAGAAGTCGCGGCTGCGGCGGTCGAACAGGAGGAGCTCGAGCACTTCATCCTCGGCGAGATCAGTTCGGGCCGGGCGCTCGACGGGGTCTACCCGGCCGGTCCCGACGTCGTCCAAGCGTTCGAGCAGAGCAAGAGCAACTGAATCGCCATCGGATGCCTCCGCTGCGGCAGAGGCATCCGATGCGATTCGTCCAGATTGGGGCAAAGTGAGCACGGCAGAAAGCGATCAGGCGACCATCGATGAGGTGGCCGCGCGCGCGCTCGTCGCCTCGCAGGTCTGGGGGGCCACGGCGCCCGGGGAGCGCGGCGACGTATTGACAGGGCTGGGGCGGGCGTTGCGAGAGACCCGCGACGAGTTGGTCACGATCGCGGCAGCCGAGACGGGCCTCTCGCAGGAGCGGTTGAACGGCGAGGTGGAACGCACGGCGGTGCAGCTCGAGCTCTTTGCGACCGTCGCGCGCGAGGGGCGATTCCTCGACGTGCGCATCGATGAGCGTGACGAGCAGTTCGCGCTCGGCGTTCGCCCCGAATTGCGACGCTTCAACATCCCGGTAGGTCCGGTGCTCATGTTCGCGGCGGGCAACTTCCCGTTCGCTTTCTCGACGCTGGGTGGCGACACCGCTTCCGCACTGGCCGCCGGCTGCGCCGTGATCGTGAAGGGCCACTCCGGTCATCCTGCGCTCGCCGCTCGGGTCATCGAGATCGCGCGAACGGTGCTCGCGGATGCCGGTGCACCACGCGATGTGCTGCAGCTGATCGTCGGGCAGGAGAACGGGGTGGCGATGTTGCGGCATCCCGCCATCGCGGCGGCCAGCTTTACGGGGTCGAAGCGGGTGGGCACCTTGCTCGCAGACATCGCGGCGAGCCGTGAGCACCCGATTCCGTTCTACGGGGAGCTTGGCAGCGTCAACCCGGTGTTCGTCACTCCTGCTGCCGCGTCCGAGCGAGCGGCAGCGATCGTGTCCGGCTTTCTTGCGAGCGTCGGAGGTTCTGCCGGCCAGTTGTGCACCAAGCCCGGCTTCCTCTTCGTGCCGGCGCATTCCGAAATCGCTGAACGGATCGCCGAGATCGAGATCGACGCGAGGCCACACCGCATGCTGACGCCGGCGATCACGAAGGCGTTCGGCGCACGGCGAGCCACGATCCTCGCCAGTGACGTCCGCGTTCTGCGGGAAGGCGAGTTCGAGGTCGACGAGGGCGGCGCGGGATGGGTGGTCCCGACCATCGTTGCAACGACCGCGCGCGAACTCGGGCGGCTAGGTACGGCGCTCGCCGAAGAGGCCTTCGGCCCGCTCTCGATCGTGGTCGAGTACGAAACCGGCGACGACCTCATCAGGATCGCCGATGTCGCCTTCGGCGGAAACCTCACCGGTACGTTGCACACCGGCGACGACGAAGACGAGGAGACCACGCGGGAACTCGTGCAGTGGCTTACGGAGCACTCTGGGCGGGTCGTCTTCAACGGCTGGCCAACAGGCGTCGCGGTCACACCAGCCATGCAGCACGGCGGTCCGTGGCCGGCATCCACTAACGCGGCGACGACATCGGTGGGCACCGCGGCAATTGACCGGTTTACGCGTCCGGTGACCTTCCAGGATGCACCGGAGCTCACGTTGCCGCCTGCACTGCGCGATTCGAACCCCTGGGGTGTACCACAGTCGCGGGACGCCGCGGGTACGTCGAAGATGTGGGGCAGCGGCCCGGCTATGGACTAAGCGTCGACTCGACGAGATCGTCGCCATAGGCGAAGAGCGCCGGTGCGCCACCCGTGTGGACGAACACGATCGGTGCAGCGGATCCGTCGATCGTCCCGGACGCGACACCATCGATGAGGCCCGCCATCCCCTTGCCGGTGTAGACGGGATCAAGCAGCAGGCCCTCGGTGCGTGCCGCAAGCCGGATCGCAGCCAAGCCGGCATGGCTCGGGACACCGTAGGCCGGGCCGCCGAAGTCGACTGTATTGAACCAGTCTGCACGCGGTTCCAGCTCGATGCCCAACGTGCGGACGGTTTCCGCTGCGAGGTGTCGCAGGGTTTCCGGCAGCCCCGGGACGAGCGGTCGCCAACCGATTGCGGTGGTCCGCCACGAGGGTCGGAGCACCTCGACTGCGATGCGCAGGCCGACGTGCGTCGCCCCCATCGACGTGCAGACGATGTGGGCGATGTCGACGCCCGCAGTTGTCATCTGATCGATGATCTCAATTCCTGCGGCGACATACGCTGCGGCCGCCAGGGGGTGCATCGACGAACGGAGCACCCATGGCCGGCGCCCGGCCGCCGTCAACTCCGCGGCAACCTCGTTCATCTTCTCGGTTGTCGAATCGCGGTCGCGGAGCTCCGCGTCGGCTTCCACCCAGTGGATGTCGTCGCACAGCAACTGGGTGATGAGCTGGTTTCCGGTCGTCTCGTTGGCCCGCAGACCCCGCCGCAGCACGAGCACGGGACGCAGTCCCGCTGCGCGCGCGGCCGCCGCGCATTGCCGTGCGTGATTGGACTGCGCGACCCCGCCGCCTGCGACGAATGTGTCGGCACCGGCACGTACCGCTTCGGCGAGGATGTACTCCAGTTCGCGTGCCTTGTTGCCCCCGAACGCGAGGCCTGTCAGGTCGTCACGTTTGATGTACATCGACTCGACCCCCATCGCGGCACCGAGCCGCGGTGCGGCGTGCAATGGCGTGGGCGTCACCGCGATGTCGACGCGCGGCAATGCTCGCACACGGTCGCGCAGGGCACGTTCTGGCTCGTTCAGGGAGAGCTGACCTTCGCAACCGACTCGATCTCGATCAGGAACTCGGGGCGAGCCAGCGGCCCAACGACGACCGTCGAACGAGCCGGTCGCGGTTCGTCGAAATGCGCCGCGTACACCTCATTCATGCCGGAAGCCAGGCTCTGGTCGGTGAGGAAGACAGTCGTCTTCACGACGTCAGACAACTCCGCCCCTCCGACCGCGAGCAGGCTCCTCAGCACTGCGATGACCTGCTCGGTCTGCTCGTGGATCGTGGAACCTACCGTGGTGCCATCGCGGGGGTTGACCGGGACGAGGCCAGACAGGAACAGCCACTCCCCGACAGCGATGGCCGGCGTGTACGGGGCGCCCGAATGCCACGCTCCATCGATCCGCAGCGCCCTGCGGGTCTCAGGCATCATGGCTGCCCGTCGGCCAGGTGGTCTGCGTCACGGCGGTGTCGAACGCTTCGCGCCGGTACCACTCGGCGATCTGGTCCGGCGTCGTCCACCATGCGCCGCCACGCGCCTGGATGCCCGCGAAAACCGAGCGTAGCGACTCGATCTCCTGCGGCAGTCCCATGGAGAAGGGATGGAGAGCGATGGTCATCACCCGACCGCTCTGCTCGCCCTCTGCATCCAGCACGTCGAACTGGTCGAGACAGATCTTCGCAAAATAGTCGCCCCCGAACCCGTAGAACGCTCCCCCGGGCATCACGAACGCGTCGTTGAGTTCACGCGAGTAGGGCACCCCGACGAGCGTGTGCGCGCCGGCCCGGACCGGGAAGGGCTGGTCGTCTACGAACCAGTCCATCGTGTACTCCATACCCTGTGCTGCAACGATCTCGTAGGTGTTGGGCGAGGACGTGAACGACGGACCGAGCAGCCCCTTTGGAGCTGCTCCGAGAACCTCAGTCATGCGTTGCGCGACAGTCGAATGGAGATCCCACTCCTCCTGATAGGAGAGGCCGTAGAGGTACCTGGTGTTGTATTCGCCGTGACTCATGATCGACCAGCGTCGTTCGAGCACCGCCTGGCGCACCTCCGGGTACAGTTCGACCGCGGCGACGTTGAGCGAGCAGGTCACCGGGATGCCGAACTCGTCGAGCACGTCGAGCATGCGCCACAAGCCAACTCGATTGGCGTAGTCCCGATACGAGTAGCCGACGATGTCGGGGTGTGCGGGTGCGCTCGGATACGGGTTTTTGAACTCGTTGGAGGGCGGTAGGTACTCGTAGTGCTCGACGTTGACGACGACAACGACCGCCACGGTCTTGCCGTCGGGCAGTTTCAGCGCGGCGCGGTCGGGCATCGCCGAGATACCTACGTGGTCCCAGATCGGGTCCTGCCCGAAGTCCGGTCTCGCGTTCATGCTTGCGCCCCCCGTCCCTGCGTCGCCTGACGGTAGTGGTCGACCACGTCGTCGAGCCGCGCGACCCACGCGGACGAGGCGTCGAGCGCGGTCAGGATTCGTTCGAATTGCTTGGTTCGGAAGGGCTGGCCGGTGAACCACGGTCGCACGCCCAGCACGAGCAGTCGGGGGCTGGCGTTCGCCTCGGCCTCGAGCACCCGCATCGCCTCGATGACAGAATCGGCATGAGCCGTAGCGTCGATCTTCCGCAGGCGCCCGGCGAAGATGTCGTCGAGATGGATGGCAACGGGTACCGAGGTGAGCCCATTCCCCAACTCGAAAGGCTGCTCGTCGTTCGGTCGCCCGCAGAGGTACTCCACGCCTGCCTCGGCCAGGAGCCGCCCCGTACGTGTGGACTCGCCGTACTCGACGCCCGCCCACCCGCGCGGTCGGCGTCCGAACGCCTGCTCGAGAACCTCCAGGTTCTCACGGATGAGTTCCCGTTCGGCGTCCTCGCTGACGACCTCGCTCTGGACCACCGCGCCCGTGCGTCCATGCCCGAGCACCGACCACTCCTGTTCGCCAAGGCGCGAGACCACGGCGGGGTAGTACCGCGCGACCGTTGTGTCCACCGCTGCAGAACCGTTCAGCCCATGCTGGGCCAGCCGATCCATGATCCGGAAGATCCCCACCCGGTTGCCGTACTCGTGGGGCGTCACCTCGTGGACGTCCACATGCTGGGGATACGGTCCCCGATGGACGACCGACGCGCCGAGCGGGAGGCCGGGGTGCGCGAGGGGCACGAAGTCGACGTGCAGCAGCACCGCGACTGCGAGGCTGGATCCCCCCGGCCAACTCCATGGTCGACGCTCGGGCATCGCCGACCATGGCACCTCGGGTGCCGAGACGCCCGTCGGGGCGAGTTTCTGGCTATCGTCCATGTTCCATCCACGTGATCGAGGGTCCGAGGTCGATTCGCGCGCCGACGGCTTCGCCCAGCGCGACGGCGGTGAGGGCAAGTGGCCGGGGACGTGCCGACTCGGCCATATGACCCACGCGCACGATGCGGCCACCGAGAGCACCGATGCCGCCGGCAATCCGGATGCCCGCTGCGGCGACCGATGCGACGACCTCGGAGGCGGTGACATGGGGCGGAGGGGTGAGGGCGGTCAGGCTGGGGCTCGCGATAGTGTCGTCGACGAGCGTGGAGTAGCCGAACTCCCTGACGAGGGTGCGGAATCGCTCCGCCATCACGGAGTGGCGAATGCTTCGGGTTTCCAGTGTCTCTTCGCGCAGCAGGCCGAGCGCCGTGTCGAGCGCGAACACGAGCGCCGTCGGCATGCTCCACGGAAGTCGCCGTGCGCCCGGCTTCGCCAGGCCGCCGTCAGACTCGGTGAGCCATACGTCCCACCAGCGCCGCAGGTCGAGATAGAACTGATCAGCGTCGCGGGATCGACCGTGCAGGGCCTCCAGCGCCCGGTCGCTCCACGAGACGCTCGACAGGCCGGTCAACCCGCCCAGTGCTTTCTGTGATGCCGTGACCGTGAGGTCGGCACCGATACGGTCCGCGTCCAGTGCGAGCGCACCAGCCGAGGAGACCGCATCCAAGAGAAACAGCGCGCCGCTCGTCCGCGCGATGGCCGCGATCGATCCGGCGTCGTTGAGCATTCCGGTTGAGGACTCGGAGTGCACGGTCATGATGAGGTGCGGATGCCAGTCGTCCGCGATCCGCTCCACCTCGGAGAGGTCGAACGGACGCGCGGGCGGAACGTCGTAGCTGCGCACATCGGCACGTTGACGCGACGCGATCGCGTAGAGCATGTCGCCGAACTCGCCGTTGCGCAGCACGAGGATGCGCTGGCCGTCGAACCCGAGGCTTGCCGTCGCTGCCTCGATACCACCACGACCGGTTGCGGGAATCACCGTGCTTCGTTCCGTCCCGGTGACGTACGAGAGGTCATGCGCCACTCGGTCGACGACGCTCTGGAACTCGGGATGAAGATGGTGCACGGGCGGCTGGCCGGCCGCCGCGCTGACCCGCGGATCGACGAGCGTTGGTCCGGGCTCCATCAGCATCCCGTACGGACCCTCGAGGCCCAGTTCCGCACCCATCGCGCTGGCCGTCATGCCGCGATTTCCACGAGTGCGGTCTGCAGCGTCCTGCCTCCGATGCCCAGATCGTCGGCGGTCGTGAACTCCTCGGGGCTGTGGCTGATCCCGTCGCGGCTGGGCACGAAAAGCAGCCCGGCGGGGAAGCGCTTGCCGAGAATCATCGAATCGTGGCCGGCGCCGGACACCATGCGCAGATGGGGCTGATCCTGTGCTTCGCAGGCCCGTTCGAGCAACGCCGACAGGGTCGGGTCGGTGTCGGTGGGATCTACGCCCCACACCGAACCCTGTTCGATTGCGACCCCGCGTGCACGCGCTATCGTCTGGGCGTCACCGGTGATCTCGCGCGCCGCCTCCTGGAGCGCGTCGAGGTCTGCACTTCGCACATCGATCACCAGGTCGGCTCGACCGGGGACGGCAGCAACCGTCCGCGGTGCATGGTCGAACATCCCTGAGGTCGCGACCACGGCGCCAGATGTCGAGTCGGCGCGCGACTCGGCGGCGAGAATCAGCTCTGCGGCCGCGCACAGCGCATCGCGGCGGCGGCTCATCGGTTGGGCGCCAGAATGCGCCTGCACACCCGACACCCTGAACGGAAGACGGCGGTTGCCCGAGATGGCGCTGACGACGCCGAGCCGGATCCCCGCTTCTGCGAGATAGGGTCCCTGCTCGATGTGCATCTCAAGTACAGCGTGCAGGGAGCCCGGCGACCGCTCGGACGAGGCGAAGCCGTCGGGGTCCAGCCCACAGGATGCCATCGCCTCTCGCAGAGTCTGTCCGGTCATCCGGCAGACCAGATCGAGGTCGATCGGGCGAAGGGCACCCACCATCGCTTTGCTGCCGATGCAGCCGATGTCGAATCGTCCCGAGCCTTCTTCGGCTGCCCAGCACACCACTTCTATCGTGCGTCGAGGTCGGTGTCCTGCTGCAATGATGCCCTCGACGGCGCCGAGTGCCGCGAGGGTGCCGGCGATGCCGTCGTACTTGCCGCCGTCCGGCTGCGTGTCGAGGTGCGAGCCGACCATGACCGCAGGGAGATCGCTCTCGGAGCCCGCCAGCTTCGCGGAGACGTTTCCGACGGCGTCCACCGACACCTCGAGGCCGGAGGCGACGGCCCAGTGGGCGAACAGGTCGCGGACCTCTTGGTCGGCAGGGCTGTACGGGATCCGCTGCTGCGCACCGTCATCGGACTGTCCAAACGTCGCCAGCTGCGTGAGCCTCTGCATCATCCGGTCGAGGTCGAAATCCATGCCACAGCCTCGCTTCGGTCCATTGTCCAACAATACAACCATCATCTAGTCCCGGCAACATTGACGGAGAGGGTCTAGCGCGCACCCGAGCCGCGAGGTTATGCCAGACGCTGCAGCGCGACGTCGTCGATCTGATGCCGGGCGCCGCGGTTCGAATCATCCGACCTCCATGGAGAAGCCGCAGTAGCCGGGCCCAGGATCGACGATCAAGAGAGGTGAATGTTGTCGTCTCGCCCGCAGCGAATTCTTTGCGCGAGGCGCAGGCCCCCCTCCTCTCAATTCCGTGGCGTGACATCTCCGCGGGGGAAGAGATGCCGGGGCGGCGTCGAAGGAGTCGCGCAGGTTCCAGCGGAACGCTCGCTCTGCCGCCGCGTTCGACATGCAGATCGAACGGCAGCTCGGACATGCGGTCGAGCCGAGGCGCCCTCCGCATTCTGAGACTTCCCATCCGCCACCCTGTGGGGTCTCTCACGAACGGAAGCCCGATTCTCGGGTTCCACCTCAGCACCCTGAAACAGCATGGCCTCACCCCCCGTCGAGAGCGAGGTCCTCGTGTCCCAGGCAGTCGTCGCACCCCGCGTCGCGCTGGTGCCGGGCGAGCGTTTGCGGCGTTGGGCGGCACCGGCGATCGGAGCGACCGCGACCGGCGTGATGCTGATCGGCTCTGGCACGCCGTCCTATTGGGGGGGACGAGGCGGCGAGCGTCCTATCGGCGCAACGACCGCTGTGGTCGCTGTGGCAGGAGCTGGGCAACATCGACGCGGTGCACGGGGCCTACTACCTCTTCCTGCACTTCTGGGTGCGGGTGGCGGGAACGTCCGAATTCGCCACACGTCTGCCGAGCGCGGTCGCGGCGGGGATCGCGGTCGCGGGAGTGGTGACCCTCGCGCGACTGCTGTTCGGGGTGCGGACCGGTGTGCTCGCGGGGGCGGTGATCATCGCGCTCCCTGAAGTCACCCGCGTGGCGATCGAGGCCAGGTCCTATGCCTTCTCTATGGCGATCGCGACCTGGATCACCGTGTTGCTCGTCACGCTGGTCCGCCGCGGGGAGGCCGGCCGGCGCTGGTGGCTGCTCTATGCGGCGGGGCTGGCGCTCGGGGTGTACGTGTTCCTCTATCTCAGTCTCCTCATCCCCGTGCATCTCGCGGTGGTGGTGCTCCTCGCGAGCGAGCGGCGTCGGATGCTGGGTCGCTGGGCGCAGGCGACCGCCATCGGCCTGGTTCTGGCCACCCCCGTCGTCGTCGCCGGGGTGACGCAGGAGCACCAGATCGCGTTCCTCGCAAGTCGGGACTACGCAAGCGCGAACGCCGTACTTGTTCACCAATGGTTCCACAGCGTGCCGCTGGCAGTCGTAGCCTGGGCGCTGATCGTGTCCGGAGCCGCCGGGACGGTCTTGCGTCGCACACATGTGACGGCCGCTGCGGCGGTGCTGATCTGGCTGGTGCTGCCGACCGCAGCCCTGCTTGCCGGCGACACCTGGATCTCTCCGATGTACAACTTCCGGTACACCGGGTTCTGCCTGCCGGCTGTCGCGCTCGCAATGGCGATCGGTCTCGTGCAGATCGGCGATCTGGTGCGCCAGCGGCCGCGGCGCATCGTGACCCAGGCGGTCGCCGTCGCCGTCGTCGTCGCGATGGCACTTCCAGTGTTCACGGCTCAGCGGCGCGAGTTCGCGAAGGACGGCGGCTCGGACCTGCGGCAGACCGCCGAGGCGGTCGCGCAGCTCGCGGTGCCGGGCGATGCTGTGGTGTTCGATCAGACCGTCAAGCCGAGCCGGCGCCCGCGACTCGCCCGTCACCTTCTCCATTGTGAACAGTCCCGCTTCGTACGCCCCTTCACGGGTGGCAGGCGAGATGGTTGGACAGATCACGACGACATCGACGTCCTTCGGCTCCCACGACTTGTGCGTGATGAAGCCGCCGTCGATGCGAAGCCGCGCATCTGGGAAGATCGCCCACACAAGCTCGGCGTAAACCGCTAGCGCGCGGAAGATGACTTCGCGTCGTTCGCGGTGGGGAGCCTCTTCCACGAAGCGGCGATAGACCTCGGGTAACGTCGCGGGGTACGGATCAGTCGCCAGCGGCAGCAAACCGGTGGTTGGGTCCATGTCGGGCAGCACGGGTCCTGATCCTCCATGCGGGCGGGTTGCCTGAGCATACAGCCGGACACGAGGGGTGGTCACTGTTTCAGGCGGTCGGCGGCCGGCTGCGGGTGCCAGTACGGGCGATTGAGCGTCTACCTTGACGTGGCAAGACTTTGGCAACAACCGGCGTGATCCAGTTGCAGCCAGGTGATCACGGCGATCAGCGGATTCCTGCATTTTTCGGCCAAGCGCCGGTTTCTCAGGTGTCTGCCCCTGGTTCAAATCCCACCGGTACCGCCATGAAAACCCCTGTTCAGGCAGGAGTTTTCTTAGGTTGTGTCCGTTTTGGCCACAATTCGGGCGCAGCCAAGAGTAACGAGGCTCAATCAGCCGGGACCTACACCGCTGAGCGTGATGCAGACACGCGAAGGTTCTCGGCAAGCGTCGCCACGCGTGAGTTTCCTCCCCGCCAGCCCGGACAAATCTAAGGGAGTCCTGCGACCTATTCGCCAGACTCAAGCGGATCCGGACTCGGGCCGGCGGGCGACGAGCTCTCCGAGGGCGCAAACCCGATCCGCTACTTGACTGGCTCTGGAATTGCTGTCAGGATAATCTGACAGACGCAATATGTGCCTTACTGTTGTCGAGAACCGCTGACAGTGCCGACCAACTTGTACTACCCGAATAGCGAGGAACAGCGATGAGCATTTTCCGCTCGAATCCAGACCGTCATGATGGCGTTCCGGCCTTCAATTTCTACCTTCTGCGAGTGATGTTTGCTCTCATGGCAACCTTCCTCGCGTTTGATGTCTGGAAGAACATCCTTGGCCACGTTGGGCCGTGGAACCCGATCGAGGCGGCCGCGTGGTGCTTCTGGGCGGGCTTCTCGCTGCTGGCGATTTTCGGCGTTTTCAAGCCGACGAAGCTACTCCCGGTCGTGTTGCTGGAGATCGTCTACAAGGTTCTCTGGCTCGGGATCGTGGCCGTCCCGGTCTGGTTCTTCGGCGTGCCTGCTGGTGAAGGTTTCCAGACCGTCGCATTCTCGTTCGTGCTTGTTGTTCTTCCGATCGTCGCGATGCCGTGGAAGCACTTCATCTCAACGCTCGGCTTGAGGCGCTCACGCCCGATCGTCGGTACCGCGAAAGCCTAGACTCCACCGAGGATGCGGCTGTTCCAAAGGACGTGGGTGATCAATGTCAGAGCTACCCGATCGGGCTGAACTGGCGGAGATCCTGGCCGCCCTGGGAAACCCCATTCGACTGGAGATCGTCGCTCGACTGGTCGGCCGAAAGAAGTACGTGAGTCAGCTCGCCCGCGAGATGGACGCGAGTCGACCACTTCTTCACATGCACCTGCAAAGGCTCGAGGCCGCCGGTCTCGTGGTGGCGACTCCCGGCCTGTCGGAGGACGGCCGAGCGATGAAGTTCTACGAAGCGGCACCCTTCAACTTCACCCTCACGCCGGTCGCCATCGAAGAAGCCGACAGCACTGATCCGACATCCCCAAAGGAGTAGAAGATGCTCAACATGTTTCGCACCGCCGACACAACCTTGAATGGTTCGGAGTCGATCGCCTTCGTGGCCTTGATGATCGCGGTCGTCGTTATCATCGGCGGATTCACTCTCGCCTTCGTCGAACTTCGAAAAGCCAAGATTCGCGGCAACCAAGAGGTGCAGCTTCGCCAGCTCGTCGACCGCTACGAACGCCTGGCCGAGAACAGCCTCGACGCGCAACAGCGCGCCGCCGCCGACCTGGCTGAACTTCGGTCGCGTGTGGCCGCCATGGAGCAGCTTCTGCGCGCCGTCTGACACTGCAGCACACCCCACGTGCGGATTCGCGTCCGCTCACCTTTCACATCAAGCGGGGTTACGCACGTGCGCCCTCGCGCGCCGTGAACCTGCCATTTCTGGGAGAAAACGACAGTGACGACGAACGCTCTTCCCTCAAACGCCGGCCCGGTCGCGGGAATCATGGCGCTGGGACTACTTCCTATAGTCGCTCCGCCTTTCCAACTCACGAGTCTGGTCACGGGTTTGCCGGTTGCCGAGTACAGCGCCCGCTTCGCCGTCTCGCCCTTGCCGCTGGCCCTTCACATCCTTGGAGCCATCCTCTTTTGCATACTCGGCGCCCTGCAGTTTCTGCCCAGGCTTCGCAATACACGACCCCGCTTTCATCGATACAGCGGACGCGCAGTCGTGCCGGCCGGACTCGCCGTAGCTGTTTCAGGCGTGTGGATGACTCTCTCCAACCCGGCACCTTCCGTCGACGGGGTGGCCCTCTTTGCGATGCGCCTGTTTTTCGCAACTGCTATGGCGTTGTTCTTGGTGCTCGGCCTTGTCGCAGCCCGACGTCGCATTTTCGATCGGCACCGTGACTGGATGACCAGGGGCTACGCCGTCGGAATCGCAGCTGGCACCCAACTGATCACGACGGTACCGGTGGCACTACTTTTCGGCCCTCTTGGCGAAAACCTGAGAGCGGCGCTCATGGGGGCTGGCTGGGTGATCACGATTGCGGTCGCCGAGTGGATCATCCGACGCCCTGTTCCGGGGACGCCCCCTGACCGCGAGTCGGAGCGGGAGCGTGCATTCGCATGAATGAGCCCCTATGGGCGACCGCGCTCGTCTTAGCGACGGTCGGATCGGCCTGCGTCAGCGGTGCGATCTTCGCCGTCTCGGCCTTCGTAATGCCCGCACTATCCCCCCGGTTCCTGGCGGCGAGCGAACGTGGCAGATCGAGTATCGGCAGAATCCCAAGGACGGCTATTGGGGCCCACGCGGCACGTTTACGGAGCGTGATGGGAAGTTTCAGTGGGCGGGGCGTGAGTTTGACTCCGTGTACTCCGTGCTGGTTTACCGCGCCAACAATCCTTGAGGCGTGGCAGCCAACACGAAGACAAAGCCGGTCGGCAGTGGCAAGACAATGGCAACAACCGCCCGTGATACTCGTGCGCCGAAGTGATCACACAGACCAATGAATTACTGGTCACGAGTTGAAATCGCCGTATTTTCAGGTGACGCATCCTGATTCCGCCCCACGTGAGGCGCTACTCACCAGATCCCAGAACACAACCGGCTCCCGCGCCGCGGCGTGGGACGATGAGGGCATGGCGATCGAGTTGCACATCACCGGGGATCCCGAGGCCGACGAGCTGCTGTCGACCGACCCGCTGGCGCTGCTGATCGGGATGCTGCTCGACCAGCAGGTCCCGATGGAGACCGCGTTCGCGGGACCCGCGAAGCTGAAGCAGCGGCTCGGCCACCTCGATGCGGCGAAGATCGCCGCGTACGACCCCGAGGCATTCGTCGAGCTGTGCAAGCAGCCGCCCTCGGTGCATCGGTTCCCCGGGTCGATGGCCGGTCGCATCCAGGCACTGTGCGCCGCAGTGGGCGACGATGCCGCCGCGATCTGGGCCACCGGGACGGGCGCCGAGATCCTCGAGCGGCTGAAAGCGCTGCCGGGGTTCGGCGATCAGAAGGCGCGCATCTTCCTCGCGCTCCTCGGCAAGCAGTACGGGCTCCACGCCGAGGGGTGGCGGGAGGCGGCCGGTGCGTACGGCGACGAGGGCTCGTACCGCTCGGTCGCCGACATCACCGGCCCGGAGTCGCTCGCGAAGGTCCGCGAATTCAAACGGGCGGCTAAACTCGCAGCACGATGAGCTCCGACATAGTCCTCCTCATCATCGGCCTGCTTCTCACGGTGGGCACAGGGTTCTTCGTCGCCAGCGAATTCACGCTCGTCAACCTCGACCGCGCCGATCTCGAGGCGCGACAGGCTCGCGGCGAGACCATGCTCGGCCCCACGATCCGGGCGCTGAAGGTCACCTCGACGCACCTCTCGAGCGCGCAGCTCGGCATCACGCTCACCACGCTTCTCGCCGGGTTCACGCTCGAGCCGGCGTTCAGTTCGTTCCTGCGCCCTCCGCTCACCGCGCTCGGGCTGGACACGCCCGCCGTCTCGGTGGTCGCCACCGTGCTCGCCGTGGCCATCGCGACCCTGCTGTCGATGATCGTCGGCGAACTGGTTCCCAAGAACTTCGCCCTCGCGCTGCCGCGGCAGGTGTCGAAGATCGTGATCCCCTTCCAGCTGGGGTTCACCACCGTGTTCAAGCCGTTCGTACGGCTGCTGAACAGCACGGCGAACGTGATCCTGCGGGCCATCGGCATCGAACCGAAAGAGGAACTGAGCTCCGCCCGCACCGCCGACGAGCTGAAGAGCCTCGTGCGGCGCTCGGCCAGCGAGGGCGCCCTCGACCGCGACACCGCGACCCTGCTCGCCCGGACCCTGGCGTTCTCCGACCACATCGCCGCCGACGTCATGACCCCGCGACCGCGGCTCGCCAGCGTCCGGAAGAGCGACAGCGCGGATGCCGTGCTGGCTCTCGCGCGCACCACCGGGTACTCGCGGTTCCCGGTCATGGACGACGACATCGACGACATCGTCGGCATCGTGCATGTCAAGCAGGCGGTCTCGGTGCCGCGGGAACGCCGGGCCGGGGTCCCGGCGTCGGCGTTGCAGTCCGAGGCCCTCCGCGTGCCCGAGACCATGAAGCTCGACACCCTGCTCGGCGAGCTGCGGGGCAAGGGGTACCAGATGGCCCTCGTCGTCGACGAGTACGGCGGAACCGCGGGTGTCGCGACGCTGGAAGACCTCGTCGAGGAACTCGTCGGTGAGGTCGCCGACGAGCACGACCGCTCGCGGGTCGATGTCGTCCGCAGCCGCAATTGGCTCACCTTCCCCGGGGCCCTCCGCCCCGACGAGCTGCTCGAGCGGGCCGACGTGACCGTGCCAGAGGAGGGGCCGTACGAGACCGTCGCCGGCTGGGTGATGAGCGAACTCGGCCGCATCGCCGAGGTCGGCGACACCGTCGAGATCGAGGCGGGCGTGTTCCGGGTCGAGCGCATGGACGGACGCCGCATCGACCGTCTCCGGTTCACGCCGACCGTGATCGAGGAGCCCGCCGATGGATGACTGGGCCGGCATCGCGTGGCTCTTCGGCCTGCTGCTCATCAACGCGTTCTTCGTCGGCGCGGAGTTCGCCGTCATCTCCGCGCGCCGGTCGCAGATCGAGCCGCGCGCCGACGCCGGCTCCCGGTGGGCGAAGACGGCGCTCTGGGCGATGGAGCACGCCACGCTCATGCTGGCCACCTGCCAGCTCGGCATCACCATCTGCTCGCTGCTGATCCTCAACGTCAGCGAGCCCGCCATCCATCACCTGCTCGAGGTCCCGCTCGCCCTGACGAGGCTGCCGGAGCAGGTGATCGCCACCATCGCGTTCGTGATCACCCTGACCGTGGTGTCGTTCCTGCATGTGGTGATCGGCGAGATGGTGCCGAAGAACCTCTCGTTCTCGGTGCCTGATCGGGCGGTGCTGATCCTCGCGACACCGCTGGTCGCGTTCGCCACCATCTTCCGGCCCGTCGTCGCCGCGCTGAACGCGACCGCGAACGGCGTGCTGCGACTCTTCCGGGTGGAGCCGAAGAACGAGGCCACCAGCGCGTTCACCGTCGACGAGGTCGCCATCATCGTCGCGACCTCCACCCGCGAGGGTGTGCTGACCGACGCCACCGGCACGCTCTCGAACGCGTTCGAGTTCACCGAGAAGACGGTGCGGGATGTGGCGGTCGACATGGCGGCGCTCGTCACCCTCCCCGAGGACGCGGCTCCGAGCGACGTGGAACGGGCGGTGGCGCAGCACGGGTTCAGCCGGTACGTGCTGGTCGACCGCGACGGGGAGCCGACCGGGTACGTGCATCTGAAAGACGTCATCGATCTCGATGACGACGAGTTCGACGATCCGGTGCCGCCGAAGCGGATCCGTCAGCTGATCTCGGTGTTCCGCGACCAGGAGCTCGAGGACGCGCTCGCCACGCTGCGCCGCTCCGGCAGCCACGTGGCGCGGGTGTTCGACGAGTCGGGTGCGACGCGGGGGGTGCTGTTCCTCGAGGACATCATCGAAGAGCTCGTGGGGGAGGTGCAGGATGCCACGCGACGCCAGCCCTGACACAGCACGGGTGCTCGTCATCGGCGAGGCTCTCGTCGACGTCGTCGACGACCAGGCGTTCCCCGGCGGAAGCCCGCTGAACGTCGCGATAGGGCTTCAGCGCCTCGGCATCCCGACCACGCTCCACTCGTCGTTCGGCGCCGATCCGCACGGCGTCGCGATCGCGCAGCACCTGGAGGAGAGCGGCGTCTCCGTCACCCCCGGTACCGTCTCCGACCGGGAGACCTCGGTGGCGCGGGCGATGATCGCCGCCGACGGCGCCGCCAGCTACACGTTCTCGATCACCTGGGACCCCGGCCCCGCCGACACGGCCGGCTTCGCCCTGGTGCACACCGGATCGATCGGCGCCGCGCTCGAGCCCGGCGCGACCGAGGTGGAGACCCTGCTCGCGACAACAGACGCGCTCGTCTCCTATGACCCGAACATCCGGCCGGCGCTGATGGGCGACCACGCCACCGCGCTCGCCCGGGTGGAGCGGTTCGTGGCGCTCGCCGACGTCGTGAAAGCCAGCGACGAGGATGTCGCCTGGCTCTATCCGGATGCCACGGTCGCCGAGGTGCTGCAGCGCTGGCTGGCGCTCGGCCCGCGTCTCGTGGTCGTGACCCGCGGCGGAGCCGGCGCCGACGCCCTCGCCGCCGCCGGGCCCGTGCACGTCGATGCGGCCTCCACCGAGGTGGTCGACACGATCGGCGCGGGGGATTCGTTCACGGCGGGCATGCTCGCGGCGCTCCTCACCACCGGGTTCGGCGATGTCGCCGGCGCGCTCCGCTTCGCCGCCCGGTGCGCCGGGATCACCGTCTCCCGGCCGGGTGCGGACCCGCCGACGTCCGACGAGCTCGCCCCGTCTTCCGGCGCCGATGACTGAGTTCGGTCCCGCCGACGCGCGCCCGTGGATCGCCGTCCCCGGACCGGACGACGACAAGTACTCCCGCGGGGTGGTGGGTTTCGTCACCGGGTCGGCGCGCTACCCGGGCGCCGCGGTGCTCGGCGTCGATGCGGCGCTGCACACCGGCGTCGGCATGGTCAGATATCTCGGCCCCGGCCGTCCCACACGCCTCGTGCTGCAGCGCCGGCCGGAGGCGGTCACGGCCGAGGGCCGCGTGCAGGCATGGGTGATCGGCTCCGGACAGGATCCCGAGAACCGCGACGACGAGCTGCTCGGCCGTGCTCTCGCCCAGGACGTCCCTGTCGTGATCGACGGCGGCGCGCTCGACCGGGTCCGGGATGCCGTGGGTCCCGCGATCCTGACCCCGCATGCGGGCGAGCTGGCCCGCCTCCTCGGCGTCGAGCGCGCGGACATCGTGGCCGACCCCGACGGCACCGCCGAGCGGGCCGCGCGCGAGTTCGATGCCACCGTGCTGCTGAAAGGCCATGTCAGCCGGATCGCCTCTCCCGAGGGTCTGCGTCACCGGGTGACGGCGCCGACCACCTGGCTGGCGACCGCGGGCAGCGGTGACGCGCTCGCCGGCATCCTGGGCGCCTTGGTGGCGACGCACCCGCGGGGGGATCTCGCGGATCTGGCGGCGACCGCCTGCGTGCTGCACGGGCTGGCGGGGGAGCGCGCGTCGCGCGGCGGGCCGTTCACAATCCTGGACCTCTGCGCTCAGCTCCCCGCGGCCATCGCGGCGCTGCTGGTCAGTAGCGCCGAAGGCGGAGGCCTGCTGGTCGAGTAGCGCCGAAGGCGCGTATCGAGACCTACGGACTGAGCCGCGCCAGGAACTCTCTCGTGCGCTCCTCCCGTGGAGCGCCGAACAGCTGCTCCGGCGGCCCCTGCTCGACGATGCGGCCGCCGTCGAGGAACAGCACCTTGTGGGAGACGTCGCGGGCGAAGCTCATCTCGTGCGTCGCCATCAGGATCGTGGCCCCGTCCCTGCCCAGTTCACGCACCAGTTCGAGCACCTCGCCGACCAGCTCGGGGTCGAGGGCGCTGGTGATCTCATCGAGCAGGAGCACCTCGGGCTCCGTCGCGATCGCCCGCACGATGGCCGCGCGCTGCTGCTGGCCGCCGGAGAGCTGGTCGGGGTGCACGCGCGCCTTGTCTGCCAGGCCGATGCGGTCGAGCAGTTCGAGCCCCCGCTTCTCGGCGGCTTCCCGTGCGACGCCGTGCACCTTGCGCAGCGCCAGCGTCACGTTGTCGAGCACCGACAGGTGCGGGAAGAGGTTGTAGTTCTGAAACACCACCCCGAACCGCGCCCGCACCGCGTCGACCTTCACCCGCGGGTCGCTGATGTCCTCCCCGCCGAGCAGGATCTGGCCGTCGTCGATGCGCTCCAGCAGGTTGAGGCACCGCAACAAGGTGGACTTGCCCGAGCCGGACGGCCCGATGAGCGTGATCACCTGGTGTGCCTCGAGCTCCACGGTGACGCCGTCGAGCACCAGGCGGTCGCCGAAGCGCTTCACGAGGCCGCTCGCGCTGAGGACCGGCATCAGAGCACCTCCCCGATCTGCTCGCGCCGCCGCAGTCGCGCGGTGTACCAGTCGGTGAGGCGGATCATCGGCAGCGCGAGCAGCACGAATAGCAGCCCGGCGACGACGAACGGCGTGAAGCTGGCGTAGTGGGACTGCTCGATCTGCGCCGCCCGCACTGCATCCACCGCGCCGAGCACCGAGATGAGGCCGACGTCTTTCTGCATCGCGACGAAATCGTTCATGAGCGCCGGCGTGACCTTGCGCAGCGCCTGCGGCAGCACCACTAGGCGCAGCGTCTGCCCGTGCCCGAGCCCGAGGGAGCGTGCGGCGAGACGCTGGGACGGGTGCACCGCCTCGATACCGGCGCGCCACACCTCGGCGACATATGCGGAATAGGTGAGCACCAGCGCGATGGTGCCGAGCAATTCGAGCGGGATGCGGCCCTCGGTGAAGCGGAGGCCGGGGATGCCGAAGCCGACCAGGTACAGCACGATGATCAACGGCATGCCGCGGAACAGGTCGGTGTAGCCGGCCGCGAATGCCCGCAGAGGGAAGAACACCGGCCCGCGCAGGGTGCGGAGGGTCGCGATCACGAGGCTCACCACCAGCACCCCCGCCGCGGCGAACAGCAGCACGCGGATGTTGAGCAGGAAGCCCTCGAACACACGGGGGAGTGCCGCCAGCGCGACCTCCGGGTCGAAGAAGCTCTGCTGTACCCGGCCCCAGCCGGGCGCGTTCACGATCGCCAGCCACGCGATCACCGCGAACACGATCGTGCTGGCGGCGCCGATCAGCACCGAGCGGGTGCTCTGACGACGGCGGAAGGCCCGGCGATCCAGTTCGAGCGAACTGGGGGCCGGGCCTTCCGTGGTCACTTCGAAAGGTTACTAGCGACTACTGCAGGACGGGTGCGTCGGCGGCGTCGGCCAGCCACTTGTCCGCGATCGCCTGCAGCGTGCCGTTCTCGCGCAGCGCGTCGACGGCGGCGGTGACCTTCGCGGTCAGCGGGCTGTCTTTCTCGAGCACCAGGCCGAACTCGTCGCCGCTCTTGCCGTCGGGCTTCGGCAGCTGGCCGACGATGATGCCGCCGTCGAGCTCGACGCCGGTCAGGTAGAACGCTGTCGGCAGGTCCACCACGATCGCGTCGACCTGTCCGGACTGCAGCGCCAGTTTCGCGTCGTCGTTCGTGTTGAACGCCTGCGCACCCGCGTCGGGCTGAATCTGCTGCTCGATCGCGTCGAAGCTGGTGGTGCCGACCGCCGCGCCGATCAGCAACGGCGTGAGGTCGGCGATCGACTCCGCGTCGGCGGCCGCCGAGTCGGAGGTGGTGATGACCACCTGGGTGGTCTCGTAGTACGCCGAGCTGAAGTCGATGTTCTTCGCGCGGTCCTCGGTGATCGAGAACTGCTGCAGGTTGAAGTCGAAGTCCTTCGGGCCGGGGGCGATCGCCTCGTCGAAGCTGGTGCGCACCCAGACGACGTCCTCCTTGTCGAATCCGAGCTCCTCGGCGACCGCGTAGGCGATCGCGGACTCGAAGCCCTCGCCGGAGGTGGGGTCGTCGTCGAGCACCCACGGGTAGTACGCGGGCTCGCCCGTTCCGATGGTGAGCTTGCCGTCGGTGACGTAGCCGGACTCGTCACCCGAGCCCGATCCGCCGGAGCCGGTCTGGCATCCGGTGAGCGAGACCGCGAGCAGGCTCGCTGCGGCCAGGGAGACGACGGCCGTGTGCCGTGCGGTGAAACGTGCCATGGGGGAACTCCTCGAGGTCAAGGCGGCGCGTGCTGTGGACACATTCTTGCGCGAGAACGGGCGCGCACGCGTCCCGGTTGCGAATCGTGACGCGGCTACCCTGGAAACATGACGGATGCTTTCCCGCGTTCGCGCGGCATCCGTGCGACCTTGCAGAGCGTGCTGCAGCACCCGATCGTGCTGTGGGTCGCGTTCGTCGCCGCGCATTTCGTGCTCGGGCTGCTCGGCCTGTTCGGCCCCGGTTGGCCGCTCGGCGACGTCAGCCAGACCTACCGGTTCTGGGTGACGACGGGGCTCGACTCGGGCATCTGGGTGGGCATCGACACCGTCTGGGTGTACCCGATCGTCGCCCTCGTCCCCATGCTGGCCGCCCACCTGTTCGGCCCGGACCAGTTCACGCCGACCTGGCTGACCGAGGTCATGATCGTCGACGCGGTGGCGTTCCTGGTCATCGTGTCGTTCCACCGCGACCGGCGGCTGACCACGGTCGGCTGGTGGTGGCTCGGCTTCCTGCTGCTGCTCGGGCCGGTCGCCGTGGGGCGGGTGGACTCGATCACGGTGCCGGTCGCCATCGTCGGCGTGCTGCTGCTGGCGGCGCGGCCGGCGCTCGCGGCGGTGCTGCTCTCCGTCGCGACGTGGATCAAGGTCTGGCCGGCGGCGCTCATCGCGGCGGCGATCGTGACCATGCGGGAGAGGTGGCGGGTGCTCGCGGGTGCTGCCGCGGCATCCATCGTCATCGCCGTGGTCGCGCTGCTGCTCGGGGCGGGCGGCAACCTGTTCAGCTTCATCGGCCAGCAGGCGGGCCGCGGCCTGCAAGTGGAGTCGCCGATCGGCACGTTCTGGATGTGGGACGCGTGGGCGACGCAGTCGTCGCGCAGCATCGTCTACTACGACCAGGCGATCCTGACCTATCAGGTGGTCGGGCCGGGTGCGGTGACCGCCGCCGCCATCGTCACGCCGGTACTGGCGGTCGTGACCGCCGCGCTGCTCGTGCTCGGCTTCGTCGCGATGCGGCGCGGGGTGCCCGCCGCCGAGTTGCTGCCTCCTCTGACGCTGGCGATCACGACCGCGCTGATCCTGTTCAACAAGGTCGGCTCGCCGCAGTTCGTGACCTGGCTGGCCGTCCCGATCGTGCTCGGCCTGACCGCCTCGGTCACGGGGCACGGTGCGTCGTTCCGCGTGCCCGCGATCCTCGGACTCGTGATCGCCGGGCTCACCCAGCTCATCTACCCGTACCTCTACGACCAGCTGATCGGCCTGAACTTCACGATGCTGCTGATCCTGTCGGCGCGGAACGTGCTGTACGTCGCGCTGCTGCTCTGGGCGATCGTCGCGGTCGTCGACGCAGTGCGGTTCGAGCCGGAGGTGACACCGCGCAGGCAGAGCGTCGCGGCCACCTAGGCTGGAATGTCGTGACCTCCCTCTCGCCCGCGCGCACGCGGCTCGCGCTCCTCGCCCTCGCCCTCGGCGGGTTCGGCATCGGAGCGACCGAGTTCGTGGCGATGGGGCTGCTGCCCGACATCGCGCGCGACCTCTCGCCGGCGCTCTACGCCAGCTCGCCCGAGGATGCGCTGGCGAGGACCGGCGCGATGATCTCGGCCTACGCGGCGGGTGTCGTCGTGGGCGCCCCGACGATCGCGGCGTTCGCCGCCCGGTTCCCGCGACGCAGCCTGCTGGTCGCCCTGGCGGTGGCGTTCACGCTCGGCACCGTCGCGTCGGCGCTCGCGCCCACGTTCGAGCTGGTCGTCGCGGCGCGGTTCGTGGCGGCGCTGCCGCACGGCGCCTACTTCGGCGTCGCCGCGCTCGTCGCCGCCGGGCTGATGGGTCCGGGGAACCGCGGCCGGGGCGTCGCGTTCGTGCTGTCCGGGCTGACGATCGCGAACGTCGTCGGCGTGCCGCTCATCACACTGCTCGGACAGACCGCGGGCTGGCGCATCGCCTACCTGGTGGTCGCCGCGATCTTCGCCGCCACCCTCGTGGCGATCCTGGCCTTCGTGCCCGCGCAGCCGGGCGACCCGGCCGCCACCTTCCGGCGGGAGCTGAAGGTGTTCCGGCGGGTCGGGGTCTGGTTCGCGCTGCTCACCGGAGCGATCGGCTTCGGCGGGTTCTTCGCCGTCTACAGCTATGTCGCCCCGCTCGCCACCGAGGTGCCCGGCCTGCCCGCCTCCTTCGTGCCGTTCGCGCTCGTCGCGGCCGGCGTCGGCATGACGGTGGGCAACCTGATCGGCGGCCGGCTCGCCGACACCGGGGCGGGCCGTGCGATCTTCATCTGCTTCGGCGCGTTCGCCGTCGCCCTGCTGCTGCTGGCGCTCACCGCGGGCAACCCGGTCGGCCTGTTCGGAGGCCTGCTGCTGGTGGGCGCCGCAGCGTCGGCGCTCAGCCCCGTCATCCAGACCCGCCTGATGGATGTCGCGGGCGACTCCCAGACGCTGGCCGCGGCGATCAACCACTCGTCGCTCAACATCGGCAACAGCCTGGGCGCGTACCTCGGCGGCCTGGTGATCGCCGCCGGCTTCGGCTTCGTCGCACCGACCTGGCTCGGGCTGCTGCTCTGCGTGCCCGGCGTGCTGTTCGCGCTGGGCGGCGCACTGGTGAGCAAGCACCTGCTGACGGAGACCGGTTCGATCCGGACGAAAGATCCCGACGACGGCGTGACGCCGCTCGGGGCGTGATCTCGATGTGCGGCTGCGTCGCTACTCGATCACCGGGTCAGAAGGAGCCGGACGGGGCGTCCTGGATCAGGATGCCGTCCTGGATGGCACGTTTCCGCAGCGCCACCTTCGTGCCGACGTCGATGCCGGCGACCCGGTACTTCTCCCGGATGCGCTTCAGGTAGCTCTTCGCCGTCTCCTCCGAGATGCCGAGTTCGTAGGCGACCGACTTGACCGGCTCGCCACCGCCGTACAGCGCCATCACACGACGTTCCTGTGCGCTCAGCTTCGGGGCGCCGCCGATGTCGCCGGCGTTCAGCGCCAGGTCGAGTTCGGCCGAGATGAAGCTCTCGCCCTGCGCGGCGGCGCGGATCGCCTCGACGATCATCTCCACCGGCTCGCTCTTCACCAGGTACCCCAGCGCTCCGGCGCCGAGCGCCTCGCGCACGATGTTCGGCTCGGAGTACGTGCTCATCAGCACGACCTTCACGCCCGTGGTCTTCAGCGTCGAGATCTTCAGCGAGATGGGGATGTTGTCTTTCAGGTCGACGTCGAGCAGCACGACGTCGACGGGGAACTCGGGGCTGGTCAGCAGCTCGGGCCAGCTGCTCACCGCGGACACCATGTTGATGTCGTCCGCAGCGCTGCGGATCCATTCCGTGAGCGCGCCGAGCAGCATCTTGTGGTCGTCGACGAGAGCGAGACGAATCGGGGCCATCGGTCTCTCCTTCCGTTTCGTTCTAGGCCAGGTCAGGCACTGTGGTCGGCCGGGTTGTCGACGACGCATTCGATGTCGACCCGAAGACTGGATTGCTGAGTGGAGTCAGAGTAACGCCCGACCCGTCCGATGGCGTCCCAGATCGTCGGGTCGACACGATTCCGTGGCACACCCGTCGTGGTGATGGTGATCGGGATCAGCAGCTTGTGGTTCGGCAACTGGCCGCCGGCGGCGTCGACGGGGCCGATCTGCAGCTCGACCGTGCGGTTCGGGTTCGCCTTCGTGGTGTCGCTGACCAGCAGCCACGCGGTCGACAGCAGGCCGTCGCGCTGCACCGGGTCGAGGAGGCCGGCGAGGCTGGACTTGTCGACCAGCGTCACCGACTTGCCCAGCAGCTCCGACTCGCTGACGGCGTGATACAGCCACGTCTCGCGCCGGCCCTCGATGAGGTGCAGCCGAAGCTCCGTGGCGAGGGACGCCGCGACGGAGGCCATCTTCGGGGCCAGCGGAAGTGCGGTCTTGCGGGTCGCGATGGAGTCGAGCAGTTCCTCCGCCGCCAGGTCGAGACGCGCCAGCTCCTCCGACGCGAGCATGCCGACCGCGAACCGCGGCGCCGACACGGTGCTCTGCGTGAGCACGCGGTCGAGCTCCACCTGCACCATCCGGCGGAACGATTCGATGATCACCACTCCGATCAGGGCGGGGAGCACCGCCGACGCGAGCGCCGTGACCTGCGGCGCGAGCCATTCGCCGTCGAGGGGCACGCCGGCGGGCGCGTCGAGGAACATGGCGACGGCGAGCGCCAGCGCCAGCACGCCCCCGGCGACCAGGATCTCGGTCGGGCCCCGCACCGTCACCACGACCAGCAGGGTCATGCCGGCGGCGATGGCGGCCGTCGCGTACCTGCCGATGCTGTGCAGATCCCAGATCGCGATGATGTCGAGGGCCACCGCGACGGCCAGCCCGGTAAGGAAGAGCGCGAACATCCAGTCGGGCAGCCGGTCGTTGATCACGCGGGACGCGATGATGCCCGCCACCAGCACGGCGAGCAGAACGACCCAGGATGCGATGGCCGCGACCGGCTTCGGGTACGTGTCGCCACCCCACAGCGCGATGAACCAGCTGAATCCGTAGATCGCCCGCAGCACGACCAGGATCGCCGCCCCGAGCCCCAGGAACGCGACGCCGAGGCTCGCGCGGTGCGCGCTGTTCGCGACCCGGCCGGAGCGCCGGGGCTGCTTCACCTTCTTGCGGCCCGCGCCGGTGATGACGACGCCGAGGGTGTTCTCCTCGGGGGCGGAGAACGTGCCGCCGCTCACGAGGTCACCTCGGTGCGCGGGACCTCGAGCACGACGGTGGTGCCGGAACCGGGAGCCGAGAACAGGCGGGCGTTGCCGCCGACATCGCGCAGGCGCGCGACGACCGACTCCGAGAAGCCGAGCTTGGCGTCGTCGACGTCGTTGATGTCGAAGCCGACCCCCGAGTCGGTGACGAGGGCGCGCACGATGGCCTCGTCCTCGGTGATGGTCACGTGCGCCTCGGTCACACCGGAGTGGCGGCGCACGTTCTCGAGGCATTCGGCGAGAGCGAGCAGGAACGCGTCGAGGACCTCGCTCGGCAGCAGCACCTGCCCGGTGCCGTGCCAGTGCACTTCGAGCCCCATCCGGTTGAACCGCTGCTGCACCGACTCGAGCGTGGTGCCGAGCACCGGTTCGTCCATCGTGGGGATCGGCGAGGTCGCGGTGGAGACGAACGGCTCCCCCTCGGCGGGCGGGGTCGGGTTCGACCCGAGACGCAGCTGCCGCAGCAGCCGGGCGTCGTCGGCGGCCTGGTCGCGCAGCGCGTCGGGTTTCACGCCGACACCCGAATGCGCGAGCAGGGTGAGGGTGGCGAGCACCGTGTCGTGCAGCAGCCGAGCCGACTGGCGGCGCTGGGCCTCGAGTTCGCTCGCCTGACGCTCTGCACGGTGGGCGCGGCCGATGCTCGCGATCCGCTTCTCGACCTGGGGCACGCCGACGCTGATCCAGATCGCGATCGCCGTCGGAAGCAGCCAGCCCAGCACGACCACGCCCGCGGTGCGGAGCAGGTGGGGGAGGCCGTCGGCGGCCAGCATCGCCGAACCGGTCACGGCGAGGAACGCCACGCAGAGGACGACGATCCGCGGGGCGCTGGAGGTGAGGACGAGCGCGCTGGAGGCCAGGGATGCGGCTGCGAGCTCCACGATGGCGGCGTACCCGGCTTCGGGCGACGGACCCGCTCCGACGAAACGGAACACCAGGATGATGCCGAGGCCGGAGGCCAGCGCGACGAGCACCCAGACGAGCGAGCGGCTGATGCCGACACGGATCTGGGCGATGGTCAGCAACGTGAACAGCGGAGCGGACAGCAGCAGCGCGAACGAGTCCACGGCACCGGGAAGGACGGCGCACACCAGTGCGACGGCCGTGAAACTCAGTCCGTAGATGCGGGCGGCCCGCTGCAGCAGGCGCTCCCGCTCTTTGAGGATCAGGTCCATGACGACTCACATGCTGGCATCGGTGTGACACGAACGGGGGGTGCCACGCGGAGACGCCGGGGCACAAAAGGCGGGGTACAGTCGTGCCCAGAGGACATCCGAGGGGGATGCGGGGGCCGGCGGAGACGCCGGCCCCCGCCCGTCTGTGCGGCCGGCTCAGAGTCCGCAGTAGGACGAGAAGAACGCGTACATCTGCCCGCGCAGCTCATCGCTCGCCGCGAGCACGTAGCGGCCCTCTGTCCCGTCGGCGAGCGTGACGTACAGCGGCATCCGGGTGCCGATCTTGTCTTCGGCCAGCGCGTGCGGGTCGCACCGGTTCGGGACGATGGGCACCCGGATCTCGTCCGGGCCGTCCGCGGTCAGCTCGATGCCCAGCGGCAGCTGGTTCACCCCGATGCCGTCCGGTCCGGCCGGGTTGAGCAGAGTCGTGCTGCTGATGGTCTCCACGGTCACGGTGCCGTCCGCCCCGGTCGGCTCGACCGAGATGAGCAGCTCGGCGGGCGCGGGTTCCACGACGGGTGCGGTCAGCGACACCGCCGTGAGGTGCGCGATGGCGTCCACGTTCTCGACCAGGCAGCCTTCGTCGTGCAGCCGGTCGAGCATGTGGAATCCGTCGTCGGGGGCGACGACGGAACTGCCCGAGGTGTCGCCGACGGTCCAGTCGAAGCTCACGGTGTTATCCGCCGTCAGCGCGTCGCAGGATGCCACGGCCGGGATGTCGACGCGCAGATCGACCGCGTACCCGGGTGGGATCGTGGCGGTGCGGCCGGGACCCCAGACGAAGCCCTCGGCGAAGTAGTTGGACTCGAGCGTCGCGGCCGTGATGGTGACGGGCTCGTCGCCGTCGTTGTGCACCTCGATCGCGATCCGGTTCTTCGGGATGTCGGGGCGCGGCTGGTAGACCGAGATGGTGATGCCGTCGGGCGGGTCCTGGATGGGGTCGGCGCCCGGCGCGCACCCCGCCATCGCCAGCACCAGGGCAGCGACGAGAAGTCTGCGCATATCAGTGTTCTAGCAGTCGCCGCAGCTGAGCGCCCACCAGGGCGTCCTCGATGAGGAACGCGTCGTGCCCGTACGGCGACGAGATGACGACCGGCTGGTCGCCGTCGATGTTGCCGGGCAGGTGCCGCGCGATGATCTCCTGACCCGGCACGGGGAACAGCCGGTCGCTGTCGATGCCGAGCACGAGGGCTTTCGCCGTCGCACGGGCGAGGGCGGAGGCGGTGCCCCCGCGACCGCGGCCGATGTCGTGGCTGTTCATGGCATCCACCAGCACCAGGTAGCTGTTGGCGTCGAAGCGGCGCGTGAACTTGTTGCCGTGGAACCCGAGGTAGCTCTCGACCGCGAACACGCCGCCGTCCCCGAGCGGGCTGAGGCCGCTCTGCCAGCTGCGCTCGAAACGGTCGTTGAGCTCCGTGGGGGAGCGGTAGTTGAGCAGGGCCATGCGCCGGGCGAGCGCGAGACCGCGGTGGGGGCCCGCGCCATCCGGGGCGTCGTAGTAGTCGCCGCCCGCGAATGCCAGATCGAAGCGGATCGCCTCGCTCTGCACCGCGTTGAGGGCGATCTGGTCGGCGCTCGACAGCGGTGGGGCGGCGAGCACCGCGACCCGGTCGACGCGATCCGGGAGGCCGACCGCCCATTCCAGCGCCTGCATCCCGCCCATCGAGCCGCCCACGATCATCGCCCAGCGCGTCACCCCGATCGCGTCGGCGAACGCGGCCTGCGCCGCGACCTGGTCGCGGATCGTCAGGTAGGGGAAGCGGGAAGCCCACTCGTGGCCGTCGGGCGCCAGGGACGCCGGTCCGGTCGACCCCTGGCATCCGCCGAGCATGTTGGGTGCGACCACGAACCATTCGGCGGGATCGAGCGGCTTGCCCGGGCCGACCAGGCCGTTCCACCAGCCGGCGGTGGGATGCCCGGCCTTCGCCGCGCCGACGACGTGACTGTCCCCGGTGAGGGCGTGCAGCACCAGGACCGCGTTGCCGCCGTCGGCGGCGAGCTCACCCCAGGTCTCGTACGCGATGGTGACGGCGGGGATCGTCTCCCCGTGCTCCACGCGGAGGTCGCCGATCGTGGCGAACCGCCGATCACCGGGGTCGTCGCCGATGCGCCAGGCTCCGGATGCCGGGGGTGCGCCGCTGATGGCCCGACGGTTGGACTCGGTGACGAACGCAGAGGGCACCGCGTCCTCGGGAGTCTGCCAGTCCATCTGGTGATTCTCCCGCGCGGTGCCCTCTGTTACGCGCGCTGCCGGTCGAGTAGGCCGGCAGGCCGTGTCGAGACCTACGCGTTCGCGCTCGCGGAGGCGACCTTGCGCGCCGCCGCGAAGCCCGTCTCGAGGTCCGCGATCAGGTCGTCGAGGTTCTCGAGCCCCACGGACAGCCGCACGAGGCCCGGCGTCACGCCGGTGGTGAGCTGCTGCTCCGGGGTGAGTTGCGAGTGCGTCGTCGACGCCGGGTGGATGATGAGCGAGCGCACGTCGCCGATGTTGGCCAGGTGGCTGAACAGCGAGACGCTCTCGACCAGGGCGCGCCCGGCATCCACCCCGCCCTTCAGCTCGAACGACACGACGGCGCCGACGCCCTTCGGCGCGTACTTGTTGGCGGCCTCGTACCACGGGCTCGACGGCAGCCCGGAGTAGTTCACCGACGCGACGTCGGCGTGGCTCTCGAGCCATTCGGCGATCGCCTGGGCGTTCTGGTTGTGACGCTCGATGCGCAGCGACAGCGTCTCGATGCCCTGGATCAGCGAGAACGCGCTGTCGGGGCTGAGCGCCGCACCCGTGTCGCGCAGCAGCTGCACGCGGATCTTGATGACGTAGGCGATCGCGTCGCCGAGCACCGTCGTGTACGACGCGCCGTGGTACGACGGGTCGGGCTCGGTGAGTCCGGGGAACTTGTCGACGTTCTCGCTCCACGCGAACTTCCCGCCGTCGACGATCACGCCGGCGATGACCGTGCCGTGGCCGCCGAGGAACTTGGTGGCGGAGTGCACGACCACGTCGGCGCCGAACTCGAACGGGCGGATCAGGTACGGCGTCGCGATCGTGTTGTCGACGATGAGCGGCAGCTTGTTGTCGTGCGCCACCCCGGCGACGCCCTCGATGTCGAGCACGTTGATGCGCGGGTTGCCGATCGTCTCGGCGAAGAACGCCTTCGTGTTGGGGCGGACGGCCGCCTTCCACTCCTCCAGGTCGTCCTGGTTCTCGACGAAGGTGACCTCGATGCCGAGCTTCGCGAGCGTGTACTTGAAGAGGTTGTAGGTGCCGCCGTAGATCGAGCTCGACGACACGATGTGGTCGCCGGACTGCGCGATGTTCAGGATCGCGTACGTGATGGCGGACGAGCCGGATGCCACGGCGAGCGCCGCGGTGCCGCCCTCGAGGGCCGCGACGCGCTTCTCGAGCACGTCGGTGGTGGGGTTCATGAGCCGGGTGTAGATGTTGCCGAACTCGGCGAGCGCGAACAGGTTCTTGGCGTGGTCGCTGTCGTTGAAGACGTACGAGGTCGTCTTGTAGATCGGGGTCGCGCGCGCGTTCGTCACCGGGTCGGGGGCGGCGCCCGCGTGGATCTGCAGGGTCTCGAACTTCCAGTCGGACATGGGATGGCTCCTTCGTTGAGGCGTGCTGCGACAGTAGGTCGCTCTCCGCGGGATGTCGAAAGGGCGGGAAACCGGGCGTAACACAGGGTGAGCCCACACCTCGACGAGAATCCGACGTGCGAGACCTCAGCTGCGGCGCGAACCCGTCGGGTCGACCCGGGACGGACCGGACCGGCGCGCCGTGCGCTCATCGCGGTGCGTGAACAGCCAGTCCGGCTTCGGCTCGATCAGCGGCCGGAACACGCGGCGCACCAGCGGGCTCGCCAGCGCCACCGAGACGGCTATCGAGGCGAACACCATGGTGAGCAGCCAGACCGCCGACGAGTGGTCGTCTGTGAGGATGCCCGACTCCCGGATCGGGTACAGCACGAACGAGTGCAGCAGGTAGACGTACATGGTCGCCTGGCCGAAGACGGTGAAGATCGTCTCCCGCCGCGGCACCAGCACGTAGAACGCCGCACTCAGCACCACCGCCAGCAGGATCAGCCCCAGCCGGATCAGCCCGGCGGTCCAGGCCTCGTCACCCAGCCGCTCGTACCCGTCGTCGTAGAAGAACCAGCCCTGCAGATGCCGGTCGCGGAAGAACTCGATGTTCACGATCACCACCGTGAGCCAGACCGCGAAGACCGCGAGCGCGGCGACCCGGATGCCCCAGACGGCCGGCCAGGCGAGCGTGCGCCAGCGGTCCACCACCTTCCACTGGCGCAGGTACCAGCCCAGCAGGAAGAAGGGCAGGATGCCGATGGCGCGGGACAGCGAGAACGTCGAGTCGACGTTGTGCGCGTACCCGACCGCGATCGAGGCGAGCACCGCCCAGAGCAGCGGCCACCGCAGCATCGCGAGGTAGGGGAGCGCGACCCGGAAGATCGCGAGGGCGAGCAGGAACCACAGCGTCCAGTGCGGCTCCGTGAGGTTGAGGCCGGGGTCGCCCTCCACGACCCACTGCACCGCCGACCAGATGAACTGCATGATGAGATACGGCAGCAGGATGTCGGTGATGATCTTGCGCATCTGCCGCGTCCCCGGCGGGGTCGCCTTCGAGAAGTACCCGCTGATGATCGCGAACGCCGGCATGTGGAACGCGTAGATGAACAGGTACAGGATGAGCGCGTTGTTCGAGTCGCTCGTCTGACGCTGGATCGCGTGACCGATCACCACCAGCACGATGGTGCCGAACCGGGCGTTGTCCCAGAACGGGACGCGCACCCGCGGCCGGAGGGAGGGTCCGCGCTCATCGACGGCCCCACCCGGCCCCTCGATCGACGCCGTCACGGTGGGGATCGAACCCGAACGTGGTGTCATCGCCGCCAGCCTAGGCGGGGATACTGAGGGCATGGCGAAACGGGTGGTGGTGACGGGGGCGAGCTCCGGGATCGGGGCGGCGTCCGCGCGGCTCTTCCGGCAGCACGGGTGGGATGTCGTCGGCGTGGCCCGGCGCGCGGACCGGCTGGACGCGCTGGCGGCGGAGGCCGGCATCCACCCCATCGTGGCGGACGTGACCGATCAGGCGGACGTCGACCGCGTGCGCGACGAGGTCGCCGCGCTCGGCCCGGTGGACGCGCTCATCAACAACGCGGGCGGCGCGTTCGGGTCGGCGACCGTCGAGGCGTCGGACCCCGAGGACTGGCGCCGCATGTTCGACGTCAACGTGCTCGGAACCAAACGCATGATCACGGCGATGCTGCCGCTGCTGCGCGACGCGGCGCGCGTGGACGGCGTCGCCGACATCCTGAGCATCACCTCGGTCGCCGGGCACGAGGTGTACGAGAACGGCGGCGGGTACAACGCCGCCAAGTTCGCCGAGCACGCGCTGATGGCGGTGCTGCGGCTGGAGCTGGCCGGCGAGCCGATCCGGGTGCTCGAGCTGGCGCCGGGGATGGTGAAGACGGAGGGTTTCGCGATCACGAGGTTCTCGGGCGACCGGGCCAAGGCGGACGCGGTCTACGCGGGAGTGGATGATCCGCTGACTGCGGAGGACATCGCCGAGGTCATCGTGACGACGATCGAGCTGCCTGCCCACGTGAACCTCGACCTCGTCACGGTCCGGCCGGTCGCGCAGGCGGCGGCGCACAAGGTGATCCGGCAGCCGCTCGTCCCGAAGGGCTGACCCGCGTCAGGCCACGGGTTCGCGCTCGGGCAGCAGCTCGGCCTCCACGTCGGCGAACGCCAGCTTCGGCACGAAGAACAGCAGCACCGCGGCGAGCAGCGCCCCGGCGCCGCAGATCGCCCACACCGTGAAGTAGCCGGTGAGGCTCGCGGCCGTGCCCGCCGCCGACACCACGCCGGTCGCCAGCACGATGCCGAACACCGCGGACGCGAACGAGCCGCCGATCGTCTTCGTGGTGTTCGTCAACCCGGCGGCGATGCCGGTCTGCCCGCGCGGTGCCGCCGCCGCGGCCGCCGCCGGGAGCGCGGCGACCAGCGCGCCGGAGCCGATGCCCGCGACGACCATGTTGGTCAGCACCTGCCAGGTCTCGTCGTGGAACGGCAGGAACATCAGATACCCGGCCGCCACGAAGAACGCCGCGACGATCAGCGCGACCCGGGGCGAGGTGCGTTTCGACAACAGGGGGAACAGCAGCGCACCGACGATCATCGAGACGAGGTAGACGCCGATGAGGATCGAGCGCATCCCGGTGGAGAGCCCGAGCCCGTAGCCGACCTCGGCGGGATCCGTCCCCGCATAGGTCGACAGGGGAGCCTGTGCGCCGAGCACCGCGATCCCGAACAGGCCCGCCGTCAGCTGCACCGGCCACATCGAAGGCTGCGCCAGGACCTTCAGGTCGATCGCCGGGTCGGGCTGCCGCTTCTCGTACATCGCGAACGGGATGAAGACCAGCACGCCGACGACGATGAACGCCCACACCCACCAGGTGCCCGGTCCGTTGATGCGCAGGAACGTCAGCCCCGACGTGATCAGCAGCAGCCCGATGGTCAGGATGACGAACCCGCCGATGTCGAGCCTGCGGCCCGGCACGGGCTCCGACTCGGGTACGCCGAACAGGATCGCGAAGAACACCAGGGTGACGGCGATCGCGGGGATGAACAGCGTGAGGGTGACGTTCCCGCCGAAGGCACCGAACACGGCGCTCGACGACAGCGCGCCGATGATCGCCCCGGCCTCCAGGGCCACCACCAGGAACCCGGCCGCCCGCCGGGTCTGCGAGGCGCCGCTGTCCGTGCGGCGTCCGCGGTCGAAGATCAGCGCCACCTCCAGCGGCAGCCAGACGACGTAGAAGCCCTGCAGCGCCCAGGCGATGAGGAAGGTGGTGAAGTCGCCGGCGAACGCCAGCCACCAGCTCGCTCCCGCGGTGAGCACGGTCGAGATCAGCAGGATCCGCTTGTGCCCGAACATGTCGCCGAGCTTCGCCAGCACCGGCACCACGAGGGCCGACAGCAGCAGCTGAGCCGCCTCGAACCAGTTGAAGTCGGCGTCCTTGATGCCGAGGTGCACCACCAGATCGCTGATCAGCGGCACGTAGTACCCCTGCAGGATGCCGGAGGTCAGTTCGACGAGGAACAGAAACCCGACGAGGGAGAATGTGATGGCTCCGAGCGAGCGCCGGTCGGTCATGATCGGACCCTACTGTTGAGTCATGGCCGAGCGCGAGATCCTGACCTACGAGCTGTTCGGCACGGCGGCTCGCGAACTCGCCCAGACCATCTGGGATGACGGCTTCCGGCCCGACGCGATCGTCGCGATCGCGCGCGGCGGGCTGACCCTGGCCGGCGCGCTCGGCTACGCGCTGGACGTGAAGATGCTCGGCAGCCTGAACGTCGAGTTCTACACCGGCGTCGAGGAGCGGCTCGACGAGCCGGTGCTGCTGCCGCCGACGCTGGACCGCGCCGCGCTCGAGGGGCGGCGCGTGCTCCTCGTCGACGACGTCTCCGACTCCGGACGCACACTCGCCCTGGTGCTCCAGCTGCTGCGGGCGGGTGGGGGTGAGGTGCGCTCCGTGTGCCTGTACAGCAAGCCGGGCACCGTGCAGCAGCCGGACTACGTCTGGCGCACCACCGATCGCTGGATCATGTTCCCCTGGAGCGCCGAGGGCCCGGTGCGATGACCCCGCGGCCGCTGAGCGAACTCGTCGACCCCGGCTGGGCTCGCGCGCTCGAGCCGGCGGCGCAGCAGATCGCGGCGATGGGCGACTTCCTGCGCGCCGAGACCGCGGCGGGGCGCCGGTACCTGCCTGCGGGGGAGAACGTGCTCCGCGCTTTCACCGCCCCGTTCGACGACGTCCGGGTGCTGATCGTCGGGCAGGACCCCTACCCGACCCCCGGCCACCCGATCGGGCTGTCGTTCGCGGTGGAGCGCTCGGTGCGTCCGATCCCGCGCAGCCTGCAGAACATCTACCGCGAGCTGCGCGACGATCTCGGGATCCCGGTACCCGCCCACGGTGATCTCACCGCCTGGACGCGGCAGGGCGTGCTGCTGCTGAACCGGGTGCTGAGCGTGCAGGCGGGAGTATCCGGCTCCCATCGCGGCAAGGGCTGGGAGGCGGTCACCGAGACCGCCATGCGGGCGCTGGTCGCCCGCGACCGGCCGCTCGTCGCCATCCTGTGGGGCCGGGATGCCGCCACCCTGCGCCCGATGCTCGGCGCCACCCCGCTGATCGCCTCCGCGCACCCGAGCCCGCTGTCGGCCTCGAGCGGCTTCTTCGGGTCGAAGCCGTTCAGTCGCGCGAATGACCTGCTCGTGGCGGCCGGCGCGAGCCCGGTCGACTGGCGCCTCCCGGAATAGGCTGGCGCCGTGCTGGAAGAGGAGTACAACCCGCGTCGGCGGCTCCCGCCGCACCTGCGGTCCGCTCGCCCCGCGGAACCGGGTTTCTCGTTCAGCCTGCGTGACGCGACCGCGGGCGACATCCCGCACATGCGCGAGATCTACAACCACTACGTGCTGAACTCGACGGTCACCTTCGACGAGAAGCCGGTGACGCTCGCCGAGATGCGCAAGAAGTTCGCGGTGGTCGAGAAGCTCGGGTACCCGTGGCTGGTGGCGGTGAGCGGCACCGGTCAGGTGCTCGGCTACGCGTACGTCACCCCGTGGAAGACGAAGGCCGCGTACCGCTTCACGGTGGAGAACTCGATCTACCTGGGCCCGGCATCCACCGGGAAGGGGATCGGCCGCGCCCTGATGGGCGAGCTGCTGGCCCGCGCGAAGGCCGCGGGGATCAAAGAGGTGGTCGCGGTGATCGCCGACAAAGGCGCCGAGGCATCCATCGCGTTGCACGCCGAGTTCGGGTTCACCGAGATCGGTCACATGGGCAGGGTCGGATTCAAGTTCGGCCGCTGGCTCGGAACCGTCCTGATGCAGAGGAGCCTCACATGACCGTCCTGCAGTTGCGCCTCGTGCTCGAGACCGACGACCTGGATGCCGCACTCGCGTTCTACCGCGATGTGGTCGGGCTCCCCGAGCGGGAGGCCTACTCCGAGGAGGACGGCGCGCGCGTCCACATCCTGGAGGTGCCGAGCGCCACCCTCGAGCTCGCGAACCCGCAGCAGGTGCGGTTCATCGATCGCTCCGAGGCGGGGCGCGAGGGCGTGTCGCACCCGTACCCGCTCACGGTGCGCGTCGCGCTCGAGGTCCCGGATGCCGCGGCCGCCTCCGCGGACTGGGTCGCCGGGGGTGCGACGCAGGTCGCGCCGCCCGTGGAGACCCCGTGGCGGTCGCTCAACGCGCGCCTGGAGGCGCCGGGCGGGATGCAGATCACCGCATTCCAGGAGCTCGGCTAGCCCAGCCGGAACACCCGCTCGTCCACCTCGGTGCCGCGGCGCGCGGCGTGGGTGCGTTCGACGTGCTGGAAGACGAACCCCGCCTTCTGCAGCACGCGCTGCGACCCGAGGTTGTCGTCGACGGTGCTCGCCCAGAGCGGCCGCTCCGGGATGAGTTCGAGCATGCGGTCGACGGCAGCCGTGGCGATGCCGCGCCCCCACAGCTCCTGCACGATCCAGTAGCCGATCTGCCGCTCGCCCTCCATCAGGAAGCTGAGGGCGTACCCGGCGAACCGGCCGTCGTCTTCGATGATCCAGATGAGGGACCCGGGGTCGGTTCGGATGCGCGCCCAGTGCGCATCGAACGCGGCCCGGTCGCCGGGCTCGCGCGGCAGGAACGCGATCATGTCCGAGCCCGCGACGTCGGACTCCAGCTCGAAGAGCGCCTCGAGGTCGCCGTCGCGTACCTCCCGCAGGCTGACGGTCACGGGCGGTACACCTGCGCCGCCGCCTCCTGCGCGAGCTCGACCGCGAGGTTGAACCGCGTCTCGCCGCCGACCGCCGGGATCACCGAGATCCAGCTGTCGTCGCGCAGCACGTTGAGCACCGCGGGGGCGCTCGTCTCGTCGCCGATCTGCCCGTAGCTGAGGGCGTCATCGAGCTGCGCCTCGTTGAGCCCCTGCGCGAGCAGGCTGTCGACGACGGCACCGCGGGTGGATGCCGTGAGCGGCGCCGCCGACACGGTCACGATGGTCTGCGGGTCGGCCTCGTCTCCCCAGATGCACGAGATGCCGCCGGCCTGCTCTTCGGGGGTGGGATCGGCGTAGTAGTCGGGGTGCACGCCGCCGGGGCCGCCGATCAGCAGGATCCCCTCCGCGGCGAACGCCTGCTGCCGGTCGTCGGGCAGCAGGCCGGTGCAGTCCGCCGGGAGGGTGAAGACGCTCTCGGCGGACTGCGTGGCGGTGGAGCTGGGAGCCGGGGTCGCCTGCCCGGTCGGTGTGGCATCCGGTGCCGGGGCCTCGGTGCAGGCGGCGAGCGCCACCCCGGCGGCCAGCAGGGCCGGGGCCAGGGCGAGCGTTCGCATCCTCATGTTCTATCACCCGGTCCCGTCAGGAACGCGGGGTGGCCCTGCGCATCAGCAGGTAGCCGACCAGCCCTGCGATCGAGGTGGGGACGAGGAGCCACAGCGCGACCCCGATCGCCTGGTTGGTCATGAAGAACTGACCGACCGACCCCCAGGCCTGCGCCCAGGTGATCAGGGCGATGATGCCCACGAGGGCTGCGGCGAGCACCAGGAAGGACAGGGTCAGGCCGAAGGCCTTCCACCGCACGTACACGGCAGCGAACGCGGCGCCCACGAAGAAGAACCACAGCATCACGCAGAAGAAGATCACCAGGCGCTGCCACGCGTCGTTCTCGCCGCCGCCGAAATAGATGGCGGTGAACATGCGCAGACCGACACCCCAGCCGTTCGTCGCCGTTTCGATCATCGACAGGATGGTGAGGCCCAGCGCCCAGCCGGCCGACAGGAGCACGAAGGTGAGTGCGCTGCCGAGGTAGAAGTCACGGCGCGTTGACCCGTACCCGAGGGCGAGCGGGAAGGTGAGGTTCATGGCCTGCACAGCGACGACCAGCATGTAGAAGAAGATCCACGACGCCGCCCCGCTGAACTGGGTGCCATCGGATGCATCCGCCCGCTCCGAGGGGTCGAAGTTGGCGGAGACGAGCAGCCAGATCGCGAACGACAGCGCGAAGATGCCGCCGAGGATGAGCGCGGGGGTGATCATCGTCGGCCGCGGGTTGGCCAGGTTGAGCCTGACCACGCGGGTGATCCGGCTGAACGGGGACGCCGCGGCGGGCGCCATTGCGGTGGTGGTCATCGGAGGTCCTCTCCTGTGGTGGTGGAGCGCACGATCAGCTGCTGCAGCGAGACCGGCGCGAGTTCGAGTCCGGCCTCGGCCGCGGCACGGCGGCCGGCGGCGTCGAGGCCCGACAGGGTGGCCGAGGCGAGGCCGCCGAGCTGCTCGCGGTGGAGCACCTCGCGTCCCTTCGCGAAGGCGTCGACGGCGCTCGCGCTGCCGGCGACTGCGGTGGCCGATCCGCGCAGGGTGTCGGCGTCGCTGTCGATGAGGATGCGCCCGTCGTCGATCACCAGCACGTGCTCGAGCAGGTCGCTGACCTCGTCGATCAGGTGGGTGGAGAGCACGATGGTGCGCGGGTGCTCCGCGTAGTCGCTCAGCAGCCGGTCGTAGAACAGCTGCCGTGCGACCGCGTCGAGCCCGAGGTAGGGCTCGTCGAAGAACGTGAGCGGGGCCCGGGAGGCGAGTCCGACGATCACGCCCACCGCGGAGGTCTGACCCCGCGAGAGCTTCTTGATGCGACGGTCGAGCGGCAGCCGGAAGTCGTTCACCAGTTGGGCCGCGAAGTCGGCGTCCCAGTTCGGGAAGAACCACGGGGCGCTCTTCATCACGTGCCTGACGCGGAAGTCCTCGGGGTACCTCTGGCTCTCTTTGATGAACGCGGTCCGGCCGAGCACGGAGGCGTTCTCGACCGGCTTCTCGCCGAACACGCGGATCGTGCCGGAGCTGGCGAACTCCTGCGCGGTCACCAGCGACATCAGGGTGGTCTTGCCCGCCCCGTTGCGTCCGAGCAGACCGTAGATGCGGTTCTGCTCGAGCGTGAAGCTCACGCCGTCGACGGCACGTACTCTGCCGTAGTGCTTGGCGAGGTCCTTGACCTCGACGACCGTGGTCACTCGGCTGCTCCCTTCTCGATCATGGCGCTCAGCTCGGCGGGGGAGATGCCGAGCTTGTCGGCCTCCACCAGCAGCGGCTGCACGTACTGCTCACGGAAATGGTCGCGGCGCTCCGCCACGAGGCGGGCGCGGGCGCCCTCGGCGACGAACATGCCGATCCCTCTCTTCTTGTAGAGGACCCCCGTGTCGACGAGCAGGTTCACGCCTTTGCCGGCTGTCGCCGGGTTGATGCGGTGGAACGCGGCGAACTCGTTCGTCGAGGGGACCTGGGTCTCCTCGGGGAGCACCCCGGAGATGATGTCGTTCTCGATCTGCTCTGCGATCTGCAGGAAGATCGGACGGCTCTCATCCATGGGCACCCTCCCTTCTGGTTCATGGGTTAGTTACTTGTGTAACTAACCAACCAGGACCGGGCACGAATGTCAAGGGCGATGGCGCATCAGGCGACCCACCACCGGGATCACCGCGCGGCGGGGCGCCAGCCGGGATGCGACGGCGGACACCGCATTGCCCGCCCCGTCGACGACATGGGGCGGCGTCGACCGCCGGTCCAGGGCGCGCAGGCCGGTGGCCGCGACATCCGCCGGAGTGCGCGGGGTGCCCACCGTGGCATCCGCGTTGCCCGCAACCTCGAAGAACTCGGTCCCGGTGAAACCGGGTGCGAGCGCCAGGACCTTCACGCCGTGCGGCCTCGCCTCCTGCCACACCGCCTCGCTGAAGCTGAGCACGAACGCCTTCGACGCGCCGTACGCCGCCATGAGCGGCACCGGCTGGAATCCGGCGGTGCTGGCGATGTTGACGATCGCCCCGTGCCGCCGCTGCACCATCGTCGGCAGGAAGGCGCGTGTGATGTCGACGAGCGCCGTGACATCCACCGCGATCATGCGCTCCAGCACCTCCGGGTCGGCGTCGACGAGGGGATCGTGGTCGCCGAATCCGGCGTTGTTGATCACCGTGTCGACCTCCCCGGAGATCGCCGTCCGCAGCGCCCGGCCCGCCGCGGGCTCCGACAGGTCGGCCGTCACCACCTCGGCGCGGATGCCGTGCGCCGCCTCCACCTCGGACGCCAGCTCCCGCAGCCGATCGGTGCGCCGTGCGACCAGCACCAGATCGGACCCGCGCGCGGCGAGAGCGCGGACGAACGCGGCGCCGATGCCCGAACTCGCACCGGTGACCAGGGAACGGGACGCACGGTAGGCCATGTGCCTAGGCTCTCACTCATGTTCGAGCTGCATCACCTCACCGCGCTGGAGCAGCTGGACTGGCTGCGTCGGGGAGAGGTGACGCCGCGCGAACTCGCCGGGCACTACCTCGAGCGGATCGCGCGGCTCGACGGCGACCTGGCGGCGTTCGTCACCGTCACCCCCGAGCGGGCGCTCGAGCGGGCGGATGCCGTGGCCGCCACGCCGACCGCCGCCGCGCTCTGGGGCCTGCCCACCGGCGACAAGGACCTGTGGCGCACCGCGGGTGTGCCGACGCGCTTCGGATCCCGGCTGTTCGCCGACCACATCCCCGACGAATCCGACGAGATCGTGACCGCGCTCGCCGACGCCGGCACCGTGAGCCTCGGCAAGACCAACACCCCCGAGTTCGGCCTGCCGAGCTACACCGAGCCTCTCGCCAACGCGCCCGCCCGGACCCCCTACGACCTCACGCGCGGGGCGGGCGGATCGAGCGGCGGGGCCGCCGTCGCCGTGGCGGCGGGGCTGCTGCCGGTGGCGCCCGGCTCCGACGGCGGCGGGTCGATCCGCATCCCGGCGGCATCCACGGGTCTCGTCGGCCTGAAGCCCTCGCGCGGCCGCATCCCCTCGAGCGCCGGGTTCGGGGATCCCGCCGGCCTCGTCGTCGCCGGCCCCCTCGCCCGCACCGTCGCGGATGCCGCGCTCATGCTCGACGCCCTCGTCTCCGCTGCGCCGTACCGGTACGCGACCGGAGCGCCGACCTGGGACGGCGGCGCATTCCTGAATGCCGCCGTGCGGGGCGAGGGACGCTTCCAGCTCGGGCTCACCACGTTCTCGCCGTGGAGCACCGCCTACGACGTGAGCGTCTCGCCCGAGGCGCGGGCGGCGGTCGACGCCGCCGTCGCCGAGCTCTCCGCGATCGGTCACGGCATCGAGGAGTTCAGCCCGCCCGAGGAGGAGGGGTACCCGCCCGCGTTCCGCACGGTCTGGCAGGCGGGTGCCGCCGGCATCCCGGTCGAGGGCGACGATGTGCAGCGCCTCGAACCGCTCACCCGCTGGCTGCTCGAGGTCGGCCGCGGGGTGAGCGCGCGGCAGCTGGGTGAGGCGACCGCCTGGCTGACGCAGTTCGAGCGGCGCCTGATCACCGCGTTCGACCCGTACGACGCGGTGCTCACCCCGACGCTCGCGATGCTGCCGCGTCCGCTCGGCTGGTACGACGCCGCGGACGGCGAGCGGAACTTCGCGCAGCAGGTCGAGTTCACGCCGTTCACCAGCATGATCAACGTCGCCGGGCTCCCGGCGGTCACGCTGCCGGTCTCGATGACCGCCGACGGCCTGCCGATGGGCGTGCAGCTGATCGGGCGCCCCGGCCGCGAAGACGTACTGCTGTCGATCGGCGCTCAGCTGGAACGCCGGATCGGCTGGCAGAAGCGGCACCCGCCGCAGTGGTGAGCTACCCGAGGCCGAGGATCGCCGCGATCTCCTCGATGCGGTCGGCGTCGTTGCCGCAGATCGTGTACTCGCCCGCCCGGTAGTAGCAGTAGCGCGGAAGGCCATCGGTGTCGTCAGGCAGCTCGTAGCCGACGCCGACGTCGCCGAACACCTCCTGGTAGCCCTCCGACAGGAACTGGGCGCGCACGGGCGCGAACTGGGCGTCGCCGAGCACCGCGATGCCGTAGATCTCGTAAGCGCCCGCTCCGGCGCCGGTCTGGCACAGCACGCCGCCTGCGGTGAAGAATGCGGCCAGCGCATTGCCCTCGTTCGTGAGCTTCGCCGAGAACTCGGCGGGGGGCGTGATCGAGATGCCCTGCGATGCGAACCCCTCGATGGTGCCGGGGGACACGATGTTCTCGCAGGTGTACGCGACCGGTGCGGTCGTCGATGTCGGCGTGGGGGTGGGGGTCGCGCTCGCCGTCGTCGGCTCCGGGGTCGGGCTGGGGGAGGTGTCCGGGCTGCCGGGCCCGCAGGCTGTGAGCGTCAGAGCGAGCAGGGCGGCGGACACGGCGAGCGCGGCAGGCTTCATGAGCGGATGCTAGCGGACCTCAGGAATGCCCGCATCGTGTTAGGTAAGGCATGCCTATACTGGAACGGACATGTTCCTCTCCGACGTCCTCTCCGCCTCGATCGCCTGGCGTCCCTCCGATGGCGACCTCGTGCTGCTCGCCGGCACCGTCGACGACCTCCCGGTCATCGAGACGGCCCTGGCGACCCTGCCCGCCAAGGCGCGCGGCCAGGTGTTCATCGAGACCGAGACCCAGGATGCGGTGCGCGAGCTGAGCGCACCCGGTCGCGTCTGCGTCACCTGGCTGCCCGCCGGCCGCCTGCCGATCGCCCTGGAGGCGTGGCTCGCCGAGATGCTCCCCGTCGAATTCGATCGTGAGCACCGCGTCTACGCCTGGATCGCCGGCGAAGGCGCGGCGCGCGTGCTCAGCTCCTGATCTCGACAGGCTCGATCAGCGGGGTCGCCTGCGCACGTAGCCGCCGAGTTCGAGGTCAGCACCCACCTCGAAGCGGTTCGTCCGCGCCTGCGTGCCCGCGGCGACGTAGAGCGGGATGAACCACAGCCCGTACCGCTTCCACTGCGCCCGGTGCTCCGCCTCGTGCGTGAGGACGTCGTCGCTGTCGTTGTCTTTCGTCAGATAGATCGCGCCGATGGTCGTGCCGCCGCGCCCGAACGACCACGACGGCATGCCCGAGAAATAGTGCATGCCGTTCCTCGTCCGGAACCGGCCGCCGAGCAGCAGCCCGTACAGGAAGCTGCACCCCGTCGCGAACCAGTAGCCGGGACGGGTGAACACCGGCCAGAGCAGGAACGCCCGAAGCGGCCGCACCCGGCGGACGCCCCGGTCCAGGGCGGCGAAGAACCGCTCCGGGCGGGTGCGGGTTGCCGGCTCGATGTCCGGCAGCGGCTTCACGCCGACTCCTCCCGGCCGTAGGTCTCGAGGAAGCGCAACCACACCTCGTTCACCGTCGGGTAGGCGGGCACCGCGTGCCAGAGGCGGGACAGCGGCACCTCCGCCACGATCGCGATGGTCGCGGCCTGGATCATCTCGCTCACGTCCGGCCCGACGAAGGTGACGCCGAGCAGCACCTGCCTGTCCTCGTCGATGATCGCGCGGGCCTGCCCCCGGTAGTCGTCGGAGTGTGCGCTCGCCCCCGCGATCCACGACAGGTCGTAGTCGACGACCCGGATGCTGCGCCCCGTCTTCGCCGCCGCGTCCGCGGTCATGCCCACCGACGCGACCTCGGGGTCGGTGAACGTCACCTGCGGAACGGCATCGTGGTCCGCGGTCGCGACATGACGCCCCCACGGGGAGTCCTCCACCCGGCGCCCGGCGGCGCGCGCGGCGATGACATCCCCTGCGGCGCGCGCCTGGTACTTGCCCTGGTGGGTGAGCAGCGCACGGTGGTTCACGTCGCCGGTCGCGTAGAGCCAGTCGAAGCCCCTCACCCGGAGCGTGTCATCGACCTCGAGCCAGTCGCCGCTCGTCAGGCCGATCGCCTCCAGCCCGATGCCGTGAGTGCGGGGGACCCGCCCGGTCGCGACGAGCACCTGCTCCGCGCGCACCCGGCCGCCGTCGGAGAGGTCGAGCACGGCGTCGCCGCCGTCGACCCGCTGCGCCTTCACGACCTCCGTTCCCGTGAGTACTGTCACCCCGGACGCCTCCAGCGATTCCCGGACGGCGGAACTCGCGAACGGCTCCAGGCCGGCGAGCAGCACGTCGCCCCGGACGATCACCGTGACCGCGGTTCCGAAGCTCGCGTACGCGGTCGCCATCTCGCAGCCGACGACGCCGCCGCCCAGGATCGCGAGACTGGCCGGGGCCGCGGTGGCGCTCGTGGCATCCCGGCTCGTCCACGGGTGGATGCCGGCCAGACCCTCGATCGGCGGGATGAGCGGGTCGCTGCCGGTGCTCACCGTCACCGCGTGCCGGGCGACCAGCTCGACGTCGCCCTCCGCGGTCACGACGGTCACCGCGCGCTCGCCCGTGAAGTGCGCGTGGCCGCGCACCAGGTCGATGCCGGCGCCGGCGAGCCATTCGGCCTGGGAGCTGTCGTCCCAGTCATGGGTCAGCACGGTGCGGCGCGCGAACGCGCCCGCCGGATCGACCCCGCCGGTCACGGCCTGCCTCGCGCCGTCGACGGCGCGCGCCGCACGCAGCGCCTGCCCGGCGCGCAGCAGGCCCTTCGAGGGCATGCAGGCCCAGTACGAGCATTCGCCGCCCACCAGTTCGTGCTCGACGATGACGGCGCTGAGGCCGCCTTTCGTGGCGTAATCGGCGACGTTCTCGCCGACGGCGCCCCCGCCCATGACGATCAGGTCGTACTCCCGCGCTGCCATGAGTCGAGGCTAACCCCGCGAATCCGCTAAATTCTCACCAGGACCGAACCTTGGAGGCCTCGTGCGATCCCGCAAACTCCCTGCCCTGCTGGCGGGTGCCGCGACGGCGCTGCTGCTGAGCGGCTGCAGCTTCTCGCTCACCCCGCAGATCCCCGAGGTCCCGGCCTCCGACGTCGCCACCGTCGTGGAGGACAAGCTCGAAGAGCAGGTCGGCGCCCGCCCCGAGGTCGACTGCGGCACGAACGACGTTCAGCTCGAGGTGGGCAACAAGCTCACCTGCATCCTCACCGACCCGGGCAGCGGCCTCGAGTACGACGTCGTCGTCACCTTCACCGAGGTCAAGGGCACCGAGTACGCGTTCGATTTCAAGGTCGCCGACTCCCCGAACAACCCGCCGCAGCCCACGGTCGACCCGAACGCCCCGACGGTGCCCGGTGACGACATCGCCGCGCTCGTCGTCACGGCGCTCACCCCGTCGCTGCCGGTGCCGCCGCAGGTCAGCTGCCCCGAGCCCGAGGTCACCATCGCGGTCGACAACGTCACCTACTGCAGCTACGACGACGAGAGCGGCAGTCACGACGTCGAGGTGACCATCACGTCGTTCGACGAGACCGAGGGCACCTACACGATCAGCGCGAGCGTCCTGAACTAGCTCAGCGAGCCGCCTTGGCGAGCGCCCCCACGATCCTCAGGAGCGTGGGGGCGTCGTCGATCCGGCCCTCCTCCGATCCGGGGGCGTAGGCGGCGATCGTCGCGCCCGCGAGCGGGAGACGCGCGGTGAGGGCGCCGATCGCCGCGACCAGGCCCGCCGCAGGCAGCCCGAACGGCTCCGGGTCGAGCAGGCCCGAGAACTCGGCCGGGTCGAGCACGTCGAGGTCGATGTGCAGGTAGACCGAGCCGGCACCGGATGCCGCGACGGCCTCCACGAGCGCCGCCGGGTCGCCCAGCTCGTCGACGCTGAACGCGCGGATGCCGGTCTCGGCGGCGAACGTCTCCTCACCCGGATCCCAGGACCGCGCGCCGGCGAGGAACGTGCGCTCCGGCGGGACCGTGCCGTCGTCGACGAGGGAGCGGAGCACCATCCCGGCGAACGCGCCGGACGGCGAGGTGCCGGGGGAGTTCAGGTCGGGGTGGGCGTCGAACCAGACGAGTGCCACGTCGCCCTGACCCGCGGCGTGGGCGACAGCCGCCGCCGAGACCGCGCAGTCGCCGCCGATCGTGACCGCCGGGCCGTCCACCTCGCCGAGCACGTCGGCGAGGCGCTCCCGCACCAGCTGCAGCGAGCTGAATCGCGCGATCCCGGTGCCCTGGTCGTCACCCGCTTCGAGCGGCACGGACACCTCGCGTGTCGACGCGGACGGCAGATCCTCCTGGATGGCGGCGGCGCCCTCGGCCTGCCGCATGGCGCGCGACGAGGGGGAGCCCTGCCACTGCGGCACGACGACGAAGGTGAGCGCCATGGTCACACTCTAGAAGGCTGCACGAGCCGGCTCAGCAGCTGCAGCAGACGTTCGATCGGTCCGGCGCCGAGGAACAGGCGCCACAGCGTCGCGAGCACCAGGGCCGCGACGATCAGCAGGGGCAGCACCGCATCCGGGTACGTCCACCGGTCTGCGCCGCCGCTCACCGCATCCCGCACCAGCGCCAGCGCGATCGCGTGCGCCGTGTAGATGCTGAGCGCCATGGCCCCCGCCGCCGCGATCGGGTAGAGCACGATCCGGATGCCGCGGCCGGCGCCACCCGGCAGGTCGCCCAGCAGGGTGGCGGCCCCGATGACCGCGACCGCCAGCCCGCCGGAACCGAGCACCTCGGCGAGCGTCCCGGAATGCGCCTCCGCCGTGACCCCGGGGATGAGTGCCGCTGCCCCGTATCCGGCGATCGCGGCGGCGACACCGGCGGCGATCACCGTGAGCTGTGTGCGCCGGCGCGCGAGGTCGGACCGGACCACGATCAGGCCCGCGATCGGGAACACCAGCCAGCTCGCCATCGGGTAGACGCCGTACACCGCCCAGTTCGCGAACGACTGCAGCACGACGGGGATGTCGGCGAGCTCGGTGTGGTCGCGCAGCCACAGCACCGCCGGCGGAGCGACCAGGGCGAGAACTCCCGCGACGATCGCGAGCACCCGCCGCGGCGCGAAGAGCAGCGGGATCAGCAGCAGGAACGCGAAACCGTAGTAGTCGAGGATCACCGCGAGCGGCGGCCGCACCAGTTCGGTCAGCAGCACCCCGATGACGATCAGCGCCAACGCGCGCAGCGCGATCGCCGCCCGCATCCCGTTCCGCAGCTCGCGCGGTGCGCGGCGCGCTCCTCCGGTCAGCAACCCGAGCGAGACCCCCGCGACCGTGGCGAACAGGATCGCCGAGCGGCCGTCGTAGATGTGCTCGGGCCCCTCGAACGCGACGTGGGCCGCGAACATCCCGAGCAGGGCGATGCCCCGGGCGAGGTCGGGACCGAACACCCGTCCGGTCTCGAACCCGCCGCGGGGCATCGGGGGACTAGCTGCCGATGGCGGGCTTCGCGACCGGCGTGGCCTTCAGCTCGGCGAGACGGGCCTCGACCTCGGTCTCCTTGTCGAGGTCCTCCAGGGACTCGAACTGCGAGTCGAGGGACGACGCGGCGAGCTCCTGCTTGCCGGCGACGAGGGCCTCCTCGCGGCGCACCTTGTCTTCGAAACGGCCGAGCTCGCTGGTCGGGTCGAGCACGTCGATCGACTGGAGCGCGTCGGCGACCTGGTTCTGAGCCTGCGCGGTCTTGGCGCGGGCGACCAGCTCGTCGCGCTTGCTGGTCAGCTCGTTGAGCTTCTCCTTCATGCCGTCGATGCCGGCCTTCAGCTTGTCGACGACCTCGTTCTGGGATGCGATGGTCGGCTCCGCGGTCTTCGCCTC
>JBFWWZ010000003.1:0-108769 GCA_050245915.1 Microbacteriaceae bacterium
TTCGTGGTGGTGGCCGCGTCCGGCTTCGTGAGCGCCGCCGTCCGCATCGGCGAACTGCCGTCACTGCTGACACCGTACGGGGTGCTGGTGCTCATGAAGGTCGGGGCGCTCGGCGCCCTCGGGCTCTTCGGCGCGTACTACCGGCGTGTTCTGATCGACAGGATCCGCGCCGGCGCGGGCACCCGCGTGTTCTGGGTGCTGGTCGTCGCGGAGCTCGGCTTCATGGGCGTCGCCTCGGGCGTCGCCGCCGCGCTGGCCCGCACCGCGACACCCGTCGACATCGCGGCGGCGCAGGTGCCGGCGGGCGAACTGCCGGACCCGAGCCCGGCACTGATCCTCACCGACCGGGAGCTTCCGCCGGAGCTCACCGCGACGACGTGGCTGACCCAGTACGGACTCGACCTGCTGTGGCTGCTCGTGGTCGGGTTCGGCATCCTGTTCTACCTGGCCGGGGCGCGGCGCCTGCGCCGTCGCGGCGACCGCTGGCCGTGGCACCGCACCGTGCTGTGGATCGCGGGCATGCTGCTACTGCTCTGGGTCACCAACGGCCCGATCAACGTGTACGAGCAGTACCTCTTCAGCGTGCACATGCTCGGGCACATGCTGCTCGGCATGGCGATCCCGGTGCTGATGGTGCTCGGGGCGCCGATCACCCTGGCCCTGCGTGCGGTGCGCAAGCGGGACGACGGGTCCCGCGGGGTGCGGGAATGGCTGCTGCTCGTAGTGCACTCCCGGGTGGCGGGGGTGGTCACGCATCCGCTGGTCGCCGCGGGGCTGTTCGCCCTGTCGCTGTGGGCGTTCTACTACTCGCCGATCCTCCGCTGGGCGACCGTCGACCACATCGGCCACACCTGGATGGTGATCCACTTCCTGGGTGCCGGCTTCCTGTTCGCGCAGGTGCTGGTCGGTATCGACCCGATCCCGAGACGGCCGCCGTACCCGCTGCGCCTGCTGCTGCTGCTCGCGACCATGGCGATGCACGCCTTCTTCGGGTTGTCGCTCGTGACCGGGGAGGCGCTGCTGCTCGCCGACTGGTACGGCGCGATGGGACGCACCTGGGGTCTCGCCCCGCTCGCCGACCAGCAGGCCGGGGGCGGCATCGCCTGGAGCGTCGGAGAGATCCCCACCGTCGTGCTCGCCATCCTGGTGGCCGTGATGTGGAGCCGCAGTGACGCGCGCGACGCGAAACGCCAGGACCGCGCCGCCGACCGGGACGACGACGCCGCGCTGAAGGCGTACAACGAGATGTTGAGACGGCAGAGCCTCGAGCAGCAGAACCGCCGCTAGCCCGCCCCTAGTTCTCCGGCGCCTCGGCCACCGCCATGTTGTCGCCCTGCACCGTCACCAGGTAGCGCGCCTCGAACGGGACGTCCTCGTCGAAGGTGCTGACGCTGCCGTCGAACAGCGACGTCACCTCCACCTCGAGGTGCGCGGTGCCGGGGGCGGGGCCGGCGATCCAGTCCGGGAACGGGCCTGGGCGCAGGCCGAAGTCGGGCACCTCCACGATCGTCCAGATCGGGTCGGACGAGACGCGGTTGGCGATGCTCTGCCCGTACGGGCATCCGGTGGGGAACAGCACGTGCTGCTCGCCGCAATCTTCCAGCTGCTGCCGCACCACGCGCGCCAGGGTGGGGCCGAACTCGGCTGCGGGCTCCACATCCACGGCGGTGCGGATCGTCGCTCCCACCTCGTCGGCGACCACCGTCACCGGGCGCGCTTCCAGGAACGCCGACTCGTGGCCGAGCACATAGGTGCCGGGCACGAGCACGGCCACGTCGGTGGCGCCGGCGCTGTCGCGGCCGGTGGTGGTGCCGACGCCGTTCGCGGTGAAGCGCGGGTCGTGCTGCACGTCGAGCGAGAGCACCGCCACCGGGCTCACCGCGAAACCCCACTCCGGGAACAGGCCGAGCCGCGTGCCGACCCGCACCACCTCGAAATCGGTGACACCGTCGCCGCCCGGCGAGCTCCAGGCGAAGCGGATGCGGTGCGCATCGCCGCCGAGCGGGGTGTCCGACACCTGGCGCAGGTCGCCGATCCCGGTGAGCACGTCGTCCCGCAGCAGCTGGGCGCCCGCCGCGCCCGCGTCGACCCCCGGCAGGGCCAGCGCGCCGGCGGCGTCCCCGCGGGCGAGGGCGTCGAGGTAGATGCGGACGAAGTCGCCGGGGCCGAAGACCGTCGCGTTCAGGGCGACGACCGACCCTCCTCCGGCGGTGAGAGCGACGAGGAACGCGACCACCCACGGCAGCACGCGTCGCATGCACGAATTGTACGTAGAGTGTCGTCGTGCTCCCCGACCTGTCGCCCGAACAGGCGGCGGTGTTCCACGCGATCGAAGACTCGCGCGACCACATCTTCGTCACCGGGCGGGCCGGCACCGGAAAATCCACCTTGCTCGAGTACCTGTCGTGGCACACCGCGAAACAGCTCGTCGTGTGCGCCCCGACCGGCGTCGCCGCGCTCAACGTGGCGGGCCAGACCATCCACTCGCTGTTCCGGCTGCCGATCGGCGTGATCGCCGACCACGAGATCGAGCAGAGCGCCGAACTGCGCAAACTGCTCAACACCATCGACACGGTCGTCATCGACGAGGTGTCGATGGTCAACGCCGACCTGCTGGATGCCATCGACCGCTCCCTGCGCCAGGCGAGGCAGAAACCCCACGAGGCCTTCGGCGGCGTGCAGATCGTCATGTTCGGCGACCCGTACCAGCTCGCACCCGTGCCCGGCGACCCCGAGGAACGGGCGTACTTCGCCGACCGCTATGCCTCGATGTGGTTCTTCGACGCCCGGGTGTGGGACGAGGCCGATCTGCTCATCTACGAGCTCGGCACCATCCACCGGCAGCACGAGCTCGAGTTCAAGCAGCTGCTCACCGCCGTCCGCCACGGCGAGGTCACGCCCGAGATGGGTCAGCGGCTCAACCAGGTGGGACAGCGCACCCCGCCCGACGAGGGGGCGATCACCCTGGCCACCACCAACGCGACAGTCACGCGCATCAACGGCAGCGCGCTCGCGAGACTCCCCGGGCGCGCGCTCACCGCGGTGGCCGAGGTCAGTGGCGAGTTCGGCGGGCGGGCGTTTCCGGCCGACGAGCGACTGGAGCTGAAGGTCGGGGCGCAGGTCATGTTCCTGCGGAACGACACCGGCGGCGACGGCCGCTGGGTGAACGGCACCATCGGCGAGGTCGTGAACATCGCCGACACGGTCACCGTCGAGGTCGACGGGGAACGCCACGAGGTGCTCCCCTCGACCTGGGAACGGTACCGGTACAGCTACAACCCGGTGACGAAGACCCTCGACAAGGATGTCGTGGCCGAGTTCACCCAGTTCCCGCTGCGTCTCGCGTGGGCGGTCACGATCCACAAGTCGCAGGGGAAGAGCTACGACCAGGCGATCATCGACCTCGGCCCGCGGTCGTTCGCCCCGGGTCAGACCTATGTCGCGCTGTCGCGCCTCACCGCCCTCGACGGGCTGTACCTGACCCGGCCGCTGCGCCCGAGCGACGTCATCGTGGATGACGCGGTGCGGCGCTTCATGGACCGCGCGACCGCGGTCCCCGGCATCGACGCCGCCGCGGTGTGAGACCTACGCGGCGGCCTTCGCCGCCGCAAGGTCGTCGAAGAGCTGCGTGTTGAGCCGGTACGCCTCGAGCACCTCGCCGATCACGCGCTCGCGCTCCGCGTCATCCCAGGCGACGGCGTCGAGCTGGTCGCGGTAGGTCTCTTTGAACGCCTTCGGGTCGGCGATCTGGTCGAACAGGTAGAACCCGACCCCGTTGGTCTCGAACCCGAACTGGCGCTGCATGATCCGGCGGATCGCCTGACCGCCGGACAGGTCGCCGAGGTACCGCGTGTAGTGGTGGGCCACGAAGCCGCCCGCCCAGCCGGCGTCGACGATGTCGTGGATGCGGCGCACGTAGCGGTCGGTCGTCGCGAGGGGTGCGATGGCATCCCGCCAGTCGTCGCCGATCAGGAACTCGAGGTCGGCCTCGAGGGCGGGGAGACGCGTGAGATGGTCGGTGATGAACGGCTGGGCGATCGGGTCGTGCGCGAACGCGGCCGCCGCCGACTCCAGCGCCTCGTACACGAAGAAGTGCTGCGCCACGAGCGCGATGTAGTCGTCGCGCGTACCCTTGCCGGTCATCAGATCGGACATGAAGCCGGCGCCTTCGCTCTCGCCGTGGCTCGACCAGGTGCGCTCGCGGAGGGCCTGCGAGAAGGAGAGGACGGTCACGGGAGCTCCCAGAGGTTAGGTGACCCTAAGTCTAGTGGGAGGGGTGCAGCCCCGGAAGCTCGACGTCGGGCACCGTCGACCCACCCGCCTCGGTAGCGGCGAGCGCCGGCACGGCCAGAGCGGCGACGATCAGGGCACCTGCGGCGACGCCGAGCAGGTAACGGGCCGTCCCGATGGGAGCGGCCGGCCGGCCCGCGCGCCGCAGCACGATGCTGATGCCGATCGCGAGAGCCACATCGAACAGGCCCGCGACGATCATCGGCAGCGCCCGCACCCCCAGCCCGCTGCCGCCGGCGAGCAGCAGCAGCACCCAGCCGAGGATCGGCGCGAGAGCCAGCAGGCGCGCCACCCGCGGCACCGGGATGCGGGGGCCGGTGAACGCGAACACGCCCCACCCGAACTCCGCGGCGCCCACGACGAGCAGCGGGGCGGCGACCGCGACGGGTGCCCCGATCGCGAGCGCCAGGTGGATGAGGCCGGCGCCGAGCGCCAGGAAGCCCAGCCAGGCGCGCACCACGGCATCCATCGGTCAGGCGCGCTTCGCCGCGCGCTCGGCGCCCAGACCCTCGGCGCCCAGACCCACCGCGAGCAGGAGCGCGGCGACGCCGAAGTGCAGCACGTTGCCGGCGCCGTTGAGCCCCAGCACGTTGTACTCCCCGCCGACGACGAACAGGCCGGTGTACCCGATGACCAGGCAGACCGCCCCGACCGCCCCGTTCGCGAACCGTGCGGCACGCACCCCCGCGATGCCGGCGACCACGAGCGAGACGCCGAACACCAGGTGCACGATGCTCGACGCGACGTCGACGCCGAACACGCCGAAGAGCAACCCGTCCGCGGCGAAGAACCCTGCGACCCCGAGCGTCACGAACCCCGCCCCGGCGAGGAACGCGACGACGCGATTCGGCGAGCGGAGCATCAGTGCGGTCGCGGCTCGACGCCGAGCTGCGCGCACGCGGCGTCGTACAGCACCACGATCTCGCGGCGGATCTCCGGCCGCTCGGTGATCTCCCCCGACGACCACGGCACGTGCAGCTCGTGCTCCTCGCCCTCGCAGGTGTAGCGCCAGGTGCCGCCGCGGTGGTCGAGGTCGCTCATCCGGGCGCTGTCGACATCGCGGGCGGCGAACGCCCGCACGATGAGCACGTTGTCGTCGCGATGATCCTCGTTCATGTGGGCGAGCACGGCGTCGACGATGTCAGGGCTGAATGACATGGGGTCAGGCTATCCCGCGTCCCCGAGACGGGCCTCCAGGAAGACCGTCGTGCGGGCGAAGGCCAGGGCCGCTGCACGTCCGTCGACCCGTTCCGTCAGGGAGGCGTTGGCGAACGAGTGACCCGTTCCGGCGTAGGTGTGCGCGCTGACCGGGGTGCCGTTGTCGCGCAGTCGCCGGGCGAAGACCTCCGGCTCGGCGCCCGTCCGGTACGTGTCGTCCTCCGCGAGATGCAGCAGCACCGGGCAGGGCAGGATGCCGGGGTCGTCGCCGCCGAGGGTCGCGTAATAGGCGACGACGGCATCCGCGTCGCCCCGCTGCGCCGCCCGCAGCGCGAGCGTCCCGCCCAGCGAGAAGCCGACCAGCCCGACCCGCGGGGAGCCCTCGTCGAGCCCCATGCCGATCGTCGCATCCAGGATGTCGCGGGCGTCCGCATCGGTCAGCCGCGAGGCGAGCATGGCGGCATCGTCATCGTCGGTGGTCGCCACCCCGTCGTACAGGTCGGGGACGAGCACCCGGAACCCGCCGCGCTCGGCGAGGGCGGCCGCGAACGGCTCCAGCCACGGGAGTCGCCCGAACCAGTCGTGGAGCACCACGACGAGGGGTTCGCCGACGTCGCCGAACTCCAAGGGGATCCCCGGGGATGGGATGGGGATCAGCTCGCTCATCGAGAGCGGATGACGGGAATCGAACCCGCGCTATCAGCTTGGGAAGCTGAAGTTCTGCCATTGAACTACATCCGCGTACTGCGCTCACGAGTCTAACCGGCTCGAGCGGAACCCTCACCGCTAACGTTGACCGATGGCGAACAAGGACCAGCGGGATTTCCTTCTGGAGGAGCACCGGGCGACGTGGGAGCATTTCCGCCATGTCGAGGATGAGCGCGTCAAGTATTTGACCTTCTACTTCACCGCTTCTCTCGGCAGCGCCGCCGTCGTGGCGCCACTTCTTGGTGCGAGCGAGTTCGACCCGCGGGAGCAGCTGCTCGCCGGGGCAGGCTTCGTCGCAGTTTTTCAGGCTGTCACGTTCTTTGTGCTGGTTACGGTTCGACGCCTGGGGATCGTCTTGGTTCACTACGGCAAGATGCTGTGGGACAGCCGCCTTCGCCGAGCTAGGTTGGTCGGTGTTCCGCCTCACATCGCGCGATTGGTCACGGTGCGCGGAAAGGCGCGATCGCGAAAGCCCGCATGGATGAACAGTGTCCAGAAGACCGCCGAGGTAACGCTCGCGGGCTTCCTCCTAGCAGATTTCGCGCTTGCCGTGGCTTTGTGTGTGGTCGCAGCGAGCGGCTTCGATCGATTGACCTTCGCCTTCTGCGTCGCGGTCGCCACCGGCTCGCTGGTCGCTGTGTCATTGGTTGCCCAGAGCTACGTCCGCGATTGGCAGAGCCCCAAAGAAGACTGGCGCAACCCGAATGACGATTGGCCGCCGGCAAACGCCGATTGGCCCGAACCCGACTACTAGGCGCCGATAGTCTGGCCCAATGCTGTTGAGCGACCGTGACATCCGGGCCGAACTCGACGCGGGGCGCATCGGGCTGGCGCCGCTGGACCGACAGATGATCCAGCCGTCGAGCATCGACGTGCGGCTCGACAGGTTCTTCCGGCTGTTCGACAATCACAAGTACCCGTTCATCGACCCCGCGGAGGATCAGCCCGAACTGACCCGGCTGATCGAGACGAAGCGGGACGAGCCGTTCATCCTGCACCCCGGCGAGTTCGTGCTCGGGTCGACGTTCGAACTGGTGACCCTGCCCGACGACATCGCGGCGCGGCTCGAGGGCAAGAGCTCGCTCGGACGGCTCGGGCTGCTGACGCACTCCACCGCAGGGTTCGTCGACCCGGGGTTCTCCGGCCACGTCACGCTCGAGCTGTCGAACGTCGCGACGCTGCCGATCAAGCTCTGGCCCGGCATGAAGATCGGGCAGCTCTGCTTCATCCGCACCAGCTCGCCGGTCGACAACCCGTACGGCTCGGGGCAGTACGGCAACCGCTACCAGGGGCAGCGCGGCCCGACGGCGAGCCGCTCGCACGTGAACTTCCACCGCACCGACGTCACGGTGACCGACGCCGGCGCCCCCGGCGAGTAGAACCCTCCCGCCCGGGCTACAGCTTCTCGGCGCTCACCAGCACCGGGGTGGTGCCCTGCACGTAGTAGCCGCGGTACTGATGCCCGTTCACGAACGCCCGCATCGGCTCGGGGCTGGAGAGCGCGAACGTCACCTCGCCGATGCTCAGCCGGTACATCGGCATCAGCGCGCCCCCGCTGACCTGCGCGCCGCCCATGCGGGCGCTCGCCTCACCCGCCGTCCAGATGACCGGGCCGTCGAGCCTCGCGAGCTTGCGCCGGCTGCGCCAGGTGGTGAACAGGATGACGAGCACCACCGCGATGAGCACCCCGACGATGATCGGGGCCGCCTGCGCCGACGGACCGGTCAGATACATCGGGAGCACGTACACGCCGATGACGATCATGATCACCACGAAGACCGCCGCCGAGATCAGGTTGAGCGCCTGACTGCGCCCCTTGGTCTTGGTGAGCCGCCCCTGCTGGGTCGGCCCGAGCCGGCCCTCGCGATTGGCCGCGAGGTCCTCGTCGGTGAAGTTCAGCGCCTCCTGCAGCGTCGGGTCTGCCATGCGGACACGCTAGCGCCCGAACGCGGTCCATTCCGAGAGTTGCAGAACCAGCCACGGGCTGAACGCGAACGGCGTCGCCTCGACCGCGGCCCGCACACGCTCGGGCGTCGCCCACTCCCATTCGGCGACCTCGACGTCGGCGGGTTGCGGATCCGTGTCGACGACGGCGCGGAACACCGGGCAGATCTCGTTCTCCACGATCCCGGATGCGTCGGTCGCCCTGTAGCGGAAGTCCGGGAGCACGGGCTCGAGGGCCGCGATCTCGAGACCGAGCTCGCGCGCACCGCGACGCCGCACGGCATCCCGGACGTCTTCGCCGGGTGCGGGATGACCGCAGAACGTGTTCGTCCAGACGCCCGGGAAGGCCACCTTGCCCAGCGCTCGGCGGGTGAGCAGCACCCGCCCGTCCGGGCGGAACACATGGCACGAGAACGCCAGGTGCAGCGGGGTGTCGGCGTCGTGGATCACCGACTTGTCGGCGGTCCCGATCGGGGTGCCGAGCGCGTCGACCAGCACGACCTGCTCGATGGGCTCTGTCATGGTGACCGGTAGTCTGCCTGGATGGATGCTTCCGGCCTCGCCGCCGTCGCTCACGAGCGGCAATCGCAGGTCGACGCCGTGCTGGGGCGCTTCTTCAGCCTAGCCAAGAAGCGCGCCGCCGCCCTGGGTGCGGAGTACGAACAGCTCTGGGTCGAGCTGGAGGCGAACACCGTCGGCGGCAAGCGGTTCCGCCCGCGCATGGTGTTCGCCGCGTACGACGCGCTCGGCGGCACCGACGTCGAGGCGGCGGCCTACGTCGGCGCCGCGTTCGAGCTGCTGCACACCGCGCTGATCGTCCACGACGACGTGATCGACCGGGACTTCGTCCGGCGCGGTGCGCCGAACCTGGCGGGTACCTACCGCGACCGCGCACTCGCGGCGGGTACGAGCCTGGCGGGCGCCGAGCACCGCGGCATCAGCGCGGCGGTGATCGCCGGCGACCTGGCTCTCTTCAACGCGTACCGCCTCATCGACCGCAGCGGGGTCGGCGACCGGGTGCGCCGACGGCTCATCGAGGTGATGGACGACGCCCTTTTCGCCAGCGCGGCGGGCGAGCTCATCGACGTCGACTTCTCGTTCATGACCGATGTGCCGCTGGTGGACGACATCCTCACCATGGAGCGGCTGAAGACGGCCGTGTACTCCTTCGAGTGCCCGCTGCAGGCCGGCGCGATCCTGGCGGGGGCGAGCGAGGAGACCGTGACGACCCTCGGCGACTTCGGCCGCGAGATGGGCATCGCCTACCAGATCGTCGACGACCTGCTCGGGGTGTTCGGAACCGAGGCGGAGACCGGCAAGACCACGATCGGCGACCTGCGCGAAGGCAAGCGCACGGTGCTGATCGCCTACGCGACCTCCGCCCCCGGTTGGGACCCGCTCTCCGACCTGTTCGGCAACCCGGAGCTCGACGACGCGGGCGCCGAACGCCTGCGCGCCCATCTCGTCGCGTGCGGCGCGAAGGCCTTCGCCGAGGGGCTGGCCAGGTACTACGCCAACCGCGCCCTCGCCCGCCTGGTCGAGCCCCACATCCCGGCGAGCCTGCGCGTCGAGCTGCACCCGGTCGCCGATGCCGTGCTCGGCAGGGTGAAATGACGCGCACCGAGGCCGGGCCGGTCGCCCGGCTCACCCTGTACTCCGCGGTGGCGGAGCAGGCCGCCTCGCTGGTGATCCGGCGGTACTCGACCTCGTTCGGCATGGCGTCACGCCTGCTCGGCCGGGCGGTGCGTCAGCCGGTCGAGAACATCTACGCGCTCGTGCGGATCGCCGACGAGATCGTGGATGGCGGGGCCGACGAGGCGGGCGTCGAGCGTCAGGTGGCGGCCAGGCTGCTCAACGAGCTCGAGCGGGATGTCGAACGCAGTCTCGAGGAGGGCTACAGCGCCAACCTCATCGTCCACGCCTTCGCGCGCACCGCCCGCGCCGCCGGGTTCGGCGCGGAACTCACCGAGCCGTTCTTCGCGAGCATGCGCATGGACCTGTCGCAGACCGAGCACGACGAGCAGAGCTTCCGGGACTACGTCTACGGGTCCGCCGAGGTGGTCGGGTTGATGTGCCTGCGCGTGTTCGTGACGGATGCGCCGAGGGCGTACAGCGACGACCAGCTCGCGACCCTCGAGGCGGGGGCGCGAGCGCTCGGCGCGGCGTTCCAGAAGGTCAACTTCCTGCGCGACCTGCGTGCCGACGTCGAATCGCTGGGGCGCAGCTACTTCCCCGGCATCGACGTCGCGACCCTCACCGAGGCGCAGAAGCTCGAACTGGTCGACGACATCGACTCCGACCTGGCGGCCGCGGCGGCGACGCTGCCGCTGCTGCCCGCGAGTTCGCGCCGCGCGGTCGCGCTGGCGCACGGTCTCTTCGCGGAGCTGAACCGGCGCATCCGCCGCACCCCGGCATCCACCCTCATCACCACGCGCGTGCGCGTGCCCGACCCGGTGAAGCTCCGCATCGCCGCCGTGGCCGCGACCGGACGACGCACCGTCAAAGGAGCACAGGCATGACCCGCACCATCGTCATCGGCGGAGGCATCTCGGGCCTGGCGACCGCGGCGCTGCTCGCACGCGAAGGCCACCGGGTGACCCTCGTCGAGCAGCGCGCCGAGGTCGGGGGCCGCGCGGGGGTGTGGGAGCGCGACGGGTTCCGCTTCGACACGGGACCGTCGTGGTACCTGATGCCCGAGGTGTTCGATCACTTCTATCGCGTGCTCGGCACGACGGCCGAGCAGCAGCTCGAACTGGTGCAGCTCGACCCCGGCTACCGGGTGTACGGCGAGGGTCACGCCGACCCGCTCGACGTCTCGGCGAGCGTCGACGAGAACCTGGAGCTGTTCGAGCGTGTCGAACCCGGCTCCGCCGTGCGGCTGGCGAAGTACCTCGACCGCTCGCGCGAGATCTACGAGCTGGCGAAGCAGCACTTCCTCTACACGACGTTCCAGCGGCTGTTGCCGGTGATGCGCGGCGGCGTCGCGGGCCGCATCCCCCGGCTGCTGCAGCTGCTGCTCGAGCCGCTCGATTCGCTCACGCGGCGCACGGTGCGCGACAACCGGCTGCGGCAGATCCTCGGCTATCCGGCCGTGTTCCTGGGCTCGTCGCCGAAGCTGGCGCCCAGCATGTACTCGTTGATGAGCCACCTCGACATGGTCGACGGGGTGTACTACCCGCTCGGCGGGTTCACCCGGGTGATCGAGTCGATAGCCGATCTCGCCCGCGCGCAGGGGGTCGATATCCGCACCTCGACGCCGGTGACGCGCATCGTCGTCGACGAGGGGGGCCGCGCGACCGGGGTCGAGGTGACGGACGCCGCGGGCAAGAAGACGACGGTACTGGAGGCCGACGTGGTCGTCTCGACCGCGGACCTGCACCACACCGAGACCGCGCTGCTCGATCGCGCCGAGCTGCGCACCTTCCCGGAGGAGTACTGGCAGAACCGTACCGCGGGGCCGGGTGCCCTGCTGCTCATGCTCGGGGTGAGCGGCGAGCTGCCCGAGCTCGAGCACCACACGCTGTTCTTCGCGAAGGACTGGAACAAGGGGTTCCAGGCGATCTTCGGCGATCAGCGGATCCCCGACACGCTGTCGCTGTACGTCAGCAAGACGAGCGGGGTGGACAGCACCGCGCCGGAGGGAGCGGAGAACCTGTTCGTGCTGGTGCCGCTGCCCGCGGACCCGGCGATCGGCAGGGGCGGGATCGACGGGGCCGGCGACGCCGCGGTGGAGGCGCTCGCCGACCGGGTGATCGCGCAGATCGCGGGTTGGGCGGGCATCCCGGATCTGGCGGAACGGGTGGTGCTGCGCCGCACGGTCGCGCCCGGGGATTTCGCCGCCGACCTCAACGCCTGGAAGGGGTCGGCGCTCGGCCCCGCCCACACGCTGCGGCAGAGCGCGTTCTTCCGCGCGGGCGATGTGAGCACGCACGTCTCGAACCTGTACTACGCGGGGTCGTCGACGATCCCCGGCATCGGCCTGCCGATGTGCCTGATCAGCGCGGAGCTGGTGCTGAAGCGGCTGCGCGGCGACACCTCGACCACCCCGGTCGCCGAGTCGCTGCGCGTGACCAGAACGTCCGCGTGAACCTGCTCTACCTGGCCGCCCTGCTCGTCGCGCTGACGGGCATGGTGGTGCTGGACGTGCGCTTGCGCCTGTTCTTCCGCGCGGCGCCGGTGCGGGCGGCGATCGTCATGGCGACGGGGATCGCGTTCTTCCTGGTGTGGGATCTCTTCGGGATCGGCGCCGGTGTCTTCTTCCGCGGCCAGCACCCGGGGGTCCTGACCGGCATCCTGCTCGCGCCGGAGCTGCCGCTCGAGGAGGTCTTCTTCCTCGCGCTGCTCTGCTACACGACGATGAATGCCTATCGCTGGTTGAGCAGCCGCCCGTGGCGGCGTATCGAAACCGAGCCGAAATGACCTACTGGCTCCTGAACCTGCCGTTCCTGGCGGTGGTTGCGGTCGTGGCGCTGGCCGCGATCCTCTCCCGTCGCGCCCCCCGCTGGCGCGCGGTCGGTTTGACCGCGATCGTGGTGCTGCTGCTCACCGCGGTGTTCGACAACGTGCTCGTCGGGGTGGGCATCGTCGGGTACGACCGTGACCTCATCAGCGGGGTCTTCCTCGGGGTCGCCCCGATCGAGGACTTCGCCTACGCGGTCGCGGCGATCGTGCTGCTGCCGTCGCTGTGGGCGCTCCTTGCTGGTCGAGTGCCGGCGAAGCCGGCGTATCGAGACCAGACCCCCGGATGATCCGCGCGCTCTTCCTCACCAGCCGACCGCTGAGCTGGATCAACACCGCCTTCCCGTTCGCCGCGGCGTACATCGTGGCGACGGGGCGCATCGACGCGACCCTCATCGTCGGGACGCTGTTCTTCCTCATCCCGTACAACCTCGCGATGTACGGCATCAACGACGTGTTCGACTACGAGTCCGATGTGCGCAACCCGCGCAAGGGCGGGGTCGAGGGTGCGCTGCTGCACCCGCGCTGGCACCGCGCGACTCTCGTCGCATCCGGGGTTCTGGCTCTGCCGTTCGTGGTGTACCTGGTGGCGGCGGGCGGCCCGGCCAGCTGGATCGTGCTCGCCGTCAGCTTGTTCGCCGTGATCGCGTATTCCGCGAAGGGGCTGCGTTTCAAAGAGAGGCCGTTCCTCGACTCGGTGACCTCGAGCACGCACTTCGTGTCCCCGGCGGTCTATGCGCTGGTGCTCGCGGGCGCGGCGTTCACACCGGGTCTCGTGGCGCTGCTCGCGGCGTATTTCCTGTGGGGGGCCGCGTCGCACGCCTTCGGCGCGGTCCAGGATGTGGTGGCCGACCGCGAGGCGGGCATCGGCTCGGTCGCGACCGTCATCGGCGCGCGGGCGACGGTGCGTCTCGCGATCGCCCTTTATCTGCTGGGCGGCATCCTGTTGCTGTTCACCGGCTTCCCCGGTGCGCTGGCCGCCGTGCTGCCGGTCCCGTACGCGATCAACGCCGCGCCGTGGTGGAACGTGACGGACGAAAGCGCCCCCACCGCGAATCGCGGGTGGAGGCGCTTCCTGTGGCTGAACTTCGTCACCGGGTTCCTGGTGACGATGCTGCTGATCGCCTATGCCCTGCTGACGTGACCCTGCGGGCCGCGGTGGCGCATCGGGCGCCGGGCGGCGGGGTCGAATCCGACGTTGCCGGCGATCTTCTCGAGCGTCGCCATGGTGGTGGCGTAGTCGGCGTCGGGGATGTCCGCGGTGACCCGCGCGCGCACCTTCTGCACGTTGGCGAGGATGGCGTCGTGGACACGCTCGCCGTCGGCGGTCAGCGTGTAGCCGCCGCCGTCGGAGGTCGCCCATCCGCGGTTCACGAACGCGTCGAGCACGTCGTGCACGGCGCGTCCGTGCTCGCGCCGGGGCGGCAGGGCCGCCTCGATCTCGGCCGCGGTGGCCGGGCCGGCGTGCAGCGTGGTGAGGGTGCGCCATTCGCGGCGGGTGACGCCGAACGAGGCGAATGCCTCGCGCATCGCGTGCCGCAGCGGCACCTCGATGGCGCGCAGCCAGTAGCCGAGCGGCCGCTTGTCGGTGGGGATGTCGTGTCGATCGATGTATTTCATCATCGGGGGTCCTTTCCAAGGTCTGACGTTGCATGTCATTGTGCAACTAAATGTATGATTACATACATGGAAGACGCGCGTCAAGACCCGGTCTCCGTCATCGAGCGGGCGCTCGTCACGATGCGCCGCGACCAGCAGGCGAGGCGGCTGCAGCGCGGCATCGGTCCCCGCGGTCACGCGCACGGCCGCGGCCCGGACCGCAGCCTCGGCGGCGCGGCCCGGTTCCGGATGCTGGACGCGCTCGAGGCGGGACCGCGCACCGTCTCCGAGGTGGCCGCCGCCACCGGCGTCGACCAGCCGCGCGCGAGCCGTCTCGTCGCCGACGCCGCCGAACGCGGCCTCGTGCGCCGCAGCACGGATCCGCTGGATGCCCGTCGCGCCGTCGTCGAGCTCACCCCCGCCGGACGCGCGTTCCTGCACTCGGCGCACGCCTCACGCCGGGACGCCGTGGAAACCGCCCTCGATGGTTTCAGTGCAGCAGAGCGTGAGGAGTTCGCCCTCCTGCTCGACCGTTTCGTAGCGGGGTGGCCGCGTCAGAACGACAGCTCGGACGGATAGTCCCCGCGTGCCGTGAGCACCTCTGCCGCACGCGCGAGGTGCGCCAACGCGAGCGCCTGCGGCCCGGGGCCGAAGCTGATGCGCGCGACGCCGAGCTCCGCGAGCTGGGCGATCGGCAGGTACCCGTGCCGGCCGATCACCGCGACCGGCCCGTCGATCTCGGCGACGGCGCGCGTCACCAGCTCGGGCGTCGCGAGCCCCAGGACGAACGCGGAGTCGCCGCCCGCGGCGAGGTAGGCGTTCGCCCGCTCGACGGCCTGCTCGAAGGTCTCCCCGCGGCGCAGCGAGTCGACGCGCGCGTTGATCGAGAGCGGAACCCCCGCGGCGTCGCCGCCGGCGCGCACCGCGCGAATCCGCGCGACCTGCTCGTCGAGGGGACGCATCGTGTCGTCGGAGATGCTGTCCTCGATGTTCAGCCCCGCGGCTCCGGCCTCGGCGAGGCGCCGCACGTTCCCAGCGACCCCGTCGGGGTCGCCGGCGTACCCGCGCTCGAAGTCGACCGACACCGGCAGCGCGGCGGACGCGGCGATGATGCGCGCGGCATCAAGGGCCTCGTCGACGGTGAGGCCCTCGCCGTCGTCGACCCCCCGCGCCTCCGAGATCGAATGGCTGGCGGTGGCGAGGGCGCGCACGCCGGGAACCGCGGCGACCGCGCGGGCGGATGCGGCGTCCCAGACGTTGGTGACGATGAGCGGATCACCGGGCACGTGCAGGGCGCGCAGCAGCTCGGCCTTCTGCGCCGTGTCCGTCACCCGTCCCACCCGAGGTTGCGCGCCATGCGCTCGAGCGCGATCGAGGTGGCGGCCTGCTCCTCTTCCGTGAGGCCCTCGGTGAGGGTCGCGCGCAGCTCGTCGACGACGTCGGCGAGCCGGTCGTGGGCCGAGGACCCGCGTTCGGTGATCGAGTAGACCCCGTCGGAGTGCACCCACCCGCTGTCGACGAGTTCCGCCAGCTCCTCGGCGGCGGAGGTGCCGTCGGGGTCGAGCGGCATGTCCGTCAGCGCGCCCTCCAGGTCGGCGCCGGAGGCGGGTCCCGACGCCAGCACCCCGAGCACGCGCCACTGGATGCGCGTCACGCCATGCTCTTCGAGCGCGGCGGAGAACCTCTCCTCGACGAGGCGGTCGACGAGGGCGAGCCAGAATCCGAGCGGCCTCTCTGCCATGCCTCGAGGGCACCCGCCCCTTACTGCAGAGCCCCCGGAATCCGGGGCGTGGCGCTCGCACGCAGGTCGGGCAGCTTCACGAACAGCAGCAGCACGAGCCCGACGAGCAGCACCAGCGCGATGCCGAGCACGCCGAAGATCGTCGACCCGGAGATCGCGATCGCCAGCGCCCAGAGCCCGGGCGAGATGAACGAGGCGACGCGACCGGTGGTGGCGTAGAGGCCGAAGATCTCGCCCTGCAGGCCGACCGGGGTCACGCGGGCGAGCAGCGAGCGGCTCGCCGCCTGGGCGGGTCCGACGAACGAGGCGAGGATGAGGCCGCCGATCCAGAAGATGATCGTGCCGAGGCCGTGCAGTGCGAACACCACGACCGCCATCGACACCAGGCCGACCAGGGCGAACACGATGACCGCCTTCGGGCCGAACCGGTCGTCGGCGCGGCCCGCGAAGATCGTCGAGATGCCGGCCACGATGTTCGCCACGATCGCGAAGATGATCACCTCCTGCGCGCTGAAATGGAACGCCGCGGTCGCGAGCACGCCGGCGAAGGCGAAGATGCCGGCCAGCCCGTCACGGTAGATCGCGCTGGCGAACAGGAACCAGAACGCCGGCCGCGAGTCCCGGAACAGCCGCCGCAGGTCTTTCACCAGCAGCACGTAGCCCTGGAAGAAGTTCACCTTGCGGTGCTCGGCGTCGTGCGGCGGCGCCTCGGGCACGTTGAGGAATATCGGGATGCTGAACACGACCGTCCAGACGGCGGCGCCCGCCGCGATGAGCCGGTACGCGAGCCCGTTCGAGGTGTCCATCCCGAACCAGTCGGCGAAGGTCAGCACCACGACGATCACCAGCGCGACGATGCCGCCGATGTAGCCGAGGCCCCAGCCGAGGCCGGAGACCTTGCCGATCGTCCGCCGGGTCGAGACCTGGTGGAGCATCGCGTTGTAGTTGACGCCGGCGATCTCCGAGACGACGGCGCCGAGCGCGAGGAACGCGGCGCCCAGCCAGAAGTACGACGGGTCGGCCTGCACGAAGAACAGCCCGAACTGCAGCAGCGCGAGCAGCATCGTGAAGAGGAACAGCGCGCCCTTCTTGCGCCCGGTCGCGTCGGCGCGCTGCCCGAGCACGGGGGCGAGCAGCAGGATGAGGATGCCCGCCGCGAAGGTCACCCACCCGTAGCCGCTGGACAGCTCCGCGAGCGCTCGGACCTTGACCGGGTCGTCGTCGGCGAGGGATGCGACCCCGGAGGGCAGGAAGTCGTCGCCGACCAGGTAGATGGCGGCGAAGACGAAGGTCAGGATGACGGAGTTGAAGGGCTGGGTGGCGAAGTCCCAGAGCGCCCAGGAGGCGACCTGCTTGCGGGGGACGACCTTGTCGTCGTCGTCGGCGAGCATCGCCATCGGCCCGATGGCCTGCGTGTTCGCGGTGGGCGGGGGCGTGGGGACGGCGTCGTCCTTCGGGCTGCGTGCCATGGACGCACCCTAGCGCCCGCGGGTATCCGGACGGCGATGACGCGACTTGAGCCGCCTGCACTCAAGTTCGCTTGACAAAGTTATCCACAGGCTTAGACTTGATACGGCTCGGCTCAAGTCGAGCTCTCACGACCGCATCTAGGAGTACCAAGACCATGGCTCGAGCCGTAGGAATCGACCTCGGAACCACCAACTCGGTGGTCGCCGTCCTCGAGGGTGGCGAACCCACCGTCATCGCGAACGCCGAGGGCTTCCGCACCACGCCGTCCGTCGTCGCGTTCACCAAAGACGCCGAGACGCTCGTCGGCGAGACCGCGAAGCGCCAGGCCGTCACCAACGTCGACCGCACCATCGCCTCCGTCAAGCGCCACATGGGCACCGACTGGAAGACCGAGGTCGACAGCAAGAAGTACACCGCGCAAGAGATCTCCGCGCGCATCCTGCAGAAGCTGAAGCGGGATGCCGAGCAGTACCTGGGTGAAGACGTCACCGACGCGGTCATCACCGTGCCCGCCTACTTCAACGACGCGGAGCGCCAGGCCACCAAAGAGGCCGGCGAGATCGCGGGCCTCAACGTGCTGCGCATCATCAACGAGCCGACCGCCGCCGCGCTCGCCTACGGGCTCGACAAGGGCAAAGAGGACGAGCTCATCCTGGTCTTCGACCTCGGCGGCGGCACGTTCGACGTGTCCCTGCTCGAGGTGGGCAAAGACGACGACTTCTCCACCATCCAGGTGAAGTCCACCGCCGGTGACAACCGCCTCGGCGGCGACGACTGGGACCAGCGCATCGTCGAGCACCTGATCCAGAAGTTCAAGGACACCACCGGCGTCGACGTCTCCAAGGACAAGATCGCGCTGCAGCGCCTCAAGGAGGCCGCGGAGCAGGCGAAGAAAGAGCTGTCCTCGGGAATGAGCGCCAGCATCCAGCTCCCCTACCTCTCGCTGACCGAGAACGGCCCGGCGAACCTCGACGAGACGCTCACCCGCGCCCAGTTCGAGAAGATGACGAGCGACCTGCTCGACCGCACCAAGAAGCCGTTCGAAGACGTGATCAAAGAGGCCGGCATCAAGGTCTCCGACATCGACCACGTCGTGCTCGTCGGCGGCTCGACCCGCATGCCCGCCGTCACCGAGCTCGTCAAGAAGCTTACCGGCGGCAAGGAGCCCAACAAGGGCGTCAACCCGGATGAGGTGGTCGCCGTCGGCGCCGCCCTCCAGGCCGGCGTGCTGAAGGGCGAGCGCAAAGACGTGCTGCTGATCGACGTCACCCCGCTGAGCCTCGGCATCGAGACCAAGGGCGGCATCATGACGAAGCTGATCGAGCGCAACACCGCGATCCCGACCAAGCGCAGCGAGACCTTCACCACCGCCGACGACAACCAGCCGTCGGTCGCGATCCAGGTCTTCCAGGGCGAGCGCGAGTTCACCCGGGACAACAAGCCGCTGGGCACCTTCGAGCTGACCGGCATCGCGCCGGCGCCGCGCGGCGTCCCGCAGATCGAGGTCACCTTCGACATCGACGCCAACGGCATCGTTCAGGTCGGCGCCAAAGACAAGGGCACCGGCAAGGAGCAGACCATCACCATCACCGGTGGCTCGTCCCTCCCCAAGGAGGACATCGAGCGCATGGTCCGCGAGGCCGAGGAGCACGCCGCCGAAGACAAGGCGCGTCGCGAGTCCGCCGAGGTGCGCAACAACGCCGAGCAGCTGGCCTACTCGATCGAGAAGCTGATCAAGGACAACGAGGACAAGCTGCCCGACGACGTGAAGACCGAGGTCCAGGCCGACGTCGACGCGCTGAAGACGGCTCTCCAGGCCGAGGACGACGCCGCCGTGCAGTCCGCCTTCGACGCGCTGAACGCATCGCAGACCAAGCTGGGCGAGGCGATCTACGCCTCCACCCAGACCGCGCAGAACGCCGAGGCGCCCGCCGAGGACGAGCCCGCAGCGGAGTCGAGCGATGAGGACGTGGTCGACGCCGAGATCGTCGACGACGAGGACGAGCCCAAGAAGTAGACATGGCCGACACGTCACCGAAAGACGAGGGCGAAGAGCCCATCGTCAACGACAAGCGCAAGATCGATCCCGAGACAGGAGACGTCAGGGAGCCCGCCGCCGACGCGGCGGACCAGCCCGACGACGCCGCCCTGTCGGAGGACGACCTGGCCATCCTCGACGAGGCCGAGCGTGACCTGGTCGCGGAGTACCGTGACCGGGCCGCGCGCGCCGAGGCGGAGCTGAAGAACTTCCGCACCCGCGTCGAGCGCGACCGCGCCGCCAACCGCGAGGTGGTGATCGCCGAGGTGCTGCGCAACCTGCTGCCGGCGGTCGACGACCTCGACCGGGCGGAGGCGCACGGCGACCTCGTCGACGGCAGCCCGCTCGCCCTGGTGGCGGCGAAGCTGCGTGCCGGGTTCGAGAAGTACGGCCTGCACAAGGTCGGCGAGAAGGGCGAGCCCTTCGACCCGAAGCTGCACGAGGCGATCGCCCAGGTGTACAGCAAGGACGTGTCGGTCAACACGGTCGCGGATGTGATCGAGTCCGGCTACGCCCTCGGCGACCGCCTGCTGCGCCCCGCCAAGGTCGCCGTCAGCGTCCCCGAGCCGTAAGGGGAACCGTGGCGAGTCAGGACTGGTTCGACAAGGACTTCTACGCCGTCCTCGGCGTCAAGAAGGATGTGTCGGACGCCGAGCTGAAGAAGACGTACCGCAAGCTGGCACGTCAGTTCCACCCGGACTCCAACCCGGGGGATGCGAAGGCGGAAGCGCGCTTCAAAGAGATCAGCGAGGCGTACTCGGTCCTCTCCGACCCGCAGATGCGGCAGGAGTACGACCAGATCCGGGCGATGGGCTCCGGTGCGCGGTTCACCCCCGGCGCCGGCGGCGGCTCGGCCGGGTTCGAGGATGTGTTCGGCGGGATGTTCGGCCAGCGCGGCGGGCGCACCCAGTACACGGGCGGGTTCGAGGACCTGCTCGGCGGCATGTTCGGCGGCGGCGGGTTCGGCACGCCCACCGGCGGCTTCCGGGGTGATGGCGGGCCCACCAAGGGCGCCGACATCTCGGCGAAGACGACGCTCGACTTCCTCACCGCCATCCGCGGCGACACCGTGACGCTCACCATGCAGAACGGCAGGGAGACGAAGGTCAAGATCCCGGAAGGGGTCGCGGACGGCCAGAAGATCCGCCTGAAAGGCAAAGGACACCCGAGCGCGGACGGCGGGCCCGCCGGCGACCTGGTGCTCACCGTCGCGGTGCGCAAGCATCCCGTCTTCGAGCGCGAAGGGCTCAACCTGCGGGTCGACGTGCCTGTCACGTTCGCCGAAGCGGCACTCGGCGCGACGATCGAGGTGCCGACCCTCGACGGCGCCCCCGTGAAACTGCGCGTCGCGCCCGGCACCCCCAGCGGGCGGGTGCTGCGGGTGAAAGGCCGCGGGGTCACCACCGGCAAGGGCACCGGCGACCTGCTCGCCGAGGTGGTCGTCGCCGTGCCGAACCACCTGCCCGACAAGGCGAAAGACGCGCTGGAGAAGTTCGCGGCGGCGATGCCCGCCGAGAACCCGCGCGCCGAGCTGCTGGACCGTGCGAGAGGAGCGTGATGGACGAGTTCAGCCCCCTCTTCCCGATCGCCGCCGCGGCGGAGCTCAGCGGCATGCACCCGCAGACGTTGCGCCAGTACGACCGTCTCGGGCTGGTGTCGCCGCGGCGCACCGCCGGCCAGTCCCGTCGCTACTCGATGCGGGATGTCGCGCAGCTCCGCGAGATCGCGCGGCTGAGCGCGGAAGGCCTCAACCTCGAAGGCATCCGCCGCATCCTGACCCTCGAAGATCAGGTCACCGCGCTCGCGATGCGCGTGCGCGAGCTGGAGAGCGCGCTCGCCGAAGAGGTGCTGAATCGTCCCGGCCGGCGGGTGTTCGCCGCCGGATCGGAAGGGGACGTGGTCCCCCTGCGCGCCGGGGAGCGCGCCAGGAAACAGAACCAGGTCGTCGTGTGGCGACCCATCGGACGTTCGTAGAAGGAAGCAGCGATGGCGAACATGCAGGGCGCCCCCACCTCGGGGCAGCAGGAGGAGCAGAAGACTCCCCTGCAGCAGTACGGCGTGAACCTCACCGAGATCGCGAAGAGCGGCAAACTCGATCCGGTGATCGGACGCGACGCCGAGATCCGCCGGATCAGCCAGGTGCTGACCCGGCGCACCAAGAACAACCCGGTGCTGATCGGCGAGCCCGGCGTCGGCAAGACCGCCGTCGTCGAGGGTCTCGCCCAGCGCATCGTCGCGGGCGACGTCGCCGACTCGCTGAAAGACAAGCAGCTGGTCTCCCTCGACCTCGCGGCGCTGGTCGCCGGCGCGAAGTACCGCGGCGAGTTCGAGGAGCGGCTGAAGGCCGTGCTCAAGGAGATCAACGACTCCGACGGGCAGATCATCACCTTCATCGACGAACTGCACACGCTCATGGGCGCGGGCGGCGGCGAGGGCTCCGTCGCGGCGGCCAACATGCTGAAGCCGATGCTCGCCCGCGGAGAGCTGCGCCTCATCGGCGCGACCACGCTCAACGAGTACCGCGAGTACATCGAGAAAGACGCCGCGCTCGAGCGCCGGTTCCAGCAGGTGTACGTGGGCGAGCCGTCCGTCGAAGACACCATCGCCATCCTGCGCGGGCTGAAAGAGCGCTACGAGGCCCACCACAAGGTGACGATCGCCGACAGCGCCCTCGTGGCCGCGGCATCCCTCAGCAACCGGTACATCACCGCCCGCCAGCTGCCCGACAAGGCGATCGACCTCATCGACGAGGCGGCGAGCCGGCTGAAGATGGAGATCGACTCCAGCCCGGTCGAGATCGACGAGCTGAAGCGCGCCGTCGACCGTCTGAAGATCGAGGAGCTCGCGCTCAAGAAGGAGAAGGACGCGGCCTCGAAGGAGCGGCTCGAGAAGCTGCGCACCGACCTGGCCGCCAAAGAGGAGCAGCTGAACGCGCTGCAGGCCAGGTGGCTGACCGAGAAGAACTCGCTGCACTCCGTCGGCGACCTGAAGTCAAAGCTCAACGACGCCCGCATCGACCTCGACCGTGCCATGCGCGAGCAGGACTACCAGAAGGCCTCGAAACTGAACTACGAGGTCATCCCCGACATCGAGAAGAAGGTGGCCGCCGCCGAGGCGGTCGAGCAGCTCGGTCCCCGCATGGTCAACGACCAGGTGACCGACGAGGACATCGCGGCCGTCGTCGCGGCCTGGACCGGCATCCCGGTCGACAAGCTGCGGCAGGGCGAGCAAGAGAAGTTGCTGCACCTGGAGGCGGAGCTCGGCAAGCGCCTGATCGGGCAGAAGGATGCGGTGCGCGCCGTCAGCGAGGCGGTGCGCCGCACGCGGGCGGGCATCTCCGACCCCGACCGGCCGACCGGGTCGTTCCTGTTCCTCGGCCCCACCGGCGTCGGCAAGACCGAGCTGGCGAAGGCGCTCGCCGCCTACCTGTTCGACGACGAGAAGGCGCTGGTGCGCATCGACATGAGCGAGTACGGCGAGAAGTTCTCCGTCTCGCGCCTCGTCGGCGCCCCTCCCGGATACATCGGCTACGAGCAGGGCGGCCAGCTGACCGAGGCCGTGCGTCGCCGGCCCTACTCGGTGATCCTGCTCGACGAGGTCGAGAAGGCGCACCCCGAGGTGTTCGACGTGCTGCTGCAGGTGCTCGACGACGGGCGGCTCACCGACGGCCAGGGACGCACCGTCGACTTCCGCAACACGATCCTCATCCTGACCAGCAACCTGGGGTCGCAGTTCCTCACCGACCAGAACCTCGGCTGGGACGAGAAGAAGGCTGCGGTGAACGACCTGGTCCGTCAGGCGTTCAAGCCGGAGTTCGTGAACCGGCTCGACGACATCGTCGTGTTCTCGCCGCTCACCACCGACGACCTCGGCCAGATCGTGTCGCTCTACATCGACCGGCTCGAGAAGCGTCTGGCAGAGCGCCGGCTGTCGCTGGCGGTCACGCCCGACGCCCGCGCCTGGCTCGCGGAGCGCGGCTTCGACCCGATCTACGGCGCACGGCCGCTCCGCCGGCTGATGCAGCACGAGATCGACGACAGGCTGGCGCGCGCGATGCTCTCCGGCGAGGTGCGCGACGGCGACACGGTCATGGTGTCGGTCGATCCGGGTGCGGACGAACTGACCGTCGCCCGGTTCTCGGACGCGCCGACGCCGGTGGAGTGATCACCGCAGGGCCGGCAGCACCTCGCGCTCGAAGAGCTCGACGCCCGACCGGTCCCACGCCGACTCCGGGAAGTTGTGGATGCTGTACCCGAGTCCCAGCGCGCGGCGCTCCTGCAGGGTCTCGATGATCTGCTCCGGCGTGCCCACCAGCGTCTCGTGGTTGCCCGTCCGGTAGACGTTGGTCGCGTACTCGGCGGCCCGCTCGGCGCCCATCGAGGTCGCCCACCGGGCCTCGAGCCGGTCGATCCGCTCCTGCACCTCGGCCTCGGTCTCACCGATGATCGTGTTCCAGTTGCTGCTGCGGGTGATGGCGCCGAAGTCTGTCCCGACGGCGGCGCAGTGCTCCCGCAGCAGCTCGCTCTTCTGCCGGAACCCCTCGAGCCCGTAGTTGAAGTTCGTGTACCGCGCGTACTGCGCCGCGATCTTCAGTGTCACCTTCTCGCCGCCGCCGGCCACCCACATCGGGATGCCGCCCTCCTGCAGCGGGAGCGGACGGACGATCGCGCCGTCCACCTGGTAGAACTCGCCGTCGAGGGTCGCCGTGCCGGCCGTCCACGCCTGACGGAAGATCTCCACGCCCTCGCGCAGCATCCGCAGCCGCTCGGGGGCGTCGGGGAACCCGTAGCCGTAGGCCCGCCACTCGTGCTCGTACCAGCCGGCGCCGATCCCCATCTCGACCCGGCCGCCGGAGATCACGTCGACGGTTGCCGCCACCTTCGCCAGGTACGCCGGGTTGCGGTAGGCCATGCAGGTGCACATCTGGCCGAGCCGGATACGCGAGGTGGTGGCCGCGAAGGCCGACATGAGCGTCCAGGCCTCGTGCGTCGCCTCCTGACTGGGCACCGGGACGGTGTGGAAGTGGTCGTACACCCAGAGCGACTCCCACGGGCCCGCGTCGGCGGCGAGAGCCAGGTCGCTCATCACCCGCCACTGGTCGGCCGTGTCGATGCCGACGAGGTCGTGCCGCCAGCCCTGGGGGATGAAGAGTCCGAAACGCATGGCTTCGAGCCTACGTCCGGTCGGCGGGCTCCCCCGTGTGGCCCGAACCCGTCTGGCCCGACACGATCTGGCCCGACACCGGCCGGCCGGACAGGGTGACCCGTCCGTCGGAGCCTCCCTCGGCGGCAGCGGTCGCGGCCGTGTCGTCCCCGTAGGCATGCGGGTGGTGCAGCTCGACCGGGGTCTCGGTGCGACCCGGGTCCCGTCGTCGCTGCCGGGCCCGGTAGACGAGGTTCAGGATCTCGACCACGACGGCGAACGCCATCGGCACGTAGATGAGGGCCTTGTCGACCTTGATCCCGAAGCCGTCCACGATGAGGAACACGCCGATCAGCACCAGGAACGCGAGCGCGAGCAGCTTCACCGACGGGTGGCGGTTGACGAACGCGAAGATGTGCTTCGACGCGAAGAGCATGATGCCGAACGACAGCAGGACGGCGGCGATGATCACCAGCAGGCTGTCGACCATCCCGACGGCCGTGATGACGGAGTCGAACGAGAACACCATGTCGACCACGAAGATCTGGCCGAGGACCGCGGCGAACGTCGCCGCCTTCGCCGATCCGGTGCCGTGCTCGGCGCCCTCCAGCTTCTCGTGGATCTCTTTCACGGCCTTGTAGATCAGGAACAGCCCTCCCCCGATCAGGATGAGGTCGCGACCCGAGAAGCCGTAACCCGCGACCGTGAACAGGTCGACGGTCAGCGAGATGATCCAGGAGGCGGCGAACAGCAGGCCGATGCGACCCAGCATCCCGATGGTGAGGCCCAGGTTGCGCGCCAGCGCCTGCTGCCGCATCGGCAGCTTGCTGGCCAGGATCGAGATGAAGATGACGTTGTCGACGGCGAGGACGAGCTCCAGGACGAACAGGGTGACGAACGCGACGATGAGTTCCGGGGAGACGTCGAGAGACAGGTCCACGGCATCATCCAACGGGGTGGATGCTGGGAATGCGCCCAGCGTGACCCCGTCGCATCACTCTTTCGCGGTCGCCCCGTCCTCGATGAGCGAGTCCTTGACCTTCTTGCGCAGCACCTTGCCGATCAGCGACTTCGGCAGCTCGTCGACGAAGAACACCTGACGCGGCACCTTGTAGGCGCCGAGGGTCTCGCGCGCGTAGGCGCGCAGCGACGACACGTCGACGGTGGCGCCCGGCTCGGTCACGACGGCCGCGACGACCTCCTCACCGTTGCGCGCGCTCGGCAGCCCGACGATGGCGACGTCGGCGACCCCGTCGAACCCGCGAAGCGCGTCCTCGACCTCGCTCGGCGAGACGTTGAACCCTCCGGTGATCACGAGCTCCTTGATGCGGTCGACGATGGTGACGAAGCCGTCGGAGTCCATCGTGACGATGTCGCCGGTGCGGAACCATCCGCCCGCCTGCGGATCCCCGACGAACACCGCCGCGGTCTCCTCCGGCTTCTTCCAATAGCCGCTCATCACCTGCGGACCGCGCACGATCAGTTCCCCGCGCTCGCCCGTCGCGACATCCTTCTCCGGGTTCTCGGGGTCGACGACGCGCACCTCGGTACCCGGCAGCGGAAGGCCCACGGTGCCCTGCCGCCGGTTGTCGGCGACCGGGTTCGCCATCAGCACGGGGCTGGTCTCGCTGAGCCCGTAGCCTTCGACGAGGTAGCCGTGGGTGAGGTTCTCCCACGGGGTGATGACCGCCTGCGACAGCGGCATCGCGCCCGAGATCGCGATCGCGATGCCGTCGAGCGAGACGCCTTTGTCTTTCGCGGCCGCGGTGAGCCGCTCGTAGATCGGCGGAACCGCCGGCAGGAAGGTCGGCGGCCGCTTCTTGATCACCGGGAGCACCAGGTCGGGGTCGAACCGCGGGAACAGCACGAGCCGCGCCCCCATGCTCATCGCGAAGGTGAGGCAGAGGGTCAGCCCGTAGGCGTGGAACAGCGGCAGCACGGCGTGCACGCTCGCGGTCCCCCGCGGCACGGTCGGCACCCAGGCCCGCGCCTGCGCCGCGTTGACCCCGAGGTTCAGGTGCGTCAGGGTCGCACCTTTGGGGAACCCGGTGGTGCCGCTCGTGTACTGGATGAGCGCCACATCCTGCACCGTGGGAGCGGGGGTGGATGCCGCGAGCGGCTCGTTCTGCAGCAGCGCCTCCCACGTGGTCGTCCCCGACACCTTCGTCGTCAGGTCGGCGCGCTGCTTGCGCGCGCGGGAGATCGGCAGCCGCAACAACGCGCGCAGGCGCAGCGGCATCGCGCGCGTCATGTCGATGCTGACGATGTGGTCGACGGCGATGTCCCGCGGGAAGCTCTGCAGCTCGCCGACCAGCTTGTCCCAGGTGATGACGACTTTCGCGCCGTGGTCTTCGAACTGGTGCCGCAGCTCGCGCGGCGTATAGAGCGGGTTGTGCTCGATGACGATCGCGCCGAGCCGCAGCACCGCGTAGAACGCCACCACGTGCTGCGGGCAGTTCGGCAGGATCAGGGCGACCGGGTCGCCCTTGCGCACCCCGAGCTTGCGCAGGCCCTCGGCCGCGCGGGAGATCTGGTCGCCGAGCTCGGCGTAGGTCCATTCGCGGCCGAAGAACTCGAGGGCGACGTTGTCGGGGAACTCGGCGACGGAGGCCGCGATCAGGTCGGCGAGCGATCCGTCGGGGAGTTCGATGTCATCCGGAACGCCGTCGGCGTAGGACGAGATCCACGGTCTGTCTGCGGGTCGTGCCATAGAGCGAGCCTACGCGCGCAGCTCCTCGCGGATCGCCTCGACGAAGCCGTCGATGTCGGCCTCGGTGGTGTCGAACGACGTCATCCAGCGCACCTGGCCGGCGGCGCGATCCCAGTCGTAGAAGCGGTAGCGCTCCCGGATGCGGTCGGCGGCCTCGTTGGGGAGCACAGCGAACACCGCGTTCGCCTGCGTCTCGTACGCGAACGACAGCCCGGTGATCGAGCCCGTCGAGATCAGCTCCTCCAGCGCACCCCGCAGCCGCGCCGCCATCGCGTTCGCGTGGGAGGCGCTGGCGATCCCGAGACCGCCGTCGAAGAGCGCGAGCAGCTGCGCGCTCTGGAAGCGCATCTTGCTTCCCAGCTGCATGAACGACTTGCGCAGCCGCAGCATGCCGTGGGCGCGGTCGGGGTTCAGCACCACGACCGCCTCCGCCCCGAGCAGCCCGTTCTTCGTGCCGCCGAAGCTCAGCACGTCGACCCCGGCGTCGGCGGTGAATTCGCGGAACGGGACGCCGAGCGCGGCCGCCGCGTTCCAGATGCGGGCGCCGTCGAGGTGCACCGCGAGTCCGAGCGAGTGTGCGTGATCGGCGATCGCGCGGATCTCCGTCGGCGTGTACAGCGTGCCGAGTTCGGTGGTCTGCGTGATGCTGACCGCCGCGGGCTGCGCACGGTGCTCGTCGCCCATCCCCCATGCCTGCCGGTCGATCAGCTCAGGGGTCAGCTTGCCGTCGGTGGTGTCGACGGTGAACAGCTTCAGCCCGGCGACCTTCTCGGGCGCCCCGCCCTCGTCGCTGTGGATGTGCGCGGTGCTCGTGCAGACCACCGCGCCCCACCGGGGCACGAGCGACGTCAGCGCGGTGACGTTGGCACCGGTGCCGTTGAACACCACGAACGTCTCGGCCCGCTCGCCGAACTGCTCGCGCATCACCTCGGCGAGACGCTCGGTGTACTGGTCTTCGCCGTAGCTGATCTGGTGCCCGTCGTTGGCGGCGGCGAGCGCCGCGAGCACCTCCGGATGCACGCCGGCGTAGTTGTCACTGGCGAAGCCGCGCTTCTCGCGATCGTGCAGGGGTTCCACGTGCCCAGTCTCTCAGAGCACGACGCGGTCGCCGGCGGCGTGATCCCACACGCCGGCGAGGGCATCCGCGGCGGTCACCGGGTCGATCGACTTCACCACGAACGTCACCGCCCCGGCGGGGGTCTGCGACCACCGCGCGTTCAGCTGCTCCACCCAGGCCTCGGCGGCCAGCTTCGCGGCCGCGTACGCCGACGACGGCGGCCCGTCCCGGGTGACGACGGTGCTGCTCACGATCGCGAGGCGTCCCGCGGGGGCCGCCAGCAGCATCCCCTCGAATGCCTCGCTGACGTTCAGCAGGCTGGTGACCAGACGCGCGTTCAGCCAGTCGGTCACCTCGTCGCCCCAGCCCGGCTTCCAGCCGCCGACCAGGTGCAGGATGCCGTCGAGCTGGCCGTGACGGGTCGCGAGGTCGGCCGCGAGGGCATCGGTCGCCGCGCGGTCGGTGACATCGCAGACCAGACGCTCGGCGGCATCCACCGTCTCGAGTCGGCCCGCGTCGGTGCCGACCGCGAGCACGGTGTCGCCGCGCCCGGTGAGGAGCGCGCACACCGCGCGCCCGGTGTCGCCGGTCGCGCCGGTGACCAGAACCGTGCGGGTCACGGTTTGCGCCCGCTGAGTTACTTCCAGATCGCGATGCCCGCGCCGGCGAAGACCCCGAGGTCATCGAGCAGGCCGAGGGGCCCGAGGATCGCCTCGGGGGCGAGGTCGAGCGGTGAGATGCCGTAGACGATCGCGGCGATCCCGATCAGGATCGCCGCGATCACGCGACGGCGGTTGCTCATCAGCCGACGATGCCCTTCGTGCTCTCGATCACGTCACCCATCTTCTTACTGAGTGCCTCGTAGAACATCGAGAGCGGGAACTCGTCGTCGAGCACGGCGTCGGTGTAGCCCTTGGGGGCACCGGCGAGGATCTCGTCGGAGAGCCCGCGCGCCCAGTTCGACGCCGGGTGCGGCTCGACCGTGCCGCGCACCAGCTCGTACGCCGCCAGCCAGTGGGCGACCTTCGGGCGGTCGATGCTCTTCCAGTAGAGGTCGTTGATCGCGTCGCTCAGGGCGATGACGATGTCGGGCACGTTCTCCCAGTCGATGGCGAGGCTGGTGTCGGTCCAGTGCAGCACGTGGTGCTGGTGCATCCAGGCGAACAGCAGCTGGCCGCCAAGGCCGTCGTAGTTGCGCACCCGGCTGCCGGTGAGCGTGAACCGGAAGATCCGGTCGAAGATCACGGCGTGCTGCACATGCTGCGCCATCGTGCGGGTGTGCTCGTCGGTGCCCTCCGCGCGCTCCAGCGCCACGCACTCGCGGAACGCGGTCAGGTCGCAGCGCAGCTCCTCCAGCGAGTAGAGGAAGTACGGCATCCGCTGTTTGATCATGAACGGGTCGAACGGCAGGTCGCCGCGCATGTGCGAGCGGTCGTGGATGAGGTCCCACATGACGAACGTCTCCTCCGCGATGCCCTGGTCGGCGAGCATCTCGACGTCGGAGGCGGGGAGCTCGAGCTTCGTGATCTCGGCCGCCTTGTCGACCACGACGCGGTACCGGGCCGCCTCGCGATCCTGGAAGATCGCGCCCCAGGTGAAGGCCGGGATCTCGCGCATCGCCACCGTCTCGGGGAACAGCACCGCCGAGTTGGTGTCGTAGCCGGGCGTGAAGTCGACGAACCGCAGCGACAGGAACAGCTTGTTCGAGTACGTCTCTTCGAGCTTCGCGATGAACTCGGGCCAGATGACCTCGACGATGAGCGCCTCGACGTGCCGGTCGGTGGAGCCGTTCTGCGTGTACATCGGGAACACGACGAGGTGCCGCAGCTTGTCGATGCGGTGCGCGGCCGGGTCGAACGCGACCAGCGAGTCGTAGAAGTCGGGCACGCCGAAGCCGTCGGCGACCCAGCGGTCGAAGTCCGCGACGAGCGCCTCGAGGTAGGCGGCGTCGTGCGGGAAGGCCGGCGCGAGGGCGCGGACGGATGCCGTGATGCGGGCGACGAGCTCGGCGGCCTTCGGGTGGTCGGCCTTCTTCTCGACCGAGCCGTCCTGCACCTGCAGCGCCTGCAGGTCGGTGGCCGCGGCCTTCAGCGCGAGCCAGGCGGCGCTCTTCTCCGCGGTGGAGGCGTCCTCGACGACCTCCGGTTCTCCGATGATGGACTGCGACGTGGGCGTGGTGATGGTCATGGCGCCTCCTTTCCCCATCGAGCCTACGGATGACACGTCCGGGGTTGCTTTGCACCCGGCGACGGAATGTTGCGTGGATGCACGATTCGTGCACGGTTCTACACTTTCCTGCGTGTCCACAGCAGCAGACGTGCGTGCGGCGCTCGCCGAGAGCGCCGACCCCGCCGACGCCGTCCACCTGCAACGGTTCTTCAAGACCGGCCCGGGCGAGTACGGCGAGGGCGATGTCTTCATCGGCGTCCGGGTGCCGGCGACCCGGCAGGTCGTGAAGCGCTTCCGCGGGCTCGACCCCGGCGAGATCGAGGTGCTGCTCGACAGCGAGGTGCACGAGCACCGGCTCGCCGCCGTGCTGCTGCTGGTCGCCGCGTACCCGAAAGATCCGGACGCCGTGTTCGTGCAGTACCTCGCGGCCGTCGCGCGCGGGCGCGTGAACAACTGGGACCTCGTCGACGCCAGTGCCGGACACATCGTCGGGCGCCACGTGCGCACCGGCCGGGCCCCGGCATCCCTGCTCGACGAGCTCGCCGCGTCACCCGACCTGTGGGAGCGGCGCGTCGGCGTGCTCGCCACCTTCGACTTCATCACGCACGGCGACGCCGGCCCTGCACTGCGGCTCGCCGGGGCGCTGCTCGGCGACCGGCACGACCTCATCCAGAAGGCGACCGGGTGGATGCTGCGCGAAACCGGCAAGCGCGTGTCACCCGGGGTGCTCACCGGCTTCCTCGACGCGCACGCGGCCGAGATGCCGAGCACGATGCTCTCCTACGCCACCGAGCACCTCACGCCGGAGCAGCGCGCGCACTACCGCGCGCTCAGAGGCCGTGCGCGGAGAGGAAGTCGCGCAGTCGCGCGGTGAACCGCTCCGGGTGCTCCACGCTCGGCAGATGCGCCGAATCCGGGAACCGGAACCCCTCGGCCCGCGGCAGACCCGCCATCAGCAGGTCGTAGCCGGCGCGCGAATCCGACTCGTCGTGATCCCCCACCACGACGAGGGCCGGGATCTCGAGCTCGCCGAGCCGGGATACCGCGGCGGGTTCCAGCGGCTGGTCGAGGCCGGCGAAATCCCAGTGCGCCGCGCCGACGTTGAGTTCGATGGCACGGGCGAGAAACGCCGGATCCACGTCGTCCACGTCGCGGGTCGGCCCGAGGTCCCAGTAGGCGACCTCGAGTTCGACCAGCTGCTCGTAGGCGCCCGCGGCGCTCGCCGCCTCCATCTGCGCCACCATCTCGAGTTCGCGGGCGGAGGGTGTGCCCTCGTGCTGGCCGCTCGGCGTCGAGCCCACCGTGACGAGGGCGGCGATCCGCGCCGGGGCGTCGAGCGCTGCATCGATGGCGATCCGGCCGCCACGGGACGCCCCCACGACGGTGGCGCGCTCCACTCCCGCCGCATCGAGCACGGCGAGCAGGTCGTGCCGGTCGGCGAACGGCAGATCCTCGCCACGGGACTCGCCGTACCCACGCGTGTCGTAGCGGACCACCCGGTGATCGGAGGCGAGATCGTCGAACTGCGGGTCCCACATCGCGCGGGTCGCGACGCCGGCGTGCACGAACAGCACCGCGGGGTGCGCCGGATCTCCCGCGACGTCCCAGGTGATCGTCGCGCCGGGCACCTCGAGTGCGGGCATGGGGCCAGGGTAGCGATCTCACGGTCGCCGCGACCGGGACTCACCCGGTCCGCCGAATTGCCGACTGTACCTCATGAAGAAGAGATGCCAAGCTACTCTCAACAATAATGGTGTCGCGCCACCCCGACCGACGCTCCGGCGTCGATGGGAGCAGAAGATGAAGCCATCATCGGTGGTAGCGGCAACCGTGCTCATCGCAGGCACGTTCGGAGCCGGCGTCGCGGCACATGCCGACAATCTCGGAACGGTTCCGCCGGGGTGTGCCATCACGGCCACCACGCCGAGCATCCAGGTGGTGTCGGGCAAGTCGAAGGTGAAGTTCGGCGGGTATGCGAGTTGCATCAACTCCACGACCAACTACTTCCGCCTGGTCCACAACTACAACGGCGTTCCCGACGTTCGGGTCACGGAGTTTGCGACTCTGACGAATCCCTACAGCTACTCGGGCACGACCTGCGACCACGGTCCCGCGTCGACGGAGTACTACTCCGAAGTGGGCTGGCACACCGCCTCGATCGGCGACGTTCAGCGGATCAGCTCGGTCGCTACTCTCAATCATTGCTAGCCGCCGGCTGCCATGGTGCCTCCATTCAGGAACGTGCTTGACGGACAGTCCCTGTCGATTTCCCGAGGCCGGAAGCGCGTTTACGATCGCGTGGACATCGCGTTCGGCCCGGGGGTCACGGCGATTCTCGGGCCGAACGGTGCGGGCAAGACGACGCTGCTGGAAGGTCTGCTGCGACCGACCCGGGTGGGCAATGGTGTGGTCAGCCTCACTGGGCGCCGCGTTCCCGATGAGCTCCCGGTTGAGGCCTACCTTCGTGAGGTCGGGCACATGCCGCAGGATTGGACCTACTTCCCCGGCTTCTCGGTCGAGGAAAGCGTTGCATACACGGCGTGGCTCAAGAAGGTGCCGGCGAAGCAGATCGGCGAAGCGGTCACTACTGCACTGCGGCGGCTTGAATTGGAGGAGTACCGCTCGACGCGGATCCGCAGGCTTTCCGGCGGTACTCGCCAACGCGTCGGCCTGGCAGAGGCGTTTGTGAACGAGCCACGCATCGTGCTCCTGGACGAGCCGACCGTCGGTCTGGATCCCGCCCAGCGAGCATCGTTCCGCCGATTCGTCCGTGACCAGGGCGCGACGCGCTCTGTCGTGCTCAGCACACACCTCACGGATGACGTCGAAACTCTGGCGGACCGTGTTGTCGTCATCCGCGAGGGATTGGTCGTCTTCGTCGGATCGCCAGCACAGCTCGCAGCCTTGGCATGCCGATCCGCGGACGTCTCCTCTCTCGAGGCCGGCTACCTGGCCGTCATCGGTGCCGGAAGCTGACGTGCGCGGACTCACGTTCTACTCGTACCGACGCACCTCTTTCGCAGCCGGCGCCCTGATCGCTGTGGTCGATGTCTGGCTCGTCCTCTCGACGACGACTCCCGGCTTCCATCTCTGGGCAGACCTGGTAACAGCGCTGAGCGCCTCCACGTTGTACTCCGGAACAATCGCCGCCGGGTGCGCCGCCTTCGAGGCAAACCGATGGTCGCACGCGCACGAGCACCGCTTGCGCAGTGCCCCGCGTTCGCCGCTGTCCGACCGTCTGCTTCACTTCATCACTGTCGCCGTGCCACTTGTGGGAGGGTATGCAGCGGCGCTTGTCTGCGCGCTCGTGGTCGCTCTGGTCACGGACGCGTACGGGCGCCCATCGCCCCTGTGGCTGTCCGCCATCGCGGCATCCCTGGTCCTCGCGGCGGCGTGCGGGTACGCCATCGGAAGCCTGGCGGCGCCGTACTGGTTCGTTGCGCCGGCAGTTGCTCTGACGTTCTACGCCGCGTACATCGTCCTCCGCGTGTCCGACGTCCCGTTTTGGGCTGCGTCCCTGTTTCCCGTGCTAACCAGCCAGGACTCGGTGTTCGTCCGGCATCTCACCCCGACGATCGCCGCCCATGTCTGTTTCTTCCTCTCAGGCGCCCTCCTCCTCGTGATCGTGGGCGGAGGGCGAATGGGACTCCAACGGTGGCGGCTCGCGAGCACGCTGGTCGTGGTGTCGGTCGCGGTCGCGACGAGCGCCGCGGCCTTCGTCGCGGGCCACGGGCAGTACACCACCGGGCACAACCCTCGCGATTTCACCTGCCGCGGTGACGACGGCGTTCATCTCTGCTTGAACGTCGGATACGCGAGCGCGATGGAGCCGATGCTCGAGGGTCTGCGGGAGATGAACGCACGCATGGCCGGTACCCCCCTGACGGCAGCCGACCTGGAGCAGAACGTCGAGGGCATCGGAGACGATCCGAAGGGGAACGCACGAAGCATCTATCTGGAGCAGCTCGCGGGCCCCCGCGACATTGCGTTCTCGCTGTTCCGCTACGTTTCAAAATATGGTGGCACCCCAGCGTGCCGCGTGGAGTCGGCGGCCGACGCTGAATCGGCGGCCGCCGTCTCGTATGTGAACTACTGGTTGTCCGGCTACGACGAGACGTTCTACGGGACACCCCCTGGCTACCAGCATTTGGCGGCGCTCCGTGCATTGAGCCTCCCGGCGGCGAATGCGTGGTTCCGGGAGCACTATCTGGAGTACGAGACCTGCACACTGGATCTCGGTGACCTGCCGTGAGGGCGTGGGTCCTGTTCGCGAGAACTCGTCGATGGAGTGCGAACTGCGTCGCGGCAGCGGGGAGCGCGGGGCTGATTCTCGTATGCGGGCCGGTCGCTTACGCCGTCAACCCGGTCGGGGGATACCTGGTGGCTGTGGCCGCCCAAGTACCCTTGATCTGCGCCGTCACGATCCAAACATCCCTGTCGCCGAAGCGCCTCGTGCAGGAGAGGGGTTCGGCTCGAAACCTCGGGAGGTGGCGCGCCGTCCATGTGGTGCTCTTCACCGCCCTGGCGGCAATCGCACTGGGCATCGCCGGCACGCAGATCGTCGTGCCCGTCGGGGTGATGGCAAACGGCTTCAGCGACCTCGGGAGCGTCGCACTGATCCGAAACCTCTTCGCCCTCACCGGGGCAGCTCTCATCTGTGCGGCTGTGGCGGGGCCGTCGTTCGGCTGGATTCTGCCGTTCGCATGGACGATCTTGCCGTTCGTGTTCTTCTCGAGCCCAGCAGCGGACCCCACGGGGATCCTCACCCTGATCATGCAGCCGGACCGCTCCTTCGTGCCGTGGTCGGGAGCGCTCGCCGTGTGGGGGGCGGGCTTCGCCATCGCAGTCCGGCGTTCATAGCTGGACCATCGCAAGCGATACGGTGAACCGTGGCGGGCGTGCTGATCGGGTTCGCGATCATCGCCGTCGTCATCGCCGTCGGCTACCTGATCGGCCGCTTCGACATCCTGGGTCAGGGCGCCGACCGCGTGCTCGCGCGCATCGTGTTCTTCGTGCTCGCGCCGGCTCTGCTGTTCACCGTGCTGGCCGAAGCCGACGTGCACCAGCTGTTCTCGCAGGTGCTGCCGATCTCGGCGGCGGTCGCCACCCTGAACATCGTGATCTACGCGGTCGTCGCGCTCGTCATCTGGCGTCGTGCCGTCCCGGAGACCGTGATCGGCTCGCTCGCCTCCGGCTACGTGAACGGCAACAACATCGGCCTGCCGGTCTCGCTGTACGTGCTCGGGGACGCCTCGTCGTCGGCGCCGGTGATCCTGCTGCAGCTGGTGGTGCTGGCGCCGATCGCACTGACCATCCTCGACCTGACGACCAGCGGGAAGGTGTCGGTCCGCCGCATCCTGCTGCAGCCGGTGCGCAACCCGCTCATCATCGGATCGGCCCTCGGTCTGCTGGTCGCGGTCACCGGGATCGAGCTGCCCGACCCGGTGATGGCCCCGTTCGAGCTGGTGGGTGCTGCGGCGGTGCCCGTCGTGCTGCTCGGGTTCGGGATGTCGCTGCACGGGTCGCGACCGCTCGCACCGGGGACCGAGCGCCGGGATGTCGTGTTCGCGAGCATCCTGAAACTGGCGCTCATGCCGGTCGCGGCATGGGCTCTCGGCCACTTCGTGTTCGGTCTGACCGGGCACCTGCTGTTCGTGGTGACGGTGCTGGCGGCGCTGCCGACCGCGCAGAACGTGTTCACCTACGCCCAGCGCTACCAGCGAGGGGTGATCCTCGCCCGCGATGCCGTGCTGATCACGACCGCGCTGTCGGTCATCGTGCTGGTGATCGTGGCCGCGCTGCTCGCCCCCGGTGGTTGAGTAGCGGCGAAGCCGCGTGTCGAAACCGACGCGATCAGAAGATCATCGGACGGTCGTCGTCGTCCTCCGCACCCTCGACCTCGAGGTCGACGGTCACCGGCACGTGGTCGCTCGGCCCGTCGCCCTTGCGCTCGTTCCGGTGGATCTGCGCCGCGACCACCTTGTCGGCGAACGCGTGCGAGCCCAGGATGAAGTCGATGCGCATGCCCTCGTTGCGCGGGAACCGCAGCTGCTTGTAGTCCCAGTAGGTGTAGAGCCCCTCGGGCACCAGCGGGCGAACCACGTCGGTCAGGCCGATCGCCTCGAGGGCGTGGAAGGCCGCTCGCTCCGGCTCGCTCACATGGGTGGAGAGGCCGGGGATCACCGTCGGGTCGCCGTTGTCGATGTCGAACGGCGCCACGTTGAAGTCGCCCATCAGCGCGATCGGCTCGTCGGGGTGGGCGCCCATCCACTCCGTCGTGGCGACGCCGAGGCTCGCGAGCCAGTCGAGCTTGTAGTCGAGGTGCGGGTCGCCGAGCGCGCGGCCGTTGGGCACGTACAGGCTCCAGACGCGCACGCCGTTCACCGTCGCGCCGATCGCACGCGCCTCGATCGGCAGGTCGGCGCCTTCGCGCCCCTTCTCGAACCCGGGCTGACCGGAGAAGCCGATCTCGACATCCTGGATCGGGTGCCGACTGGCGATCGCGACGCCGTTCCACTGGTTGAGGCCGTGCAGCACCACCTCGTATCCGGCCTGCTCGAACGCCTCGAACGGGAACTGCGCCTCGGTGCACTTGATCTCCTGCATCGCCATCACGTCGACGTCTTCGCGCACCATCCAGTCGAGAATGCGGGCCTGGCGACTGCGGATGGAGTTGACGTTGTAGGTCGCGATGCGCATGCATCAAAAGTAGCCCCAGCCTCTGATCGGTAATCTGTCCTGGTGACGGACCCCCGGCAGCAGCTCATCGAGTACATCTCGAGCGAAGCGGTGTTCCACGGGGACTTCACCCTGACCAGTGGCAAGAAGGCGACGTACTACGTCGATCTGCGCAAGGTCAGCCTCGACCACCGGGTCGCCCCGCTGATCGGCCAGGTCATGGTCGACCTGATCTCCGAGCTGCCCGACGTGGATGCGGTGGGCGGCCTGACCATGGGCGCCGACCCGGTCGCGGCGGCGGTGCTGCACCAGGGGGTGGCGCGCGGGCTCGCCTACGACGCGTTCGTGGTGCGCAAGGAGCCGAAGGACCACGGGCGCGGCAAGCAGGTCGAGGGACCCGATCTGGCCGGCAAGCGCGTCGTCGTGCTGGAGGACACCTCCACCACCGGCGGGTCACCGCTGAAGGCCATCGAGGCGCTGAAGAAGGTGGGTGCCGAGGTCGTCGCGGTCGCCGTCGTCGTCGACCGGGCGACCGGTGCGCGCGAGGTCATCGAGGGCGCCGGCTACCGGTACCTCGCGGCGATCGACCTCGCGGATCTGGGGCTCGAGCCGCAATGACCGAGCGCGATCCGCAGCAACCCGACGACGAGCAGGACGCGGGCGACTGGCTGGCCTCCCAGTTCGATCCCGCGGGCGAGGTGCCGAAGCTGGTCGTGCCGCCGGCTGCGCCTCCGCCTCCCGCCGCGCCGTTGCCTCCCGCCGCGCCGTTGCCTCCCGCCGTCCCGCAGCAGCCGGTCGCGCCGCCGCGGTTCGACAACCCGTTCCCGGGGATCCCCCCGTCGTCGAACCCGTACGCGCAGAACCCGCAGCAGCCTCCCGCTGCACCGCAGCCCCCGGCTCCGCAGCAGCCGCCTGCTGTTCCGCAGCCGCCGCTTCCTCCGCAGCAGCAGCAACCTGCCGCTCCGCAGGCGCCGCTTCCTCCGCAGCAGCCGCCTGCTGCTCCGCAGCCGCCGCTTCCTCCGCAGCAGCCGACCGCCCCCGCCCAGCCGACCCCGGGCGGGTTCTCGTGGGGGCTCACGCCCGGCGCGCCGCCCGCGGCACCCGCAGCTCCGCCACCCGCAGCTCCGGCTCCCGCGCCTCCCGCGGCGCCGCCGGCTCCCGCGGCTCCCGTGGCACCCCCGCCGGTGGCGGCCCCGCCCGTGGCGCCCCCGCCCGCTGCCGCCCCGCCCGCTGCGCCCGCCCCGCCGGGCACCTGGTTCGAGCCGGTGGTGCAGCATCCCGACCCTGCGCCCCTCGACCCGGCGATCGCCGGGATCCCGCCCGAGTCGCAGCCGCCCGCCGCGCCGATGCCGTTCGAGACGACGGTGCTCCCCGATGTCGCCCCGGATGCGCGCGACGCCCCGGCGTTCTGGGAGCCGGAGCCGACCCAGATGATGGACGCCGTCGAGCTGCCGGAGCCGAAGCCCGAGCCGGCGCCCAAGCAGCCGTTCACCCGATCCGTGTTCCCCGAGGGCACCGAGCTGCTCCCGCAGCAGCCGTCCGGCGAGACGGACGGGCTGTCGGGGCTCGACTCCCTGTTCGGCGAGAGCCAGTTCCGCGAGTACTCCGACCGTCCCGACCCGAGTGAGAACCCGTTCGCGCGCCGCGCCGAGCAAGAGGCCGCCCCCGGCGCGGCTGGCGCGGGCGGAGGCAAGCCGCCGCGCGCCCCCGGCATCACCACGGTGCAGAAGGTGCTGCTCTGGGTGCTCGGCAGCGTGCTCGCGGTGATGGCGCTGATCGGGCTGTTCTTCCTCGGCATCCGGCTGCCCGACCTGCTGGGTCCGTCGCCCGCCGTCACGCCGATCGCGTCGCCCAGCCCGTCCGCGTCGCATGCCGTCGTGCTCGGACCGGTGAAACCGGGCACCTACGCATGGGACGAGCTGCTCGGCGGCGAGTGCATCGAACCCTACGAGTCGGCGTACCAGGCGGAGTACACGGTGGTCGAGTGCACCGAGCCGCACGCCGCGCAGCTGGTGAAGACGGGCGCCATCGTGCCGGTCGCCCCGGTCACCGGCGTGTTCGACCCCGACGCGTACCCCGGTGACGAGGCGCTGCTGGCGCAGACCATCCAGCTCTGCCAGGCGCCGGGGATCTTCTCGCCGGCGGCCTCCGGCGTCACCGACGCTCAACTCACCACGGCCTACCCGACCGAGGACCAGTGGGCGGACGGCGGCCGCGCCTACTTCTGCTTCGTCACCCGGGCGTCGGGTGAGCCCCTGACGGTCGACCTCGCCCTGCCGCAGGTCGCGCCCACGCCGCCCCCTGCGGAGACCGCCGAACCTTAGAGGTCGGACTCGTCGGGGCTCGAATCGACCAGCTCCCAGACGCCCTGCAGGATCTCGTCGGGCCGGAACGGGTAGCGCTCGATCTCCGCCTGGTCGCTGATCCCGGTGAGCACCAGCACGGTGTGCAGGCCCGCTTCGATGCCCGCGACGATGTCGGTGTCCATGCGGTCCCCGATCATCGCGGTGTTCTCGCTGTGGGCACCGATCTTGTTCATCGCGGAGCGGAACATCATCGGGTTCGGCTTGCCGACCACGTACGGGTCTTTGCCGGTCGCCTTGGTGATGAGGGCGGCGATGGCGCCGGTCGCGGGCAGCACGCCGTCCGCGCTCGGCCCCGTGGCATCCGGGTTCGTCGCGATGAAGCGGGCGCCGTCGTTGATCAGCCGGATGGCCTTCGTGATCGCCTCGAACGAGTAGTTGCGTGTCTCACCCACCACCACGTAGTCGGGGGCGTTCTCGGTGAGGATGAAGCCGACCTCGTGAAGCGCGTTCGTCATCCCGGACTCGCCGATCACGAACGCGCTGCCACCCGGGATCTGGGAGGCGCAGAAGTCGGCAGTGGCGAGCGCGCTCGTCCAGATCGACTCCTCCGGCACGTTCAGCCCCGACGCCCGCAAGCGTGCGGCGAGGTCGCGCGGCGTGAAGATCGAGTTGTTGGTCAGCACCAGGAACGGGGTGCCGCGGTCCGTCCACTGCCGGATCAGGTCCGCGGCACCCGGCAGCGGCGAGTTCTCGTGCACCAGCACACCGTCCATGTCGGTGAGCCAGCACTCGACCTCGCCACGGTTGCTCATGGCGTCATCGTATCGAGCGGGGGTTTCTGGAAAGTTTCGGCTCGGTCTCGTCTCAGTAGAGCTCGGCCAGCAGCTCCCCGAAGAGCAGCTCGGCGTCGACCTCCACGCGCTTGCGGGTGAACCACTCCGCGATGTTCACGCAGTCGCGGTGCAGCATCCCGACGCCGTTCGGGTTGGCGACCGCATCGACGATCTGCGGAAGGTCGATGACGACCACCCGGCCGTGGTGCACGAGCAGGTTGTACGCCGACAGGTCCCCGTGCACCAGCCCGGCACGGGTGAACAGGCGCATGGCATCGACGACCTGCTCGAGCAGCGGCCGCAGCCCGGCGGGCTCGTCGCGCGACTGCGCCAGCCGCGGCGCCGCGACCTGCCCGTCGCCGATGAACTCCATGAGCAGTTCGGTGCCGTCGACCTGCACCGGGTAGGGCACCGGCGCACCCGCCGCGTACATGAGGCTGAGCGCCTCGAACTCGGCGGTCGCCCACATGCCCGCGGCGAAGGAGCGCCCGTAGTCGGTGCCTTTCTCCATGGCGCGCACGTCGCGGCTGCGGCGGGTGCGACGGCCCTCCTGGTACACGGCAGAGCGGTGGAAGTCGCGGTTGTCGGGTGACCGGTACCGCTTCGCGGCCAGGATGCTGCGCCTGACCGGCGGGTCGGCCGGCGTCAGGCCGGGCTCGAATCGCTCGATCAGGTGGAGGTCCGCCTCCTTGCCGGTCTTCACGATGCCCAGTTCGGTGTCGATCGCTCCGGCGGAGGTGACGACCCAGTCCGGCCAGGGCTGCGGCCCGCGCTGGGTGGGGGTGATGGATGGCCAGGTGGACCATCGCTGATCCTCGCCGGGTTCGACCGTCGAGAAGGTGAGTGATGTCAATGGGGTGGCTTTCGAGAGGGAGGCCACCCAGGACTTCAGTTCGGGGCGACCTCGGAGGAGAGGTGGTCGGCAGATGGCACGACAAAGACGGTGTTCACGACGCTCTCCTTTCTCGTGAGTGTGATGAAGGTCACGGTGGACTCCGGCGAGGTTACACCTCGTACACGGCCGCGGTCGAGAGCCGCTGTCGCATGACGGCCACGGCATCCGGGCTCTCGTCGACGAGCAGCACCCGCCTGCCGAGTTCGAGCGCGGCGGCGCCGGTGGTGCCGGAGCCGGCGAAGAAGTCGAGCACCAGATCTCCGGGCGCGCTGCTGGCCTGCACGATGCGACGCAGGATGCCGTGGGGCTTCTGCGTCGGATACCCGGTGCGCTCTGCCCCGTTGGTGCTCACGATGGTGTGCCACCACACGTCGGTGGGCAGTTTGCCGCGGGCCGCCTTCTCGGGGGTGACCAGTCCTGGCGCCATGTACGGCTCGCGGTCGACGGCCTCGTTGTCGAAGTGGTAGCGCGCGGGGTCTTTCACGTAGACGAGGATCGTGTCGTGCTTCGCCGGCCAGCGCCGGTTCGATTTCGCGCCGTAGTCGTACGCCCAGATCAGCTCGTTGAGAAAGCACTCCCGCCCGAACAGCGCATCGAGGGCGACTTTCGCATAGTGCGCCTCGCGGTAGTCGAGGTGCAGGTAGAGGGTGCCGCGGTCATCCAGCAGCCGCCACGCCTCGGCCAGCCGTGGCTCGAGGAACTCCCAGTAGTCCGCGAAGGTGTCGTCGTAGCGCGTGAGTGCGCCTTTCACCGTGTCGTAGCTGCGTCCTTGGAAGCCGGTGCGGGAGCCGGCCTCGGACCTCGTCGTGGTGAGCTGCTGCAACCGCTGGGTGCGCCCGGTGTTGAACGGCGGGTCCAGGTAGATCAGCCGCACGCTCGCGTCGGGCAGGGTCGCCGTGACGGCGAGGTTGTCGCCGCGCACGATGGCGGCGTCGGGGCGGTCTCGAGCCCAGGCGTCGGCGTCCCACTTCACGCGCCGACATTAACAGCCTCCTACGCTGGGGCCGTGGATGAGCGCGAGATCGGCGTGGGCCCGTGGCAGGGTCCGGTGCCGGCTGATCCGCGCCTCGACCCCGAGCTGCTCGCCCACGGGGACACGCGCAACGTCGTCGACCGTTACCGGTACTGGACGATGGACGCCATCGTCGCCGACCTCGACTCCCGCCGCAACGCGTTCGACGTCGCCATCGAGAACTGGCAGCACGACCTCAACATCGGCAGCATCGTGCGCACCGCCAACGCGTTCCTCGCCGGGACCGTGCACATCGTGGGCCGCCGCCGCTGGAACAGGCGCGGCGCGATGGTCACCGACCGCTACCAGCACGTGATGCACCACGACACCGTCGCCGACCTCGTCGCATGGGCGGGTGCCCGCCCGATCGTCGCCGTCGACAACGTCGAGGGCAGCGTCGACGTGGTCGATGCGCCCAAGCCGGCGGACGCCATCCTGCTGTTCGGCCAGGAGGGCCCCGGCCTCACCGCGGAGGCGCTCGCCGCCGCGGACTCCGTCGTCAGCATCCGGCAGTTCGGGTCGACGCGCAGCATCAACGCGGCGGCGGCCGCGGCGATCGTGATGCACGAGTGGGTGGTCTCGATACGTCGCTGATGCGGCTACTCGACCGGCAGGGTTTTCTCCATGCAGACCGACGTGGGGTCGTCCACGTACTCCCCGAAGGGTGCGCAGCGCAGATACCCCGCGCGTTCGTACATGCGGATCGCGGCCACCTGCGGTTCCCCGGTCTCGAGACGCAGGGTCAGGATGCCGAGCGAGCGCGCCAGGGTCTCCACGGCATCCAGCAGCGCGGCACCCACCCCGAGCCCGCGGGCGCGATCGTGCACGAACATGCGCTTGATCTCGGCCGTGCTCTCGACCAGGGCGGCCATGCCGACGGCGGCACCGGCATCGTCCCGCGCGACCAGCAGGGTCACGTCGTCTCGCCGGAACTCCGCCGGGTCGAGGGCGTGGTAGTTCTCGGGCGGGTAGATCGACAGGCCGTAGGCGTCGGCGGCGTCGAACAGCGCGCGCACCCCCGGATCGTCGACCCCCTCGGGCTGGATGTTCACGCGTGCTTCGCGCCCAGCTCGAGCATGACGACGCCCCCGATGACGAGACCCATCCCGATGATCTGCACCAGCGTGAGCGTCTCGCGGAACACCACCCAGCTGACGATCGCGACGAGCACCACACCGGCCCCCGCCCAGATGGCGTAGGCGATGCCGAGCGGCACCTTCGCCGACAGGGTCAGCGACAGCATCCAGAACGAGAGCAGGTAGCCCACGATCACCACCGGGTACGCCCACCAGATCGCCTTCTCGCCCGACGTGAACTTGAGGAACGAGGTGGCGACCACTTCGCTGACGATCGCGATCGCGAGATACAGATATCCCATACGGATAGCATGGGGTGTAATCCCCGTTCCACCACCTGAGGGAGAAGCCATGCCCGCGATCGTCCTCATCGGCGCCCAGTGGGGCGACGAAGGCAAGGGCAAGGCCACCGACCTGCTCGGCAGCCGCGTCGACTACGTCGTCAAGTTCAACGGCGGCAACAACGCCGGCCACACGGTCGTGGTCGGCGACGAGAAATACGCCCTGCACCTGCTGCCGTCCGGCATCCTGAGTCCCGGCGTCGTGCCCGTTATCGCGAACGGCGTCGTCGTCGACATCGAGGTGCTGTTCGACGAGCTCACCGCCCTCAGCGCCCGCGGTGTCGACGTCAGCCGGCTGCTCGTCAGCGCCAACGCGCACGTGATCACCCAGTACCACCGCACCATCGACAAGGTGACGGAGCGGTTCCTCGGCAAGAAGCAGATCGGCACCACCGGTCGCGGCATCGGGCCGACCTATGCCGACAAGATCAACCGCGTCGGCATCCGGGTGCAAGACGTGTTCGACGAGAACATCCTGCGGCAGAAGGTCGAGGGTGCCCTCGACCAGAAGAACCACCTGCTGGTGAAGGTCTACAACCGCCGCGCCATCCGGGTCGATGAGGTCGTCGACGACCTGCTCTCCTATGCCGACCGGCTGCGGCCCATGGTCGCCGACACCGGCCTGGTGCTGAACCAGGCGCTCGACGACGGCAAGACGGTGCTGTTCGAGGGCGGTCAGGCGACGATGCTGGATGTCGACCACGGCACGTACCCGTTCGTCACATCCTCGAACGCCACCAGCGGCGGCGCCGCGACCGGATCGGGTGTCGCGCCGAACCGCTTCGAGCGGGTGATCGCGGTGGTCAAGGCGTACACCACGCGCGTCGGGTCCGGCCCGTTCCCGACGGAGCTGTTCGACGACTCCGGCGAGTTCCTGCGCGCCCAGGGCTTCGAGTTCGGCACCACGACCGGGCGCCCCCGCCGAACCGGCTGGTACGACGCCCCGATCGCCCGGTACGCCGCCCGCATCAACGGCGTGACCGACTTCGTGCTCACCAAGCTCGACGTGCTCACCGGGCTCGAGAAGATCCCGGTGTGCGTGGCCTACGACGTCGACGGCACGCGTTTCGACGAGGTGCCGGTGAACCAGACCGACTTCCACCACGCCGTGCCGATCTACGAGGAGCTGCCCGGCTGGGACGAGGACATCACCGGGGCACGCGAGTTCGGCGAGCTGCCGAAGGCCGCGCAGGAGTACGTGCTCGCGCTCGAGGCGATGTCCGGCTCGCGCATGTCGGCAATCGGCGTCGGCCCCGGGCGCGACGCGATCGTGGTGCGGCACGACCTGCTCGGCTGATCTCGATACACCGGCTGTGCCGGCACTCGATCACCGCTAGCCGAGCGCGTCGAACGTCACCCAGCCGAGCCAGGCGCCGAGCACCGCGAACGGGACGGTGCTGAGCAGGGCGATGACACCATCCGCGAGGGTCGCCTCCACTTCCTGCACGTAGTCCTGCTTGCTCGGCTTGCGGCGGAACATCCGCTTCAGTCCGCCGGTGCGCACGATGAACCCCTGCTCGCGCAGATTCGTCGCGCCGATGAAGAACCGCAGCGGGCTCTGCCGGAACTCGAACACCAGCACCGGGATCGAGAACAGCAGGAACATCGCGCCGCCGATGAAGTTCCACACCCCGCCGGCGATCACGCCGCCGACGATCGACCCGATGCCGAGCGCCCCGAACGCCAGCCCCCACGCCCAGGAGAGCAGCGGGGTGCCGAAGCCGCGCTGCAGGACCGTGCCCGCGAACACCGCGGCGAGCGTCAGGAAGATCGACCACGGCACCACGAACACCACCGCGCGCGGGCACTCCACGGCGATGACGTACGGCCCGCCGGAGGCGCAGTAGCCCCCGAGGAACAGCACGGCGAGCGCCGCGCGCAGGAACAGCGTCGTGAAGAACGTGAACAGCAGCCACCCGCCGGCGGCGCCGGCGATGCGCCAGGCCGGGCCGTCGGTGCGACTCGGCACGGCGGCGGGACTCTGGGCCTCGCTCACCCCGCCGCGACCGAGGTCCAGAGCAGCCAGGCGAGGTAGAGGCCGAGCCCCACCGTCACCACCAGGATGCCGAGCGACAACGCCCAGTCGCCCCCGGTCGCCGGGACGGGTGCGCCCGACTCCCGCGCGCCGTAGTGCGTCATCTGACTCGGCGACCATTTCGCGGTGTCGCCTTCGGTGAACCGCTGGTCCGCCGCGTTGGTCGTGCCGAGGAACAGCCGCTGCGGGCTCGCACGGAACTCCAGCACCAGCGGCACCGCGCCCATGATCACGAACATCACTCCGAGCAGCAGGAAGGTGATGCCACCGGGCACCGTCGACGAGATGAGGAACGCGATGCCGAGCCCGATGAAGAGCACCGGCCACGCCCAGGAGACCAGCGGGGTGCCGAAGCCCTGTGCGAAGACGGCGCCGATGGCGACGCCGGCGATGCCGGTCCAGATCGAGATCGGCACGAACGCGATCACGGCCTCGGGGCACTGGGTCTCGATCACGTACGGGCCGCCGCTGGCGCAGAAGCCGCCGAGACCCATGACGGTGGCGCTGCCGAGGTAGAGCAGCGAGAACGAGACCGTGAACACCAGCCACGAGACGATCGATCCCAGCACCCGCCAGAGCGGGGACGCGAACCGCTTCACTGCGCGCCTCTCAGCAGCACCCACGGGGTGACCGCCAGGATGCCGAGCACGGCACCCAGCGCGATCGACCCGAGCGACACGACCAGGCTGAGCAGCCAGTCGCCGGCTGTCGGCTCGACGGTCTCGCCGTCCATGCGGCTGAACGCGTACACCGTGCGGGGAGCCCCCGGCTTCTCGGTGAACCGCCGGTCGCGCACGTCGGTGCGCCCCAGCACCACGCGTCGGGGTCCGGCGCGCAGTTCGAAGATCAGGGGGGCGATGCCCATCAGCACGAAGAGCGTGCCGCAGAGGATGCCCACGAACACCCCGCCGAGCGGGATCATCTGGAAGAACCCGATCCCGAGGCCGACGAAGAGGATCGGCCAGCCCCACACCAGCACCGGGGCGGCGAACCCCTTCTGGAAGAAGAAGGCGAGCGCCCAGGAGATGAACACCGCGAAGAAGCCGACGGGGAACGCCCAGATGAGCGTGTCGGGGCATTCCGTCGCTATCTCATACGGGCCGCCGCTGGCGCAGAAGCCGCCGAGCGTCGTCAGGATCGACGCGCTGAGGTAGAGCAGCGTGAAGCCGAACATGAACAGCACCCACGAGACGATGGCGCCGGGGACGCGCCACGCGGGTCCGGCGAAACGCGGCGGGCGGGGCGAGCCTCCGCCGGTCGGTGTCCAGTACCTGGGGGTCGAACTCATGGCCACAAGCTAGCGGATGCCAGACTGGCACCGTGACCGCCGTCCGACCCGAACCCGCCGTCCTGGAAGGGCGTTTCGTTCGCCTCGAGCCGTTCGCGCCGGAGCACCTGCCCGGCCTCTTCAGGGCGCTCTGGCATCCCGAGGTCTTCGCCGGCGGCTACGGGGGCGGCCCCGCCGGGATGCCGCGCGACCGTGAGGCGTTCGACGTCTGGGCATCCGGCTATGGGGTCGGGCCGAACGCGATCCGCTTCGTGGTCCGCATCGCGGGCGGCCCGCACGACGGCGAGATCGTCGGCGCGTCGACGCTCGGCGACCTCGACGAGGAGCGCGAGCACGCGCACATCGGCTGGACCGGGTACGACCCGCGGGTCTGGGCCACGCAGGTGAACCCGGAGACGAAGCTGCTCATGCTCGGTCTCGCCTTCTCGCGCGGGTACGGCCGGGTGAAGCTGCAGGCCGACGACCGCAACGACCGGTCGCGCGGCGCGATGCTGAAGCTGGGTGCGCGGTTCGAGGGGATCGTCCGCCGCGACATGCGCCGCGCCGACGGATCGTGGCGGGACTCCGCGGTGTACTCGATCCTGGTCGACGAGTGGCCGGGCGTGAAGGCGGGCCTCGAGGCGCGGCTGGCGGACTACGGGGACCAGCCGGTGCTCTTCCACGGCGCCGCTTAACCCGTCACTTAACCCCGGACACTGCCCGCGTTTGCGGCCCCCGGATGGGGGACGCGGGGGTCATGCCGTTCCTAACCTGGGCCTTGCCGCAACCCCCCGCCGGCGGCCCTTACCCGACTGCCGGCTGCGGCGTCCCCCGATAACCCGATGACCCCACCGGCGCCTTCTCAGTAGTCGCCGGTGGGGTGAGGACGGCCCCCGTGACGCACACCGCCGACCGCGGTTACCCCTGGCAGCTCTCCGGAGCACAGGGATGGTCGGTCCAGCGCGTGCGGGCCCACGCCACCGACTGGGTGCGGCGCTTCCAGGGCTACGTCGCCGTCAGCGACATCGTGGTGGTGCTGCTCGCGACGGCCAGCACGCACACCCTCTGGTTCGGGCTCGAGCACGTGCAGGTGAGCACGGCATCCCACTTCGGCGTCGACTACGTCACGTTCTCGGTGGCTCTCGTGGTGCTCTGGATGCTGGCGCTGGCCGTCGCGGGAACGCGCGACAGCCGCATCCTGGGCACCGATTCGACCGAGTACCGCCGCATCATCAACGCCACCCTCGGGCTGTTCGGCACGATCGCGGTGATCGCCGCGATGACCCAGACGGATGTCGCGCGCGGGTACCTGATCACTGCGTTCCCGCTGGGCACGCTCCTGCTGCTCCTGTCGCGGTGGCTGTGGCGCCGCTGGCTGCACGCACGCCGCCGCCGAGGGGAGCTGTCGTTCCGCGTGCTGCTGGTCGGCAGCGAGGCGAGCGTGCGCGAGCTGGAGGCGTCCCTGGCGATCCGCACCGACGCCGGCTATCGCGTCGTGGCGACGGCGATCACCGACGTCCCCGGCGCACCGGACCTCGGCGACGTGCTCGCGCTCACACGCCCGGACACCGTGATCGTCGTCGGGTCGGACGTCTCGTCCAGCCGCATCAACGACCTCAGCTGGCGTCTCGACCCGGGGCAGCAGCTCGTCGTCGCGCCGCAGCTCGTCGGGGTCGCCGGTTCCCGCATCCACACCCGCCCGGTGTCGGGTCTGCCGCTCATCCACGTCGAGACCCCGTCGTACGACGGACCCAAGCGGTTCGCGAAGCGCGCCTTCGACCTGGTGTTCGGTCTCGGGCTGCTGCTGGTGCTCTGGCCGCTGTTCCTCGTGACGGCGATCCTCATCAAGCTCAGCTCGCGCGGGCCGGTGTTCTACGGCCAGGAGCGCATCGGGCTCTCGGGCGAGCCGTTCACGATGCTCAAGTTCCGCAGCATGGTCACCGACGCCGACGCCCACCTCGCCCGACTGCTGGCGGAGCAGGGCACCGACGGCACGCCGCTCTTCAAGGTGAAGGACGACCCGCGGGTCACCCGGGTCGGCAAGGTGCTGCGCCGCTACTCGATCGACGAGCTGCCGCAGCTGCTGAACGTGATCCGCGGCGACATGAGCCTCGTCGGGCCGCGTCCGCAGCGCGACGGCGAGGTGCGCCTCTACGACAGCAAGGCCGGGCGGCGCCTGGTCGTCAAGCCCGGCATGAGCGGCCTCTGGCAGGTGAGCGGCCGGTCGAACCTCTCGTGGGAAGACGCCATCCGGCTCGACCTGTACTACGTCGAGAACTGGTCGATCACCAACGACCTCATCATCCTGCTGCGCACCGCACGGGCCGTGGTCGGAGCGGACGGAGCCTACTGATGACCGTCGTCCTGCATGTCGTGGAGAGCTGGGGCGCCGGCGTGCGGTCTGCCGTGCTGCAGTTCGTCGCCGCCACCCCGCAGTTCGAGCACCACCTGCTGCGCGGCGTCCGTCGCGCGGAGTTCGCCTCCGAGGACGAGCAGCGTTTCGCCAGCGTGGGTGTGCTGCCCGCCGGGCCGCTCGCCGCCCGCCGGGCCGTCCGGCGCGGTGTGGCCGCCGTGCAGCCGGATGTCGTGCACGCCCACTCGTCATACGCCGGGCTGTTCGTGCGCACCGCGCTGCGTCGCTCGTCGACGCGGCGGCTGGTGTACAGCCCGCACTGCTTCGGGTTCGAACGCCGCGACATCGCGCCGCCGGTGCGGCTCGCGATCCGCATGGTGGAGCGCGTCCTGGCGCGCAACACGGACACGATCGCCGCATGCTCCCCGGGTGAAGCGCGCGCCGCATCCCGGCTCGGCGCCCGCCGCGTCGTCTACGTGCCGAACGTCGCGACGGTGCCCGCCCTCGCGATGCTCGAGCACCGGGATGCGAACCGGGTCGTCGCGGTGGGCAGGATCGGCGCGCAGAAGGACCCCGACTTCTTCCGGGCCACGGTGCTGCACCTGCGGCGCACCGGGCACCCGGATCTCGACGCGCGCTGGATCGGCGACGGCGACGACCGCATCGCCCGCACGCGCCTGGAGCGCGCCGGCATCCCCACCACCGGCTGGCTGCCGTCATTCGACGCACACAAGGCTCTCGGGCAGGCGGGTGTCTACCTGCACACGGCACGCTGGGAGGGCTTCCCGGTCTCGATCCTCGAGGCGATCGAGCTCGGCATCCCGGTGCTCGCCCGCGAGGTGCCGACCATGGCGGGCGCGATCGCGACGCCCGGTCTCAGCACCCCGCAGCAGATGGCGGCGGCGGCCGAGCAGCTGCTGCACGGCGGGGAGGCCGCGCGGCACGCGAACCTGTCGGCCTGGCAGCGCAAGCTCGCCGAGAACACGCCCGAGCGTCAGGCGCGTGCCCTGACCGCGGCGTACCAGCCGTCCGCGCGGCAGGCGGTTCTGATCAACGGCAAATGGCTGAGCGCGCAGGCGAGCGGCATGCAGCGCTATGCAGGCGAGGTCGCCCGCCGGGTGCTCGAGCTCGACCCGGCCGCACGCGTCGTCGTCCCGCGCGACGCGGTGCTGCCCGACTGGCTGCCGGCCTCGCGGGTGATCCGCTGCCGGGGTCGCGGCATCGTGTTCGAGCAGCTGATGCTGCCATGGCACGCGCGCGGCGCGATGCTGCTCAACCTGGCCGGCCCCGCACCCCTCATCAAGCGCGACCAGCTCGTCGTCATGCACGACGTCACGCCCGCCCGGTTCCCGAAGACGTTCTCGCGCGCGTTCGTGCTCTGGTACTCGCTGATGTACCGGGTGCTGTCGCGCCGGGCGCGCCACCTCGCGACGGTGTCGGAGTTCAGCCGCCGCGAACTCGCCGAGGTGCTCGACGTCGACCCGGCGCGGTTCGCGCTCGCCCCGAACGGCCACGAGCACGCCTACGCGGCCCGCGCCTCGGCCGACGAGGTGACCCTCGACCGGGAGCTCGCCGCCCGCACCGGCGAGGACTACGTGCTCTGCGTCGGCAACCTCACCCCGAGCAAGAACCTCGCGCCGGTGACCCGTGCGCTCGCCGCCGCAGGGATCCCCGTGGTCGTGGTCGGCGCCGCCGGGAGCCGTCGCGTGTTCACGCAGGAGTCGCCGCTCGACGCCCCCGGCATCCATCTCGCGGGCCGGCTGAGCGACGGGGAGCTCGCCCTGCTGCTGAAGAACGCGCGGGCGCTGGTGTTCCCGTCGCTGTACGAGGGTTTCGGCCTGCCGCTCGTCGAGGCGCAGGCGCTCGGCTGCCCGGTGATCGCCTCCGACCGGGCGTCGATCCCGGAGGTGGCGGGCGAGGGCGCCGTATACTTCGATCCGACCCGGCCCGAGGATGCGGTGCGCAGGGTGCGCGAGCTCGACGCGGAGGGGCGCAAACGGCTCGTCGCGAGCGGCCGCCGCAACATCGCCCGCTTCTCGTGGGACCGCACCGCCGAGGTGCTGCTGGAGCTCGCCACCGACGCCCCGGTGCCGCTGACGGACGGCCGGTGGATGCTGTCGTGAAGGTCGCGCACGTGATCGGCTCGCTGCTCGAGCCCCTGGGCGGGGCCGAGCAGTATGTCGTCGAGGTCGCGCGCGCACAGGCGGCGGCAGGTCATGAGGTCGCGGTGGTGACCGGCTGGGCATCCGCCCCGGTGGTCGCCCGGCTGCTCGCCGACGGGGTCTCCGTCGAGGTGACCCCGGTGCGCCGGCCCTACCCGCCCGACCGGCGCGGGTCGCGGCCCGCCGCGCTGCTCTTCCACGCGCTCGACCTGCTCGACAGCATCCGCACCCCGCGCGCACTCCGGCGCGTTCTCGCGCGTGACTGGGATGTGGTGCACGCCCACCGTGTCGCCGGCCTCGGCGCCGGGCTGCTGCGGTCGACAACGGCCCCGGTCGTCGTCACCGTGCACGACTACTCGCTCGTGGACACGCGGTCGAGCCTGCTGCGCGGCGGCATGGTCGCGGTGCGGCCGCCGCTCGTGCAGCGGCTCCGCACCCGGGTGACATCGCGCGCGGTCGAGCGGGCGCGGCTGATCTTCCCGTCGGAGGAGCTGCGCGAGCGGCACCGGGCGTGGGGGCTGCGCGTCCCGGCGTCCGAGGTCGTGCCGCACGGCTGGCGCATCGGCGCGGCACGGTCCGGCCGCGGCACGGACACCGGTCCGGTGGTGTTCCTCTTCCTCGGCAAGCTGCTGCCGACGAAGGGCGTGCCGCAGCTGCTCGAGGCGTGGGGCGACGGCATCCCCGGCGCCGAGTTGTGGATCGCAGGCGCCGGCCCGCTCGCCGCAGCGGTCGCCGCGGCTCCGGTGCGTGCGCTGGGCTGGCTGGATGCCACCGGCCGCGACACCGCGCTGGCCGCGGCCTCCGCGATGGTGCTGCCCTCCACGGGTCCCGAGATCTTCCTGCTCGCCGCGGCGGAGGGCGCACTCGCCGGGCTGCCGGTGATCAGCACCACGGTCGCGGCGCCGCCGGCCGTCCGGGATGGCGTGTCCGGCATCCTGACCGGCGCCGACCCGGCCGCCCTGCGCGCCGCCATGCTGCACCTGATGGACCCGGTGGAGCGCGCGCGTCTCGCCGCCGGGGCGCGACAGTTCGCGGCCGAGCTCGACCTCGACCGTCACCTGGAACGCGTGCACGCCGTCTATGCGGCCGCCGGCGCCCGTGCGGAGGTGCGCCGATGATCGGTTTCATTCCGGGGCACCGCAAGAGCCTGCAGGACCGTCTGCTCGACGGCACCCGCCTGCCCGGCATCGGCAGGCTCGCCTACCTGGCGCTGAAGCTGCTCGGCGTCGAGTTCCCCCGCTCGGTGGAGTGGCAGGGGCCGATTCAGCTGGCGCACGGCTCGGTCGGCCTGGTCGTGCACCGCGACACCCGGATCGGCGCGCGGGTCACCATCCTGCCCGGCGTCGTGATCGGGATGCGGGACGCGCACATGCCCGCGGGCAGCATCCCCGAGGGTGGCCGGGTGATCATCGGGAACGATGTGACCATCGGGGCCGGGGCGAAGATCCTGTTCCGCTCGGGCGAGGATCTGATCGTCGCGGACGGCACCGTCGTCGGCGCGAACGCCGTGCTGCTGGACTCCACCGGTCCCGGTGAGACCTGGGCGGGGCTTCCCGCCCGCCCGGTCGGGACGCGGGTGAGGTGACGGCGTGACCGTCCTCGGGGTGATCACGGTCGCCGCGGTCGTCGCAGCATGGCTGTTCCGTCGCGGCGCGGTGCAGTACGTGCTCGGTGTCGCTGCGGTGTTCCCGCAGACCGCCGGCCTGCTGATCGGCGACAAGGGCTTCCCGCTGTTCTACCTGGCGGTGACGGTGCTCGCCGTGCTCGCCGTCCCGCGGGTGCTGCTGGCTCTGGCTCATCCCCGCGAGACCCAGGATGCGGTGTCACCCCCGCGGTCGGTCGCCGACGTGCTGGCGGTCGCCCTCGTGATCTGGGGCGCGGTGATCAGTTTCGCCGGACCCCGCATCTTCGCCGGGCTGCCTGTCTTCGACCCGTCGCTCGGGGTCGACGTCCAGGTGGGTTCGCTCACCCCGCTCGCCCCGACCCTCGGTAACACCGCCCAGGCCGGTTACCTGGCCATCGCGGTCGTGTTCCTGCTGGCCGCGGGACGCCTGTTCCCCGTCGACCGTCGCATCGTGGCTGTCCTGATCTGGGCGACGGTGCTGCTCGCCGGAGCACGTCTGCTCGCCGGCCCCGCCTGGCCGCTGGAGCTGGTGCAGACGATGCCCGGCCTGCCGTACCAGAACGGCAGCCGGGCGGCCGGGACGTTCTACGAGCCGTCGGTGCTCGGCATGTACCTCACCGCGGCCGCCGGGTACTTCGGCGCGCAGCTGCTCATGCGCCGCGAGGGCCCGGCCCTGGGGGCGCGCGCCTCAGCCGCCGCCGGCCTCGGCCTCGTCGCCGTCGAGTTCGTGGCCAACGGCTCGGGCACCGCGCTGGTCGGCCTGGCGCTCGTCACCGCCCTGGGCGCCGTCGTGCTGATCTCCCGGATCGCACGCGCGCGCCGGCTCGAAGCGCGGCCCCTGCTCTACGCGGGCGGGCTCGCGGTGGTGGCCGCCGGCATCACGCAGGTACCCGCCGTGCTCGCGTACGCGATCGGGATGGTCCAGACCAAGCAGGAGTCGTTCAGCTTCGTCGCCCGCGGCGCCTCGAACCAGCGCTCGCTCGAGCTGGTCATGGAGACGCTCGGCCTCGGCGTGGGTCTCGGGGGCAACCGGCCCTCGAGCCTGCCGCTGTTCGTCGTCAGCTGCATCGGCATCCCCGGCACCGTCGCCCTGGTGGCGATCGTCGTCATCGCCATCCTCCGCGCCACCCGAGGCGAGCAGTTCACCTCGGTGTGGGCGCTGCTCGGGGGTCTCACCGCGGGCGCCGTCGCGGTCCCCGATCTCTCCACCCCGCTGATCTGGGTCGCGCTCGCGGCATGCATCGTGCCCGCGACGGCCGCCGCCGCATCCCGGCCCGCCATCGTCCCCCGGGAGCTGGTGCGCCATGGATAGCGGGCTGGATGACGCCATGGGTGTCGACGTCGAGCAGACCATCCCGTACGGCGCGCGTCCCGGGGAGGACAGCTTCGCGTGGCTGTTCCTTAACCCGGACGTTAACCCTGCCGACGGGTCCGCGGTTCGCACGTCAGGGCGGCGACACGCGGCGGCGCCCGCTCCTACGGTGGACCCGGGTACCCCCCTGCCCGAAGGAATCGACATGTCGCGCACCCCCCGACGCGCCCCGAGACACGCGCCCGATGTCCGGATCGGCTGCGACGTGCACGCCGTCAGCCAGACGATCGCCAGCATCGAGCTGTTCGGCGAGCGCTACCTGCGCCGCGTGTTCACGGCGGCGGAGCTCGACGATTGCGCCGGCGACGTCGACCGGCTGAGCGGCCGGTTCGCGGCGAAGGAGGCCGTGCTCAAGGTTCTGGAGCCCGGCCGCGACGACGCCGTGCCGTGGCGCACCATCGAGATCCGCACCGCCCAGAGCGGCGCCCCCTACGTCGTGCTCAGCGGCACTGCCCGGGCGCTCGCCGCCCGACAGGCGATCGAGCGCATCGACATCTCGCTCAGCCACGACGGCGGCATCGGGCTCGCCGTCGCGGCGGCCGTGCGCCCCACGCTCTGGGAGGAGGTCGCATGACCGTCAGCGAACGCATCCGGGCCGTTCTCGACACCCACGCCAGGCTCACCGGCCCGGCGGCGAACCTCGGCGCCGGCGACGACCTCTATGCCGCCGGCATGACCTCGCACGCGAGCGTCAACGTCATGCTCGCGCTTGAGGACGCCTTCGACATCGAATTCCCCGACGAGCTGCTCACGAAGTCGACGTTCTGCACCGTGGAGCGCCTCGAGGAGGCCGTCACCGAACTGCTGGGAGTGCGCACATGACCATCGAGCTGACGGCGACCGCCCTCACCATCGACCAGCGTGCGGCGGCGGCCGCCGAGATCGCGTCTCAGCACGCGGCCGACGTCGACGCCGCCGCACGCTTCCCCCATGAGGCTGTCGGCGCGCTCCGCGACGCCGGCCTGCTCGGCGTCTCGGTCCCCATGGAGTGGGGAGGCGAGGGGGCGACGGTCACCCAGCTCGCCTCCGCCGCGGCGATCCTCGGTGAGGCGTGCGCCTCGACGGCGATGATCTTCGCCATGCACCACAGCCAGGTGCTGTGCCTCACCCGGCACGCCGCCGGGTCCCCCGCCGTGATCGCGCTCGCCTCCCGGATCGCCGCCGAGGGGCTGCTGCTCGCGTCGGCCACCACCGAGATCGGCATCGGCGGCGACGTCCGCTCGAGCACCTGCTCCGTCGATCGCGACGGCGACCGCGCCCGGGTGGCGAAGAACGCACCCGTCATCTCCTACGGCGAGCACGCCGACCTGATCCTGGTGACGGCCAGGCGCGACGCCGACAGCGCCCCGAGCGATCAGGTGCTGGTCGCCTGCCGGAGCGACGAGCTGCGCCTGGAGCGCACCGGCACCTGGGACACCCTGGGTCTCCGCGGCACCTGCAGCTTCGGGTACCAGCTGGGCGCGGACGTGCCCGCGACCTCCGTGCTGCCGGTCGCCTACGACGAGATCTCGACCGAGACGATGCTCCCGGTGTCGCACATCCTGTGGGCGGGCGTCTGGCTCGGGATGGCACGTGCCGCCGGTGACACCGCCCGCGCGTCGGTGCGTGCCGCCGCGCGCAAGTCCATCGGCAGCATCCCGCCCGCAGCGACCGCGCTGGTCGCCCTGGTGGCAGAGGTGCAGTCGCTGCAGACCCTCGTCGACACCGCCGCCCGCGACTTCGATGCCATCGCGCAGAACCGCGACGCCCTCGGCGCGGTCGAGTTCGGCATCCGGATGAACACGCTGAAGGTGCTGGCGTCGAACGCGGTCGCCGATATCGTCGCGCGCGCCTTGTCGATCACGGGCATCGCCGGGTTCCGCAACGACAGCCCGTTCAGCGTGACCCGCCTGTTCCGTGACGCCCAGGGCGCCGCCGTCATGGTGCACAACGACCGCATCACCGCCAACACCGCGCAACTGCTGCTCGTCTCGAAGGGCACCCGATGACCCTGCTCAGCGAACCCACCGAGCTCGACCGCGCACGCGAGGCGTTCCGCCTCGAGCTGCTGGATGCGGGCGTGCTGATCGCGACCAGCTCGCCCGGCATCTACGGCCGCTCCGCCGTCTTCGAACGCATCCTCACGGGACTCGACGCCGTGCTGCTGGAGATGGCCGCCCCCCTGCAGGCGACCGCGCTGCGCTTCCCGCCGGTGTACCCCCGTGCCGACTTCGAGCGCACCGACTACATCGCGTCGTTCCCCGACCTGTCGGGGATCGTGTCGAGCTTCGAGGCGGGAGATCGCGAGCACCGCGAACTGCTCGGCGCCCGCGAACGCGGCGAACGCTGGGACGGCTGGCTCACCCCGTCGGACGTCGTGCTCACCAACGCCATCTGCCACCCGCTGTATGCGACGCTCGAGGGGGTCACCGAGCCCGGCGTCTACGACATCCTCGGCTACGGGTTCCGGCACGAGCCGTCGCCCGACCCGATGCGGATGCAGTCGTTCCGCATGCACGAGTTCGTCTACGTCGGAACCCCGGACGGCGCGCAGGAGTACCGCGACAGCTGGGTCGACACGGCGACCGAGACCCTGGCATCCCTCGGCCTGCCGGTGACCCAGGTCGCCGCCAACGACCCGTTCTTCGGCCGCGCCGGCCGGATGCTGGTGAGCGCCCAGCTGCGCGAGAACCTGAAGATCGAGCTGACCGTGCCGATCTACGGGGATCTGCACGAGGGCACCGCGATAGCGTCGGCGAACTGCCAGCGCGACCACCTCACCGCGGCCTTCGGCATCCGCACCCCCGACGGCGAGGTCGCACACGCGTCGTGCCTGGCCTTCGGCATGGAGCGCACCGTGCTCGCGCTGCTGCGCACGCATGGGGTCGACACCGCGTCGTGGCCCGCCGGCATCCGGGAGCGCCTCTCGCTGTGATCGACACCTGGTTCGGGCGGGAGGGCGCCGAGACCCTGGGTTTCGTGCACGTTCCCGAGGGCGGCGCGCGCGCCGGCGTCGTGATCTGCCCCCCGCTCGGCTACGAGCAGTTCAACGCGTACCGCGCGATGCGCTACCTCGGCCAGGAACTCGAAGCACGAGGCATGGCCGCGATCCGCTTCGACTACGCGGGCGAGGGCGACGCCGTGGGCGATCCGGGGCGACCGGATGCCGTGGACCGCTGGCTGGGATCGATTGCCGATGCGACCGCGCTGCTCCGCGACGCGGGCGTGCAGCGGATCGCGCTGCTCGGGCTGTCGAGCGGCGCCCTGCTCGCCGCCGAGGCCGCCCGCCGCGACGGCGCCGACGCGCTGGTGCTCTGGGATCCGGCGTTCTCGGGCCGGCGGTTCCTGCGCCGCCAGCGCACCCTCAGCGACCTGGTGGTCGCGCCGGAGGCGGCCGGTGCCAACCCGGTGCTCTCCACGACCCTGCACGACGAGGTCGCGCACTGGATCGCGGCGCAGCGCATCGACGAGGAGACGCTGGCCGGCATCGACGCGCCGGTTCTCGTCCTCGCCCGGGCCAGCGCGGCGCAGGTGCCCGCGCTGGGCGACCGCGCCGACGTGCGCCGGGTCACCGGGCAGGAGGAGCTGCTCGACGTCTCCAGCGCCGTGGCCGCCATCCCGGTCCCCGTCGTCGAGACGATCGTCGACTGGCTCGACGCCGCCTTCCCCGCCGGCCGGCGGCCGTTCCGGCTCACGCCGCGCACCGAGGTCGAGGTCGGCCGCACGCCCGACGGCGACCGCATCGTGGAGCGCCTCAGCCGCCGCACCGCCCAGCGGCTGTTCGCCATCGAGACCGTCGCCGCCGAGGGCGACGGGCGGCGGGGCACCGTGCTGCTGCAGCCGGCCGCCGCCGAGCATCGCGTGAGCGCCGGCCGTTTCCAGGTGCGCATCGCCCGCGATCTCGCCGCCCGCGGCTTCCGCGCGATCCGGTTCGATCGCCGGCTCACCGGCGACAGCACCGTCGTCGTCCCCGGCGAGCAGAACCTGGTGCTCACCGAGGCCTGGGTCGAGGATGCCGAGGCGTTCGTCGACGAGCTGCACGAGTCGCCGCTCGCCCTGGTCGGCATCTGCGCGGGGGCCTGGTCGTCGGCGCGCGTCGCCGCCACGCATCCCACGCGTCTCACCGTCCTCGTCGGACCGAACTACTGGCGCACCGAGCCGATGGAGCCCGACGCCTACGCCCGCCTGGTGCTCGAGACCGGGGGTGTGGAACCGCGGATCGCAGGACTCAAGGGGCGGATCCGCGACAGCATCCCGAACTGGCTGTGGCGTCTGCTCGCGCCGTCGCAGCTGTTCAACAACCCGACCACCCTGCTGCGCGCGCCGGCCGGCCGCGGCGGCACGATCGCGCTGCTCATGCCGCCGGAGGACGCCGCCACCTTCGAGAACAACCGGGGCCGGGATGCCGTGGCCCGGCTGCGGGAGCGGGGCGCCGACCTGCACGTGGCGGCCTACGACGAGGGCGACCACGCGATGTTCGGGGACGCACTGCAGGCCAGGGCGCTTGCCGACATCGTCTGGCTGTTCGACGAGACCATGCCCGCCGCACGCGTCACGGTCGGCTCCCGCGCATGAGCTCCCGCAGGGCGGTCGGGCTGTTCGGTGTCAGCACGGTGCTGAACGGGGCGATGAGCCTCGTCACCATCCCGATCGTCACAGGCATCGCGGGGGCCGATCACTGGGCGTCGATGGCGACCGGTCAGGCCATCGGGGCGAGCTTCGCCGTCGTCGTCATCTTCGGCTGGGGTCTCACCGGACCGGTCACCGTCGCGAGCACTCCCGCCCGCGGTCGCCCGGCGATGTTCCTGGATTCGCTGCTGGCACGGCTGGTGCTGCTCGCGCCAGTGCTGCTCGCCCAGCTGCTGGTGACGATCGCGATCGTTCCCCATCAGAAGCTCGTCGCCTACGTCGCCGGCGTCGCGATGACCCTGGCCGGGGCGTCGGCGAACTGGTTCTTCGTGGGAGAGGGCCGGGCGGGCCGCTTCCTGGCGCTCGACACCGTCCCGCGCGTCGCGGGCACGCTGCTCGGCGCCGTGCTCCTCGCCGTCACCGGCGACCTGCTGCTCTTCGCCGTCGCGCAGCTGCTCGGCAGCATCGTCGCGCTCGGAGCGTCGGCCCTCGTGATCCTGCGCGGGCACGGGCTCGACTACCGCGCCGCCGCCCGTCCCGACCGGATCGCGGCCAGCCTCCTGGAGCAGCGGCATGGCATCGTGGCGACCGGGCTGATGGCGGCGTTCACCCCCGCCGTGCTCGCCATCGTCGCGCTCGCCGCCCCCGCCCTGCTCCCCGCGTTCGTGCTGGCCGACCGGCTCGCCAAGTTCGTCGGGATGGCGGTCTCGCCTCTGCTGCAGATGTTCCAGGGCTGGGTGCCGGCCGCGATGGGCGACGAGCGTTCCCGGCGCACGCGGCTGGCCGGCGCCGCGACGGCCGCCATCGCGATCGCCTCCGGCATCGCCTACACGCTGCTGCTTCCGACCGCCGCCGAGCTGCTCGCGCACGGTCAGATCGGCTACCCGACCGGGTCGGCGATCGCGTTCGGGGTGATCACCACCCTCTACATCTCGTCGTCGTTCGTCAGCACCGTGGCCCTGATGGCGGGCCGGGTGCGGCTCGTCGCGCTCGCGGCCGTCGTCGGCGTACCGGTCACCCTCGCGGTGCTGCTGGCGACCGAGGCCTCCGGTCATCCTGAGCTCGCGGCCTGGGTCGTCGCGCTCGGGAACCTCGCGATGACGGCCTGGCAGCTGCTCGCCGTGAGGGCCGCGTTCGGGCGGTTAACCCCGGAGTTAACCCGCAACAACCCTGAGCCGTTAGTCAGCCCGGCCGGGTCACGCGAGGCCCGCGTTCCCTAGGTTTATCCCAGAGGAATCTCCGACCCCCCACGGAGGCTCCGATCCGGTCAGTTACCCGCCTGCCCGGCAACCCGCTCACCCGCATTCGGAGCCATGCCCCCAATGGACATCCACGAGTACCTCGGCGTTCTGCGCCGCGGTGTCGTGCTGATCCTGATCGGGCTCCTGATCGGCCTCGGCGGCGGGTACGTCGCCCAGAGCATGGAGCGTCCGAGCTGGTCGTCGACCTCGCGCGAGCTCCTGACGAACAAGGTGCAGGGCGACCTCAGCATCAGCCAGGGACGCATCGCCTCGTACGTGCTGGTGGCCTCGAGCGGGCTCGTTCTGCAGCCGGTGATCGACGAGCTGCAGCTCGACACCACCGTCGACGAGCTGACGCGCCGGATCAGCGTGGTCGCGCCCCCGAACACCCTCGTCATCGAGATCACCGCCACGGCGTCGAGCGCGGAGGAGGCGCAGGCGATCGCGAACGCGATCAGCAGCTCGTTCGCCCGGGTGGTCGCCGACCAGCTGGAGACCACCACCGGGGTGACGCCGACGGTGGCGCCGACTCCGACCCCGGGGGCGACCGCGGCCGTGCCCGCCCCCAGCCCGTCGGTCACGCGGCTGCCCGACGGCACCGTCGTGCCGATCACGGTCCCCACCGCGCCGGTGCGCGTCGTCAACCTGGAGCAGGCGGCCCTGCCCTCCTCGCCGAACCCGTCGGCCGGAGCGCTCATGCTGCTCGTCGGCGGCGTGCTCGGTCTCGCCCTGGGCCTGCTGGCCGCATCGCTGCGCGAGGCGGTCGACCGCCGCATCCGCAGCCCGCGGGATGTCGCGCGGGTGACCGACGTGCCCGTGGTCGGTGCGGTCGTCTCCGACCGCCGGCTGCGCACCACCCCGCTGGCGGCGCGCGCGGGCTCCCGCACCGCGAGCGCGGAGTCGTTCCGCGCGGTGCGCGCACACCTCGACCTGCTGCGCGAACGCGACGGCCGCCGGGTCTTCGTGCTCACCGCCGCCGCCCGTCGGCAGGGCACCACGACGACGGCGGCCAATGTGGCGATGGCGATCGCGAACACCGGCACCTCCGTCGTCGTCGTCGACGCGGACCTGCGCCGCCCCGCGCTGTCGGAGCTGTTCGGGCTCCAGGCATCCGCGGGTCTGTCGGGGCTGCTGTCCGGGCGCACCGAGTTGCAGGCCGTTCTCCGCGGCTCCGGAACCCCCGGCCTCACCGTCGTGCCGGCCGGACCCGCCGCCGTCAACGCCGGCGAGCTGATCGCCACGCCCCGGATGCGGACAGTGCTCGCCGAGCTGGCCCGCCGCTTCGAGGTGGTGCTCATCGACGCCCCGTCGATCGCCGTCGCGAGCGACGCCGCCGTGCTCGGAGCGCTCACCGGATCGACCCTCCTCATCGTCGCCCAGGGCGACACCACCCGCCCGCGTCTCGATGACGCCCTCGCCCTGCTGGAGGCCGGTGGCAGCGAACCGCTGGGCATCGTGCTCACGCGCACCCGGCGACCCGTGGCGGGCCGTGCCCCGCAGGCGTCGCCGCCGCAGCCGATCCTGCGCGAGCTCGCCCCGGTGGTCGAGGCCGCCCCGGTGGTCGAGCCGACGCCGGTGGTCGAGCCGACGCCGGTGGTCGAGCCTGTCGAGACCCGCGCCCCGGCGGTCGAGCCTGTCGAGACCCCCGCCCGGAAGCCCGCCCCGAAGCCGGCCGCGACCGCCGCCGTCGCCGTGCGGCCGAAGACCGAGCCCTCGCACCTCGCCGACCCGCTGCCGAAGCCGGTCACCGCGCCGACGCCCTCCGCGAACCCGGCGGCACCCCGCAGCGCCCGCACGAGCGGGCGCCGCGTGAGCGCCCCCGCGACCTCGGCCGTTCCCGCTGCCGAGAAGCCCGCTGCCCCGCCGCCGCGCTCCGACCGCACCCCGCGCCGGGTGACGCAGCCGGTGACCCCTGCACAGACCGAGAAGACCGGGCCCACGCCGAAGGCCGCGCCGCGGGTCGCGCCCGAGCCGGCCACGGCATCCACCGATCGGGTGACCGAGATCGACCACACCCTCGGCCGCGCGCGCGACCTCGACTCGGCGTTCGCGGCACTGCCGATCGCGACCGCCGCCGAGCAGCGCGCGGGAGCTCAGCTGCCCGACCTCGACGCCCCGGAGGTCGTGGAGCGCCCCATCGTCGTGAAGCCCGACGCGCCGCGTCCGGCATCCCGGTTCGCCCCCGACCCGTCTCGGTTCGCGCAGCGGCTCACCGGCGCATACGCCTCCGCCCCGGCCCCGAAGCCCGGGACGGCGGGCAAGACGCCGGAGCCGCAGATCACCGGCACCGTCGTGAACACCGTCTCGATCAAGGTGCAGCGCGAGGTCGTCGAGGCGGCCACCGTGCCGCCGCCGATCCGGCACATCCTGCCGCGCCCCGGGTCGACGGTGCCGCCGAAGGCGGTCGAGGCGGCTCGCGAGGCGGCCGAGCCCGAGCCAGAATTCGTCGAGGTGCGTCCGCGTACGGGACCCGTGCCGGTGCCGCCGCTCGCGCACGAGCCGCTGCCGGCCGGCCACGAGCCCGACGACGACCCCACCGCGGAGACGCCGCCGGCGGAGGATGCCGAGACCCGGGCCGTGCCCGTGGTGGGCAGCCTGCTCGGCGAGATCGGCGGCCTGCCGCGGGTGGAGGTGCGCGCCGCGCGCGCCGCCGCGGTCACCGACACGGCGCCGAACCCGGAGCGTCAGGCCCGCGAGAGCTACGAGCTGCGCGCCCGCGACCTGGAGCGCGCGGCGCACGAGCGCCTGATGCGCGAGCAGCAGCGGCTGGCCGTCAGTATCCGCGAACAGCTGGCGCACGACAAGCGGGAACTCGAGTCCGTGCTCGACAACCGCCTCGAAGACACCGTGCTGCGGCCCCTCGACGCCGACTGACCGCGCCGGTTACGCGGTGCGGGAGTCCGCGTCGAGCAGCCCGAGCTCCGCGGCGACCAGCAGCGCCTCGGTGCGAGTCGACACGTTCAGCTTGCGGTAGATCGAGCGCAGCTGCGCCTTGACCGTGTTCGAGGCGACGAACAGCTTCTTCGCGATCTGCTCCACCGTGGCACCCGGCTCCAGCGCGCGCAGCACGATCAGCTCGCGCTCGCTGAGCGCCCCCGCGACCGCCGTGTAGGGCGCCAGGTAGCTCGTGCCGACCAGCTGGTGCCGCAGCACGAACTGCTCCGCCTCCGGCGACAGGTCGGCGAGCCCGCGCAGCGTCTGGTGCGGCAGCAGGTGGAAGGCCACGATCACGCCCGACTTCTCCGCCTGATTGACCGCGCGCAGCAGGGATGCGGTGGCGTCGTCCTCGCGGCCGAGCGCCAGTTCCGCCGCGGCGCGCAGCACCGCGAGATCCAGCTGCCCGTACCGCTCCACGCGGCCGCGGCGCTGCCCCTCGAGGATGAACAGGAGCGCGTGCTTCGGGTTCCCCCCGAGCAGCGCGAGCCGCGCCCGCGGGACGGCGATCCAGGTGTTCCGGCTCGGCACCGCATCGAGCGCGGCCTCGGCGCGGGACAACTGCCCCAGGAGGAGTGCGAGATCGGCGGCGTCGCTCGTGAGCAGCACCTGCGCCGTGGAGCCCTGCACGAGCTGCTCGCCGTGCTCGGCCCAGGTGCGGTCGAGGGCGCTGTCCGTCTCGACCGGGTCGCCCCAGTAGAGGCCGTAGCGGTTCGAGGCGTGCACCACGAACGGCCACAGCTCGTCGTGTCCGGCCGGGTCGGCGAGCAGCGCGATCCAGTGCCGTGCGGCCGTCGGCTCCATGCGGCCCATCGCGATGAGGGCATGGGCCACCAGGCCGGCAGTCCCCAGCGACTCCTCGGCGACGAGCGCCAGCCAGGTGGATGCGTGATCGGTCTCGCCCTCCAGGGCGCGCACCAGCGCGGTCGCCTCCGCCGCGCGTTCGGCGAGCTTCTCCGCCGACTCGCCGCGGTTCTGCGTCAGTGTGAAGCTCCGCGTGAACGACTCGCGGGCGCCCACCAGATCGAGCCCCAGCATCCGGGTCAGACCCGACTGGTAGTGGGCCTCGGCGAGCGTGCCGATCGGCCGGCCGGCGATGTCGTCGTCGTCGTCGAGCAGGGCGTCGAGCTCGTGTGCCGCGTCGAGGGCGGCCGCGAAGTCGCCCTTGAGCCGGAAGACGATCGTCTTGATGAGCAGTACGTGCAACTGGTCCCACGGCGACATCTGCTGCGGCAGGCGCCCGAAGATACCGGCGGCGCGCCGGGCGATCGTCAGGTACGCCTGCGCGAGGCCCTCGCGGGGCTGCCAGCCGACCTCGAGGCAGAGCGTGAAGCGCGGGTTCTCGTCGCGCACCTTGCGGGGCAGAGCGAGGATCGCGTCGTGCACCCGCAGCGGATCCTCGGCGAGCAACCGGAACATCTCGCCGTCGAGGGTCTCGATGACGGCATCCCAGTCTTCGGCGTCGGAGAAGTGGGCGATCGACTCGAACACCTCGCCGCGCTCGCGGAAATGCTCGCCGAGCGACGAGCTCAGCCGCCGGGCGAGCGCGGGGTCGCGCAGCTTCAGCTCGAGGATCAGCACGCGCCGCAGCATCGGCTCCATGCGGTAGCGCGCGTCGCCGGCATCCGGCTCGCGGATCACGATGCGCGACTGGGCGGCGCGGTCGAGCGGCGTGCGGGCCGCGATCGCGGGGGCCACCAGCTCGAGGATCTCGCCGGTCAGCGTGGACGGCACCGCAAGCGGCAGCAGCCCGGTGACCGAGTCGTCCGACGAGGCGCGGAAGCGCATCGTGAGGTAGTTCTCGCACTCGTCGAGCAGGTATGACACGGCGTCGCCCTGGGTCTCCATCTCCTCCAGGCTGGCGGAGGCGACGACGGCGGGCAGCACATCCGGCAGCATCATCGGGGAGTGCGCCAGCGCGATCGCGTCCTCCTCGGTCAGCTGAACGCCGAGCTTTCCGGCGAAGGCGCGCATGCCGTCCGCCTCCACGACGAGCGACGCGGCCGAGACCAGCTGGGCGCCGTGCTCGGCGCGTCCCATCACCTCGAGCATGCGGCGCCCGGGGCAGATCGCGACGATCGACAGCTTCGGGGCGGCGGTGAGGAGTCCGAGCAGGCCCGCGTCGAGTTCGTGCGACACCTCGGGCCGGATGTCGAGGGCGAGCAGCAGCGGACGCTTCAGCGCCGCGACGTGGTCGACGACGGCGGCGTCGGGATCGCCGGCGAGGGCGGTGCCGGATGCCGCGGCGAGCGCATCGCGGATCGCGTCCCACGAGGCGCGGTCGTCGGCGGGCGCGGGCGGCAGGTCGACCCACACGATGTCGCGGTCGATGGTGTCGGCGCGCAGCGCGGCGGCGACCACCGCGCGGACGGGCACCAGCGGGAGGTCGGGGACGATGGTCAGCCGGGTGTCGCGATCGGGGGCGCTGAATGACGTGGGGGCGACCGGGCCGCGTGCGATCGGGATCGCATGGTGCAGAGCCTTGGGCATCGGGGTACTCCTGGGGATGACCGACATGGGCCCACCACAGAGTTCCCCACGTGTCGGTACGGCGGGTCGCCGGCTGAGAGGCGCGGCGCGTACGACTGCTCTCCATTAACCCGCTCCCTCACCCTCGCGGAAACCCCCCGAGCAGGATTCATGACCCCCGAATTGTGGGGACAGACCGGGTTGTCTACTCCCGGCTCGGCTAGTCTCTGCCTATGGCTGACGCGCCGATCGACCCCGACGTGGCGGAGCAGCTCGCCGCCATCCGGCTCAGCATCGACAACATGGATGCGGCGATCGTCCACCTGCTCGCGGAGCGCTTCAAATTCACCCAGCAGGTGGGCCGGCTGAAGGCCGCGCACGGGATGCCGCCCTCCGACCCGGAGCGCGAACGCACCCAGATCGCCCGGCTTCGCGCCCTCGCCGAAGAGGCGCAGCTCGATCCGGCGTTCGCCGAGAAGTGGTTCAACTTCGTGGTCGCCGAGGTCATCCACCACCACGAGCGCATGGCGACGGCGTCGATCCCCACGACCGAGCAGTGACCCTTCGACACGGCGTGCCGCCTACTCAGGGCGGCGGTTACTCCCCCCACGACCTCCCGTCGCAGGAGGGCAAGACCTTCGTCGTCACCGGCAGCACGGCGGGCATCGGCTACTTCACCGGGGAGCAGCTCGCACGCGCGGGGGCGCGGGTCGTGATCGCCGCCCGGAACGCGCAGAAAGCGGCCATCGCGATGGCGGCGATCCGCGCCCAGGTGCCCGAGGCATCCCTCGTGTTCGTGCCGCTCGACCTCACCTCGCTCGACAGCATCGCGAGGGCCGCCACCCGCATGCGCGACTTCGCACCGCTCGACGGCCTGATCAACAATGCGGGCCTCGTCATCCCGCCGTCCACGCGGCGCGTCACCGACGACGGCATCGAGCTGGTCACAGGCGGCAACTTCTTCGGGCATTTCGCCCTGACCGCGCGGCTCTTCGACGCGCTCACCCCGCGGGGCCGGGTGATCGGCCTCGGCTCGCAGTCGACGCGCATGGTGCGTCTCGATGCGGACGACCTGCTCTCCACGCGGCGGTACCAGGGGTTCCGGGCGTACGCGTTCTCGAAGCACCTGGTGCACGGCTTCGCCTTCGAGCTCGACCGTCGGCTGCGCGACGCCGGGTCGGAACGGCTGTCGCTCCTCGCGCATCCCGGTTTCGCGGTCACCGGCCTGGCGGCGCAGCGCCACGGGATCACCGATCAGCCGCGCTCGAAACGCGTCGCCGAGATCGCGCTGTTCTCCTTCGTCGGGCAGGGCAAAGACCAGGGCGCCTGGCCGACGGTCCGGGCGGCCACCGATCCGGATGCCGTCGGCGGCACGTTCTACGGCCCCACCTTCGCCACCCTGCGCGGCCTTCCGGCTCCCCTCGCTCCGGCCCCCTCGAGCGCGTCCCCGGCCTTCGGCGCGAAGCTGTGGCAGCTCGCGGAGGAGCTCACCGGCGTGCGGTTCACGGTCGCCGGGTAGCGGCTAGTACCCGACGACCGGCCCGAACGCCTCCGCCATCGGCGCCCGGAACCCGGCGCGCAGCTCCTCCAGCGGGATGGTGAACGCGCCCTGCACCTCGACCGCGGCACCGTCGGGGCCACCGGCGTCGGTGACGCCGATGCGCAGCACCGGATAGCCGCGGCCCTCGCAGAGCCGCATGAACTTGACGTCCTCTTCGCGCGGGACGGCGACGATCACCCGTCCGCCGCTCTCGCTGAACAGCGCCGTCGCGAGATCGATGCCGTCGCGCTCCAGCACGTCGTCGAGGAACACCCGCACCCCCACCCCGAATCGCAGCGACGATTCCACGAGGGCAGCGGCGAGGCCGCCGTCGGCGAGGTCGTGCGCCGCGTTGAACAGGCCCTCGTGTGCGGCGGCGGCGAGCAGTGACGCCAGCTCTTTCTCGCGCTTCAGGTCGACGGCGGGCGGGCGTCCGCCGAGGTGGCCGTGCACGACCCCCGCCCAGGCGGAGCCGTCGAGCTCGAGGGCCGTGGTGCCGAGCAGGTAGACATTGTCTCCGGGGTCCTGCCAGCCCGACGGCACCCGCCGCGCGACGTCGTCGATGGTGCCGAGCACCGCCACCACCGGGGTGGGGTGGATCGGCACATCGCCGGTCTGGTTGTAGAAGCTGACGTTGCCACCCGTCACTGGGATCCCGAGCTCCAGGCAGCCGTCGGCGAGACCCTCGACGGCCTGCGAGAACTGCCACATCACCTCGGGGTTCTCGGGGCTGCCGAAGTTCAGGCAGTCGCTCACCGCGACCGGGGTGGCGCCGGTGACGGCGACGTTGCGGTACGCCTCGGCGAGGGCGAGTTGCGCGCCCGCGCGAGGGTCGAGATAGCAGTACCGGCCGTTGGCGTCGGTGGCCACGGCGAAACCGAGCCCGGACTGCTCGTCGACCCGCACCATCCCGCCGTCGTCCGGGTAGCTGAGCGCGGTGTTGCCGAGCACGTACCGGTCGTACTGGTTGGTGATCCAGGACTTGTCGGCCAGGTTCGCGCTCGACATCAGCGTCACGACCTGGTCGCGCAGCTCGGCGCCGGTGGTGAGCGGCAGGTGCGCGGCGCTGTCGGCCCGCACGGCATCCAGCCAGGCGGGGTAGGCGACCGGCCGCTCGTACACGGGCCCGTCGACCGCGACCGTGCGCGGGTCGACGTCGACGATGGTCTCGCCGTGCCAGGTGATGACCAGCCGCCCGGTGTCGGTGACCTCGCCCAGCACACTGGTCTCGACATCCCATTTGCCGGTGACGGCGAGGAAGCCGTCGAGCTTCTCGGGGCGCACGATCGCCATCATGCGCTCCTGGCTCTCCGACATCAGGATCTCTTCGGCCGTCAGCGACGGATCGCGCAGCAGCACCTCGTCGAGCGAGACGGCCATCCCCCCGTCGCCGTTGCTCGCCAGCTCGCTCGTCGCGCACGAGATGCCCGCCGCACCCAGGTCTTGGATGCCTTCGACGAGGTCGCCGGCGAACAGCTCGAGGCAGCACTCGATGAGCACCTTCTCGGCGAACGGGTCGCCCACCTGCACGGCGGGCCGCTTGGTCGGGCCGCCCTCCGAGAACGTGTCGCTGGCCAGGATGCTGGCGCCCCCGATCCCGTCGCCCCCGGTGCGCGCGCCGAACAGCACGACCTTGTTGCCGACGCCCCGGGCGTTGGCGAGGTGCAGGTCCTCGTGACGCAGCACCCCGACGGCGAGAGCGTTGACGAGGGGGTTCGCCTGGTACACCGGGTCGAACCAGGTCTCTCCGCCGATGTTCGGCAGTCCGAGGCAGTTGCCGTAGAACGATATGCCGCTGACCACGCCGGGCAGCACGCGGGCGGTGTCGGGATGGTCGATCGCACCGAAGCGCAGCGCGTCCATCACCGCGACCGGGCGGGCGCCCATCGAGATGATGTCGCGGACGATGCCGCCCACACCGGTCGCCGCTCCCTGGAACGGCTCGATGTAGCTGGGGTGGTTGTGGCTCTCGATCTTGAAGGTGACCGCCCAGCCCTCGCCGATATCCACGACCCCGGCGTTCTCGCCCATGCCGACCATGAGGTTCTTCGTCATCTCGGGGCTGACCTTCTGCCCGAACTGCCGCAGCCACACCTTGCTCGACTTGTAGGAGCAGTGCTCGCTCCACATCACCGAGTACATGGCGAGCTCGCCGCTCGTGGGACGACGACCCAGGATGTCGCGGATGCGCTGGTACTCGTCGTCCTTCAGTCCGAGGGCCGCGTAGGGCTGCTCGCGCTCGGGAGTGGCGGCGGCGTTCTCAACCGAGTCGATCATCGCCTCCATCCTTCCATGCCGGATGGGCGCCTTCCATCCGTCGCAAACCGCCGTCACCCGCGGCGCAGAACCGCCGAGTGCGACGGATGAGCGCCGAGAGCACGGGCGACCCGCGCAACGGTGTCCGCCGGCGAGATCAGGATGCCGCGGCTGCGCACCCGGACGACGCGCCACCCGAGCTCCGCGGCATCGTCGAATCGCCGGATGTCCTTCTCGTACTGCCGCGTCGACGCCCGGTGCTGGTCGCCGTCGTACTCCACCAGGACACGGGACTCGGGCCAGGCCAGGTCGAACCATCCGACCGAACGGCCGCGCGGCCGCGTCAGCTCGAACCCGCACTCCGGGGCGGAGAACCCTGCGCGCTCGAGCAGGAGCCGGAGCCGGGTCTCCATCGGGGACTCGACCTGTTCGCGGGCGAGCGCGAGTGCCCGCCGAGCCTGGCGCACCCCCGGAGCACGGATGCGATCCAGGTGCTCCCGGAGTTCGGCCCGCGTGGCGTGAGGCCGCAGATTCCGCGGGTCGAGCACACGGGGATCCAGCAGGAGGTGATCCGCCACCGCCACGAGTTCGTCGAGCTGCAGCACGCTTCCGCATTCCGCGAACATCTGCGCCGGCGTGGAGACCGGCACACCCGACCGCACGATGAGCGCCGGATCGGTGGACTCGTGCCCCACGCACCCCGTCGCGCGCGGGCGCTGCGCCCGGGTCGCGGTGACGTGGATCCTGCCGTCGTCGAGGAGAGGGAGCGGCGCTCCCCAGATCGACGCCGCTGTCGTATGGCTGAAGCGGTCCCCCGGCCTGAGGAGCGGCACGTACGCGCTGACGCGATCGAGCTCCTGCGTAGTCCGCACCCCGTGGAACGGGCGCTTCAGGTCCCGGGTCCGCAGTCGGGCCGGAGTGGTGCCGCGAGTGAGGGCTTCGGAGACCCGGAACGCGTCTCCGAGCATGGGATCGATCGGGCGGGGCGGACGCACCGGCCCACCCTGCCGTGTCTCACCGGGCCTCGTCGGCGCGGTCCACACCCTCGTTCATTCGTCGCAAACTGCGGTCATCCGCGGTCCAGAACCGCAGAGTGCGACGGATGGGCGCCTAGAACGGCACCCGCGCGACGACCGTGACCGGGCCGGACCCGGCATCCTGCACCGGGTCGACGCTCACGACCTCGACGTCGATCTGCGTCGGCGGGGTCGCCTCGAGCTGCTCGTCCGTCATCTCCCAGACGTACGGGCCCTCGAACGCATCCAGGATGTCGAAGACGTCGCCCGCCTGCGGGTAGGGCCGCCCGGTCGCCTCCAGCTTGACGAGCCGGTGCGCGGCCGCGACGCCGAAACGTTCGCGCAGCGCCGGCTCGGGGCCGCCGTCCTGCTCCTCGAACTCCACGGTGAACTCATGTGCCATGCCGAGAGGGTACCGGCGCGCGGTCGATACCCTGGACGCATGGCGGGCGCGACGATCAGGTTCGAGGGTCTCAGCAAACGGTTCGGCGACGTCGACGCGGTTCGGGATCTGACCTTCACGGTCGAACCGGGGCGGGTCACCGGGTTCCTCGGACCGAACGGCGCCGGCAAGTCGACCAGCCTGCGCGCGTTGCTGGGGCTGGTCACCCCGACCTCGGGCCGGGCGACGATCGACGGCGTCTCGTATGCGTCGCTGCGCGATCCGGTGCGGCAGGTCGGCGCGGCGCTCGAGGCCACGTTCCATCCGGGCCGTGACGCGCGGGCGCACCTGACCGCGGTGGCGCTCGCGGGCGGCATCCCGCGCTCCCGTGTCGCCGAGGTGCTCGACACGGTCGGCGTGACGCCGTACGCGCGGCGCCGGGTCGGCGGCTACTCCCTCGGGATGCGGCAGCGCCTGGCGCTGGCGACCGCACTGCTCGGCGACCCCGGCGTGCTGGTACTCGACGAGCCGATCAACGGCCTCGACCCGGAGGGCATCCGCTGGACGCGTGGCTTCCTGCGGGCGCTCGCCGACGAGGGACGCACGGTGCTCCTCAGCTCGCACCTGCTGAGCGAGGTGCAGCAGACGGTGGACGACGTCATCGTCCTCGCCGAGGGCCGGCTGCGCTATGTCGGAACACTCGAGGGTCTCGGCTCGGGTGCGAGCACCGTCGCCGACGCGCCCGACCGCGCGGCGCTGGCGGCGGCACTGCAGGCGGCGGGTCTCACCCCGCGCCCGGTGCCGGACGGCCTGGCGGTGGATGCCGACTCGGCCGAGGTGGGACGCATCGCCCTCGCGGCGGGTGTCGCGCTCAGCGAACTGCGCCGCGGCAGCGGCGGTCTCGAGGAGGAGTTCCTCGCCCTGGTCGGCCACGGCGCCGAGGGGGAGAAGCCGTGACCGCCCTCGTCCGCGCGATCGGCGCGGAGTTCTCGAAGACGTTCTCCACCCGCATGTGGTGGCTGCTGGTCGTGATCCTCACCGGCTACGTCGGCATCGGGGCGGCCGGCATCGCCCTCGCGCTCACCCTGGCGCCGGAGTCCGCGGGCACCCCGCTCGCGGGCATCGAGGTGGCGCCGATCGTGTACAGCATGGCCACGGCATCCGGCTTCGTCTTCCCGTTGATCCTGGGGGCGCTGTCGGTCACGTCCGAGGTGCGGCACCGCACGCTGAGCACGACGTTCCTGGCGACCCCGCACCGCTGGATGGTGCTCGTCGCGAAGCTCACGGTCGCGGTGCTGCTCGGTGCGCTCTACGGGGTCGCGGCCTCCGCCGCGACCGTCGGGTTCGGTGCGCTCGCGCTCGGCGCCGGCGGTGCCGACACCCAGCTCGACCGGCCGGAGACCTGGACGCTCGTCGCCCGCATGGTGCTCGCGATGGCGCTCTGGGCGCTGGTCGGTGTCGGGATCGGGGTGCTCATCCCGAACCAGGTGGCCTCGATCGTCGCGATCCTGGCGTTCACCCAGTTCGTGGAGCCGATCGTGCGCACCGCGGCGGCGTTCGTGGAACCGCTGGCGGCGGTGGCGAGGTTCCTGCCCGGTGCGGCGAGCGACGCTCTCGTCGGCGCCAGCTTCTACAGCGCGTTCGGCACCCAGAGCCACGCCCTCGAGTGGTGGCAGGGCGGTCTGGTGCTGGCCGGCTACGGCATCCTGTTCCTGGTGGTGGGCGCTTCCACGTTCTGGCGTCGCGACGTCACCTGAGCGGGGTCAGCGCGGCTCGGGCCGCCGGTCCAGGTGGATGCCGGCGATCATGCAGCGCACCGAGCCGCCTTCCAGCTCGATGGTCGGCACGTCGACGGCGAGGATGCGGGCGGACCGCTCGATGACCTCGCGCTGCGCGGCGGTCAGCGACGCCTCCGCCCGCGCCGACATCGCGAGGATCCGGCCCTGCGTGCCGTGCAGCTCGATCGCGTTGCCGGCGAAGTCGGCGAGCTGATCGTCGGTGAGGGCGACCACCTCCCTGCCCTGCTCCGCCAGACGTTCGGCGATCTCGTCCCGGCGTGAGGTCATCGCGTCGAGGCCGACGAGCGCGAACTCGGTGCCGATGCACATCATCACGTTGGTGTGGTAGATCGGCACACCGCGCAGTGATGCGTCGAACACCATGGGCTCGTATCCGAACGCGGTGCAGAACCGCTCCAGCGCGATCGGGTCGGCGCGGTTCGAGCGCACCGCGTAGGCGACGCGGTTCAGGTTGTCGAGCACCATCGCGCCGGTGCCCTCGAGGTAGAGGCCGTCGACCTCGAGACCCGAGTAGTCGATGACCTCCTGCACCCGGTACTTCGCCTTGAGCAGCTCGAGCACGTCGGTGCGCCGCTCCAGCCGCCGGTTCGGCGCGAACATCGGGTACACCGCGATGCGGCCCCCGGCGTGGGTGGAGAACCAGTTGTTCGGGAAGACGCTGTCGGGCCGCGTCTCGTCCTCGTCCTCGAACAGGTGCACGGTGATGCCGGCGGCTTCGAGGGCCTCGGCGAGGCGCGTCGCGTCGTCGTAGGCGGCGGCGGCGACGTCCGCGGGGGTCCGTGCCGCATCCACCGTCTGGAACGCGTTGTCGACCGCGGTCGCCGGGTTGGAGGCGAAGTGGTGCGGCCGGATGAGGACGACGGCTGAGGGAGCCTGAACCGACATCGGCGTCGATCCTTTCGAGAGGTTGCGGGGCTACGCGCTGGCGAGTGTGTGCGACAGCACGCTGGTGAAGAAGGTGAGCCCGTCGACGCCGGAGCGCATCGCGGCGGCGGTGTCGGGCCCGAATCCGGCTTCGGACGCGTGCTCGGGATGCGGCATCAGCCCGACCACGTTGCCGCGCGCATTGGTGAGGCCGGCGATGTCGTCGAGCGACCCGTTCGGGTTCACCCCCACGTAGCGGAAGGCGACCAGCCCCTCGCCTTCGAGACGCTTCAGGTCTTCGTCGGAGGCGATGAAGCCGCCCTCGCCGTTCTTCAGCGGGACGGTGATCTGCTGGCCCTCCTGGAAGCCATTGGTCCACGCCGTGGAGGCGTTCTCGACCCGCAGCACCTGGTCGCGGCAGATGAAGTCGCCATGGTCGTTGCGGATGAGACCGCCGGGCAGCAGGTGGGCCTCGACGAGGATCTGGAACCCGTTGCAGATGCCGAGCACCGGCATCCCGGCGTTCGCGGCGGAGATCACCTCGGCCATGATCGGCGAGCGCGCGGCGATGGCCCCGCAGCGCAGGTAGTCGCCGTAGCTGAAGCCGCCGGGCAGCACGATCGCGTCGACGCCCTCCAGGTCGTGCGACCCGTGCCAGAGCGCGACCGGCTCGGCGCCGGCGAGGCGGACGGCGCGCTGCGCGTCGCGGTCGTCGAGCGAACCGGGGAAGGTGACGACGCCGATCCTCATCGGGGGGTCTCGACGGGCTCGACCACCGTCACCGCGACCACGTCTTCGATGACCCCGTTGCTGAGCATGTCGGCGGCGAGCTCGCGCGCCTCGGCGAGCACGGCATCCGTGACCTCGCCGTCGACGGTCAGCTCGAACCGCTTGCCGATGCGCACCGCGCTGAACTCGGACTTGCCGAGGCGGTGCAGTGCGCCGGCGACGGCCTTGCCCGCGGGGTCGAGCAGTTCGGCTTTGGGCATGACGTCGACCACGATGGTGGGCATGCCCTCATTCTAGTTTCGACACGCGTCGCTTCGCGTCGCTGCTCAACCCAAGAGTTCGAGCGCCAGGTCGGCCCGGGCAGCGCCGGACGCGACGAGCTCGGCGTTGCGCTGGTCGGGTCCGAGCACCCACGCGCGCGCCTCCTCGGGGGTCTTGCCGAAGGCGATGTGCCGCGCGATCAGCCGCTCGTGCCGCATCGCCTCGTCGACGTGCACGAAGATCGTCGCGTCGAGCAGCGGGGCCACCTGCGGCCAGTGCAGCAGGTAGTTGCCTTCGATGATCAGGATGCGCTCGGTCGGCTCGATCCGGATCGCACCGGGCACCGGCTCCTCCACGGTGCGATCGAACCCCGGAGCGTCGACGGGGTCTCCGGTGCGCAGGGCGTGCAGCAGCGCGACGAAGCCGTCGAGGTCGAACGTGTCGGGCGCTCCCATCCGGTCGCGGCGCCCGAGTTCGAGGAGCGTCGCCTGCGGCAGGTGGAACCCGTCCATCGGCAGCACCGTCCCGGCGGTCTCGGCGGCGAGCCGTCCGGCGAACGTGGACTTCCCCGCCCCCGGCGCTCCGGCGATCCCGATCAGGATGCGGCGGCCGGCCGGCAGAGACCGCACGAGCGCCGCGGCCCGGTCCAGCGCCGTCATCGCAGCGCGGCGACGATGTGCTCGGCGATCCCGGCATAGCCGAGCGCGTCCGGATGGAACCGGTCCGCCGCCTGGTGCCGTCCGTCGAAGCCGCCGACGATGTGCGCGCCGTGCTCCTGGGCGACCCGGATCGCCGCGGTCGTCAGCCCGACGATGTGCGCGCCGAGCGCGTGCCGCAGCGGCTGCGGCAGCACCGCGAAGTCCATGAATCGCGGGGGCAGCACCACCACCTGCTGCGCCGCCGGGCTCGCCACGTGCAGGGCGTCGAGCAGCGCTCCGAGGTCGGCGGCGTAGGCCCGGTTCGAGCGCAGGCGCAGGGCGTCGTTCCAGCCGACCACCAGCACCACGACGTCGAACGGCTCGGCGGTGGCGGCGTCGAGGAAGCGTTCGCACACGTGTTCCGACGTGAGCCCGTTGTCGCCGACGGCGCGCCAGGCCACCGGGTCGGGGATCCGCTTCGCGACCTGGCCGGCCACGGCATCCGTCATCTGCTCGACCCCGGTGCCGACCGCTGTCGAATCGCCCAGCACCAGCAGCCGCACGGCATCCCGGGCCTTCGATCCGCCCGTCCGCGGCTCGGCCGGTGGCAGCCGCGGGATCTCGCGGCGCAGCCGCCCTGCCTGCAGCAGCACGACCGGTGCCAGCAGGTAGGCGGCCAGCCTGGTCATCGCGCCAGCACCTCGATGCCGTGACCCCAGGCCTCGTCGACCGCCCACTCGGCCCAGTCGCGGTACCCGGCGGGTCCGGGATGGAACAGGTCGTCCGCCCAGAACTCCTCGGTGTACGGTGGCGGGTCGCTCGACATGTGCGCGTTGGGGCGACGCGCGATGTGGGCGCGGGCCGCGCCCTCCAGCGCGAGCGAGTGCCGGTAGAGCGTGGTGCGCAGCGGGTCGGGGAGCAGAGAGAACCTGCCGAAGACCGGCAGCGACGACATCAGCACGAGCGCGCCCGGGTTGCGTGCATCGAAGGCGTCGAGCACGGTGCGCACGTCGCGGACGAACGATCCCGTGCCACGCATCGTCATCGCGTCGTTGGCACCCACCGTCAGGAACAGCAGGTCCGCCGGCTCGGCGAGCGCCTCATCCAGGAACCGCTGCGTCAGATCGCGCGCGGTCGCGCCGTTCTCACCGACGGCACGCCACCGGATGCCACGGCCGGTGCGGGCGTGCAGCGCGTCCGCCAGCCGCCCGGGCAGCGCCTCGTGCTGCGTCGCCGCCCCGACCCCCGCCGCCGTCGAATCCCCGAACACGAGCAGGCGCATCGGGTCGGGGCCGGCCAGCTCGCCGGTCCACGGTTTCGCGGCGTCGGGGAGGCGCGGTGTCGCGGCCCGCACGCGCCGGCCCTGCGGCAGGACGACAGCCCCCTGTGCGACCGCGATCGCGCGGCTGGCTCGCAGCAGGCCGGGGACGCGCTCCTCCACGGCCGGAGTTTAGCCCGCGGCGGTGACCCGGATCAGGTTCGCCCACGGGTCGTCGAACGAGACGGTCTGCCCGTCGTCGCGCGCCTCGACACCGTAGTGCCGCATCCGCTCGCTCAGCTCGCCGACATCGTCGGCACTCGGCACGACGATGTCGACCCGGCCGAGCCCGAGGGTCGGCTGCCGGCGGCCCGCGCCGCGGCTGTTCCAGACGTTCATCGCCATGTGGTGGTGGTAGCCGCCCGCACTGACGAACACCGCCTGCCCGGGGATCTCGATGGTGCGGTCGAACCCGAGCTTGCTGACGTAGAACTCGGCGGCGCTCGCGATGTCGCCGACGCTCAGGTGCACGTGCCCGACCTGGGCGGCGCCGAATCCCGCAGCCTCGATGGCGCGCTCGGTCAGGTGCTCGCGCAGGAACGCGTTCGGGTCGAGGTAGATGGTGCCCATCTCGATCGTGCCGTGGGTCCACGACCATTCGGAGCGATCGCGGTCCCAGTAGAGCTCGACGCCGTTGCCCTCGATGTCGTCGAAGTAGAAGGCCTTGCTGACGAGGTGGTCGCTCGAGCCGGTGAAGAGCCCCGGGTACCGCTGCGCGACCGAGTACACGGCGGCGGCCAGCGCCTCCTCGGTGTCGAACAGGATCGCGGTGTGGAAGAGCCCCGCCTCGTGCGGTGCGGCGTGCTTCAGCTCGGGCGCGTGCTCCAGGGTGACGATGGGCACCTGACCGCGGCCCAGCACCACCCGCGCGCCCTCGTCCGCGATCACGTCGAGCCCGACGCCGTCCCGGTAGTAGGCCGTCATCGCCTCGACGTCCGCGACGTTGAGGGTCACGGCGCCCATGGCGGTGTCGGCGGCGAGCTGTTGCATGCTGGATGCAACGGTACCGAGCGCGGGATACTTCCCCCATGCCTGATGCGCCCGAGGTTCCGAGCCCCGCCACCGTGATGAGCCCGCCCCCGCCGGAGTCGCGGCGCGGGCGCAGCCAGCGACGGTGGGTGATCGTGTGCTGGCTCGGTGCCGTGGCGGCCGCGCTTCTTGCCGTCGAAGGCACCGTCAACCTGGCGACCGGCGGAGGGATCGCGGTCGTCAACTGGGTTCCGCTCATCGCCGGGACCGCGGCGGCGATCTGGGCAGCTACGCTCGCGACGCGGCTGCGGAGGATGGGAGCCACCGATCTCTGGTTCATCAAGGGGACGACTACGGCCCGCACGATCTGCCTGGGCTGGCTGGGTGTGGTGACCAGCATCCCGGTGGGCGCCGTCGCCTCGGTGGTGCTCCAGCTCGACACCGACCAGGTCGTCCAGCCGATCGCCGGCGTCATCGGCACCCTCGGGGTGGTCGCGATCGTCGCCATGATCGGCCCGGGCTACACCGGCTACCGGGAGGCCGTGCACGCCACGACGGGGAACGCCTGGCGCGAAGACGAGAGCTAGAGCTCCTTGCCGTAGCAGAGCGACAGGTCCGACCCGACGTACGGGCCGAACAGCGGGATCGGCCGGTAGCCCTGCCGCGCGTAGAAACGCTGCGCCGGGATCATCGTGTCGCCGGTCTCGAGCACGAGCCGCGTCCAGCCGCGGGAGCGGGCGTCGTCCTCGAGGGTCCGCAGGATCTGCGCGGAGACGCCGGAGCCGCGGTAGTCCGGGTCGACGTACATGCGCTTCACTTCGCCGTGCTCGGCGTCGATGCCGCGCAGGGCCCCGATGCCGACGGCACGGTCACCGTCGAAGGCGACGTAGAACACCAGGATGTCATCGGCGGTGGGATGTGGACCCGGCTCCGAGTCCTCGAGCTCCGGGTAGTAGACCTCGCGCACCTCGGCCCGCTGCGCCTCGCGCAGGGCGGCGCCGCCGGGGTGATCCCAGTCGACGGCGCGGATCTCGGCAGGCTCGGTCACCGGGAGCTCATGCCGTGAGGCGCTCGATCAGCTCGCGGTAGCGGCCGGCGGTCTTCTCGACGATCTCGTCGGGCAGCGCAGGCGGGGTGCCGGTGCGGTCCCAGTTCTCGGCCAGCCAGTCCCGCACGATCTGCTTGTCGAACGAGTCGAGCCGGTGGATGCCGCCCGCGGCATACGTCTCGGCATCCCAGTACCGGCTGGAGTCGCTGGTCAGCACCTCGTCGGCGAGCGTCAGCTCCCCGCTCTCGGGGTCGCGTCCGAACTCGAACTTCGTGTCCGCCAGGATCACGCCCCGCTGCTCGGCCATCGCGCTCGCGGTGGTGAAGGCCTGCAGAGCCGCGTCGCGAAGGGCAGCCGCATCCGCGGCGCCGACGATCTCGACCGTCTGCTCGTATGTGATGTTCTCGTCGTGCTCGCCGAGCGGCGCCTTCGTCGCCGGCGTGTAGATCGGCTCCGGCAGGCGGTCGCCGTTCTGCAGCCCGGCGGGCAACGGGATGCCGCACACGGTCCCCGTCGCCTGGTACTCCGTCCAGCCGGAGCCGGCCAGGTACCCGCGGACCACGCATTCCAGCGGGAACATGTCGAGCTCGTGCACCAGCATCGACCGCTCCGCGATGCCGGGCGGCAGGTGCTCGCCCAGGGACGGGTGGGCCGCAGCGAGGTGGTTCGGCATCCCGAGCCGGGCGAACCACCACAGGCTCAGCTGTGTCAGCAGCGCGCCCTTGCCGGGGATCGCGGGCTCCAGGATGTGGTCGAAGGCACTGACACGGTCGCTCGCGACGACGAGCACGCGGCCGGGCGCCGCGTCGGAGGTGTAGAGGTCGCGGACCTTGCCGGAGTACACGTGCCTCCAGCGCAGGGCGACCATGCGCGGGTCGCCGCCGGTCGGGTGGTTGGACGGGATCTCGGTCATGTCAGCGCCCTCTCCGCGATGTCGCGACGGTAGAACGAGCCCTCGAGCTCGATGCGCCCGATCGCCTCGTACGCGGCGGCGCGGGCTCCGGCGAAATCCGCACCCCGCGCGACGACGCCGAGCACCCGCCCCCCGGTGGCGACGTACTCGCCATCGACGACGGCGGTGGCGGCGTGCGCGATGGTGACGCCCGCGACCTCGGCCGCGGCATCCAGACCGCGGATCGGCCGGCCGGTCACCGGCTCATCCGGGTAGCCCTCGCTGGCCAGCACGACGATCACGGCGGCGTCGGACGAGAACTTCGGGAACGGCATCTTCGCGAGCCCGCCGGTGGCGGCCGCGTACAGCAGCTGCGACAGCGGGGTCTCGAGGCGCGGCAGCACGACCTGCGTCTCGGGGTCGCCGAAGCGGGCGTTGAACTCGATGACCTTCGTGCCGGATTCGGTGACGATCAGGCCGCAGTACAGCAGCCCGATGAACGGGGTGCCCTCCGCTTCGAGCGCACGCACGGTCGGCAGCGCGATGGTGTCCAGCACCTCGTCGACGAACGCCGCCTCGTCGCCCAGCCACGGCAGCGGCGAGTACGCGCCCATGCCGCCGGTGTTCGGGCCGGTGTCGCCGTCGCCGACGCGCTTGTAGTCCTGCGCGGGGCTGAGCGGCACGACGTCGTGGCCGTCGGACAGGAAGAACAGCGAGATCTCCTGACCGTCGAGGAACTCCTCGATCAGCACGGGACCCTGCTGCAGGTAGTGCTCGGCGTGGGCGAGTGCGGCGTCGCGGTCGGGGGTGACGAGCACGCCCTTGCCGGCGGCGAGGCCGTCGGCCTTCACGACATGCGGGGCGCCGAGCTCGTCGAGCGCGGCGGCGACCTCGTCGACGGTGGTGGCCCGGATGGCGCGGCCGGTGGGCACGGACGCCGCGTCCATGATGCGCTTGGCGAACGCCTTCGACCCTTCGAGTGCGGCGGCGGCCTTGCCGGGACCGAACACCGGGATGCCTTTCGCCCGCACCACGTCGGCGACGCCTGCGACGAGGGGAGCCTCCGGCCCGATCACCACCAGCTCGATGTCGTTGTCGACGGCGTAGCGGGCGACGAGCGAGCCGTTGGAGGCGTCGAGCGCGACGGTATCGACGACGGCGGCGAGGCCGGCGTTGCCGGGGGCTGCGACGATCTGGTGCCCGGCATCCTCGCTCAGCAGCGCGGTGACGATGGCGTGCTCGCGGGCTCCGGATCCGAGCACGAGGATTCTCACTCGCCCAGGGTAACGGGGGCGCGGAGTACGTTTTCTCCATGGCCGACGACGACTCCGCTGTAGACGACACCGCCTGGCACCTCCTCATCCACAGCCCGGGGCCGAACGCCGACCCCGAGGTCCCGTTCTTCCAGGCCGACTGGTTCCCCGGGCACCGCGGTTTCCACGCCGAGCTGCAGAAGGCGGGGTACTTCGTCGCGGCCGGCCCGCTGCCGGAGCGCGAGGGCGCCGGTCAGACGCTGGTGCGCGGGGTGTCGACCGCCGAGATCACGCGTCTGGCGCGGGAGACCGACCCGGCCGTCATCGGCGGCTTCCTGGTGGTGGAGATCGTGCCGTGGCGCGTCGTCGAATCGATCCTGGAGTAGGCGCCGAGGCGGTGCGTTCGGGCGACGACACCGCGACCGCCGTGCGCTATCTCTTGCAGGTGCTCGAGGACGCGGCCCCCGGCAACACGCTCGAGGTTCGGGTGCCGCCGTTCGGCGCAGCCCAGGTCGTCGAGGGTCCGCGGCACACCCGCGGGACGCCGCCGAACGTGGTCGAGATGGATGCCGCGACCTGGATCGCGCTCGCCACCGGCTCCCTGCGCTGGGACGACGCCGTCGCGGATGCCCGGGTCGCCGCATCCGGTCAGCGCGCCGACCTGCGTGAGTGGCTCCCTGTACCGTGGGAGTCGTGAACGACACGACCGAGGTGCGCATCCGCCGGGCGCCGAAGCTCTCGGTGTTCCTGGTGCTCGGGGGGCTGCTGGGGTTCCTGGTGACCCTCTTCCTCACCTCGCAGTTCCGGGCAGACCCGAACGTGGGCTTCGCGGCGACGCTCGGCTACCTCTCGCTGTTCGGCGTCCCGGCGGGCGTCGCCCTGGGCGCGGCCGTCGGCCTGATCCTGGATGCCGTCTCGCGTCGCCGCGCGAAGGTCGTCACCGCGTCGCGCGAGGTCGTCGGCGAGGTCCCGGAGGTCGAGCCCGTCGAGACCCCGGAGACCGACTGATGGCGACCAGCAAAGACACGATCGCGTTCCTCGAGGATCAGCTCGCCGGCCTGCCGATCCGCACGCGGCCGATGTTCGGCGAGTACGGCATGTACTTCGACGACAAGGTGGTCGGGTTCGTCTGCGACGACACCCTGTTCATCAAGCCTGCAGGTATCGAGCTCGCGGGCACGTATCTCGCGCCGGCGTACCCGGGCTCCAAGGACTACCACGCGGTTCCGGGCGAGCTGCTCGAGAACGCCGAGTGGCTGCAGCAGGCGATCATCGACACCGCCGCTGCGCTGCCCGCCCCGAAGCCCAAGCGCCCGCGCGCCCCCAAGCCCTGATCGCATCCGGGCCAGTTCGGACGTGATGGGCGTCCGCGGACGCCCGGTTGCGCCGGATCGGCCCGGTTACGACAGCTGGTTCGCCTCGACCCAGGCGAGGTACTCGGGCGTGACCGTGCCGGTCACGTACTCGCCCGTGAAACAGCTCATCTCGAGCGACTCGATCGGCGAGCCCTCGAGGATCGCGGACTGCATGTCCTCGACCTCCTGGTAGATCAGGTAGTCGGCTCCGAGCTCCGTCGCGATCTCGGGGATCTTGCGGCCCGAAGCCACCAGCTCCTGCCGTGACGGCATGTTGATGCCGTAGACGTGCGGGAACCGCACCGGCGGCGCCGCCGAGGTGAAGGTGACCGAGTTCGCGCCCGCCACGCGCGCCATGTCGACGATCTCTTTCGACGTGGTCCCGCGCACGATCGAATCGTCGACGATCAGCACGTTCTTGCCGCGGAACTCCGACGACATCGCGTTCAGCTTCTGCTTCACGCTCTTCTGGCGCTGCTCCTGCCCCGGCATGATGAACGTGCGGCCGACGTAGCGGTTCTTGTAGAACCCCTCGCGGTACGGGATGCCGAGCTTCTGCGCGACCTGCATCGCCGCGGGACGCGACGAGTCCGGGATCGGCATCACCACATCCACCGCACCCGACGGGGTGTACTTCGCGATGGTGTCCGCGAGCCGGTTGCCGAGCCGCAGCCGTGCCTCGTAGACGGAGATGCCGTTCATCACCGAGTCCGGCCGTGCCAGGTAGACGTATTCGAACGAGCACGGGATGAGCACCGGGTTCTTCGCGCACTGGCGGGAGAACATCTCCCCGTTGCGGGCGATGAAGATGGCCTCACCGGGGGCGACATCGCGCACCATCTCGTAGCCCGCCGACTCGAGCACGAGCGATTCGCTGGCGACGATCCACTCCTCGCCGACGAGTCCCGCAGAGCGGCGGCCCAGCACGAGCGGGCGGATGCCGAACGGGTCGCGGAACGCGAGCAGCCCCTGCCCCGCGATGAGGGCGATCGCGGCGTACGACCCCTCGACCCGTTCGTGGAGGGTGGCGATCGCGTCGAACACCTGGTCGGGGTCGAGGTCGCTGCCGCGCACCTGCGCCTGCAGTTCGTTGGCGAGCACGTTCACCAGCAGCTCGGTGTCGGAGTCGGTGTTCAGGTGCCGCCGGTCGATGTGGAACAGCTGGTCGGTGAGCTCCCGCGTGTTCGTCAGGTTGCCGTTGTGCACGAGCACGATGCCGTACGGGGCGTTCACGTAGAACGGCTGCGACTCCTGCTCTTTGCGGGCGTCGCCGCGCGTCGTGTACCGCACGTGCCCGAGGCCCATGGTTCCGAGGAGGCTGCGCATGTCACGCGTGCGGTAGGCCTCCCGCACCTGACCGCGGGCCTTCTGCATGTGGATGATCGAGCCGTCGCTGGTGGCGATGCCGGTGGCATCCTGACCGCGGTGCTGCAGCAGCGACAGAGCGTCGTAGACCTGCTGGTTCACGGGACTCGACGACACGATCCCGACGATGCCGCACATTGCCGTCAGTCTACGCTGGACCGGTGAGTGACTCCTACGCCCAGGCCGGTGTCGACACCGCGGCGGGTGATCGCGCAGTCGAGCTGATGAAGTCGGCCGTCGCGCGCACGCACGGCTCCGAGGTGATCGGCGGGGTCGGCGGTTTCGCCGGGATGTTCGACGTGAGCGCGCTCCGTGACTTCCGGCGGCCGCTGCTGGCGACCAGCACCGACGGCGTCGGCACCAAGATCGCGATCGCGATCGCGCTCGACAAGCACGACACCATCGGCCAGGACCTGGTCGGCATGGTGGTCGACGACATCGTGGTGGTCGGCGCCCGGCCGCTGTTCATGACCGACTACATCGCCTGCGGCAAGGTGGTCCCCGAACGGATCGCCACCATCGTCGAAGGCATCGCCCGTGCGTGCGCCGACACCGGCACCGCCCTCGTCGGCGGCGAGACGGCCGAGCACCCCGGCCTGATGGCGGTCGACGACTACGACCTCGCCGGAGCGGCGGTCGGCGCGGTCGAGGCGGATGCCGTGCTCGGACCCGACGCGGTGCAGCACGGCGACGTGGTGGTCGCGATCGCGTCGAGCGGACTGCACAGCAACGGCTTCTCGCTGGTGCGCCGGGTCGTGACCCGCCGGGGCCTCGCGCTCACCGACCACGCCGACGAGTTCGGCGGACCGGTCGGCGCCGCCCTGCTCGAACCGACCCGCCTGTATACGCGGCAGCTGGTCCGGCTGCTCGACGACCTGCCCGGCGCGGTGCACGCTCTCAGCCATGTGACCGGCGGCGGCATCGCCGCGAACCTCGCCCGGGTGCTGCCGCGCGGAGCCTGGGTGGAGGTGGACCGCTCCACCTGGAGCCCGCAGCCGGTGTTCCGCATCCTCGCCGAGTGGGGCGAGACCTCGCTGGAGGAGACCGAGGGCACCTGGAACCTCGGTGTCGGCATGATCGCGGTGGTGAGTCAGGATGCCGCGAGCGCCGTCACGCACGCCCTCACCGCATCCGGGCTGCCGGCCTGGGTCGCGGGACGCGTGACGTTCGGGGAGCGCGATCTCCACGGCTTCGAGCAGGGTGCCAAGGGCGTCGACGGCGGAGCCGTCAGACTGGTGAGCAGCTTCGCTGATTGAGTAGCGCCCGCGTCAGCGGTCGCGTGTCGAAATCACGCGGTCTTCGCGTCGTCCTCGTCGAGGTCGTCCTCGTACTCGTCGGGGTCGACGCCGGAGTACTCCGGCCACTTGCTGAGGTCTTCATCGAGCCGCGGGTTGCCGGCGAGTTCCGCCTCGAGCGCGCCGTAGTTCGTGTCCGGGCTGAAGTACTTCAGATCGCGTGCGACCTTCGTGTGCTTCGCCTTCTGACGGCCGCGCCCCATGCGTGACCCCCTCATGTATCGGGAACGATAGAAATAGGTCCAAAGACTGCCCGAAAGTCTATCACCCGGGTGGCCGGGTAGCCTTGTCCGGTGATCGAGCGCGCGACTGATACGTCTGTCGTCGTGATCGGGGCAGGGCAGGCGGGGCTGTCCGTCGGATACTACCTGCGGCGCCTCGGGCTCGACCCCGGCAACGACTTCGTGATGCTCGACCGCGGGCCCGGAACGGGCGGCGCCTGGCAGAACCGCTGGGAGGCGCTGCGGCTGGGATACGCGCACCGCGTCAACGACCTCCCCGGGATGGACGAACTGGGGATCAGCTTCGATACCGCCGACCGGCAGGTTCCAGCGAAGCAGGTCGTCGCCGACTACTACGCGCGGTACGAGGAGCATTACGACCTGAAGGTGGTCAGGCCGGCGAACGTGACGAAGGTCATCCAGGAGCTCGAGGGGTTCATCGTCACCTTCGACGGCGAGTTCGGCACCCGCGAGGTGTCGTCCGAGGTGATCGTGAACGCCACCGGCACCTGGGGCTCGCCGTTCGTCCCGTGGTATCCGGGCATGAACGATTTCACCGGCAGGCACCTGCACACCGTGGACTACCTCGACGCCTCCGAGTTCGAGGGCAAAGACGTCGTCGTGGTCGGCGGTGGCACCAGCGCCATCGGCTTCCTCATGGAGCTCGAGGGGGTCGCCGGCAGCATCACCTGGGTGGCACGCCGCCCGGTGGAGTTCCTCGAAGACCAGGAACTCAACATCGAGGCGGGCGTGAGCGCCGTCGCCATGCAGGATGAGGCCGCGCGCGAGGGCCGCGCGCTCCCGTCGATCGTGTCCACGACGGGCGTGCCGCGCACCCGGCGCATCCAGGCCGCCATCGACCGCGGACTGCTCAACGTGGTGCCGATGTTCTCCTCCATCGAGCCGGAGGGCATCCGCTGGAGCAACGGCGCTTACCAGCACGCCGACGCGATCATCTGGGCGACCGGGTTCCGGCCCGAACTGCGCCACCTCGCCCCCCTGAAGCTGCGCGAGAAGGCGGGAGGCGTCATCGTCGGGCAGGGTGCGTCGTGGCGCAACCAGCGGGTCTTCTTCGCCGGGTACGGGCCCACCGCATCCACCATCGGGGCCAACCGAGCCGGTCGCACCATCGCGCGCCAGGTCGTCGCGACCCTCAGCGCGCTGCACGCCTAGGCGGGCTGCTGTGCAGAGGGGCCGTCGGGTTCGTACTCGGTGAAACCGATGTTGCCGACTTCGGTGATCGTGACGCTGAGCCGAACGACGTGGTCGTCGCTGATCGCCGCGACGCAGTCGAACGTCGACGCGTGGTCGATGATGCCGGCGGACTCGAGCAGTCGACGACCTCGTACCGGCCCGCGGCGGAGATCGCCTGCTCGATCTGCGGCTGCCAGGGCAGCCGCTCGTCTCCGATCGATCCTGCGGAGTTCTGCTGCGCCACGAGGACGCCGTTGCCTGTGCCGTGGACGTCGTCCGGGTCGGGCAGAATGCCGTAGCGGAAGTACACCTCGCCCTCGGTCGTGATCTCACCTTCGATGAGGGCGCGCGCCCCTGTCGCGTCGGCGGCCGTGCACCGGAACGGCATTCCGAAGTCCATGACGAGTGCCGTCTCCGTGCAATCGACAGTCACCGATCCGGCGGGGTCGATCGTCAGTACGACGGCCCGACGATGCGCCGGCGGGCGAGCAGGTACGCCACCGGGGGCAGCAGGAGCATCCAGCCGACCGACGGCGCGGGCACGTAGCCGCGCGAGATCAGCTCACGGCGGTCGTAGTCGGCGAACACCCAGGCCGGGATGAGCAGGGCGACGGCGACGACCCCGCCGATGATGGCGAGCGCGAGGACGTTCGCGGCGAGACCGCCGGCGTACGCGAGTCCCACCACCGTGCCGACGGCCAGCGGGTAGACGAAGGGGAATGCGAGCAGCAGCGACGACCAGCGGGTCTTCGCCCCGGTCGCCCCGGTCGGCCGGGCGGCAGCGGGGCGCCGCGGTGCCGGCTCGGCGGTGACCGGCACCGGAGCGGAGAGGATGTTCACCGCGGGCGCGGCAGCGGGCGCCAGGGGCTCAGGGTCGCGGAACAGCTGCTCCGGGATGAGGCCGGGGCGCGCATCCTGCTCGCCCGCATGGGTCCCCTCGGTCCATGCGCTGCCGTCCCACCAGCGGTAGGTCGCCTCCCCCGCAGGGTCGGGGTACCAGCCGGGTGAGGGCTGCAGCAGCACCGGGGTCGACATCAGTTCGCCCCCGGCAGCATGGTGAGGATGACGGCCGCGTACAGGATCCAGCCGACGACGGTGAGAGCGCCGAGGCCGACGAAGTTGAGGATGAACACGAGCTCGGGAGGCCACGCCCGCTTGCTCTCGCGGCGCACCTCTTTGCCGCGGGCGATCAGGTACGCGAGCGGCGGGAACAGCAGCATCCAGGCGAGCCGGGGCCGGTGGTAGCCGCGCTGGGCGAGGGAGTTGGCGTCCATCGCGGCGAAGAGCCACGTCAGCAGCAAGGTCGCGAGGCCGCCGACGCCGAGCGGGATGACGCCGGTCACCCCGGCGAGACCCATCGCGATGTCGAGCAGGAGCACCACCGCGACGGAGATGATCGGAGAGAAGGCGAGAAGCCAGACGCCCGCCGTGTGGGGAGACCCGAGGTCGTTCCAGTCGCGCACGTACGACGGCGCGCGTGTCGCCGACCGCGGGCCGACGTTCGAGGGCCGGTGCTGGGTCACCCGCGGCACCTCGACGACCTCGGCGGCGGCGGAGTGCCAGTAGAGCTGATCGGAGATCGGGGTCGACGGGGTCATCGGGACGCCGCCGCTCGAGACGGGCGGGGCGGGCGCGACCTGACCGGGCTGCGGGATCGTCTCCGAGTCGACCTGCACGGGTCCGGAAACCGGGGCGGGCTCAGGTGCCTGCGCGGCTGGCTGGTATTGCACGGGCCCGGTCGCGGTGGCCTGGTGGGCGGGCACGGGTCCGGTCGCCGTGGCCTGCTCGGTCATCGGGCGGACGTGATCGGTCCACGACGCGCCGTCCCACCAGCGCCATGCGCCGGCGTCGGCCGGATCGTGATACCAGCCGGCGGCCGGTTCCGTCATGAGTGTCGTCGACACCTTTCGTCCCCTCGGTTTTCTCCCTGCCAGGAAAGACTAAGAATTCCCTCAGCCGGACCGCGCCCCCTTTTCGGGGATGAATGTCAACCCTTTCGGGGGGCTTGCGCGTCGGGATGGCATGGAGACCTTCGCTGAACTTGTCGCCACCGGGGACACCGGCAGCCTCGTGCTCTCGGTGGTCGCCTTCGCCCTCGCCGGGCTGCTCGCGGCCGTCGCCGTGCACATCCGTCCGCGCACCCGGCGACGCGTCACGCGCTGAGTCAGGCCGCGGTCAGGGCGGTCAGGACGGCGAGCGTGACCCCGTAGGCGACGACCGCCGCGACCAGACCCACGGCGAGATTGAGCACCACGTTGCCGACGGCGGCGTTCGTTTTGCCGTCGTTCATCAGCTGGATGGTCTCCTCGCTCCACGTGCTGAATGTGGTGAGACCGCCCGCGAATCCGCTCTGCAGGATGTACTGCACGTCGCTGGGGAACGCGATGGCGATGCCGGCCACTACCGAGCCGGCGATGTTGGCGACGAGCACCGCGCGTGTGGGGCGGGGCACGGCCCGCGTGATCGCGTACCGGAGGACAGCCCCGAGCCCTCCCGCGACGACGGCGGCGGCGATGACCAGAGGGGTCATTCGTCTGCCGTGATCCGTGCGGAGGGCCGGTGACCGAGCCGCAGCCCGAGGCCCGCGGCGCCGAGCCCGAGCACCAGGCTCGCGAGCAGGTACAGCGCGGCGATCGCGGGGTACTCGCCGAACAGCTGGATGAGGGAGATCACGACCGCCGAGAAGGTGGTGAAGGCCCCGAGCAGGCCGGTGCCGAGTCCGTAGCGCAGCCAGCCGGGGGCGGTCGGCCACACCCGCGCGACGAGCAGCCCGAGCGCGAAGGATCCGGCGACGTTGATGAGGAGGGTCGACCACGGGAACGAGCCGGGCGCGGTGTGCGGCAGCAGCGCGTCGATGCCCAGCCGCAGGCCGGCGCCGATCAGCCCGCCGGCGAACACGGCGAGCAGGTTCATCGGCGGCCGGCCGGCTTCTTCGACGCCGGCGGTATCGGCTTGCGCATCACCGGTCGCACCGGCTCGCCACGGCGGTCCTGACCGGGCAGCGGGCGCGACCGGCGACCGTAGATCAGGGTGGAGGAGTCGAGCAGCCAGGGGACGAGGGCGATCACCACGCCATGCACCAGCGCCAGCTTGTGGCGGATGCGTCGCGCCTTGTGGTTGTGGAGGAAGGTCTCCCACCAGTGGCCGACGATGTAGTGCGGGGTGTACACCGTGACCACCTCCGACCCGTGCTCGGACCGGTGCCGCTTGATGTACTTGATGAGCGGCATGCTGATGTCGCGGTACGGCGACTCGAGCACGACGAGCGGCACCTTGATATTCATGTCCGCCCACTCCTGCTCCAGCTGGGCGGTGGCCGCGTCGTCGATCGAGACGTGGACCGCCTCGATGCTGTCGTGGCGTGCGGCGATCGCGTAGTCGAGGGCCTTGAGCACCGGTTTCTGCATCCGCCCGACCAGCACGATGGCGTGGTCGCCCTTCGACCCGAAGCGGACGCGAGGGTCGACCTCGATCTCCTTGTCGACGTCGCGGTAGTAGCGGTTCACTCCCAGCATCAGGAAGAACAGGATCGGCATCACGATGAAGACGATGTACGCCCCGTGGGTGAACTTCGTGACCGTCACGATGAGCAGCACCGTGAAGGTCATCACCGCGCCGACCGCGTTGATCGAGAGGCTGCGGTAGACGGCCGGCCGGTCGGCGGTGCCGGTGCGCAGCTCGCGCCGCCAGTGCCGCACCATGCCGGTCTGGCCGATCGTGAACGACGTGAACACCCCGATGATGTACAGCTGGATCAACGCGGTCACGTCGGCTCGGAAGACCAGCAGGATGAGGGCCGCCGTGATCGACAGGGCGATCACGCCGTTCGAGAAGATCAGGCGGTCGCCACGGGTGGCGAGGGACTTCGGCGCATACCGGTCGGTGGCGAGCACCGAGCCGAGCAGCGGGAAGCCGTTGAACGCGGTGTTCGCCGCCAGCAGCAGCACCGCCGCTGTGGCTGCTTGGATGATGAAGAACGGGATGGAGTTGTTGCCGAACGTCGCCGATGCGATCTGCGCGATGAGGCTGCGCTGGGGCACGTTCTCGCAGTCGGCGAATCCGATCAGGTGGCAGGCGTCTTCGGCGTAATGGACGCCTGCCATGAGAGCCACCACGACGAGGCCGGAGAACAGGACGATCGCGATGCCGCCCATCGCCATCAGCGTCTTCTGCGCGTTCTTGATCTTGGGGCGCCGGAACGCGGGCACCCCGTTGGAGATCGCCTCGACGCCGGTGAGCGCGGCGCACCCGCTGGCGAAGGCGCGCAGCAGCAGCAGCACGAACGCCGCCTGCGTCAGGCTCTCGGCCTGCACCTCGAACTGCGCGCTCTCGGCCATCGGCACGTCGCCGAGCGCCGACCGCACCAGGAACACGGCGACCATCACCGCGATGCTGCCGATGAACAGGTAGGTGGGCACCGCGAAGGCCCTGCTCGACTCCCGCACGCCGCGCAGGTTGATCGCGGCGAGCACCACGATGAAGCCGACCGCGATCTCGACCCGGAGCGGGTTGAGGGCCGGGAGCGCGGAGATGATGTTGTCGACGCCGGAGGCGACGGACACCGCCACGGTCATCACGTAGTCGACGAGCAGCGCCGACGCGACCACCAGGCCGGCCTTCTCGCCCAGGTTCTTGCTGGCCACCTCGTAGTCGCCGCCGCCCGACGGGTAGGCCTTGATGAGCTGGCGGTAGGAGAGCACCACGACGGCGAGCAGCACGACCACGGCGAGGGCGACCCACGGGCCGTAGGCCAGCAGCCCGAGTCCCCCGATCAGCAGGATCATGAGCAGCTCTTGCGGCGCGTACGCCACGGACGAGAGGGGGTCGCTGGCGAAGATCGGAAGAGCCAGATGCTTGGGGAGGAGCTGCGCGTCGAGTTTGTCGCTGGGGAGCGGCTCGCCGATCAGCCAGTGCTTCGCGGTCCGCTCGACGGCGGGGATACTGTCGCCCGCGTCGGCGGGCGGTTTCCCCTTCTTCGCGCTGCCCTTCGCGGGCGGGACCTCGTCATTCACGAGGGACGACTGTACTCCTCCGGCCGCGCCGGGCAAGCCTAGGATCGTGCAGTGAGCAGAACGCGTCGGCGGTGGTGGGTGTGGGGCATCTGCGGGCTCGTCGCGGTCGTCCTCGTGGTCGCCGCGATCATCGCGGTGCCGATCCTCACGCACCGGGATCAGGGGTCGTCGAACCAGGCGCCGCAGGCGGAGGAGTGGCCGCTCAGCGCGGAGGCGACCGGCGACGACGGACGCGACCGCAGCATCCGGGTCACCGACGATCAGGGCGGCGAGCCGGACACGTCCGCCCTCGCACCGGGCGACCGGCTCATCGTGTCGGGTGCCGGGTTCGACCCGGAGCGGGGCATCTACGTGGCGATCTGCGCGATCCCGGAGAAGCCGACGACGAAGCCGGGGCCGTGCCTCGGCGGGGTCCCGTCCGGCGACGAGCCGGGCGACCAGAACGCGCAGCAGTACGCGCCGAGCAACTGGATCAACGACGACTGGGCGTGGAAGCTGTTCGGCGCCCGCGGCTACGACGACCCCGCGGCGGGCACGTTCACCGCCTACATCGAGGTCCCCGAGGCGGCAGACGAACACGTCGACTGCACGGCGGTGGCGTGCGCCCTGTACACCCGCAACGACCACACCGCCGCGAACGACCGGGTGCAAGACCTCCACATCCCGGTCCGCTTCTCCGGGTGACCCGTCGGCACGCGTCTGACGACGCTGCTCACGGAGGCGCCGTCGTCGAGCGGCTGCGCGCCGCCGGGTGCGTCTTCGCCGAGGAGGAGGCCGCGCTGCTGATCGCGGCGGGCGGCGACACCGAGGCGCTCGTCTCCCGGCGGGTGGCGGGCGAGCCGCTCGAGGTGATCCTGGGCTGGGCGGAGTTCCGCGGCCTCCGCGTCGCCGTCGGGCCGGGGGTGTTCGTGCCGCGCCGTCGCACCGAGGTGCTGGTCGAGCACGCCCTCCGTTGCGCCCACGATGCCGCGGTCGCCGTCGAGCTGTGCGCGGGCGTCGGAGCGGTGGCGGCAGCGCTCGCGGCGGAGCGCCCCGGGCTCGAGGTGTGGGCGGCGGAGCTCGACCCGGTCGCGGTCGCCGTCGCGCGCCGGAACCTCGATCCCTCCCGCGTGGTGCAGGGCGACCTGTACGCGGCGCTGCCCTCGTCGCTGCGGGGGCGGGTCGGCATCCTGATCGCCAATGCGCCGTACGTGCCGACCGCCGAGATCGCGCTCATGCCGGCCGAGGCCCGCGACCACGAGCCGGCGCTCGCCCTCGACGGCGGGATGGACGGCCTCGAGGTGCAGCGCCGGGTGATCGCCGGTGCGGCCGAGTGGCTCACGCCACGCGGCGTGCTGCTCATCGAGACCAGCGTGCGCCAGGCGCCGGCGACCGTCGCGCTGATGGAGGAGGCCGGGTTCGCATCCCGCGCCGAGCACGACGACGACCTCGACGGCACGGTGGCGATCGGCGAACGGCGCTAGCGGCGCAGCTGCGCGATCACCTCGCGCCGCAGGTCGCGCAGGCCCGAAGTCAGGGTGTCCACGACCTCCTGGGGCAGGATGCCGCGGGCGGTCTGCACGCGCAGCTCGGCCCGCAGCTCAGCGCGGAACTCGGTGAGCGCCGCCTCGGCATCCCGCAGGCGGGCCCGCGACTGCACCCGCGGGTCGTCGGCGTCGGCGGGTGTCGTGGTGCCGAACGCCTCGGCCGATTCGCGCGCCTCGCGGGCGGCGGCGGCCAGGTCGGCGCGCAGGGTCTTCATCGCGTCGGTGACCGACGAGCGCACCTCGTCCGCGAGCCGGCGCACCGAGTCGGTCAGCTCCACCTCGATGCCGTCGAGGTCGCCCGCCCGCTGCTCGAGTTCGGCACGGCCCGCATCGGTGATGGCGTAGACCGTCTTGCGGCCGTCCGCCTCCTTGGTGACGAGGCCCTCCTCTTCGAGTTTCGCGAGCCGGGGGTAGATGGTGCCGGCGCTCGGGACGTAGGTGCCCCCGAACCGGTCGCTCAGCGCCTGGATGAGTTCGTATCCATGCATCGACCGCTCGGCGAGCAGGCTCAGCAGGTACAGCCGCAGGTGCCCGTGCGCGAAGACCGCCGGACTCATGCCCGCACCGCGCGCAGCAGGTTGACGTTGCCGCCCACCGTGTTGACGCGCACGTCGGTCCAGCGCTTGTCGAGCTCGCCCCACTTGCCGGTGTAACGGCCGTTGACGCCGGTGATCGCTGCCTCGCCGACCTGCAGCTTGCCGCCGACGGTGTTCAGCGCCCACGACGCGGGCACGTCCGCTTCGAGGCGGATGGTGACGGCGCCGCTCACGGTGTTCACCTTGATCTCGTCCGGGATGTCGACGGCGTCGAGCATCACCGCGCCGCTGACGCTGTCGCTGCTGTAGCGGTGCAGCGTACCGGCCGCCGTGATGTCGCCGCTGACGCTGTGCGCGTCGACCTTGCCGTAGTGGTTGCGCACGGTGATCTCGCCGCTCACCGAGTTGAGGGAGAGGTCGCCGCTCACGCTGTCGATGACCAGGTCGCCGCTGACGGTGCTGAGCGAGGCGTCTTCGTTCACGCCGCTGAGCAGCGCGCTGGCGCTGACGACGCCGAGCTTGACCCGGATGTCGCGGGGCACCATCACGCTGACGTCCGCCTTCGCGCGGCCGGTCCAGCCTTTGAACACCTCGATCCAGTTGTCCCAGCTGAGCTGCGGGTGGTCGATCTCGACGGTGTCGCCGTCGACGCTGACCTTGAGCGCCTTGCCGGTGACCGAGTGCACCTCGACGCGGACGCCGGGCTCGTCGTGGGCGACGATGTCGATCTGCCCGCCGATCAGCCCGACCTTGAGGGCGCGGGCGCTCTCGATGTCGATGGTCTTGGGGCCGTCGACGAGCCATTTCTCCTGGGCCATCTCGGCCTCCTGTTCGTGGGTGTGTCGCGATATATCGCGTGTGATGGAGTCACGATATATCGCGTGTTTCGCGAAGTCAAGATATATCGCGAGTGCGGTCGTACCGGTGTGTGCGGATCAGGAGATCGGCGGTGTCTCGCCGCAAGACGCACGGATGGGATCGGTGTGTGTCGGCTGAACCTCCTGAACTGCGCCCATCGCGCGCGCCCGCTTGACATTGACGCTGCGTCAACCTCTACCGTCGATCAGGTACGGAAGGAGAAGAGCCATGGACTGGAGCATCCAGGACATCGCCCGGCTGGCCGGGACCACGAGCCGCACGCTGCGTCACTACGACGACGTCGGCCTCGTGCGCCCGAGCCGCATCGGCGCCAACGGGTACCGCTACTACGACGCGGACGCCCTGGTGAGGCTGCAGCGCGTGCTGTTGCTGCGTGACCTCGGACTCGGCATCCCCGCCATCGGCGAGGTGCTGGCCGGGCAGCGCGACGACGCCGCCGCGCTCAGGACGCACCTGGAATGGCTCGACTCCGAACGGCAGCGCCTCGAGCGGCAGTACGCCAGCGTCGAGCGCACCATCACAGAACTGGAAGGAGGTGAGAAACCGATGGCAGAGAACATGTTCGACGGGTTCGACCACACCGTCTACAAGGAGGAGGTCGAGCAGCGCTGGGGCAAAGACGCATACGCGACGTCCGACGCCTGGTGGCGCTCGATGTCGTCCGAGGAGCAGGCGGCGTGGAAGGCGCGCGTCCAGCTGCTCGGCTCCGACTGGATGGAGGCCGCGCAGAACGGCGTCGACCCCGAGAGCGACGAGGCGCAGGCCCTCGCGCAGCGACAGTTCGACTGGCTCCGCGGCATCCCCGGAACGCCCGGAGGCGGCGAGGCCGGCCCCACCAAGGAGTACTTCCTGGGGCTCGGCGAGATGTACGTCGCCGACGAGCGCTTCGCCGCGAACTACGGCGGCGCCGAGGGCGCGGCGTTCGTGCGTGATGCGATGCGCGTCTACGCCGAGCGCAACCTGTAGTGACAGCGGAAACCCGCCCCGGAGCGACCCTGGGGCGGGTTTCGGTCTGTGTCGCGTCAGCGCAGGATGGCGGCGGTGGGCTCGCGGCGGTAGCCGTCGCGGGCGACCACCACGACCGTCGCGGTGACGCCCCAGAGAGCGAGCGCGGCGACGGCGAGGAATGCGGCGATCATGCGGTCACCTCCTTCGATGCGGGGGTGGATGCCGTGGCCGGCTTCTCCGGCACGTTCAGCAGAGGCAGGGTGACGTTCACCATCGGGCCGATCAGGAGCGCGAACAGCAGGGTCCCGACGCCGACCTGGCCGCCGAGGATCCACCCGATCGTGAGGACGGTGACCTCGATGATGGTGCGGACGACCCAGATCTTCCAGCCGGTGCGGCGGTGGAGACCCGTCATGAGCCCGTCGCGCGGTCCGGGCCCGAGTCGTGCGCCGATGTAGAGGCCGGTGGCGATGGCGAGCAGCGCGAGGCCCCCGGCGAAGACGAGCGCCTGCACCCACGGCACGGTCTGCTGCGGGATGAGCCACAGGCCGAGCTGCGCGCTGGGTCCGATGAGCAGCACGTTGAGCACCGTGCCGACGCCCGGCCTCTGCCGGATCGGGATCCAGAGCAGCAGCACGACGACGCCGATCAGGTTGGTCAGGAGGCCGAAGGGCAGCCCGGTCTGCTTGGCGAGCCCCTGGGTGAGCACGTCCCACGGCGAGACGCCGATGCCGGCGCGCACCATGAGGGCGATCGCGATGCCGTAGAGGAACAGGCCGACGAGCAGCTGACTCACGCGGCGCGCCCAGCGCAGCTTCTCGGATCGGGCCAATTCGGACATGGCATCATCCAATGGTGTAATTGGACTTCTCACAAGATGCCAATTCCGGTAGGGTGGCCGCCGTGGCTTCCCTCTCCGCCCGTGCCCTCGGCACCCTCATCCAGAATTGGCGTACCTCGGGCACCGGACCCGCGTACTCGGCGCTGGCCGACCGGATCCGGTTGCTCGTGCTCGACGGCCGGCTCGCGCTGGGAACCCGCCTTCCGGCCGAGCGCGAGCTCGCATCCCACCTCGGCCTCAGCCGCACCACCGTCTCGGCCGCCTACGCCGACCTCCGCGAGTCGGGCTACCTCGACAGCATGCGCGGCTCCGGCAGCGTCGTGCGGCTGCCCTCGCGCGGCGCCGCCGCGCTCCCCGACCCGATCGGCGCCCCCGACCTCCTCGACTTCAGCAAGGCCACCCTCCCGGCTGTGCCGGCGGTCGCCGCCGCCAGCGAACGGGCCGCCGCCCTGCTCCCCGGCTTCCTCGGCGAGTCGGGCTTCGATCCGCTCGGGCTCCGCGTGCTGCGGCAGGCGCTCGCCGACCGCTACAGCGCGCGCGGCCTGCCGACCGACGCCGACGAGGTGATGATCACCATCGGCGCACAGCATGCCATCGGGCTGCTGGCCCGCACCATCCTGTCGCGGGGCGACCGGGCGCTGGTGGAGACGCCGAGCTACCCGCACGCGTTCGAGGCGCTGAAGGCGAGCGGCGCGCGGCTCGTGCCGGTGCCGGTGACCACCGACGAGGGCTGGGACGAGCTCGCCCTCGAGCAGGCGTTCCAGCGCACCAGCCCCACCGTCGGGTACCTCATGCCCGACTACCACAACCCCACCGGCCGCTCCATGTCGCAGGAGCTGCGGATCCGCACGCTCGATCTCGCGTCCCGCCAGGGGACGACCCTCATCGTCGACGAGACGATGGGCGAGCTCGGCCTCGACGGGCAGGAGGCGCGGGCGCCGTTCGCCACGCTCGGCCGCTCCGTCACGATCGGGTCGGTCGGCAAGACGATCTGGGGCGGCCTGCGGCTCGGCTGGATCCGCGCCGACCGCGAGCTGATCCAGCGGGCGTCGCGCGCCCGGTTCGCGCTCGATCTCGGCACCCCGATCTTCGAGCAGCTGATCCTGCTCGAGCTGCTGCCCGAGTACGACCGCATCCTCGAGGACCGCCGCGAGTACCTCCGCGCCGGCCGCGATCACCTCGCGGCGCGGCTCGCCGAGAAGCTGCCGCAATGGTCCGTCCCGCACGTCGAGGGCGGACTGACGGTCTGGGCCAATGTGGGCGCGCCGGTCAGCTCGCAGCTGGCCCTGGCATCCCGCAACCACGGCCTCGTGATCGCCGCCGGCCCACGCTTCGGCATCGACGGGGTGTTCGAGCGGTTCATCCGCATCCCGTTCAGCCACCCCGAAGACCTGATCGACCGCTGCGTCGACGCCCTCGCCGCCGCCTGGGCCGACGTCGCGCGCACGCCGATGCCGATCGGCGACGAGGAGCTCGCCGCGGTCGTCTAGCAGCGGGTTTTCATCCCGCGGGAGTACGGTGCGCCCGCACCCTCTTGGAATACTGGACCCCAGTGCACAGCGGCGTGCCGTCCCGCATCATCACAGCTTCTGAACCGAGGAGTTCCGTGCACCTGCTCTCCGTCTTCAGCCTGCGCAACCGCGCGCTGATCGCCCTGCTCACGATCGTCGTGGGCATCTTCGGCACGGTCGCGTTGACCACGCTGAAGCAGGAGCTGTTCCCCTCGGTCACCCTGCCGCAGCTCGTCGTCGTCACCCAGTACCCCGGCGCGAGCCCCGACGTGGTCGAGGCGGACGTGTCGACGCCGATCGAGTCGGCGATCCGGGGGGTCCCGGGACTCGAGTCGACGACGGCCACCAGCACCTCCGGCCTGTCGAGCGTCTCCGCATCGTTCACGTACGGCACCGACCTCACCAGCGTCGAGCAGAAGGTTCAGCTGGCGATCAACCGCATCGGCTCGCTGCCCGAATCGGTCGACCCGCGTGTGATCACCGGGTCGCTCGACGACCTGCCGGTGCTCGTCGTCGCCGTCACCAGCGACCTGGATCAGGACGAGCTGTCGGCGCGGCTCGAGGCCTCGACGATCAGCGACCTGCAGCAGATCGACGATGTGCGCGACGCCACCCTGCTCGGCACCACGGCGAAGCGGATCGAGATCACCCCCGACACCGACGCGCTCGCCGCAGCGGGGCTGAGCAACCAGTCGATCCGCGACGCGATCGACGCGAACGGCGTGCTGCTGCCCGAGGGCACCATCACCGAGGGTGACAGCACCCTCATCGTGCAGGGCGGCACCCGGCTGACCTCGGCCGAGGACATCGCCGCGATCCCGCTGCTCGGCGGCAGCGCCGATCCGGTGCTCAATGACGACCTCACCATCTCGCTTCCCGTCACGACGATCGGCGATGTCGCGGATGTGGTGGTCGCCGACGAGCCGGTCACCGGCTACTCGCGCGTCGACGGCGAGCCGTCGCTCACCATCTCGATCACGAAGACCCCGGCCGGCAACACCGTCGAGGTGTCGAACGCGGTGCGCGACGCCCTGCCTCAGCTGGCGGAGGCGCTCGGCGATGGCGCGAAGTTCACCGTCGTCTTCAACCAGGCGCCGTTCATCGAGCAGTCCATCGAGTCGCTCGCGCAAGAGGGCCTGCTCGGTCTGCTGTTCGCGGTGATCGTGATCTTCATCTTCCTGATCTCGCTGCGCTCCACCATCGTGACCGCGGTGTCGATCCCGGTCTCGGTGCTGCTGACCTTCATCGGCATGCTCGCGTTCGGCTACTCGCTGAACGTGCTCACCCTCGGCGCCCTCACCATCGCGATCGGGCGCGTCGTCGACGACTCGATCGTCGTCATCGAGAACATCAAGCGCCACCTGGGCCTGGGTGAGGCGAAACTGGATGCGATCAAGGCCGGGGTGCGCGAGGTCGCGGTCGCGGTCACCGCCTCCACCGTCACCACGGTCGCGGTGTTCCTGCCGCTCGCCCTCGTCACCGACATCACCGGCGAGCTCTTCCGCCCGTTCGCGCTCACCATCACGCTGGCGCTCGCCGCGTCGCTGTTCGTCGCGCTGACGATCGTGCCGGTGCTCGCGTACTGGTTCCTGCGGGTGCCGAAGTCCGCCGCCGTTGCCGCGGAAACCGACGAGGACGAGCTGGATCGGCCCACCCGGCTGCAGCGTGCGTACCTCCCGGTCATCCGCTGGACGCTGCGCGCCCCCGCCGTGGTGCTGGTGCTCGCGCTCCTGATCCTCGCCGGCAGCGGCTACCTGGCGACCAAGCTGCCCACGAACTTCATCAGCAACAGCGGGCAGAACACCCTGTCGGTGCGTCAGTCGATGCCCGCCGGCACCAGCCTCGAAGCCGCGGACACCGCGGCCGCGAAGGTGGAGGACGCGCTCAGCGCGGTCGATGGCGTCGACACCGTGCAGGTCTCCGTCGGCTCCAGCGGCAACTCCTTCGCCGTGCTGCTCGGCGGAGGATCCGACACCACGTTCTCGATCACCACCGACCCGGATGCCGACCAGGATGCGCTCCGCTCCGAGGTGAGCGACGTGCTCGACGAGCTCGACCCCGAGCAGGTCGGCGACGTCGCGGTGTCGAGCGGCGGCGGGGGCGGATTCTCCAGCGACATCGAGATCGAGATCTCGGCGCCGGATCAGGACGCTCTGCGCACGGCTGCCGACGACATCCTGACCATGGTGCGCGGCCTCGAGCTGACCCAGCAGGCGGAGAGCAACCTGTCGGAGACGCTGCCGTACATCGCGATCGATGTCGACCGTGACAAGGCGGCGGCGGCCGGGCTGAGCGAGGTCGCGGTCGGCGGCATCGTGGCCAACTCGATGCTGCCCGCGTCGATCGGCCAGGTGATCATCGATCAGAAGACCCTCGACATCTACATCACCGACCCGCGGGCCCCCACGACGATCGACGAGCTGCGGGCGTTCGAGATCCCCACCCCCAACGGACCGGTGGCGCTGTCGACCCTGGCCAGTGTCGAGCAGGTCGAGGGACCGTCGAGCGTGACCACGATCCGCGGGGTGCGCAGCGCCACCGTCACCGTCACGCCCGAGACCGCCGACGTCGGCACCGCCTCGGCCCAGTTGCAGGCGGAGCTCGACAAGCTCGATCTGCCCGACGGCGCGAGCGCGAAGCTCGGCGGCGTCACGGCGGACCAGTCGTCGGCGTTCTCGCAACTGTTCCTGGCTCTGCTCGCGGCGATCCTGATCGTGTACACGATCATGGTGGCGACGTTCCGCAGCCTGCGGCAGCCGCTGCTGCTGCTCGTCTCGATCCCGTTCGCGGCGACCGGTGCGGTGCTGCTGCAGCTGGCGTCCGGCATCCCGCTCGGCGTGCCCTCGATCATCGGCCTGCTGATGCTGGTCGGCATCGTGGTGACGAACGCGATCGTGCTCATCGACCTCGTCAACCAGTACCGCGAGCGCGGCATGGATGTGCGGCAGGCGATCATCCACGGTTCCGCCCGGCGTCTCCGGCCGATCCTGATGACGGCGCTCGCCACCATCGGCGCGCTCACCCCGATGGCGATCGGCATCACCGGGCACGGCGGGTTCATCTCGCAGCCGCTCGCGATCATCGTCATCGGCGGCCTGATCTCGTCGACCCTGCTGACCCTGGTGGTGCTGCCCACCCTGTACTGGGTCGTCGAGGGCGCGAAGGAACGCCGCGAGGTGCGGCGTGCCCGCAAGGCCGCCGGCTTGCCGAAGCCGCCGCGCGGAGGCAGGCCCGAGAAGCTGCCGCCGACCCGCGACCTGCCGACGGCGGAACCGGTGGCGCCGCTCGTCCCGTCGAACCAGCCGCTGCCGCCGCTTCCCGACCCCGAGGGTCCGGTCGCCCCGCTGCCGCCGGCGCCCGCTCCCGTTCCGGAGCCCCGTCCCGAGCCGGGCCGGGCGCCCGAGCCGCCGGCCACCCCGTTCCCGCCACTGCAGCCGGTCCCCCCGTCGCCGCCGCCGGCGTTCCCGCCGGTGCAGCCCGCACCTCCGGTGGAGCCTCCGGCGTTCCCGCCGCCCGTGCAGCCGCAGCCGCCGACCCCGCCGGCGCCGCCGCAGTATCCGGCGCCGGGTTCGCCGACGCCTCCGCGCTTCCCCCCGCCCAGCCCGGCGTAGCCGGGGTCAGCCCAGGTGCGTTCGCAGCCACTCGGCCGCAAGCGCATCGACCCGACGCGCGCCGGCAGTCTGCGGCGCGGGCTCGACGCCCGGCTCCTCGGCGAGCGCGTGACCGAGCCCGTCCACGAGGTGAAGCTCGGCGCCCGTCGCCTGCGCGAACGCGCGAGCCGGCTCGAGGAACGCCGCGGCATCGTCGTCGGCTCCTGCCACGATCCGGATTGCCGCACCGCTCGCCGCGACCTCGGGCGCCCGCGCGACGAAGTCCATGCGCGCGGCGAACGCCTCGGCCTCCGGGGTCCAGGTGTAGCCTCCGAACATCGGCGCCATGGTGTCGATGAGCGTGCGCAGCTGCATCATCGGGCTGACGAGGACGGCCGCCCGGGCGCCGGACGTCCCCGCGGCGAGCACGCCGGCGGCGACCGCCGAGCCCATCGAGCCGCCGACGAGGCCGACCGCGGCATCCTGGTGCACGCCGATCGCCTCGCGGATCTCGGCGAACGCGGCGGGGAACTCGTCGACGGCCTGCGTCCAGATCGGGCCGTGCACCAGGCCGGGTGCGTCCTGTGCGAGCAGGCCGAAGATGCCGTCGGGTCCGCCGGGCAGCGAGCGTGACCCGGACATCGGCAGACCGAGGTAGATGCGGTGTGCGTCGAGCCCGTCGAGCGGCAGGGCCGCCGCCATCGCCGCCTCGGTGCGCGGCGGGTCGAGCAGGTGCCAGGCGACGACCACCGGTGCGTCGTCCGGACCGGGGATGGCCAGATAGGGCACGCCGTTCGCCGTGACACCGATGAGCTGATTCGTGTTCTCGTTCATATTGGACACTGTACAATTGACCTGTGACATCGACCACCAGCCGCCGCGCCGGCGAGCGAGCGGGCCTCGATCGTGCGGCCATCGTCGCGGCGGCACGAGCCTCCCTCGACGAGGAGGGAGCTCGCGGGCTGTCGATGCGCGCCGTGGCGGGCAGGCTCGGGGTCGCCCCGAACGCGCTCTACAGCCACATCGCGGACAAGGCGGCACTCGTCGATGCGGTCCTCGACGACCTGATCGGCGAGATCCCGGTGCCCGGCGAGACGGTGGAGCCGCGCGCCGGACTCACGACACTGATGTCGGACAGCTTCGACGCCCTCGTCCGGCATCCCGACCTCGTCGCGCTGTCGCTGGCACGCCAGGGCTCAGGCGGCCCCCAGGCCTGGCGGCTGGGCGACCGGATGCTGCAGCTGCTCGCCCAGGCGGGGGTGCCCGACCGGCGTGCTCGCGAAGGCCTGCGCGCCCTGGTCGTCCACATGATGGGATGCGCCGCGTTCGCCACGCAGTACGACCGGTCGATGGGGTCGCCCCACCACGAGCTCGCCGCCGTGCGCCGCGACTACCTGCAGGCGCTCGGCTGGATGCTCGACGGCATCGTCGGAGACGGAAGGGCCTAGCCCGCGCCGTCACCGACGACAGGGGTGTCGGGCACCCCGATCGTGCGGTCGAAGAAGTCGACGATGCGCGCCTTCAGATCGTCATCCAGCATCGCGATCGAGTGCAGCGTCCCCTCGACGGTGACGAACTCGACCGAGACGCCGGCTGCGCGCAGACCCGCCACCAGGATCTCCGACTGCGCGAGCGGGATCATCTCCGCCGTCGAGTGCGCCACGAAGAACGGCGGGTCGGAGGCGTCGATCGCGGAGAACGGGGACGCGTCGACCGCCGCCGGGCAGTCCTCCTCGGTGGCGCACCCGAGGTAGGCGAGCTGCACCGGGATGAAGTCGTCGGTCGCGGCGAGGCCCGTGAGGTCGATGGGGCCGCTGAGATCCGCCACGGCGGCGACACGTGAGCCGGAGACGAGATCGCCCGAGCCCTGCGTCCCGAGCAGGGCGACCAGGTTGCCGCCGGCCGAGCCGCCGAACGCGCCGATCCGCTCCGGGTCCACGTCGAAGCGGGCGAGCTGGCCCGCCTCGCGCAACCAGGTGACGACCGACCTCACGTCGTCGATCGCCGCGGGGAAGATGTTCGCCGGAGCCAGCCGGTAATTGACCGACAGGGTGACGTACCCGGCCGATGCCAGCCATTGGCAGACCGCGCGCCACGCCACATCGGCCTTGTCGCCGCGCGCCCAGCTGCCACCGTGGACGACGACGATCGCCGCGCGTGCGGGTGTCGCCGGATCGTCCAGTTCCGGGCCAGCCGGCTCGTCGGCGTCGGTGGCGCCCTGCACGGCGGTCTCGTCGTCCGGGGGCAGGCAGGCGTCGAGCCGCTGCGCCGGGTCGCTGCCGTACGAGATGTCGGCGATCACGGGGATGTCGGGAAGGGTCGCCAGCTCCGGGTTGACCGGCACCACCTCCGGGGTGACCGTGTCGGAGTCCGTGCCCCAGGGGGCACAGCCGGTGAGCACTGCGAGGCCGATCGCGAGCGCGCCCGCGAGGGCGGTGACGCTCGTCGGGCCTGCGCGCATGAGGTCGAATCCTAATGCGGTTCGCAGCTTGGTCGGGTATCGTCTCAGAGTCGGCTCTCGACATCGCGGTTCCGCCGCGCGCATCACTGTACGTCGATCGGGCCGGATCGCCAGGGCACTCCCTGTGCGAGGTTATCCAGTTGCATCCCGCAACGCTCAGGAAAACGGCCCCGGTCAGCATCGCCCGGGTTCTCATCGCGTGCGTCCACCCGGACCCCGCGCTGCACTCTGTGTACGAACTCCGAAAGAAGACAGTCATGCCTCAGAACAAGCGCGCCCCGCGGCCCTTCCGCGCCTCCGTGGAGACCCCGGCCCGCAAAGCCGGCAGCAAGAGCCCGAAGCACCGCGGCTACCGACCCGGCGAGAGCACCCCTCCCACCGGAGCGGCCAAGAAACCGCGCTGGAACAGCGACGAGCGCGTCGCCCGCGGGACCTCCGCCGAGCGTCCGCGCGGCGGTTCCCAGAGCCGGGATGCCGCCCCCCAGCGCGAGGGCTGGGCCCCGAAGCGCGAAAGCTGGGCTCCCAAGCGCGACGACCGCGCCACCGGCCAGAAGCGTGACTGGGCGCCGAAGCGCGAGTTCGACCGCAACGGCCCGAAGCGCGCCGCCGACGGCCGCCCCAACTGGGAGCCGCGCGGCAAGGACGCGGGTCCCGCCCGCGACGAGCGTCCGGCGCGCACCGAGCGATCCCGCTACCAGGAGCGCGAGCGCCCCCGCCGCACGTGGGAGGAGCGCCCGCACAAGCAGCACGCCGAGCGTCCCACGCGCCAGCTGCGCGAACGCGCCGAACACTACGTCGAGCGTCCCTCCCGCTCCTTCGACCGCGACGAGCGCGCCCCCCGTGTCCACCAGGACGACGTCGTGCTCGAGCGCCTCGAGGCCCAGGCCATCACGGCGGGCGAGACCGACGGCATCACGTTCGCCGACCTGGGCCTCGGCCAGAACATCGTCCGCGTCCTGAGCGAGCTCGGCGCCGAGACGCCGTTCCCGATCCAGGCCGCGACCATCCCCGACGTGCTGTCGGGACGCGACGTGCTCGGCCGCGGCCGCACCGGCTCCGGCAAGACCATCGCATTCGGAGCGCCCCTCGTCGAGCGCCTGCTCGCGATGCAGGCCGGCACCAAGGAGCGTCGGGTGTTCGGGCGAGCTCCGCGCGCCCTCATCCTGGCCCCCACCCGTGAGCTGGCGTTGCAGATCGACCGCACCGTGCAGCCCATCGCGCGCAGCGTCGGCCTCTTCACCACGCAGATCTACGGCGGCGTGCCGTACGCGCGCCAGACCGGCGCGCTGCAGCGCGGGGTTGACATCGTGATCGGCACCCCCGGCCGCGTCGGCGACCTGGCCGCCCAGGGCAAGCTCGACCTGTCGCAGACGGTCATCACCGTGCTCGACGAGGCCGACCACATGTGCGAGCTGGGCTTCGCGGAGCCTGTGCAGCACATCCTGGATCAGACCGCCGACGGCGGGCAGAAGCTGATGTTCTCGGCCACCCTCGACAAGGGCGTCGCCGAGATCGTCGAGAAGTACCTCGTCGAGCCGAGCGTCCACGAGGTGGCCGGAGAAGACCAGGCCAGCTCGACCATCGAGCACCGCGTGCTGCTGATGGACCAGCGCGACAAGCAGCAGGTGCTGATCGAGCTCGCGTCGGGTCCCGGCAAGAAGCTGGTCTTCGCCCGCACCCGCGCGTTCGCCGAGATGCTGGCCGACGTGCTCGACGACGCCGGCATTCGTGCCGAGAGCATCCACGGCGACCTCAACCAGTCGCGCCGCACCCGTGCCCTCGAAAAGCTGACGAGCGGCCGGGTCGACGTGCTGGTGGCGACCGACGTCGCCGCCCGCGGCATCCACGTCGACGACATCACCATGGTCATCCAGGCCGACGCTCCCGACGAGTACAAGTCGTACCTGCACCGCTCGGGCCGCACCGGCCGCGCCGGCAAGGAGGGGGTCGTCGTCACCCTGGTGCCGCGCAACCGCCGCCGTCGCACCGAAGAGCTGCTGCAGCGCGCCGAGATCACCGCCGAGTGGACGTCCGTCGCCCCCGGCGACGCGCTGATCGGGGAGCTGGCCGCGCGCTAGTCACCTTCTGTTCGCTCGACATCGGGCGGGGGCCGTCGTACGCTCGAAGACGGCCCCCATCCGGGGGTAACCCGACGACACAGCCCCCGACCACGGAGCCTCCTCGTCATGAAACGCCTTCCCGCCCTCGCGGGCATCGCCGGATTCACCCTCGCCGCGACCGCCCTGGTCGCCACCCCGGCCTACGCGGCCGACCCGGTCGTCATCGACCTCCTGAGCGTCAACGACTTCCACGGACGGCTCGAAGCCGACCCCGCGGCGAACATCGCCGGCGCCGCCGTGCTCGCCGGGACGGTGAAGCAGTACGAGGCCGCGAACCCCAACACGCTGTTCGTGGGAGCGGGCGACCTCATCGGCGCATCCACCTTCACGTCGTTCGTCGCGCAGGATCAGCCCACGATCGACGCGTTCAACGCCATGGGGCTCGACGCCAGCTCGTTCGGCAACCACGAGTTCGACCAGGGGCGGGAGGACGTCGACACCCGTGTGCTGCAGGAGGCCGACTGGCCCTACCTGGCGGCGAACCTGTACGACCGCGCGACCAACGCACCCGCGTACCAGGAGTACGAGGTGCGCGAGTTCGACGGCGTCAGCATCGGGTTCGTCGGCGCCGTCACCGAAGACCTCACCTCGCTGGTGAGCCCGGCCGGCATCTCCACCCTCGAGGTGAAGCCGATCGTCCCCGAGATCAACCGCGTCGCCGACGCGCTCAGTGACGGCGACCCCGCCAACGGCGAAGCAGACGTGGTGGTGCTGCTCGTGCACGAGGGGGCGGCCACCACGGCTCTCTCCAGCGCCACCGACGACTCTGCATTCGGGCGGATCGTGAACGGCGCCGACGCCAACATCGACATGATCATCTCCGGCCACACGCACCTGGCGTACGACCACGAGATCCCGATCGCCGGCACCGACAAGGTGCGGCCGGTGATCTCCGCCGGGCAGTACGGGGAGAAGTACGCGCACACGGTGCTGCAGGTCGATCCCGACACCGGTGAGCTGCTGAGCGCGCAGTCCGACATCCTGCCCCTCGTCGGCGCCGCCGCCCCTGACCCGGTCGTCGCCCAGATCGTCGCCGACGCGAAGGCGATCGCCGACGTGCTCGGCGCCGTCGAACTCGGCTGCGTCACGACGGACATCCGGCGCGCCACCCAGCCCTCGGGTGAGAACCGCGGCGGCGAGTCCACGAGCGGCTAGCTGATCGCCGACGCCCAGCTGGAGGCCGCGGCAGACCTGGGTGCGCAACTCGCGCTCATGAACCCCGGCGGCATCCGCGCCGACCTGGTCTACGCACCCGACGGCGTCGTCACCTACAAGGAGGCGGCGACCGTCCAGCCGTTCGCGAACACGCTCGTCACGCTGAAACTGACCGGCGCCCAGCTGAAGCAGGTGCTGGAGCAGCAGTGGCAGCCGGCGGGAGCGGCGCGCCCGTTCCTGAAGCTGGGGGTCTCTACCGGGTTCGAGTACACCTACGACCCGACGGCCGCCGCCGGCTCGCGCATCACCGCCATGTACCTGAACGGCGCGGCGGTCACCTCCGACCAGGTGATCACCGTCGTGGTCAACTCGTTCCTGGCGGCGGGTGGCGACAACTTCGGCGCCTTCACCTCGGGAACCGGTAAGGCCGACTCCGGCCGGATCGACCTCGACGCGTTCGTGAACTACATCGGGGACCATTCCCCGGTCACGCCCGACCTCGCCCAGCGCGCCGTCGGGGTCGTGATCACCCCGCCCGCCGACGGCGTCGCGTACGCCGCCGGGGAGAGCGTCACCCTGACGCTGTCGTCGATGCTGTTCAGCAACGGCGAGACGGCGGGCGACGCGACGGTCAGCCTCGGCGGCGACGTGCTCTCGTCCGCGGCCCTCGACCCGGCGGTCGTGCCGACGACCGACGAGCAGGGGCGCGCAACCGTCACGATCACCATCCCCGAGGGCGTGAGCGGCGCACAGACGCTGACCATCGCCGGACCGGGAGGCACCTCGATCGGATACCCGGTCACCATCGCCGAGCCGATTCCGGATGTCGCGACCCGCATCAGTGCGCGGGCCGACCTGCCGCTGTCGCTGACCGGCAAGAGGGTCGGCTACAGCATCCGGGTGTTCACCGCGGACGGCTCGGAGGCCGTCGGCGAGGTGACCGTCCGCGACGGCGGCACCGTGGTCACCACGGTGACGCTCGAGCCCGGCGACCACGGCCGCATCCACCTCACGCTGCCGAAACTGAGCCGCGGGCTGCACATCCTGCGGGCCACGTTCACCGGCGACGGGTTCACCGACTCCACGAGCCAGCCGTCCGTGGTGATCGTCCTGCTGAAGTAGCGGTGGGGGGTCGGGCTACGCCAGCGCCAGCATTCCGGCGGCGATGAGCGCCAGCGCCAGCCCGACCCACTGCACCGGCGCGATCCGCTCGCGCAGGAAGATCGCGGCGAGCGCGATGGTGCCCGCCGGGTAGAGCGCGGCGAGCACCGCGATGACGCTCAGGTCACCCAGCCGGAAGCCGATGATCAGCAGGGTGTTGGCCACCGCATCCGCCACCCCCGCCGCGACGATCGGCCAGATCGTGGTGCGAGCGGGCGGGCCGAACGACGTGCCCGAGCGGCGTGCGCGCAGCCACAGCACCAGCACGATGGTCCACAGGATGAGGAGGTAGCTGACGCGGTTGAACACCAGCGGCAGCAGCCCCGAGTCCGCCGGCGCGGAATGCAGCAGGATGAGCAGCACGCCGATCAGCACGCCCGAGATCGTCGCCACGACGACGCCCTTGACCGAGGGGCGCACCGCGCCCTTCTCGGGCACGAAGCCGACGAGCACGACCGCGACCAGCGCGATGCCGAGTGCGACGTAGCCGATCACGGTCAGGCGCTCCCCCAGCACGACGCCCCAGCCGAGCGGCACGATCGCCGAGATCACCGCGGTCAGGGGCGACAGGATGCTCATCGGGCCGATCGCGAGCGCCCAGTACAGGGTGAGGATCGCCATCGACCCGGCGACACCGCTGAGCACGCCCCAGAACACGGCCTCGGGTGAGAACACGCCGCCGACGAAGGTGGATGCGATGAGCAGCAGGGTCAGCCCGATGAGCCCCGCGAGAGCCACCACGCGCACCGGCGACAGGCGCCGCGAGGCGATGCCGCCGAAGTAGTCGCCGGCCCCGTAGATGATCGCGCAGGAGAGGCCGAGGACGACGACGAGCATCTCCACAGGCTAGGGGTTCGCCCGGCACCCGGTCGGACGCGGCACGTAGGGTTGCCGCATGTCCGCCGCCCTCGACGTGCTCCATCGGGTCTTCGGGTACGAAGATC
>JBFWWZ010000004.1:0-105764 GCA_050245915.1 Microbacteriaceae bacterium
CGCTGGGCCGCGCTGGTCGCTGGCGACCGGGGCGGCATCCGGAATCGTCGCGGCGGGCATCGCCGCCGCGTTCTGGATCCGGACCCGCGGGGTGCGGCTCGCCTGGGACGCCGAACGCCGCTGGCCGCTGTCCCTCAGCTACGGCAACGGCTCGGAGGCCGACCGCGAGCTCGCGACCACCGAGATCGCCGTGGTCGAGTCGCAGACCCAGCGCTAGCTATGCCTCGCGCGTGATCTCCACGGTGACGAACAGCTTCGAACCGTACGGGCCGGCGTACACGCCGCGCAGCGGGGCGACGTCGTTGTAGTCGCGGCCGCGGCCGACGGTCACGTGCCGGTCGCCGATGTCGATCAGGTTCGTCGGGTCGAAACCGCGCCAGTCGCCGCAGAACCATTCGACCCACGCGTGGGACTCGCCCGCCACGGTCTGGCCGATCGCGGCATCCGGCTGCGGGTGCAGGTACCCGCTCACGTACCGCGCCGGGATGCCCACCGACCGCAGTGCCCCGATCGCCAGGTGCGTGATGTCCTGGCAGACGCCGCGCTTCTGCTCCCACGCCTCGGCGGCCGTGGTGTGCACGCCGGTGACACCCGACATGTACTCGATGCGGTCGCCGATCGCCTGGCTGATCTGCAGGGCCGCCTCGCACGGGGTGGCCGCGGTCGCGACGATGTCGCCCGCGATCTGCACCACCTCGGCCGGCGGCTGGGTGCGCGGCGTCTGCTCGAGCTGCTCGACGTACGCGGTCGCCTTCTCGATCTCGTCGGCGAGGCTGTCCCAGGTGAGCCGGTGATCGGGATGCTCGCGCTGCCGCACCTCGACGAGGCTCGTCGCGGTGAGCGACAGCTCGGAGTGCGGCGTGATGATCTCGAACGACGTCACCCGCGTGCCCCAGTAGTCGACGTAGCTGTGGCTCGACGAGATGGGCAGGATCTCGATGTTGGAGTACAGCACCAGCTGCCCGTCCGAGCTGGCCGGCAGCATCCGCGCCTCGTTGTACGACGCGGTGACCTCGCCGTCGTAATGGAACCCGGTGACGTGCTTGATGCGCAGGCGGTTCACGTCGAGTCCCCCACCCAGCTCGCGATGTCGTGGGTCGGGAAGTACCGCTGCCGGATCGCCTCGCTCGCGGCGCTCGTCGCCGCCTGCACGTTGTCCATGTGGTGCGGGAGGTCGTCGATGATGTCGGCGATCGGCCGGTACTCCAGCTCGCTGCGGATCTGGCCGAGCAGCCGCAGCGCCTGGTCGCTCACCCCCACCCGGTCGGCACGGGGCTCGATGTCGCGCATCATCTGCTCGGCGCGGGTCACCGAGAAGATGATCGAGCGCGGGAACAGCCGGTCCAGCAGCAGGAACTCTGCCGCGTTCCGGGCCGACGGCACCCCGCGATAGGTGCGCAGGTAGGCCTCGTACGCGCCGACCGAGCGCAGGATGGTGGTCCAGCTCGGCCCGGACGCCTCGGTGAGCGAACGGGTGGCCAGCAGTCGCGCGGTCATGTCGGCGCGTTCGATGCTGCGGCCGAGGGTGAAGAAGCTCCACGCCTCGTCGCGGCTCGACGCGGACTCCAGGATGCCGACGGCGAGCGCCGACCGTTCACGCACCCAGGCGAAGAACTCGTGCACCTTGTCACTGGCGACCTTGCGCGGCATGCGGGCGCGGGTGGTGTTCAGCACCTCCCACAGCTCGGTGCTGACCACCTCGCGGGCGCGGCGGGCGTTCTCGCGGGCGGCGTTGAGGGAGTAGGCGATGCTGGCCGGCTGGTTGCGGTCGACGGCGAGGATGGAGAGCACGTCGGCGCGGGTGACCTCCGCGTCGTCGGCCACCTCGGTCCCCATCACGCTCAGCAGCGCGCGGCAGGCGAGGTTCTCCTCGATCCACGGGTCCTCGAGCAGCAGCTGCAGGTGCACGTCGAGGATGCGCGCGGTGCCGTCGCTGCGTTCGATGTACCGGCCGATCCAGAACAGCGATTCGGCGATGCGGCTCAGCATTCCGGCCCCCGGAGCTCGAAATCGGGGCGAGTTCGGCGGTTGCGGGCGTCCGCAGACGCCCCACCTGGCCGGATCCGCCCGGATTCGCGAGAGGAGCGGGACTGCTGCTGTTGCTGCTGCTGGTCTTTGCGCGGCGCATCCAGCGGGTTGTGATCCTGCAGGTGGCTCTCGGCGCTGATGATCGGGATGCTCTGGGTCACCGCCGCCTGATCGGCCACCAGCGCCTGCACGTCGTGATCGCGCGTCGTGAGGGGATCCACGCCCACCACCCAGGTGTCCTTCGACCCGCCGCCCTGCGAGCTGTTGACGACGAGCTGGCCGGCCGGGAGCGCGACGCGGGTCAGGCCGCCCGGCAGCACCCAGACATCCTGACCGTCGTTGACGGCGAACGGCCGCAGGTCGGCGTGACGCGGGCGCATGCCGTCTTCGACCAAGGTCGGGATGGTGGAGAGCTGCACCACGGGCTGCGCGATCCAGCCGCGAGGGTCGGCCCGCAGCCGGGCCGCGAGTTCGTCGAGCTGCTGCTTCGATGCGTCGGGTCCGACGACGAGGCCTTTGCCTCCGGAGCCGTCCACCGGTTTCACGACCAGCTCGTCGAGGCGGTCGAGCACCTCCTCGAGGGCGCCCGGCTCCTCCAGCCGCCAGGTGTCGACGTTGGGGATGATCGGGTCCTCGGAGAGGTAGTACCGGATCAGGTCGGGCATGTAGGTGTAGACGAGCTTGTCGTCGGCGACGCCGTTGCCGACCGCGTTGGCGATGGTGACGTTGCCGAGCCGGGCGGCGAGCATCAGCCCGGGCGAGCCGAGCATCGAGTCGGCGCGGAACAGCAGCGGGTCGAGGAACTCGTCGTCGACGCGGCGGTAGATGACGTCGACGCGGGTCGGTCCGGCGGTGGTGCGCATGAACACCCGGCCGCCGGAGCAGAACAGGTCGCGACCCTCGACGAGTTCGACGCCCATGAGCCGCGCGAGCAGCGTGTGCTCGAAGTAGGCGGAGTTGTAGACGCCGGGGGTGAGCACGACGATCGTCGGATCCTCGACTCCGTCCGGGGCGGAGGCGCGCAGCGACTGCAGCAGCCGCTGCGGGTAGTCGCCCACCGGGCGGACCCGCATCGAGACGAACAGCTCGGGGAGGGTCTGCGCCATCACCCGCCGGTTCGAGATGACGTAGCTGACCCCCGACGGCACGCGCACGTTGTCTTCGAGCACCCGCCAGCCGCCCTGCTCGTCCCGGATCAGGTCGATGCCGGAGACGTGGATCCGCACCCCGTTCGCGCTCACGATCCCGGCCGCCTGCCGGTGGAAATGGCTGGAGCTCGAGATCAGCCGGGCGGGGATCACCCCGTCGATCACGGCGCGCTGCTCGCCGTACACGTCGGCGAGGAACTTCTCGAGCGCGCGCACCCGCTGCTTCACGCCGGACTCGACGGTGACCCATTCCTCCTGCGGGATGACCCGTGGGACGGCGTCGAGCGGGAAGGGTCGCTCCTCGCCGGCGAAATCGAAGGTGACACCCTGCGCGAGGTACGAGGCGCCGAGCGCCTCGGTGCGTCCCCGCAGCTCCTCTTTGCTCATCCGGGCGAGGGCGGCGTGGATCTCGCGGTACGGCTCGCGCGCGTGCGCGTCGTCCGCATGCGCGGGATCGGCGAACATCTCGTCCCAGGCGGGAGCGCCCTTCCGGGTCGCGGCCACGGCGCCGTAGCCCTCGAACAGGTCCGCCATGTGCCGAGCCTAGTTGCGCCGTGTTGCGGTGTTGTTACTGCGGCCGCGTCGACTCGCGCACGACCAGCTCGGGCTGGAACACCACCTGGCGCGGCGCGAGTGCGGGATCCGCGGCCTCCTCCAGCAGGATGCCGACGGCGGTCTCGCCGATCAGCTGGCTCGGCTGCCGGATCGACGACAGCGGCACGACGGCGGCGGCGGCGAAATCGATGTCGTCGAAGCCGATCAGCAGGATGTCGCCAGGGACGAGGAGCGACCCTTTCATCACGAGTGCCTGCAGCAAGCCCATCGCGACGAGGTCGTTGGCGGCGAAGACCGCGTCGGGGCGGTCGGCGGGGTCGCGCGCGACGAGCGCCTCCCCGATGCGGCGCCCTTCGAGCACGGTCAGCGCTCCCGTCTCGAGCACCTCGAGCCGGGCGCCGGCCACGGCATCCACCGCCTGCCGGGCCCCTTCGTGCCGGTCGGACACCTGCCGGATCTCGAACGGCCCGCCGACGAAGGCGAGTCTGCGGCGTCCGGCGGCGAGCAGGTGCCCCGCGGCGAGCCGCCCGCCGGCGACGTCGTCGACGGAGACGGAGCTGAGCGTGCCGTCTGCCGAGAGCCGGTCGACCAGCACGGCCGGGGTGCCGCGGGAGCGCAGGCGGGTGAGCCGGGCGCCGACATCGCCGAAGGGCGAGATCAGCACCCCGTGCACCCGCTGCTCCTCGAACAGGTCGAGGTAGGTCGCCTCGCGTTCGCTGTCCTCGTCGCTGTTGCCGAGCAGGATGCTGAGGCCGTTCGCGGCCGCGACGTCTTCTGCGCCCCGCGCGACATCGGTGAAGAAGGGGTTGCGCACATCCAGCACGACCAGCCCGATCGTGGTGCTGCGCCCGGCCCGCAGTTGCCGGGCGGCGTCGTTGCGCACGTAGCCGAGCTCGGCGATGGCCGCGTGCACCCGCTCGACGACCGCGCTCGACACCTTGTCAGCCCGGTTGAGCACGTTCGACACGGTGCCCACCGACACGTGCGCCCGCTCGGCGACATCGCGGATGCTGACGGCGGGCATGATGGCACCTTACTGTCGGAGGTATGAGCAGCAGTGTCACCCGTGGCGAGACCCTGGCCGCCACCCTGGAGAAGGTCACCGTCGGCACCTCCCCGCTCGGCAAGCGCCCGGAGCGCGGCGAGCTGCTGGCCGACGCGATGCTCACGTCGCCGTACCGTCAGCTGGACACCTCGAACAACTACGCGAACGGCGAGAGCGAGAAGCTGCTGGGCGGCGCGATCCGCCGCCTGGGGGGACTGCCCGCCGACAAGGTGGTCTTCACGAAGGTCGATGCCGACCCGGTGACGGGCCGGTTCGGCGCCGACCGGGTGCGCCGCTCGTTCGAGGAGAGCATGACGCGGCTGGGGCTCGAGACGGTGCCACTGCTGCACTTCCACGACCCGTACATGCTGGAGGTGGCGGAGGCGATGGCACCGGGCGGCCCGGTCGACGCGCTCATCGCCCTGCGCGACGAGGGCCTAGTGGGCGCGATCGGCATCGCGGCGGGGAAGCGCGCGCTCATGGAGGAGTACGTGCGCACCGACGCATTCGATGCGGTGCTGAACCACAACCGCTGGACCCTCGTCGACCGCTCCGCCGACACGCTCTGGAACCTCGCGACCGAGCGCCGGATGACGGTGTTCAACGCGGCGCCGTTCGGCGGCGGCATCCTCGCCGGCTCGACGACCCGCGGGCCGAAGTACGCCTACAGCGCGGCCTCGCAGGATCTGCTCGATTTCATCGAGAGGCTCGAGAACCTGGCCTCGGAGTGGGGCATCGAGCTGGCCGCGGCGGCGGTGCAGTTCTCGCTGGCCGACCCCCGCATCCACTCGACAGTGGTCGGTATGTCGTCGATCGCCCGGCTGGAGTCGCTGCCGAAGCTGATCGCCGCTGACATCCCGGAAGGCTTCTGGGAGGGGTTCCGCGCGCTCGGGACACCGCCTGCATCGCCCGCCGCGTAGTGGTGATCGAGTGCCGGCGGCACCGGTGCGTCGAGATCAGTGGTCCCGGATAGGTTCACCGCATGGTGGATTACCGGATCGAACTCATCGCCCTCCCCGTCGCCGACCTCGCGCGCTCGCGCGAGTTCTACGGCACCACCCTCGGGTGGCCCGTCGACCACGACCAGGAGGTCGACGAGAGCACGCACTTCATCCAGGTGACACCGCCCGGCTCGGCGTGCTCGATCGCGTTCGGCCGGGGCGTCAGCACGATGGAGCCGGGTTCGCTGAAGGCGCTGCAGGTCGTGGTCGCGTCGGCAGATGAGGCGCACGCCGACCTGACCGCCCGCGGAGTGGAGTGCAGCGAGATCGACGAGCAACCGTGGGGACGGTTCGTGCACTTCGCCGACCCCGACGGCAACACGTGGTCGGTGCAGCAGCTGCCGGTGTGGAGCGCCGGGGCACAATAGCCCTCATGACGACGACCTGGGCCGGCTCGTACACCTTCCAGGCGCCGCGGCTGGTGGAGGCGACCTCGGTCGAGCAGGTCCAGGATGCCGTGCGGGCACGCACGGGCCGCGTCCGCGCCCTGGGCACCCGGCACTCGTTCCACGACATCGCCGACACCGACGGGACACTGATCTCGGTGACCGGCATCGACCCGGCGCCCGAGCTGTCCGGCGGCGAGGTCACCGTCGGCGGCGGGGTGAGGTACGGCGAGCTCGCCCTCTGGCTCGAAGAGCGGGGCATGGCCCTGCACAACATGGGGTCGCTGCCGCACATCTCCGTGGCCGGGGCGACCGCGACGGCGACCCACGGCTCGGGCAACACCCTCGGCACCCTGTCGACGGCGGTACGCGCGCTCGAGTTCGTGGATGCGAGCGGTGAGCTGCGCACGGTCCGCGCCGGCGACCCGGACTGGGCGGGCCACGCGGTGCACCTCGGCGCGATCGGCATCGTCACGAGGATCACCCTCTCCGTGGAGCCCACGTACTCCGTGCGCCAGGACGTGTACTCGGGCCTCCCGTGGGACGAGCTGCTCGGCGACCTGGAGGGCGTGACCGGCTCGGGTTACAGCGTGAGCGTGTTCACGAAGTGGGCGGAACCCGTCGTCGGCGGGGTGATCCGCAAGACCCGGCTCGACGGCGATGCCGCGAGCGAGTTCCCCGCATCCTGGCGCGGGGCGAGCATGTCGGGCCAGCTGGCCGCGATCGAGAGCGCTGCCTGGACGCAGGTGGGCGGGGTTCCGGGGCCGTGGCTGCACCGCATCCCGCACTTCAGGCTGGAGGGCACGCCCTCGGCGGGTGAGGAGATCCAGTCGGAGTACTTCGTCGCCAGGTCCGACGGACCGGACGCCCTGCGCGCCCTGCGTGAACTGGGCGAGCGGATCGACGAGCACCTGATCATCACCGAGCTGCGCACGATCGCCGCCGACGACCTCTGGCTGAGCGGGGCGTATGAGCGCGACGCCCTCGCCATCCACTTCACGTGGCTGCCGCGACCGGAGGCCGTGGCCGCGCTGCTGCCGCAGATCGAGACCGCGCTGGCCCCGTTCGCCGCCCGCCCGCACTGGGGCAAGTGGCACCGGTTCGACGCGGAGCGGCTGGCGGCGGAGCACCCCCGTCTCGCGGATTCGCGCACCCTGTTCGAGCGGCTCGATCCGGAGGGCGTCTTCTCGAACGCGCACCTCGAACGCCTCGGCCTGCGGTGACGCGAGCTTGTAACGATTCAATCCCGAGGTTGACGCGCGCGCGGCCGCGGCCGTAGAGTCGGAGACGCTCCCCGTTTGAATCGTTTCAACTCCTCGATGGAGAGGTTCGCGTGGCCACGTCCTCCGCTTCCGCCGGCACCCCGGCCCTGGAGCTGCGCGACGTCGCCAAATCGTTCGGGGCCGTCGTCGCCCTGCGGAACGGCCGGCTCACCCTCCAGTCCGGCTCGATCCACGCCCTGCTCGCCAACTTCACGAACGAGGGCGGGGTCGACGGGCGCGTCCGCTATCTGAAGAACGTGATGGGCCTCTGGCTGCTCTCCGAGTGCGTGCGGGAGTGGGGCGACCAGCTCACCGCCCTGCTCGCCCAGGCCGCTGCGGTGACGACGCCGACGCCGGTGCTCGACGTGGACGACCCTCGATTCGCGACGCCGGGCGGCATGCCGGCGAAGGTCGACGCCTGGTTCGCGGAGCAGGGGCTCCGCACACCGCCGTCCCGCGGCGCGGTCGTCCGCTCGATCCTGACCGGCATGGCGCAGGCCTATGCGCGCACCGTGCGTCAGGCGTCCGAGCTGAGTGGGCACCCTGTGTCGGTCGTGCACGTCGTCGGGGGTGGCTCGCAGAACGCGCTGCTCTGCCAGCTGACCGCCGACGCACTCGGCCTGCCCGTGCTCGCCGGACCGGTCGAAGCGACCGCGCTCGGCAACGTCTTGGTGCAAGCCCGTGCACTCGGATATGTTTCAGGCGACCTGGAAGCGCTGCGTGCGCTGGTGGCCGGCGCCGCTCCCCCGTTCCGTTACGAGCCCCGTTAGGTGTCCATGGTCAAGATGGTCCAACGCCAGTTCCCCCGCCCCGCCGAGATCCTCGACCTCATGCGGTTCAAGAAGCCGGTGTGGTCGGCGAAGAGGCGCCGGCTGGATGCCGCACTCACCATCGCCGACCTGCGCGCGATCGCGAAGCGGCGCACGCCGAAGGCGGCGTTCGACTACACGGACGGGGCCGCCGAGGCTGAGCTCTCGCTGAACCGTGCCCGTCAGGCGTTCGAGGACGTCGAGTTCCACCCCTCGGTGCTGCGCGACGTGTCGGCGGTCGACACCTCGTGCACGATCTTCGGCGGCCCCTCCGCTCTGCCGTTCGGCATCGCGCCGACCGGGTTCACGCGGCTGATGCAGACCGAGGGCGAGCGGGCCGGGGCGTCCTCGGCGGGCGCCCACGGCATCCCGTTCACCCTGTCGACGCTGGGGACCACGTCGATCGAGGACGTGAAGGCGGCCAACCCCGACGGACGCAACTGGTTCCAGCTCTACGTGATGCGCGACCGGGAGGTGTCGTACGAGCTCACGCGCCGTGCGGCGGCCGCCGGGTTCGACACCCTGTTCTTCACGGTGGACACGCCGGTCGCGGGTGCGCGCCTGCGCGACAAGCGGAACGGGTTCTCCATCCCGCCGCAGCTGACGCTCGGCACCATCATCAATGCCATCCCCCGGCCGTGGTGGTGGTGGGATTTCCTGACCACCCCGAAGCTGGAATTCGCGTCGCTCTCGTCCACCGGGGGCACGGTCGGCGAGCTGCTCGACGCGGCGATGGACCCGACGATCTCGTTCGCCGATCTGAAGGTGATCCGCGAGATGTGGCCGGGCAAGCTCGTCATCAAGGGCGTGCAGACCGTCGAGGATGCGAAGGTGATGGCGAAGGCGGGGGTCGACGGCATCGTGCTGTCGAATCACGGCGGCCGGCAGCTCGACCGGGCGCCGATCCCGTTCCACCTGCTGCCTGCGGTGGTGAAGGAGGTCGGGAAGGATGTCGAGGTGACGCTCGACACGGGCGTCATGAACGGCGCCGACATCGTCGCGTCGTACGCCCTCGGCGCGAAGTTCACCCTGATCGGGCGCGCGTACCTCTACGGTCTGATGGCCGGCGGGCGTGCCGGTGTGGACCGGGCGATCGAGATCCTCGCGGGCGAGCTGACCCGCACGATGAAGCTGCTCGGCGTGCATTCGCTCGCGGAGCTGACGCCGACGCACGTGACCCAGCTGGAGCGCCTGGTTCCGCGTCGCTGAGAGGTCGCCGTCGCGGTAACATGTGATGTATGCTGTTTGACAGGCGCGGTCGCGCCCGCTGAACGATCAAGGGCGATATGAAGATCACCGGGTACCGCTGCCTGCAGACCTTCCACGACTGGGGACGGCCGGTCGGCGATGTGAACGGCTACATCGATCCGGGTGTCACCGAGGTGCCCATCGTCGTGCTCGAGACCGACGAAGGCGTCGAAGGCATCGGCACCGGCTCCCACCAGGACCTTGCGCGACTGTTCCCCGCGATCGAAGGCGAAGACCCGCGCGCCGTCTCCTCGCTCTACGACCGGATGCTGTCGCGCGTCTTCAAGGCCGGCCACGGCGGCGCCACCTTCGGCGGCATCGGCACCCTCGATATGGCGATCTGGGACATCAAGGCCAAGCTCGCCGGCCAGCCTCTCTGGCGTCTGCTCGGCGCGCGCGACCGCTTCGTCACCGGGTACGCTTCCGGGCTCGACATCGCGCTCGACGACGAGCAGCTCGCCGCTTGGTACGCCGGCATGAGCGAGCGCGGCTTCACCAGCGGCAAACTCAAAGGCGGGCGCGATCTGGATACCGACCTGCGCCGGCTGGGAATCCTCGCCGACGCGCTGGCCGGCAACGCATCCCGGCCCGCCCTGATGCTCGACGCCAACGAGTCGTGGAACCTCAAACAGGCCGTGCGCTACGTCGCCGCCATCGAGAACGTGCGCGACCTCACCTGGATCGAGGAGCCGCTGCGGCGCTGGGACGCCGCCGGCCACGCGCGACTCGGACAGGCCGTCCGGGCGGCGATCGCGACCGGTGAGAACCTCACCGGACTCGAGCAGTTCACCCCGCTGTTCGAACGCGGCGGCGTCGACGTCGTCCAGGTCGGCAGCCTCTGGGGCGTCACCCACTTCCTCCGGGTCGCCTACGCCGCGCACTCGCGAGATCTGCCGGTGAGCCCGGTCGGGCTGACCGCCAACCCGGCGATCGCGCATGCCGCCGCCTCGATCCCGAACCACTTGACCGCCGAGGTGCAAGACCTCGGAGCGCCCCATGGCGTTCAGATCGACCAGCGCATCGAAGACGGCGGGTTCGTGCTCGGCGACGAGCCGGGGAACGGGCTGCGGATCGACGAGGCGATGATCGAGCGCGATCAGCGCGCCGCCAGCTGGGGCGTGCTCGACGGACCACACGTCCGGTCCTCGCGTGCCGGGCTCCGCCTGGTCCCCGAAGCTCCCGGGCGGCCGGGCGAATGACGTCGAAGGTCTCACGTCACACGCTGGCTAGACTGAGCGGATGAGCGACTCCGCGACCACACCCGGAGCGCGCTCGTTCCTCGCCGCCGCCGATGCGCGCACCCCGGCCGCCCGCCTCGGCGTGGCGGTCGTCCACGATCTGGTGAGCGCGATCGTGACGGGCGAGGTCGCACCCGGCGAGTCGCTTCCCCCGGAGGGCCCGCTCGCCGCCCATTTCGGCGTGAGCCGGACCGTCATCCGCGAATCCGTCAAACGGCTCGAAGAGAAGGGCCTCGTCACCGTGGCCCAGGGACGCGGCACGCAGGCGCAGCCGTCCACCTCGTGGAACATCCTCGACCCGGTGGTGCTCTCGGCCCTGCTCGAGAACGACTCCTCGCTCGGCGTGCTCGACGAGCTGGCCGCGGTCCGCAGCGCGCTCGAAGGCTCGATGTCGGCCGAGGTGGCATCCGGCCGCAGCGAGGAGGAGCTCGGCGAGCTGCGCGCTGCGTTCGCACGTATGGAGCAGACGATCGACGACGACGCGGCCTACAACCAGGCGGATGCCGAATTCCATCTGCTGGTCATGGCGCTGTCCAAGAACCGCCTGGCCGAGAACATCACGAACATCCTGTTCCAGCGGGCACGCGCCAGCCAGCGCTTCGTGGGTGCACCCGACCGGCACGCCTTCGAGCAGACCCTGGCCGAGCACGGCCGGGTGCTGAACGCGATCGAGGCCGGGGACCCGGCCGCGGCGGAGGCGGCCATGCGGGCGCACATCGTCGACGCCTGGCAGCGCAGGCGCCCGCCGAACGCGAAGCACGGCTGAGCACCTAGTCGAGGTGCCAGGCCTCGTCGAACTGCTGCCAGTTGGGTTCGGGGGAGTCCGGCTCGAACGGCAACTGGCACGGAGCCGTCCGCGCCCACCACTCCTGCGTCGACGGATCCGCCGCCATGAGCCGCTGATCCGCCTCGTAGTCGTCGCCGACGTACTCGTAGTAGCCGACGATCACGCCGCCGCGCTCGAAGATCGTGAAGTTGCGGATACCGCACGCCCGCAACGTGTCCTCCACCGCCGGCCAGACCGCGCTGTGGAGCCGCAGGTACTCCTCACGCCGCTCCGGCACCAGCCGGGCGACCATCCCGAACCGGCGGATGCCGCTCATTCCTTGGTCGCGCCGGCGGTCAGCCCGGTCACCAGGAAGCGCTGCGAGAAGAGGAAGATGACGAGCACGGGTGCGACGGAGATCAGGGTCGCGAATGCCAGTTGCGGCAGGCTGATCGTGATCGACGCGACCGTGGTCGGGTTGAACACCGGCACGTTCGAGATCAACTCCGCGAGGCCCACCTGCACCGGCATCTTCCGCGAGCCGGGCTCCATGACGAACGGCAGGAAGTAGTTGTTCCAGTTGTTCACGAAGTTGAAGAACCCGACGAGGGCGATGACCGGGGTCGCGAGGGGCATGGCGATCCGCCAGAACACGCGGAACTCCCCCGCGCCGTCGATGCGCGCCGCGTCCAGAAGGTCACGGGACATCGTCGTCGAGAAGTAGATGTAGGCCAGGTACACCCCGAACGGGAAGAACGAGAACGGCAGGATCACCGCGAGCGGGGTCCCGACGAGTCGCACCACCGTCAGCTCGAGGAAGATCGGGAGGACGAGCGCCGTGTTCGGGATGAGCATCACCATCAGCGTCGAGATGAGCAGCACCCGGCGGAGCCGGAAGTTCGTCATCGCGAGCGCATAGCCGGCGGGGATCGTGACCACGATGGTGATGATCAGGGCGGCGACCGAGTACAGCATCGAGTTGCCCAGCCAGGTCCAGATGATGCCGTCCTGGAAGCCGACCAGGTTGTTCCAGTTCTCGGCGAGCTGGTCGAACGACCCGAAGCTGAACGGCTGTTCGCCGTTCAGCCCGTTGAGCTGGGTCGTGCTCTTCGTCGGGGCGAGCAGCAGCCAGGCCAGCGGGATGACGAAGAAGACCGCGAAGAACCCGAGCACGACGATGACGACGGCTCGGCTCAGCCAGCGGGCGGGACCCTGCCCCGGCTGGGCGGCACGCAGGCTAGTCGCGGTCAAAGAGTCCCCCTCGGAAGACGAAGAAGGCCGCGAGGCCCATGGCCACGATCAGCAGCAGGATGGAGATGGCCGCCGATCCGTTGAAGTCCGCCTGCGGCCCGAAGGCGAAGACGTACGCGAGCTGGTTGAGCGAGTAGTCCTTCGGCACCACGCCGCGGCTCGCCAGGCTGAGGATCTTGGGTTCCACGAACAGCTGGCTTCCGCCCGCGAGCGAGATGACCGCCATGTAGGCGATCCACTTGCGCAGCAGCGGCAGCTGGATGTACCACGCCGTCTTGATCGGCCCGGCGCCGTCGATGCGCGCCGCCTCGATCACGTCGCTCGAGATCGTGTTCAATGCGCCGTACATGATGATGATCCACCCGCCGGCGCCGGTCCAGAACGCGATCACCGTGAAGACCACGGGCAGGTTGGCGAGGGCGACGGTCTGGATGAAGCTCTCGAACCCGAGCTGGTTCAGCACCACGGCGACGGGGCTGACACTCGGGTCGAGCAGGAAGAGCCACAGCATCACGCTCGCCGAACCCGCGAGCGCGCCGGGGATGTAGAAGAGGAAGCGCGCCGTTGCCGACAGCCACCTGACGCGCACCGCGTGCACGATGAGGGCGAGGATGACGACGAGCACGATGAGGGTGACGAGCCAGATCGCCACGAAGATCGCCACATGCTGGACGGCCGGGAAGAACCGGAAGTCGCCGAAGACCTTGACGAAGTTGTCCAGCCCGACGAACGCGCCCGCTTTGGTGAACGAGAGGTACAGGGCGTACAGCATGGGGCCGACGCCGAAGGCGAGGAGGAGCAGCAGGTAGCCGCTCGAGAACACGTAGCCGATGACCGACTGTCCGCGGTTCCGCCGCGTCCGGTGAGGGGATGCCCCCCGCTGCCGCCCCCGTGAAGGGGCGGCAGCGAGGGACGTGAGATCAGTGGAGATGAGAGTGCCTTCTCTACTTGACCGTGTAGCCGTTGACCTGGGCGTCGTTCTCGTACCGGGTCTTCCACTCCTCGGCGACCGAGGCGATGGTCTTCCCGGAGGAGAGAGCCGGAGCCACGATCTCCGCCCAGGCGGGCTCGGAGCTGAACGAGAGCGTCGCGCCCCAGCCGGGCCAGATGTTGTTCGCGGCCGTGTCGACGACATCCTTGAACTTGTCGGAGTCGGCCCAGTAGCCGCCGTCGACCTGGTTGTCCAGCCAGTCGCTGGCCGTCGACGCGTAGGCCGGCAGACCGGTGATCAGCTCGACCGACCGCGGCCCGCTGGTCGCGTACTGCAGGAACTCACCGACCGCCTTGAGGTTGGTCGAGTGGCTCGAGCCGTACCAGAACCCGCCACCCACGTTGCCGGTGGCGATGTCCTCGCCCTCCCAGTGCAGCGGCATGCCCGCTCCCCAGGTGCCTTCCGGCGCCGCGAGGATGTCGGGGTTCTGGATGATGGCACCGGTGAACCAGGTCGGTCCGGGGATGCCGAGCACCTTGTCCTTGTACTTCGCGGGGAAGTCCGGGGTGAACAGGCCCTCGATGGCCAGGCTGCCGTTCGCGAACATGTTGTCCATGAGGTCGATCATCCGCGTGGAGTGGTCGTCCGAGAAGTCTGCGGAGAACGTGTCGCCGTCGACCGTGTAGATCGGCGCCTGCGCGCTCCACATGTTGGTCAGCACCGCGGTGAACGGGTCGCCGATCGAGCCCAGGATGTAGCCGGGGTGCTCCGCGGCGAGCTTCTCGCCGAGCGCCTCGTAGTCCTCCCAGGTCTCCGGGATGTCGTAGCCGAATTCATCGAACAGGGCCTTGTTGTACCAGAACACCACCGGTGCCAGGTTGTCGCGGGCACCGTAGATGTGGCCGTCGACGGTGACCGGGTCGAGCGCGCCCGCCGTGTATCCGTCGAGCCAGTCCTGGTCGAGCACGCCCTGGTCGAGAGCCGCGGCGAACGCCTGGACGCCGTTGGTCTCTTTGGCGGCCCAGCTGGCGTCGTTGACCTGTGTCGACCAGACCACGTCGGGCCAGCCTTCGCCGGCCTGGTCGAACAGCGACACCTTGGTGTGGAACGAGTCGCTTCCGCCGGAGTTGCCGTCGTAGGTCTCGATGTTCACGGTGATCTCGGGGTGGTCTTCTTTGAAGGCCTCGGCGATGGCCGAGCGGTCGGCATCCACCCAGATGGTGATCGGGCTGTCCTTGATCTGCTCGGGAGCCGGGAAACCGTACTGCGAGTCCGTGCCGCCACCGCCCCCGGGGGAGCAGCCGGCGGCGAGCAGCGCGACGGCCGCCGCGGCTGCGGTCAGGCCGATCGCTCGGGGGGTTCGGGTGATGCGGCGTAGCTGTGGAGACATGTCGCGCGTCCTTTTCTTGTCGACGTCGTTGACGACTGGCCCGCCGGCTCTGGCGGCTTGCCGCTCATTAGATCATACATGTGACGTATTAGGCAATTGATCCGATGTGGTGGCCTCGGCGAGTTCGTCGAGCTCCGCCCAGAGGGGCTCGGGGATCGGCACGGAGACCCGGCGCATCGTCTCCTCGACCTCCTGGCGCGAACGCACGCCCACCACGACCGTGTTCACCGCCGGATCGCGGAGCGGGAACTGGATCGCCGCCGCGGGGAGAGTCACCCCGTACGTCAGGCACAGCGACGCCATCTCCCGCGCGCGGGCCACGACCTCGGGCGACGCCGTCTCGTAGTCGAACGTGGCGTCCGCGGCGACCGTCGGCGTGCTCAGCAGCCCCGAGTTGTAGACGGCCGCGGCGACGACCCCGACCCCGCGCTCGGCAGCGAGAGGCAGCAGCTCGTCGGCGGCGGTGCGATCCAGCAGCGTGTGCCGCCCGGCGACCATCACGAGGTCGATGTCGCACCGCCGCACGAACTCGGTCAGCATCGCCGCCTGGTTCATCCCGACCCCGATCGCGCCGAGCACGCCCTGATCGCGCAGCTCGATCAGAGCGCCGATCGCCTCGGTCGACGCCTGCGGCCAGTGATCGTCGGGATCGTGCAGGTACGCGATGTCCACGTCGTCGAGCCCGAGCCTGGTGAGGCTGTCGTCGATCGAGCGGAGGATGCCGTCCCGGCTGAAGTCCCACTCCCGGCGCAGCACCGCCGGCGTGCGGAAGCCGTGCTCGTCCTGCTCGGTCTCGTGTCCGTGGTTCGGCACGAGCAGCCGCCCCACCTTCGTCGACACGATGAAGTCGTCGCGGGGCCTGCCGGCGAACGCCATGCCGAGGCGTCGCTCCGACAGCCCCACGCCGTAGTGCGGGGCGGTGTCGAAGTACCGGACGCCGGCCTCCCATGCGGCGTCGACGATGTCGGCGGCGGTGCGATCGGACAGCTCCTGCCCGAGGTTGCCGAGCTGCGCGGTCCCGATGCCCACCCGGCCGAGATCCAGCGCACGCCGCCGCGCAGCGGCGCTCATCAGACCTCATACCATTCGACGGTCACGGCGCCAGCCTACAATTCATCCGACGAATAGCGAGAGGCGATCTCGGGATGACGCGGCGGCTACGGCGCGTACAGCGCCCGGGCGAGCGCGTCCAGCACCGCCGCCGAGCGCGGCCCGAACCCCAGCACCACGCCGTCCCCCATGTCCACGAACCTGCGGTGCTGCCCCGCCGTCGTCAGCTCCAGCGCCGGTTTCGACTGGAGCAAACCGTCGACACCTCCGGCCGACTCCAGACCGCCGGTCATCACCAGGATCACGTCGGGATCCGCCGCGATGAGGGCCTCGTCGGTCATCGGCTTCATGCCGTCCCAGCCGATCTCGCCCGCGACATCCACCGCCGACAGCCCGCGGATCAGCTCATCGGCACCCGACTCCTCGCCGAACAGGTAGTAGATGCCGGAGCCGCCGCGCAGGTAGAGGAACAGGATCCGCACGCGCGCTCCCTCCGGGGGCGCGATCTCCGCGATCTCGGCGACCTTCGCATCGACCGCCGTGGCGATCTGCGTGGCCAGCCGCTCGCCCGCGGAGGGGTCGCCGAGAGCCGCTGCGACATCCCGAGCCAGCCGGCCCGCCCCGGCGAACGAGGGCTCGTTGTCGACGAAGACGACGTCGATGCCCGCCTCGCCCAGCTGCTCGATCACGTCACGCGGCCCGATCGTGCCGTCGGTGATCACCAGGGTCGGGCGGAGCGCCAGCACCGCCTCGGCGTTGATGGTGTGCCCGCCCGTGGTGACGAACGGCAGATCCTCCGAGCCGGGGAACGTCGTCGAGACGTCACGCCCGACCAGCAGGTCGGCGAGCCCGAGACCGGCGATCGTGCCGGCGATGCTTCCGGCGATATCGAGGCCGAGCACCCGCGGATGGTCCCCGAGACCCGACGGCTCGGCGGGCGGGTCGATGACCTCGACCGCCTCCGAGGCCAGCACCGCCGTCGACGGCCCGTCCACGGCGCGCGGGTCGTCCACGAGGTCGAGTTCGGCGAGGGGCGCCTGGCTGGGAACGACCGTGGATGTGGGGGTCGCGACCGGCGCGGAACATCCGGCGAGCAGCGCCACCAGCGCCGCCGCGGCAAGAAGACTACGCACGGCGCCGCCGCGTGAGGAAGAGGAAGACCGCCGCGGCGGCGACCACCGCGAGCACCCCCAGGCCGGTCAGGAAGGCCGCCAGCGGGAACTGCGGCGCCTGCGGCCCGTAACCCTCGTCGACGGTGACCGTGTCGCACGTCTTCCCGACGTTCATCGAGACGGAGACCGGGTCGAACGCCTCGCCGGCGGGGTAGTTGGGGAAGGCGGTCGCGCCGTCCTCGGTCAGGGTGGTCTCGGCATCCAGGGTGCGCACCGCATCATCGCCCACCACCTCGACCGACGGCAGCAGCACGAACGGCACATCGTCGGTGTCGACCATGACGCCGTCCATCGTCACCCCGGTCACGTCGAGCAGCAGCCGGCCGGAATCACCGTCCAGCATCAGGGTCGGGTTCTCGATAGTCGTGTCGAGCAGCCCGTCGTGGCCGACGAAGCGCACCGAGCCGGTGAACGCGATCGACCCGGTGCCGGTCGCCGGGTCGTACCGGCCGGAGCCGTTCGCCCAGGAGAACGACGGGGTCTCGTAGGTCGCCCCGTTCGCCGTCGTCCACTCGCCGTTCGCGATCGAGCCGTCGATGTACGCGCGGAACGACTCCTTGAAGCCCCAGGTGAGCGTGGCATCCGTCACATCGCACCCGGGCGCCACGATGAGAGCGGCGGCGAGAGCGGCGGGCACGATGATCACACTCCAGTTTAGGATCACCTAACCTGAGTATCCACAAGCTCGAGTGCCCCCACTAGCCTGGGCCGATGGACACCGACACGCTGATCACGACGGTCACCCTCGTGCTCAGCATCGCCAGCGTCATCGTGTCGGGCCTGTTCTCGATCCGCACCCAGCGCCTCAGCCACCAGCTGGAGGCCGAACGCGAGGCCCGGCTCGAAGAGCAATCGGCGCTCAAAGCCGCCGAGCGCGTCTACGAACCGCTCGCCCAGGCCGCCGCCGAACTCCAGTCACGCATCTTCAACATCGTCGAGACCGGCTGGCTGGGCGTGCAGAAGCGCTACGAGAGCCACGGCGACTACGCCGCCACCTCCACCGCGTACCTCTTCGCGCAGTACTTCGGCTGGATCGAAGCCCGTCGGCAGGCGGTGCTCACCTCGAGCGGCGAAGGCGGACGCGACCTCAGCGTGCAGCGCGTCATCGACGGGGTGCTCGCGGTGCTGCGCCGCAGCGAAGACAGCGAAGGCTTCCTGTTCTTCACCACCGAGCAGCGCGCCATCGGAGAGCTCATGCTCACCTGGGAGGTGCACACCGAGACCGGCACCCGCATCCCCCACGTCATGGGCTACGCCGCGTTCACCGAACGGTTCGCCACCGACGAGACCTTCTCCGCCTGGTTCGCGCCCATCACCTCCGGTCTCGAACTCGTCGCCCAGGGCGACAACACGCGGCTGATCGCCATCCAGCACGCGCTGGTCAGGCTGATCGACGAACTCGACCCGAAGCGCAAGTACACGGCCGGCTTCGACCTCCAGCCGATCGAGCAGCCCGAGGCATGACCGGCCACATCATCGTGCTGCCCGGCGGGGGCTACCGCCGCCACGCCCCGCACGAGGGCGAGCCGGTGGCCGAGTGGCTCCGCGGGCTCGGCCTCGACGCGAGCGTGTTCGCCTACCCGGTGAAGACACGTCACCCCGGTGTTCAGGATGCGGTGGTCGCCGAACTGCAGCGCATACGGGATGCCGGGGCCGGCCGCGTCGGCCTGCTCGGCTTCTCCGCGGGCGGGCATGCGGCGGCGATGGCCGCGCCCTTCGCGGATCTCGTGATCCTCGGATACCCGGTCGTGTCGATGCTGCTCGACACGCACAAGGGCTCCCGCGACAACCTGCTCGGCCCGGAGCCGACCGCCGCCGAGCGGGCCGCGACCTCCGCCGACCTGCTCGTGACGGCATCCACCCCGCCCTTCTTCATCTGGCACACCGCGGAGGACGCCGCCGTCCCGGTGCAGCACTCCTACCTGCTGGGCATGGCGCTCGCCGCCGCCGGCGTGCCGCACGAACTGCATGTCTTCCCGCACGGGCCGCACGGGCTCGGGCTGGCGGAAGGTTCCGGCGCCGCCGCGCGTTGGACGTCACTGTGCGAGGAGTGGCTTCGCGCAGAGGGGTGGATCGCATGAGCGACTGGAACACGAACGTCATCACCGAGTTCCGCGAGAGCAAGGGGACGACCAACTACTGGGGGCCGAAGCTGGTCGTGCTGCACACCATCGGCGCCAAGAGCGGCGAGCTGCGGGTGCAGCCGGTCGTCGGCTTCGACCGCGACGGAGGCTGGCAGGTGGTCGCGTCGAAGGGCGGCGCCCCCGAGAACCCCGCCTGGTACCACAACCTGAGGGCCCACCCGGCGATCGACCTGGAGGCGCTGATCGACGGCGAGATCGTCACCGTGCCCGTGGTTGCGACCGAGATCACCGGCGACGAGTGGAAGGCCGCGTACGACTCGATCGCCGCGGAGGAGCCGCAGTTCGCCGAGTACCTCACGAAGACCGACCGCCGCATCCCGGTCTTCCGCCTCACCCGGGCATGAGCTGGAACGACCGCGTCATCGCGGAGTTCCGCGCCAACGATGGCGTCACCAAGGGCTGGGGCAAGAGCCTGCTCGTCATGCACACGACGGGCGCCCGCAGCGGCGAACCGCGGCTCACGCCGGTGATGGCACGCCGGGATGATTCGGGCGGCTGGTTCGTGGCGGCTGCGGCGGGCGGGGCGCCGACCCACCCGGCGTGGTACCACAACCTCGTCGCCCACCCGCGGTTCGACGTCGAGGCGCACATCGACGGGGACGTGCAGACCGTCCCCGTGACAGCGCACGAACTCGACGGCGCCGAGTATGACGCGGCATGGCGGCTGTTCGCCGGCCGATCCCCGGTGTTCGAGGAGTTCGCCGCGAAGGCCGGGCGCAGGATCCCGGTCTTCCACCTCATTCCGGTGGTCGAGTAGCGGGGAGCGGGCCGAGCAGGTTCGCCGCGACGGTGGAGTGCACGGACTCCGTGTCGCTCGGGTGGTAGATGCCGGCGAGCACGTCACGCTGTAGCCGCGACAGCTCGTTCGATGACGTGTACCCGCCGCCGCCGGCGATGCGCATCGCCTGATCCACGACGTAGCGCGCCGTCTCGGTCGCCCGGTGCTTCGCGCCGGTGAGCTTGCGGAACCAGTCCGCCCCGTGGTCGGCCAGCCCGTCGACGTCGGCGGCGAGCGCCTCGAGATCGGGGGCCAGCGCGTCGAGGGCGAGTGCGGCATCCGCGATGCGCCACCGGATGTCGGGGTCGGCCGAATACGGCGCCCCCGACCGCAGGCTGGTGCGCCGGTGCGCCGCCGCGACCGCCAGCTCGAGCGCGCGGTCGGCGATGCCCGCGTACACCGAGCCGATCAGCAGCAGGAAGTTCGCGAAGATCGCGAACACGAACGGATCGGCGTTCGGGCCGACCGGAAGGAACCGGGAGATCCTGTCTTCGGGCACGACCGCGTGATCGAGTCTCGTCGTGTTGCTCTGCGTTGCGCGCATGCCGAGGGTGTCCCAGTCGTCGAGCGTCGTGACACCCGCGTCGTCGCGCGTCAGGAACCCGTGCACCAGGCGGGGCTCATCGACGCCCGTGCTCTGCTTGCCGAACACCCCCAGCCGTGTCCACGCCGGAGCGAGACTCGTGAAGATCTTGGTCCCGGTGAAGGAGTACCCGCCGTCCACACGGTCGACCTGCGTCAGCGAATCCCAGAGCACGAGATCGTTGCCGGGCTCGCTGTTGCCGAACGCGAAGACCTCGCCGGCCGCGGCATCCTGCAGCACCCAGTCGAGGGAGTCGTCGCCGCGCTCGGACAGCACCCGCGCCACGCCCACCCAGACGAGGTGCATGTTGATGCCCAGGGCGGTCGCCGGGGCGTGCGCCGCCAGCAGTCGCTGATCACGGGCCGTGTCGAGCAGCGGCCGCGGCGCCAGGTAGCCGGCCGCGCGCAGCTCGTCGAGATCCTCGGTGAAGAACGCGTTGTCGCGGTCGTACCCGGCCGCCCGGTCGCGGATCCGCTGCAGCAGCTCGGGGGTGAGCACGGTCATGCCCTCAGGCTACGACCGGTCGACAGGGTCACCGTGACCACCAGCGCGGCGAGGACGGCGAGCGCGAGCATGACGCCCGCGAGGCCGATCACCGGTGTGGCGAACGGCACGAGCAGGGCGACGACCGCCGCGGGCAGCACCGCAACCGCGCGGACGGCCGGCTGCTCCACGAGCGGCCGGTGCAGCAGCCACACCAGCACCAGCACGATCGCGAACGGCACGGCCACCACCTGACCGGTGAGGGTCGGATCGACCTCGGTGTGGTGCCCGGCCACCTCGACGGCGACCTCCAGCCCGGCGCCGACCGCCGCGACCGCCGCGAACAGGAAGTAGTGCCCGTAACCCCAGAAGAACGAGCGGTCGCGATGCCGTGCCAGCCCGTCGCCGGCGGGCTGCAGAAAGTACACCCACCAGAGCCCGACCAGGATCACCAGTCCGGCGATCCCGACGGTGATCAGGCTGCCGGTCACATCGGTCACCGCGAGCGCGGCCTGCACCCCGTTCGTCGCAGCCAGCACCCCCTCGCCGAGCAGGATGATCACGAACAACCCGTAACGCTCGGCGATGTGGTGCGGATGCCACGGGTCGTCGCCCGTGCGGTTCGCCCACATGGGCACGCCCAGCTCGAGGGCCACCAGCACCGCGAACACCGGGATCGGCAGGAAGGCGGGGATGAGAAGCAGCCGGAGGATCCAGAGCACCTGGACCACAACGATGCCGATCGCGTAGCGCGACGAGACCGCGCGGGTGTCGGGATGCTCGACCGCCGCCCGCACCCACAGTCCGACGAGACCGAGTCGCATCACCAGATAGCCGATCGTGACCGTGGTGAAGTCGTAGTCGTCGAACGCCGCCGGAACCCCGGCCGCGAGCACCAGCACCCCCGCCATCTGCACGGTTCCGAGAACGCGCGACACGACATCGTCGGTGTCGTAGCCCGACGAGAACCAGGTGAAGTTCATCCACGCCCACCAGATGGCGAAGAACACCATCAGGAACGGCCACACCTTCTCGCCGAGGTGACCCTCGACCGTGGCGTGGGCGAGCTGCGTGACGAGCGATGCCACCGCCACCACGAAGACCAGGTCGAACAGCAGCTCGAACGGCGTCGCCGCCCGGTGCTGCTCGTCGATCGGCCGGGCGGCCATCCGCCGGTGAAGCCGCAGCGGGGTGGTCACGCGATCAACTCCGCGATGGCGCTGACACCCGCCTCCACCTCGGCGAAGCTCGTCGACAGCGGCGAGAGGCCGAGACGGATCCCGTTCGGGCGGCGGAAGTCCGGGATGACACCGCGCTCCCAGAGCAGCGGCATGATCCGCTCGAAATCGGGGTGGTCGAGGGTGATGTGGCTGCCGCGCCGTGCGGGGTCACGCGGGGTGGCGAGCTCGGCCTCCGGGATCAGGGCGTCGGCGAGGGCGACCGCGTGCTCGGTGAGGGCGATCGATTTGGCGCGCACGGCATCCACCCCCGCCTCGGCGAGCATCGCCAAGGCCGGGCCCAGGGTCGCCATGCCGAGGATCGGCGGCGTGCCGCTGAGCACGCGACGGATGCCGGGGCCGGGCTGATACCCCTGCCCCATCTCGAACGGGGTCGCCGACCCGAGCCAGCCCTGGATCGGCTGCCGGTAGTCCTCCTGCAGGGCAGCGGAGACGTAGGCGAAGGCCGGAGCTCCCGGTCCGCCGTTCAGGTATTTGTACCCGCAGCCCACCGCGAGGTCGACGCCCCACTCGTCGAGCGCCGTCGGCAGGACGCCGGCCGAGTGGCAGAGATCCCACAGCATCAGGGCGCCGGCCGCGTGAACGAGGTCGGTGATGGCCGGGATGTCGGCGAGCGCGCCCGAGCGGTAGGCGATCGCGCTCAGCACCACGACCGCGGTCCGATCGCTCACCGCCAGGGCGACCGCTTCGGGCGTCACGTCTCCGGGCTCCAGCCAGCGCAGTGTCGCGCCGGTCTCCGCGGCGACGCCCTCGAGCACGTACCTGTCGGTGGGGAAGTCGTCGCGGTGCACGACGAGTTCGTCGCGTCCGGGCCGCAGGGCGAGGGCGGCGCGCACCTGCTTGTAGATGAGCACCGTGGTGGAGTCGCCGATCGTCGTCTGGCCGGGTGCCGCACCGAGGGCGACGCGCCCCAGCTCGTCGCCGAGGCGCAGCGGCTCGTCGAGCCAGAGCTCGTCCCAGCCGCGGATCAGACGGCCGCCCCACTCCTCGGCCGCGACCCGGTTCAGATTGTCGAGGGATGCCGTGAGCGGCCGGCCGAGCGAGTTGCCGTCGAGATACGCGACCAGCCCGGGGCTCGGGGCGAACCGCTCGCGGAATCGGGCCAGCGGGTCGGCGGCGTCGAGCTCGCTGCTGGTCGAGTAGCCGCCCGCGGGCGGCGTATCGAGACCGCTCACGCCGCACCCAGTTCTCGGCGCGCGGCGTCGATGATCCGCAGCAGTTCGAGGGTGCGGGCCGGCGGATGCTCGGGCGCCTCGGTTCGGCCCTCCGCGATGTGCGCGGCGACCGCGGTGGCCTGGTAGGCGAGGCCCTCGCGGTAGCGCAGCGTGCTCGGGTCGGTGAACCGCAGCGGCGGCTGGGCCGTGCCGCCGCTGCCGGCGGTCGCGGCGGACAGCGTGAACCCACCCGGCTCCCAGAACGGACGGTCGACCTCGATGCGGGCGTGCTCGCCGGTCACGGCCGCGAGGTTCGGGGTCGACGCCATCATCGTGGCGGTCGCGATGCCGAGGGCGCCGCCGTGCCGGGTGACCACGGTCGCCTGCTCCTCCACACCCGTCGGCGCGAGGGTGCCGTGCGCCGATGCGCTGTCCGGCGACCCGAGCGCGAACGTGGTCCACCACAGTGAGTAGATGCCGATGTCGAGCAGGGCCCCACCGCCGAGAATCGGGTCGAACGCGCGACTCGTCGGGTCGTAGCCGAAGACCTCGCCGAAATCGGCGGTCGCCAGGCGCAGCGGCCCGAGCGCGCCGTCGTCGAGCAGGCGCCGGATCACGGTGGTCTGGGGCAGGAAGCGGGTCCACAGCGCCTCCATCGCGAAGACGTTCGCGGCGCGGGCGGCGTCGAAGACCTTCCGGGCGTCGGCCTCGCTCGTCGCGAGGGGCTTCTCGATCAGCACGTGCTTGCCGGCGCCGATCGCCCTCAGTGCCAGCGGCACATGCTCCGTGTGCGGGGGCGCGATGTAGACGATCTCGACGTCGGGGTCGGCGAGCAGCTGATCGTAGTCGCCGTACGAGACCGGGATGCCGTGCCGGCTCGCGAAGGCGGCGGCGCGCCCGGCATCCCGCGATGCGACGGCGGCCACCCGCTGATCGGTGTGCCGGTGGACGGTGGTGGTCCAGGCATCGGCGATGACGCCCGGTGCCAGGATGCCCCAGCGCAGCACCGGACCTCCGCGCAGGGGAGTGTTCGTCGGCTCGGGGAGTGCGGACGGCAGCGTGCTCACGCCAGCGAACCTATCGGTTCGTCCACTGCAGCAGTTGGTCGACGGGATAGGTGGTGACGATCCGGTCTGCCGGGATGCCGTTCTTCTCCGCGCGCTCGGCGCCGTAGTCGAGCAGGCCGAGCTGGCCCGGGGCGTGCGCATCGCTGTCGATCGAGAACAGGCAGCCGACATCGAGCGCGAGCTTGATGAGGTCGTCGGGCGGGTCCTGACGCTCGGGCCGCGAGTTGACCTCGACCGCGACGCCGTTCGCCGCGCACGCGGTGAAGACCGCCTTCGCGTCGAACTCGGCGCCCGGTCGCGTGCCGCGCAAACCCTCGACCAGCCTGCCGGTGATGTGGCCGAGCACGTCGGTGTGCGGGTTGGAGACGGCCGCGACCATGCGACGGGTCATCTGCCGCGCATCCATCTTCAGCTTCGAGTGCACGCTCGCCACGACGACGTCGAGCCGGCCGAGCAGCTCGTCGGTCTGGTCGAGGGTGCCGTCGTCGTGGATGTCAACCTCGATGCCCGAGAGCACCCGGATCCGGTCGTCGCTGAGCGTCGCCACCAGTTCGAGCTGTTGCTCGAGCCGTTCGGCGCTCAGACCCCGCGCGACGGTGAGCCGCGGCGAGTGATCGGTGATCGCGAGGTACTCGTGGCCGAGGGCCTTCGCCGCTCCGACCATGAGCTCGACGGTGGTGAGGCCGTCACTCCACTCGGAGTGCGCGTGCAGATCGCCCTTGAGCTTCGCGCGGAGCTCACTGGTCGCCGCCACCGACGACGTCGCGCGCAGGTTCGCGAGGTACTCCGGCACCTCACCCGCCTGCGCCTGCCGGATCACCGTGTACGTGGTGTCGCCGATGCCCTTGGTGTTCTTCAGCCGCACCGGGTCGGCGGCGACGGCGGGATCCAGGCCGGCCAGCACCTCGCCGGCGGTGCGGAACGCCTTCGACTTGTACCGGATCGCGCGGTCGCGTTCGAGCAGGAACGCGATCTCGGTGAGCGCGTCGAGGGGATCCACCCTCTCGACGCTATTCGACGGGGCTGAGCTGCGGAACCAGGCCGAACAAGTCCTTCGGGTCCTGCGGCGCCGCGACCAGATCGATGTCGACGCAGGCCGAGGTGCCGGTGACGCTGTCGCGCACGTACCGCAGGGCGCTGAAGTCCTCGATGGCGAAGCCGACCGAATCGAACAGCGTGACCTGGTCGTCGGAGGTGCGACCGTCGGCGGCGCCCGTGATGACCTCCCACAGCTCGGTGACCGCGAAGTCGGCGGGCTTGTTCTGCAGCTCGCCCTCGATGCGGGTCTGCGGGGTGTACTCCACGAACACGGCGGCGCGGTCGAGGATCGCGGGGTCCAGTTCGGTCTTGCCGGGGCAGTCGCCGCCGATGGCGTTGAGGTGCGTGCCGGGCTGCACGTCCTCGTCGCGGAGCACCGTGGCGTTGGTCTTGTCGGCGGTGCAGGTCGTCACGATGTCCGCTCCGCGCGCCGCCTCCGCGGCCGACCCGCAGACCACGATGTCGAAGCCCAGGGGGGTGAGGTTGCGGACCAGCTTGGCCATGGCATCCGGATCGGTGTCGTAGACGCGCAGCGTCGAGATGCCGAGCACCTCGCGGAAGGCGATCGCCTGGAATTCCGCCTGCGAGCCGGTGCCGACGAGCGCCATCACCGAGCTGCCGGGGCGGGCCAGCGCACGCGCCGCGAACGCCGACGTCGCGGCGGTACGCAGCGCGGTGAGCAGCGTCATCTCGGCGACGAACACCGGGTAGCCGTTGTGCACGTTGGAGAGCACGCCGAACGCCGTCACCGTCTGGTAGCCGCGCAGCGGGTTCGACGGGTGGCCATTCACGTACTTGAACGCGTAGAGCTCGGGGTCGCTGATCGGCATGAGCTCGATCACGCCCCAGGGGGTGTGGCTGGCGATCCGCTCGATCTTGTCGAACTGCGGCCAGCGCCGGAAGTCCGCGTCGAGGTAATCCACCATGCCGCGCATGATGGCGCCGGGACCGCGGTCCGCGATCCAGCGGGCCATCGAGGCGACGCCGACGAAGTCGGTCATCCGCGCAGCTCCAGGGTGCAGCATTTGACGCCGCCGCCGCCGAGCAGCAGCTCGGACAGGTCGAGGCCGTGCGGCACGAACCCGCGGTCCCGCAGATCCTTCTCGAACGTGACCGCACGGGAGGCGATGACGACGTTCTTGCCGTCGCTGAAGCTGTTCAGCCCCAGCACCGCGGCGTCCGCGTCGGTGACGTGGATGGCATCCGGGAACCGCTCGTCGAGGATGTCGAGCGAGGCGGCATCGAACGCCTTCGGAAGGAACGCGACGCTGCCGGGCCCCCCGTTGGAGTCGAGCACGGCGAACGCGGTGTCGAGGTGGTAGAAGCTCGGGTCGATGAGCTTCAGGGTGACGACCTCGCGTCCGTAGATGTCGCGCAGCTCCTGGTGGCTGGCGACGTCGGTGCGGAACCCGGTGCCGGCGTAGATGGTGTCGCCGACGAGCAGCATGTCGCCCTCGCCCTCGTTGGTGGCGACGGGTTCGCGCACGTCGAAGCCGTTGGCACGGAACCAGTCCATGTACGCCGGGCCTTCGGGCTGACGCTCCGGGTACTCGAACTTGGCGCCGTAGGCGATGCCGTCGAGCACGTAGCCGCCGTTGGCCGCGTAGACCATGTCGGGCAGGCCCTCGATCGGGTCGATCAGGTGGATCTCGAAGCCGAGCTCCTGGTACTTGGCGTGGAGGGTCTCCCACTGGCGAAGGGCCAGGCCGGTGTCGGTGGGGTCCTCGGGATGCATCCACGGGTTGATCCGGTAGCTGACGGTGAAGTGCTCGGGCCGGCACATCAGCACGGTGCGCTTGGTCGCCACCCGTGAGGGCGCGGAAGAAGAGGGCGAGGTCATCGTCATCTTTCCAGTGTCGCACGCACGGTTCGCGTATTTTCCGGCGGGAAGCGCATCGATTCGCCGTGATGACTGGCCTTCGCGCAATGATTCGCCGTAGTGTGCACGCATGGACAACCTCGACTTCGGCATCCTCGACCTGCTGCGCCAGAACGCACGCGCCGGCTACGGCGACATCGGCGACCGGGTCGGACTGTCCGCCTCCGCCGTGAAGCGGCGTGTCGACCGCCTCGTCGCCGACGGCGTGATCCGCGCGTTCACCATCCAGGTCGACCCCGCCGTCGACGGCATGGCGACCGAGGCGTACGTCGAGCTGTTCTGCCGCGGCACCGTCGCCCCGGAGGAGCTGAAGCGGATCCTGTCGAGCGTCCCCGAGGTCGTCGATGCGTCCACCGTCACCGGCTCGGCCGACGCGATGGTGCACATCCGCTCACGCGACATCCCGTCGCTCGAGAACGCGCTCGAGAAGGTGCGCATCGCCCCGTCGGTCGATCACACCCGGAGCGCGATCGTGCTGTCGCACCTGATCCACCGCAACTACGACTGAGGCTCCTTCGCGAGCCCCTCGATCACCTGCGCCCCCGGGAGCCCCGCGAGCAGCGCGCCCGGCAGCACGATCTTCGCGGCGCGGATGCCGGCGCCGATCACCACGTCGCCGAGCGCCGGGATGCGGCTGTCGACGTAGAGCGCCCAGTCCGCGGGGATGCCGATCGGCGTGATGCCGCCGTACTCCATCCCGGTCAGGGTGACGGCATCATCCATCGGCGCGAACGACGCCCTGCGTGCATCGAGCAGCTTGCGCACCACGGTGTTCACGTCGAGCCGGGTCGTGGCGAGCACCATGCACGCGGCGAAGCGGGTCACCTCGCCGCGGGTTCCCGCCACGATCACGCAGTTCGCCGAGACGTCGAGCCCGACGTCGTACGCCTCGCAGAAGGCGGCGGTGTCGGCGAGGGCGGCATCGATCGGCGCCACCCGCACATCCCCCGCCGGAAGGGCCGCGAAGACCGGCGGTGCCAGCAGTTCGGGATGATCGGCCGCCGGGACGAGTTCGAGTCTCACCGGTCTAGTCTCGCGGCATGAGATTCACCGCCGCGACCTCCGCGGAGCTGAAGTCGCAGATCGTCGCGGCCGGGCTCCCCGCCGGGACGAAGCTGCCGACCGTGCGTGCGCTCGCCGACGAGCTGGGCATCGCGGTGAACACCGTCGCGAAGGCGTACCGCGAGCTCGAGGCCGCCGGCGTGCTCGAGACCCGCGGCCGCGCCGGGTCGTTCATCGCGCTGAGTCAGGATGCCGCGGAGCACGCCCTGCAGGAAGCGGCCGCCGCGTATGCGGCCCGCGCCCGCGAGCTCGGCATCGACGCGCAGCGTGCGGTCGAATACGTGAAGACCGCGCTGGTTGAGTAGCGGCCGCAGGTCGCGTGTCGAAACCAGACGTCAGTCGCCGGAGCGCCCGCGTGCCGCGAGCCCGATCGAAGCGATCGCCATTGCCGCGGCAAGAGGCGAGCGCGCGAGCTGGGCGGCAGTCCACGTGACCGCGTCGGTGCGCACGGGCACTGCGCCGAACGAGCCGAGGGGCACGCTGACAGCAATTGCCGCGGCGACTGCCACTGCGAACGCACACCAGAACGCGGAGCGTGCGCCCAAGGGGAGGGCGAGGGAGACGGCGGAGAACGCCAGGACCACGAGGGCGGTGACGATGGCCGCGATCACCGCGAGCCGCGGGTCGACCACGCCGAGTGGCCCGCCCGGCCCGAACGCGATGCCGCCGGCGATCGCACCGACCTCGGCCGTGCCTACCGCAACCGCGATCGCGGCGAGGGCGCCCGACAGGACCCCCAGCGAACCTGCCGCCATCCGGGAATCGGTCATGAGCGGCGCAACTCGATCTCGCCGCCACCTGCCACCGGGATGGAGACTTCGACGGCGCTCGCGTCGGCAACACCGACCACGAGGTTGTCGCTCACCTTGGACCAACCACCGCCGATCGCGGCCGGCACTGCAGCCGCGTCCGGAAGCAACTGAGCTACGTACGTGACGCCATCGAGGCCCTGCACGCCGACCAACTGCCCGGACGCCGCGATTCGGCTCACACTGTTGCATGCCCCGCCGATTGTGTCGCGCGGCCCGAGCGAGACCAGGATGCAGACGTCGCGTTTGTCGTCGAGCGCCACCCAATAGTCGCGCGGCCCGTCGGAGCCCAGCCACCGGGCGGTCTGGGCACGAATGCCGAAGTCTGATGCGGGGAACGCCTGCGGAAGCGCGTCCCGTGCGCTGCGCGGCGCGTCGAGGACGGACACGACGGCACCCGGATCGACCGAGCCCGCAGTTGACGCGACGATCCCGCTGACCGCGATTGCCGCACCGGCGAGGACCGCGGTGCCCGTGCTCAGCAGCATCCGGCGGGTCATCATTTCCTCCACGCGTTCACGTCGATTGTCGGGCTGCCCGGGAGGGTACCGCCCAAGAAATCCCAGTAGACACGACTGCGCGCACCCGCGTACGGCGGGTGCGACATGAGGGCTGTGGCTTGATTGTCGGCGTACGTACTCGCGAGGAGCACGCTGCCCGACATCGTCTGCAGATACAGTCGCGGCAGATTGGACACCGAGAGATACGCCTTCCCGCCCGAGACGGTGGCGGCCGCCGAGTATTTCATGGCGACTTCGGTGAGGGGATAGTTGAGGGCGTACTGGGTGTACGCCGCCTGCGCCGTCTGAGGCGCTGACAGGAGCGCGATTCCTGTGGAAAGAAGCGCGGCGAAGAGCGCTTGTGCCCTCCGCCGCCTCGTGCCAGGAACTGTCATGGCGCGACACTACTGCTACTTATGAGTAGCGGTCAAGGATGGCCGCGTTCGCCGGCATCCCGGACTACACCGGCAGCGCGATGAACCCGCGATCCGGGTTGCCGAAGCGGTGCGCCGTCACCGACACCGCCTGCTCGCGCAGGAACGGCAGCAGCTCGACCCGTCCGGCGGCGGTGACCGGGCCGGACCAGATGGCGACATCGGGGGCCCCGCCGACCGCGGCGGCGAGCGCGGACGCGTCGCCGCCGATGAGCCGGATGCGTGCGGGACGATCCGCCGCCACGTGCGCGTGGAAGGCCGCGTCCGGCTCGACCGTGACGTTCACGATCGGCAGCACGGCATCCTGGATCGCGTTCGGGGCGGTGGCGAGCGCCAGCACACCCGCCGGCAGCGTCACCGGGGTCGACACGTGCATCGTGGCGCGGGCGCGCACGCCGGCTGCGAGCACCCGGATGAGGTCGGCGAGCTCACCGCCCTCCGCGAGCCGGACCGTGATCTCCGCCGGGCGGTAGCGGAACACGTTGCGCTCGACCTCGAGCCCGGAGATGTCGCGCGACACCCCGAACTCCGTGTCCCACGCGGCCTGGTCGGAGAGCGCACCCCGGCGCACGCGATCGAACTCGTCGTATCCGAGCGCCGGCTGGCAGGTCTCGATGAACGCGGCGACGCGCGGGTCGAGTTCGCCGAGCGTGAGGTCGCCCGCGGGCCCGGCCTCGACCGGAGTCCAGTCGCCGAGCACGAACAGGGTGTTCGGCCCGCCGACCTTGGCGTTCGGTCCGACACCGGAGCGCTTCCAGCCGCCGAACGGCTGGCGGCGCACGATGGCGCCGGTGATCACGCGGTTCACGTAGAGGTTGCCCGCCTGCACGGTGTCCATCCAGTGCGCGACCTCGTCGGTGTCGAGCGAGTGGATGCCGGCGGTGAGCCCGTAGTCGACAGCGTTCTGCAGCGCGATCGCCTCGTCGAGCGTGCGGGCGGTCATGATGCCGAGCACCGGCCCGAAGTACTCGGTCAGGTGGAATTCGCTGCCCGGCAGCACCCCGTCGCGCACGCCCGGCGACCACAGCCGCCCGGTGTCGTCGAGCCTGCGCGGCTCGACCAGCCAGCTCTCGCCCTCGGCGAGCTGGGTCAGTCCGCGCTTCAGCTTGCCCTGCACGCTCTCGACGATCGGGCCCATCAGGGTGGCAGGATCCTGCGGCCAGCCGACCTTCATGCTGGTGACCGCGTCGGCGAGCTGGCGGCGGAACCGATCCGACTCGCCCACCGACCCGACCAGGATGACGAGCGACGCCGCCGAGCACTTCTGGCCGGCGTTGCCGAATGCGCTCTTCACCACGTCGGCGACGGCCAGGTCGAGGTCGGCCGACGGGGTGACGATGATGGCGTTCTTGCCGCTCGTCTCGCCGAGCAGCGGCAGGTCGGGCTTCCAGGAGCGGAACAGCGCGGCCGTCTCGAACGACCCGGTCAGGATGACGCGGCCCACCTCGGGCGCGGTCAGCAGCTGCCTGCCGAGGTCGCGGCCGGAGACGTCGACGAGGGTCACGAGATCCTTCGGCACACCGGCCTCCCAGAGCGCCTCGGCGACGACGGCGCCGCTGCGCTGCGCCTGCCGCGCGGGCTTGAAGAGCACGGCGCTTCCCGCGGCGAGCGCGGCGAGCACACCGCCGCCGGGGATCGCGACCGGGAAGTTCCACGGGGGCACGACGGCGGTGACGCCGACGGGCCGGAAGGCGGCGCCCTCGACGGCGGCGAGCTCACGCGCCCGCGCCGCGTAGAAGTGCGCGAAGTCGATGACCTCGCTCACCTCCACGTCGGCCTCGGCGATGGTCTTGCCGGTCTCCGACGCCATCACCTCGATCAGCCGGCCGCGGAACACCGACAGCACCTCGCCCGCGCGGTCGAGCAGGTCGGCGCGCTCGCTGCCCGGCAGCTGGCCCCACCGACGGCCGGCGGCAGCGGCCGCCGTGATCAGGCGCTGCAGCTGCTCCTCCGATTCGACGGCGGCAGCGGCGATGGATGCCTTCCCCAGGTCGGACGACGCGCTCCGCTCCAGCAGGCCGCGCGCCCATTCCCGGTTCGCAGCGAGCGCCGGATCGGTGTCGGCCTCGTTCTCGAACTCCCGCCGCGTCTCCGGCAGCGCGGGGTGCAGCCGGTCCTGGGTGCGGTTCGGGGCCGGCAGCTCGAGGTCGAGATCGGCGAGGGATGCCGCGAACCGGTCCCGCTCGCGGCCGTAGATCCCGGCGTCGTCCAGCTCGAACAGCCCGGACATGAAGTTGTCGGTGCTGGCGTTCTCCTCGAGGCGGCGGACGAGATAGCTGATCGCGGCGTCGAACTCCTCCGGGTGCACCACGGGGGTGTAGAGCAGCAGGCCGCCGGTCGTGCGGCGCACCGCGTCCGCCTGGGCCGCCGCCATCCCGAGCAGCATCTCGATCTCGACCCGGGTGGTGACCAGCCGGCGCTGGGCGAGCAGCCAGGCGAAGGCGAGGTCGAACAGGTTGTGCCCGGCGACGCCGATGCGCACCGCGTCGAGGTTCTCGGGGGTGATGGCGCGCACCAGCATCCGCTTGTAGTTGGTGTCGGACTGCTGCTTCGTCGACCAGGTGGCGAGCGGCCAGTCGTGCATGGTCGCGTCGACCCGTTCCATGGCGAGGTTCGCGCCCTTCACGATGCGCACCTTGATCCCGGCGCCACCGGCGGCGCGGCGGGCCTTCGCCCAGGCCGTGAGCGCCTGCAGTGCCGCCACGGCATCCGGAAGGTACGCCTGCAGCACGATGCCGGCTTCGAGGTGCTGCATCTTCGGCTGCTCGAGCAGGCGGGTGAACACCGCGATGGTGAGGTGCAGGTCGCGGTACTCCTCCATGTCGAGGTTGATGAACTTCGGGGTCTTCGCGGCGGCCGCCTGCTCGTAGAGCGGGGTGAGGCGGTCCACCACGCGGGTCACGGTCTCGTCGAAGCCCCACATGCTCAGCTGCGACGCGACCGACGACACCTTGATCGAGACGTAGTCGACGTCGTTGCGGGCGAGCAGCTCCTGGGTGCCTTTCAGCCGCCGGTTCGCCTCGCGCTCCCCGAGCACGGCCTCGCCGAGCAGGTTGATGTTCAGCCGCACGCCGTCTTTGCGCAGCTTGGAGAGGGTGGTGTCGAGACGCTTCGGGGTGGCGTCGACGACGAGGTGCCCGACCATCTTGCGCAGCACCCAGCGCGCGATCGGGATGATCGGCCACGGCAGCAGCGGCGCGAATCCGCCGCCGACCTGGATCGCGAACCGCAGGTACCAGGGCAGGAAGCGCGGGATCCGGTGCGAGAGCTGCTCGAGCTTCTTCGCCGCGACCTTGAGGTCTTCGGGGCGCATGACCCCGTCGACGAACCCGAGGGTGAACTCCAGTCCGCGCGGGTCCTTCAGCACGCCGGCGAGCCGCTCGGCGCTGGGATCGGGCTTCGCGGTCTTCGACTCGGCCAGCCATTTCTTGACGAGCGTCTCGACCTCGTCGACGGCGGGGATGTCGGTCAGGGCGGGGGCGGCGGCTTTCGTGGGCACGCCCTCCAGTCTGCGCCGCGGTCACGCTTCACGAAAAGCGGCGGTTTCTGCACAGTATCGTTTGGTTTGCGTAAAGTGTCGCCATGATCGACCTGCGGCGCCTCGCCCTGCTGCGCGAGCTGCACCACCGGGGAACGATCGCCGCTGTCGCGGCCTCCCTCTCCTACTCGTCCTCCTCGGTGTCGCAGCAGCTGTCGCAGCTGGAACGCGAGGTGGGCGTACCCCTGCTCGTGAAATCCGGCCGGCGGGTGCGGCTCACCCCCGCCGCCGAGCTGCTCGTCACGCACACCGGCGAGGTGCTGCAGCGGATGGAGGCGCTCGAGGCCGCGCTCGCCGCGACCGGGGATGCCGTGGCCGGCACGGTGCGGCTGGCGGTATTCCAGTCGGCGGCGCTCGGCATCGTGCCGCAGGCGCTGACGTTGTTCGCCGAACGGTTCCCCGCCCTGCGGGTGGAGATCACGCAACGGGAACCGGAGAGCGCGCTCGCCGCCGTCTGGGCGCGCGAGTTCGACCTCGTGATCGCGGAGCAATATCCCGGTCACGCGGCGCCCCGGCTCGCCGAGCTCGACCGTGAGCCGTTGTGCGGCGACGAGATCCGGCTGGGTGCTCAGGATGCCGGGGTCGCCTCGATCGCGGATGCCGCGCAGTCGGCGTGGGTGATGGAGCCGCGCGGCACCGCATCCCGTCACTGGGCGGAGCAGCAATGCCGCGTCACCGGGTTCGAGCCGGACGTGCGCTTCGAGACCGCGGACCTGCAGGCGCACATCCGGCTCGTCGAATCGGGGCATGCGGTCGCGCTGCTGCCGGACCTGGTGTGGGGCGGGCGCACGCCGAGCGTGCGGGTCGTGGATCTGCCCGGATCGCCCCGACGCGAGGTGTTCACCTCGGCGCGACGGGTGGGCGCGGACGCGACGATCGCGGCGTGCCGCGGCGTGCTGGCCGACGCCGTGCGCGAGATCGGGCTCGGCTAAGCCATCCATCCGTCGCGAACTGCGGCTCGGGGGTGCGGTTGAGCGCACGTCGCGACGGATCGACGCGGAGGAACACGAGCGCGCTCTATCCATAAAGAAAGTTTACTGATACATTCCTCGGCAACGCCGAACGCGCGCGTTCCCCGCACCGCACCCCCGCGAAAACGAGGAGACCGTCCGTGACCACCGCCCCCGGCACGCCGTCCTGGCTCCGCGAGCGCAACGACCGCACCGCCCTCGAGGCGCTCTTCGAGCACGGCCCGCTCACCCGCAATCGGCTCGGCGAGCTCACCGGGATGTCGAAGCCCACCGCCGCGCAGATGGTCGCCCGCCTCGAGACCGCCGGGTTGATCGGCCCGGTCGGCGAGGTCAGCGGAGGCCGCGGCCCCAACGCCGTCAGCTACGGGGTGCTGCCCGACCGCGCCCGCGGCGTCGCCATCGACATCCGCGAGAAGGTGATGGTCGCGACCGTCGTCGACGCCCTCGACGGCGACCACCCGGTCGTCGAGCTCGATCTCGACACCCTCGACCACCGGGAACGCACCCCGGAAGGCGACGTGCGCGCCGCGATCGACGCGGCCTGCGCTGCAGCGGACGTCGATCCGCGCACCGTCGTGATCGCCTGGGTCGGCGTCGAAGCCGCCATCTCCGCAGACGGCGACCGCCTGACCCTCACCGACACCCTCCCCGGCTGGCCCGAGCTCGGGGCGCGCCACCGCATCGCCGACGCGCTCGGCATCGAGGTCGCGCTCGACAACGACGTGAACCTCGCCGCCGTCGCCGAACGCGCCGCCGGGGCCGGGGCAGGCAGCGAGAGCTTCGCCCTGCTCTGGATGAGCGAAGGCCTCGGCGTCGCCGTCGACCTCGGCGGAACCGTGCACCGGGGCGCGAGCGGCGGTGCCGGCGAGATCGGCTACCTCCCCGTGCCCCGCGGAGCCGACCCCGGTGCCGAGGACCTCACCGACCTCGTCGGCCGCGGAGCGTTCGCCCGCGTGAACGACCTCGAGGCGTTCGCGGATCGCGTGGCCGTCGCCGCCGCTCCCGTTGTCGCCGTGCTCGACCCCGAGCTGATCATCCTCGGCGGTCCGATCGGCGTCGCGGGCGGGCGGGAGCTCGCCGACCTCGTCTCGGAACGGCTCGGTCGCGCCGATGTGCGACCGAGCGAGGTCGGGAGCCAGCCCGTTCTGAACGGGGCGCGCCGCCTGCTCGTGCACCGCATCCGGAGTCTTCTTCTCACCGCAGTCGCCCTAGGAAAGGAAGAAACACAGTGAAACGCAATGCCAGCATCACAGCGATCATCGCGATCGCGGCTGCCACGACATTGGCAGCCTGTTCGGGACCGTCCACCCAGGACATCTCCCCCACCGCCCCCGCGCACCTGGAGGGCACCGTCAGCCTCTGGCACTTCTTCTCCGACCGGGAGGCTGACGTGATCCAGTCGGTGGTCGACGACTTCGAGGCCGCGAACCCCGACGTCACCGTCGAGGTCCACTCCGGCCAGGATGACGAGAAGCTGCAGAAGGCGATCTCGGCAGGCAACAACGTCGACGTCGGCATCTCGTACTCCACCGACATCGTGGGCGCGTTCTGCAGCAGCGGGGCGTTCCGCGACCTCGGCCCGTACATCGAGCGCGACGGCGTCGACATCGGCCAGTTCAGCGAGACCACCGCGAGCTACACGCAGTTCGAAGGAACCCGCTGCGCGCTGCCGGTGCTCGCCGACGCGTACGGCCTCTACGTCAACGACGACCTGCTCGCGCAGGCCGGCTACGACCACGCGCCGCAGACCATGGAGGAGCTGGAGGAGATGGCGCTCGCCATGACCACCTACAACGCCGACGGATCGATCGACGTGCTCGGCTTCAACCCGCTGATGGGCTACTACGAGAACACGCCCACCAACTGGGCGATGACGGTCGGCGCCACCTGGCTGAAGGCCGACGGCACGTCGAACATCAGCTCCGACCCCGGCTGGGCGGAGATCCTCGACTGGCAGAAGGACTTCGTCGACGCGATCGGCTACGACAAGCTGCAGGCGTACAGCGCGGGCATGGGTCAGGAGTTCTCGGCCGACAACGCGTTCCAGACCGGCAAGCTGGCGATGAACTTCGACGGCGAGTACCGCACGGCGTTCATCGCCGACCAGGCGCCCGACCTGAACTACAGCACGGTGCCGATTCCCACCCTCGCCGACCACAGCGACAGCTACGGCGGCGGGTACGTGACCGGCAACATCGGCGGCATCGCGAAGAACTCCAAGAACCCGGAGCTCGCCTGGGCCCTGCTCGAGTACCTGACGACCGACACCGGTGCGGTGGTGAAGCTCAGCAACGGGCTGAAGAACGCCCCGACGATCACGTCGGCGCTGGAGAGCCCCGACCTGGAGGTGTCGCCGCAGTTCCAGACGTTCCTCGACATCATGCAGAACCCGAACTCGAAGACCACGCCTCCGAGCAAGGTCGGCGCCGGGTACCAGCAGGCGATGGGCGACTACTGGCAGAAGTACCAGCAGGGCGACGGCGGGGATCTCGCCGACGGCCTGGCAGGCGTCGACAAGGCGATCAACGACTCGCTCGCACTGGTCGAGGGTCCCTGAGTTGACCGCTCTCGCGAACCCGGGGCGTACGGCATCCCTCGCCGTGCGCCCCGGGGCTGTGCGCCCGGGCCTGAAGCGCTCGCAGCGCCGGCGTCAGCTCACCGCGTACGCGATGCTGGCGCCGGCCCTGCTGGGCCTGGTGATCTTCTTCGTCTACCCGCTGATCGCATCCATCGTCTTCAGCTTCACGCGCTACGACCTGCTGAGCGACCCGCAGTGGATCGGGCTGCGCAACTACGAGTACCTGTTCACCCAGGACCCGAAGGTGTGGATCGCGGCGGGCAACACGCTGTGGTTCGTGCTGATCCTGGTGCCGGTGCGCATCGTGACGGCCCTGCTGGTCGGGATGCTGCTGGTGCGTGCCCGTCAGGCGTCCGGCTTCTGGCGCACGGCCTTCTACCTGCCCGCGCTGGTTCCCCCGGTCGCGTCGGTGGTGGCGTTCGTGTTCCTCTTCAACCCGGGCACCGGCCCGGTGAACACGATCATCCGCTTCTTCGGCGGGCAGGGCCCGCTCTGGTTCAACGACCCCGCCCTGTCGAAGCCGTCGCTCGTGCTGCTCGGTGTCTGGGTGCTGGGCGACATCATGATCATCTTCCTGGCGGCGCTGCTCGACGTACCGCGGGAGCAGTACGAGGCGGCCGAGCTCGACGGGGCGAACGCCCCGCAGCGGTTCCGCTACGTCACGCTGCCGAACCTCGTGCCCGTGCTGATCTTCGCGCTCGTGACCGGGGTGATCGCGGCGCTGCAGTACTTCACGGAGGCGGCCGTGGCATCCGGTGTCGCCTCGGGCAAGGCGGTCGTCGGGGAGGGCGCCGGGCAGACCATCGGCTACCCCGACGATTCGCTGCTGACCTTCACGCAGTGGATCTACGTGCGCGGGTTCAGCAACTTCCAGCTCGGCTACGCCTCGGCTCTCGCGGTGCTGCTGTTCGTGGTGGCGGCGCTGTTCCTCGTGCTGCTGATGGGCCGGGTGAAGGCGTTCACGCCCGAGGAGGCCCAGGGATGAGGCGCGGTGTCGTCACCTGGGTCGCCGAGCACACCCTGCTCGCGGTGCTGCTGGTGCTGTTCGCGGCGCCGATCGTCTTCGTCGCGCTGACCTCGTTCATGACCGACGACCAGGCGCTGACCGCGACGCTCTGGCCGCAGCCGTGGACTCTGGAGAGCTACGCCGAGGCGTTCGATCGGGTGCCGCTGCTGCGCTGGTTCGCGAACTCGGCGCTCTACGCGCTGCTCGCGACCGCGTTCATGCTGCTCAGCTCCATCCCGGCCGCCTACGCGCTGGCGCGGCTGCGGTTCCGCGGGGCGAACGTGCTGTTCGTCGCGATCGTCGTGGCGATGCTGCTGCCGCCGCAGATCACCGCCGTGCCGCTCTACGTGATGTGGGTGAAGGCCGGGATGACGGGGTCGCTGCTGCCGCTCATCCTGCCGAATCTGCTCGGCGACGCGTTCTCGATCTTCCTGCTGCGGCAGTTCTTCCTCACCATCCCGCGCGAGTACTCCGATGCGGCGCGGGTCGACGGGGCGAGCGAGTGGGGGATCCTGTGGCGGGTCGTCATCCCGATGGCGCGTCCCGGCATCGCGGCGTCCGCCCTGTTCCTCTTCTTCCATTCGTGGAACGACTACTACGGCCCGCTGCTGTACACGAGCGAGAACCCGGCGTGGTGGCCGGTCGCGTACGGGCTCGCCACCTTCCGGGGCAGTCACAGCACCAACTGGAATCTGACGATGGCGATCACGATGCTCGTGATGATCCCCGTCGTGCTCATCTTCTTCTTCGCCCAACGCGTGTTCGTCGAGGGCATCACACTGACAGGAGTCAAGGGATAGTGAAGCTCGCGATCGTGGGGGGCGGGTCGACCTACACCCCCGAGCTCGTCGACGGGTTCGCGCGGCTGCGCGACGTGCTGCCGCTCGAGGAGCTGTGGCTGGTCGACCCGGATGAGAGCCGGCTCGACCTGGTCGGCGGGGTGGCGCGGCGCATGTTCGCGCGCGCCGGTCATCCCGGCCGCGTGATCGGCACGACGGACCTGATCGCGGGCGTCGCGGACGCCGACGCGGTGCTCATCCAGCTGCGGGTCGGCGGGCAGGACGCCCGGCGCGGGGACGAGACCTGGCCGCACGAGGTGCACTGCATCGGGCAGGAGACCACGGGGCCGGGCGGGTTCGCGAAGGCGCTGCGCACGGTACCGGTGGTGCTGAAGGTCGCGGAGGCCGTGCGCGCCCACGCGAAGCAGGACGCGTGGATCGTCGACTTCACCAACCCGGTCGGCATCGTCACCCGTGCGCTGCTGAACGAGGGCCATCGTGCCGTGGGGCTCTGCAATGTGGCGATCGGCTTCCAGCGCCGGTTCGCCGGGATGCTGGGGGTCGCCCCCGACGAGGTGTCGCTGGGGCACGCGGGGCTCAACCATCTGACCTGGATCCGCTCGGTCACGCAGGGCGGGGCCGACCGGCTGCCGGAGTTCTTCGACCGGTTCGCGGAGGACAGCGAGCAGCTGCAGGTCGCGCGGCTGATCGGCGCGATCCCGAGCTACTACCTGCGCTACTACTACCACCACGATCTCGTCCTGGACGAGCAGCTGCATTCGCCGTCGCGCGCGGATGCGGTGCAGGCGGTGGAGCGCGAACTGCTCGAGCTGTACGCCGACCCCTCGGTCGACACCAAGCCGGAGGCGCTGGAACGCCGGGGCGGCGCGTTCTATTCGGAGGCGGCGATCGAGCTGCTGTCGGGTCTGGTCGGCGGGGTCGACCAGACTCGGGTCGTGAACCTGCGCAACGGCACGACCCTGCCCTTCCTGCCCGAGGATCACGTGGTGGAGGTGCCGGCGCGGGTGACCGCCGCCGGCGTGGAAGCGCTCCCCGTGCCGGCGTTCGCCGACGACATCCGCGGCCTCATCTCGGCGGTCGCCGGGTACGAGCGCCTCGCCCTCGACGCCGCGGTGCACGGCGGACGCGAGCGGGTGCTGCGCGCCATGCAGGCGCACCCGCTGGTGCTGCAGTACGAGCGCGCCGAGAAGCTCACCGCCCTCCTGATCGCCCACAACGCGGAGCATCTCGCATGGGCCTGAACGTCGGGGTCGACGGGGGCGGCTCGAAGACCCACGCCGTCGCGCTCACCCTCGACGGCGAGGTGGCCGGACGCGGCGACGGCCCGGGCGCCAGCCCGCACTGGATCGGCGTGGAGGCCTCGATCGACATCCTCGATGCCGCGGTGCTCGCGGCGACGGGGGGCGCCGAGGTCTCCCAATCGAACGTCTACCTCTCGGGGCTCGACCTCGACACCGAGGTCGACGCCTACGCGACCGCGCTCTATCGGGTCAGCTGGAACGGCCCCGGCACCGTCGTCGCGAACGACCTCTGGGCTCTGTTGCGCGCCGGCACCGAGTCACCGGATGCGGTCGCCGTCATCTGCGGCACCGGGATCAACGCGGTGGGGGTCCGCGCCGACGGGGCGACCGCGCGGTTCGCGGCGCTCGGACCGATCTCCGGGGACTGGGGCGGGGGCTCCGGCCTCGGTGAGGAGGCGCTGTGGCACGCCGCGCGCGCCGAAGACCGGCGCGGCCCCGAGACGCTGCTGCGCGAGGTCGTGCTCGAGGGGATGGGGGTCGGCAGCATCGCGGAGCTCACCGAGCAGCTGCATTTCGGCACGCGGGCGCTGACCGACCTCGCGGTGCTCTCGCCCGGTGTCTTCGATGCGGCACGGCGGGGGGATGAGGTGGCCGGCGCGATCGTCGACCGGCAGGCCGACGAGGTGGTGGCGTTCGCCCGCGCATCCCTGATCCGCCTCGACCTGCTGGACCGCGAGGTGCCGGTGGTGCTGGGCGGCGGCGTGATCCGGGCGGGCGACGAACGCATGATGGCGCGGATCGCCGAGCGGCTGGCGTCCGACGCCCCGAAGGCGCACCTGGTGCTGGTCAGCGCGCCGCCGATCGTGGGCGCCGGCCTTCTCGCGCTGGAGTCGGCCGGCGCATCGCGCGCGGCGCTCGACCGAGCACGCGCCGCGCTCACCCGGTGATCGAGCCTGTCGAGATCAGGCCGCTGCAGCCAGGTGCTGCTCGCGCACGGCGCGCAGTGCCCCGGCCCACGAGACCAGCTGGTTCAGCATGGTGTCGAGGTGCGCGGCCTGGTTGCCGGCGGGGGCGAACACGCTGAAGTTCTCGAAGTCGGTCATCAGCGAGAACGCGACCTGCTGCCGCACGTCCGCGATCTGCACCTCGCCGAGCACCAGGCGAAGGTGCTCGGCCGCCCGCAATCCACTCGCGGAGGCGCCGTAACTGACCAGGCCGGCGGCCTTGTTGTTCCATTCGCCGTAGACGAAGTCGATGGCGTTCTTCAGCGCACCGCTCGTGGAGTGGTTGTACTCGGGGGTCACGAAGACGTAGCCGTCGAACGAGGCGACCTTCTGCGCCCACGCGCGGGTGTGGTCGTTGGCGTATTTCCCCGCGGATGCCGGGATGGCCTCGTCGAGGTGCGGGAGGGCGTAGTCGACGAGGTCGACCAGTTCGAACTCGGCGTCGTCGCGCTGTGCGGCGTGGTCGAGGACCCAGCGGGCGACCTGATCGCCGACGCGGCCGGGGCGGGTGCTGCCGATGATGATGCCGATGCGAACGGGGGACATGCGGAAGGGCTCCTCTAGGTCGGTGACGTGTCAACATTATACACATCCGTTGACACGTCAACGAATTGCGATCGCTATCATCGGTGTCATGTCGACGACGCGCGAGGTCACCGGTCAGGAGTGGGAGCTCTGGCGCGGCTTCGTCACCATGCACCGGCACCTCGCCCGCGAACTCGACCGGCAGCTGCAGCGCGACGCCGGCATCTCGCAGGCCGACTTCATCGTGCTCGGACGCCTCGCGGAATCCCCCGACCGCCGCTTGCGCACCGGCGAACTCGCCGAACTGCTCGCCTGGGAGAAGAGCAGGGTCTCGCACCAGGTCACCCGCATGGAGGCACGCGGCCTCGTCGAGCGCAGCGACTGCGACACCGACGGCCGCGGCACCTGGGTCGGCGTCACCCCCGAAGGCCGGCGCACCCTCCTCGCCTCGACGCGCGACCACGCGGCCAAGATCCAGGAGCTGTTCCTCGACGAACTCACCGAGCAGGATCGCACCGTGCTGCTCGACGTCACCCGGCGCGTGATGGAACGGCTGAACCCGCCCGCCTGCGACCTCGACGCCGAACTCGCCGCGCCGCGCGACTCCGGCAGCAGCGCCGCGTGAGCGCACTCCCCGACCGCGCCGACATCGTCATCGTCGGCGGCGGCCACAACGGCCTCACCGCGGCGGCGTACCTGGCGGCGGCAGGCAAGAGCGTGGTGCTCCTCGAGCGCCTCGACGGCTTCGGCGGCGCCGCCGTCTCCGCCCCCGCCTTCCCCGGCGTCGACGCCCGGCTCTCCCGGTACTCCTACCTCGTGAGCCTGCTCCCGCAGCAGATCATCCGCGACCTGAAGCTCGACATCCGCCTCGCCCGACGGCGCTACTCCTCGTACACCCCGCTGCCCGGCACCGGCACCGGGTTGCTCGTCGACACCGGCGACCCGGCGGCGACCGCCGCATCGTTCGCGGCCATCGGCGCGTCCGCCGACGCCGAGGCCTGGCAGCGCTTCTACGCGGGGACCGACCGCGCGGCGAAAGCCCTCTTCCCCACCGTCACCGAGCCGCTCGCCACCCGGTCGGAGGCGCGGCGCCTGGTCGGCGACGACGCCCTCTGGGACGACCTGATCGAGAACCCGATCGGCAGCGCCATCGAACGCGACTTCGCCGACGACCTGGTGCGCGGCGTCGTCCTCACCGACGCCCTCATCGGCACCTTCGCCCCGAACATCGACGACACCCTGGCCGGCAACCGCTGCTTCCTGTACCACGTCATCGGCGGCGGCACCGGCGACTGGGACGTCCCGGTCGGCGGCATGGGCGCGGTCAGCGGCGCGCTCTGGCGCGCGGCGGTGGATGCCGGCGCCACCCTGATCAGCGGCGCGGAGGTCACCGCGATCACCCCCGACGGCGACGTCACGGTCGGCGATCGCACCATCCACGCCGGCACGGTGCTCGCCAACGTCGCCCCCTACGAGCTCGCCCGGCTGCTCGGCGAGCAGCCGCCCGCCAGACCCGAGGGCGCGCAGGTCAAGGTCAACCTGCTGCTGAAGCGTCTGCCGCGTCTGCGCGACAGCGGGGTGGATGCCGCGGCCGCCTTCGGGGGGACGTTCCACGCGAACGAGGGCTGGGCCGCGCTGGGCGCCGCCTACGACGCGGCGGCCGCGGGCGGCATCCCGAGCCCCCTGCCCGTGGAGATCTACTGCCACTCGCTCACCGACCCCAGCATCCTGAGTCCCGAGCTGCAGGCGGCGGGCGCCCAGACGCTCACCGTCTTCGGCCTGCATGCCCCCGACCGGCTGATCACCGAGCAGAACAACGACGCCCGCCGTGCCGAGCTGCAGGCGGCAGTGTTCGCCTCGCTCGACGCGGTGCTCGCGGAGCCGCTCGCCGACGTGCTGCTCACCGACGGCGAGGGCAACCCGTGCGTCGAGACCAAGACGACGCTCGACATCGAGCACGCGCTGCACATGCCGGGGGGCAACATCTTCCACGGGCCGCTGTCGTGGCCGTTCGCCGAGGACGACGCCGACCTGTTGACGCCGGCCGCCCGCTGGGGCGTGCAGACCGTCCACGACCGGATCCTGCTGTGCGGCTCCGGTGCCGTGCGCGGCGGCGCCGTCAGCGGCATCGGGGGACACAACGCCGCTATGGCGGTGCTGGAGGCATCCCACTAGCCTGGCTGCGACCATCGATCGAGGGAGCAGGCAATGGGAATGTTCGACGGGGCCGCCGGGGGCGACTGGGCCAAGCAGGCCGCAGACGCGCAGGCGATGGCCGACCAGATGATGAAGGACTCCGGCTACGGCGCCACGATGGGCGAGCAGGTCGGCAACATGGGCGCGATGGCGGGAGACCGGGCCGCGCTCGAAGCACAGGCCGACGAGCAGAACCGCATCCTCGCGATCGGCGAGAAGGCGAAGATCACCATCACAGGCAAGACCGACCTGGGCAAGAAGGTCGCCGGCAACGACACCTACCTGCTCGAACTCGAGGTCACCCCCGACGGCGGCAAGGCGTACACGGTCAAGAAGGAGGAGATCATCCCCCCGCAGGTGATCAGCGGCTACGCCGACGGCACCACCCTCGACGGGCGCATCGACCCCGCCGACAAGAACAAGGTCGCCTTCGGCGACAAGCCGTTCAAGTAAGGAGCAGGCGCATGGGAGTGTTCGACGACGTGGGACGCATCTGGGACGCGTCCAAGCAGAACCCGCGCCCCGGCCTCGTGCAGGGCATCGGGATGGCGGCGGACGCCGCCGAGGCCGCCGCGGCCATGCAACAGCAGATGGCGGCGAACGGCGGCGTGCCGCAGGGGGTGAACGGTCAGAGCTTCAACCCGTTCGAGAACATGCAGGGCATGGCCGCGGCGACCCGCGGCACCGGCACGATCCTGAAGCTCGAGGACACCAAGGAGAAACTCCAGGAGGCGACGATCTACGACGTCACCTTCACCGTGGTCTCCGACGGGCACGAGCCCTTCGAGGTGGTGCATCGGCAGATGATCTCGGCCGCCGCGCTCGGCAACTGGCAGGTCGGCAAGACCATGCCGGTGCGGTTCGACCCGGCGAACCCGACCCAAGTGACGATCGGCTGATTTCGACACGCCGCTGACGCGGCTACTCAATCACCGTCCCAGAGGCTCGGCGCCGGGCTCTTCGTGCTCGGCAGCCGGGTCGCCTTCGCCCACTCGCGCATCCACGCCGGGATCGGCTTCACCGTGACGTCGACGCCGACGATCTCGCCGAGCTCGGCCGTCGACACCACCCCTCCGCGATCGCGCAGGAAACGACCGGCCACGAACGCCACCGCCGTGACCTCCCCCGCGCGCACGAACCGCTGCTCGATGTAGACCGCCTTCTCGTCGTAGCCGGCGATGCGGGTCTCGATGGTGAACCGCTCGCCCAGCTCCAGCGACTTGCGGTACGTGATGGTCTGCGTCGTCACCACCGGGTACACGCCGGCGTCGCGCAGCAGCTTCCAGGTGCCGGAGCGCTGCAGCAGATCGAACCGGGAGTGGTCCATCAGCTGCAGATACACGGAGTTGTTCATGTGCCGCAGCTCGTCGATGTCGCTCAGCCAGACCCGCTCGCGGGTGACGCCGAGGTCGTGGATCTGCAGGCGCGGGCCGCGGCGGGCCGCGAGACGGAGGCGGGCGAGACGGAGGTAGCGACGGAACCAGTCCACGTCTGGCTACCGTAGCCGGTTGTCGGCGATCGTCATGCGCGGGCCGTGTCGTTCGTAGCCGATGCCGGCCGCCTCGATGAGCCGGACGACGCGCTGGCGGTGGCCCGCCCACGGCTGCAGCAGTTCGAGCATGCGGTCGTCGTCGACGCGCTCGCCGATCAGCGCCCAGCCGACGCGCTTCGACACGTGGAAGTCGCCGACGCTCACCGAGTCGGGGTCGCCGTGCGAGCGCTGCACCACCTCGTGCGCCGTCCACACCCCGACGCCGGGGATGGTGCGCAAGCGCGTCGTCGCCTCCGTTGCCGGGAGCCCGGCCGCACGCTCCAGGGCATCTCCGACCGCGACCACGCGCATCACGGTGTCCGACCGCTGCGGGCCCACACCCGCGCGATGCCACTCCCACGACGGAATCCGCCGCCACACCGCCGGCGGAGGCGCCACTCGCATCCCGAGCGGCGCCGGTCCCGGCGCGACCTCGCCGTGGCGCGTCACCAGCAGGCGCCACGCGCGCTTCTGCTCGATGCCCGTGACCTTCTGCCCCAGCACCGCCGGCACGAGGAAGGGCAGGATGCGACGCGCGCGCGTCAGCCGCAGTCCCGGCATGCGGTGGCGCAGCTCCGCGACGAGGGGGTGCCGGGACGCGTCGAACCCGGTGTCGTCGTCGTCGGCGCCGCACAGGGCGGGCACCTGAGCGATCGCCCGATCCGCACCCGGTCCCCAGGCCGCCGCCTCGATGACGGATGCCACGGTGCGCAGCAGGAGCGTCGCGGCGCCCGCGGGGGTCGCCATCGTCATCCAGAACCCCGACGCATCGCGCTGGAAGGTGGGGTCTGTGCTCCCCTGGGCCAGCGGCCCGAGCGTCAGCCGCAGCGAGACCTCGCCACGCGGGCGGTAGGCGGTCGTGACGGGCTCCATCGTCGCCACCCTAACCCCGGTGCGCGACATCCCCGGACATGAGGAACCGGGGCGGACATCGTCGTCCGCCCCGGTTCTCAGTCGTGCATCAGCAGGGCTGGGCGACCCCGTCGATGGTGACGGTGCAGGTGCCGAGGCCGCTCGCCGCGAGGATCAGCGGGAGGCCGACCACGAGGAACAGGTACAGCACCGTGAGGATGAGGCCGATGACGATCGCCGCGGTGGCGAGCCCGGTCGGCGCGTTGCCGGCCTTCGCCTGCGAACGCGCCACGAAGCCGAGGATCGCGCCGATCAGCGGGGCCAGGAACGCGAGGATGATCGCGACGATGCTGAGGGTACGGCCGGGAACGGCCGGAGCGGCCGGAGCCGGGGCGGGGGTGGTCATTGAGGTGGATCCCTCCAGGTAGGTGAGTGTTGACGGTGCGCTTGAGCGCGCCAGCCAGACTCTAGCGATTGTCAGGGTGCGCGCGCGACAGGCTTGCCCGCGAGAACCGGCACGCGCTATGGGCCAGAATGGACGCGATGAGTATCGGCATCCTGACCAGCGGCGGAGACTGCCCCGGCCTCAACGCGGTGATCCGCGCCGCCGTGTTCACCGGGAGCAAGCTTCACGGCATGGAGTTCGTGGGGTTCAAGAACGGCTGGAAGGGCCTCGTCGAGGGCGACACGATGCCGCTCGGGCGCCCCCAGGTGATGGGCATCTCGAAGCAGGGGGGCACCATCCTGGGCACCTCGCGCACCAACCCGTTCGAGAACGGCGGCGGTCCGGAGCGCATCGCTCAGGTGATGGAGGAGAACGGCGTCGAGGCGCTGATCGCCATCGGCGGCGAAGGCACGCTCGCGGCGGCGAAACGCCTCACCGATGAGGGCATCAACATCGTCGGGGTTCCGAAGACGATCGACAACGACCTCTCGGCCACCGACTACACGTTCGGCTTCGACACCGCGGTGCAGATCGCGACGGATGCCATGGACCGGCTACGGACGACAGGCGACTCCCACGGGCGCTGCATGGTCGCCGAGGTGATGGGACGGCACGTCGGCTGGATCGCGCTGCACTCCGGCATGGCGGCGGGTGCGCACGCCATCCTGATCCCCGAGCAGCGCACGTCGATGGATCAGATCTGCGAATGGGTCGAGTCGGCCCGCGACCGTGGCCGCGCCCCGCTGATCGCGGTCGCCGAGGGCTTCAAGCTCGACACCATGGACGACGCGCACTCCGAGCGCGGACTCGACGCGTTCGGCCGGCCGCGGCTCGGCGGCATCGGCGACCAGCTCGCCCCCGAGATCGAGGCCCGCACCGGGATCGAGACGCGCTCGACGACCCTGGGCCACATCCAGCGCGGCGGCACCCCCACCGCGTACGACCGGGTGCTCGCCACCCGGTACGGCATGGCGGCGATCGCGTCGATCCGCGCGAAGCACTGGGGACGCATGGTCGCGCTGCGCGGGACGCAGATCGTGAACGTCCCGTTCGAGGACGCGCTCGGCCGGCTGAAGGTCGTGCCGCAGAACCGCTACGACGAGGCCGCCGTCCTCTTCGGCTGAGCATGCGCGCGCTGCGAGCGACCCGCGGGTCGAGAGCCGAGATCGTCGACGAGGACGAACCCGTGGGCGAGGGCGTGCTCGTCGACGTCACGTTCTCGTCGCTGAACTACAAGGACGCGCTCGCCGTGACGGGGCGACCCGGCGTGATCCGGGCGGACACCCTGATCGCCGGCATCGACCTGGTCGGCACCCGCCGCGACACCGGAGAGCGCGTGCTCGTGAACGGCTGCGGTCTCGGGGAGACCCACGACGGCGGGCTCGCCGACGTCGCCCGCGTGCCGCAGGAGTGGCTCGTGCCGGTGCCGTCCAGGATGACCGACGCCCAGGCCGCCGCGATCGGCACGGCCGGCTACACGGCGGCGTTGTGCGTGCTCGCGCTCGACGGCGCCGTGGCCGGGGACGAGGCCGGCGAGATCGTGGTCACCGGCGCGACGGGCGGCGTCGGCTCGATCGCGATCGCGCTGCTGTCCACCGGCGGCCGAGAGGTCGCGGCGGTGACCGGCAAGTCGGGCGCCCATGACTATCTGCGCGAGCTGGGCGCGACCACGATCGTCGACCGGGCCGAGCTGGAGTCGCCAGGCAAGCCGCTGCAGACCGAGCGCTGGGCGGGCGCCGTCGACACCGTGGGCGGCTCGGTTCTCGCGAACATCCTCAGCCAGACCCGGTACGGCGGCACCGTCACCGCGTGCGGCCTCGCCGGCGGCACCGACGTGACGGCGAGCATGATGCCGTTCATCCTGCGGGCGGTGTCGCTCGTCGGCATCAATTCCGTGTACACGCCGCGCGAGCGGCGTCTCGCGGCGTGGACGCTGCTCGACCACCGACTGGACCTCGGTCTGCTCGACCGGCTCACGGCATCCATCGGGCTCGACGGTGTCGTGCCGGCGGCGGAGCGGATGATCGCGGGCGAGACCACCGGACGGACCATCGTCGACGTGCGGCGCTAGGCTCCGAGCATGAACGGTCTCGTCATCGCCGGATCGGTGTTCGCCGCCGTCGCGGCCCTGATCCACGTCTACATCTTCATCCTCGAGAGCGTGCAGTGGTCGAAGGAGTCCACGCGGCGGGTGTTCGGGGTGAAGAGCGCGGAGGACGCCGAGCTGATGCGTCCCCTCGCCTTCAACCAGGGCTTCTACAACCTGTTCCTGGCGCTCGGCACGATCATCGGCCTGGTGCTGATCCTCACCGGCGGTCTGGTGCAGGCGGGCTTCGGCGTGGCGATCCTCGCGCTGTCGAGCATGGTGCTCGCCGCTGCGGTGCTGATCGCCTCCAACCCGAAGCTGGCGCGGTCGGCACTGATCCAGGGCGCCGCGCCGCTGATCGCGGTGGTGCTGCTGGTCGCGGGGGCCGCGACCGCCTAGGGCTCGATCCCCAGGTGCCGCCGGATCTCGGCGGCCTGCGCCTCCGTGCGGTCCTTCCACGACACCGTGGTGGAGAGTTCACGCACCCAGCCCTCGCGTGGCGTGAGTTTCAGCAGCGACAGGATCGGGTCCTTCGCGTCGAGGAACTTCCAGTACGGCACGACGGTCACCTTCGTCAGCTCGCCGGCCGCGTACCGGTAGTCGCGGAACCAGCCGCGCACGAGGATCGCGTCGCCGTCGAGCAGCACGCCGACGAACAGCGATCGCGCGGCGAGCGCGACCGCGAGGATCTCGATCACGTAGGGGAGCGGGCCGCTCAGCGCCTCCGGCAGCGCGGCGACCCAGGCGATCAGGAACACGGTGACGGCGACCAGCACGGCCAGTGCGAAGACGCGGGGCACGGCGCCCGACCCGCGTAGCCGGGTGCTGCGCGCGTAGCGCCGATCACTCATGGGTGGCGTAGTCCACGAGCGCGTCGATCAGCGAATCCGCGGAACGCTGCTCCGCGATCACGTGCACCGGGAGCCCGGCGGCACGGGCATCGAACGCGGTGCGCGGCCCGATGCAGGCGATGACGGTCTCCGCGGGGAGATCGGGCAGCTGGGCCGCCAGCTGACGCGCGACACTGCCGGAGGTGACGAGCACCCCGCGGATGCGCCCGGAACGCAGGTCGGCGGCGACGGTCGCCCCCAGCGGCACGCCGACCGTCCGGTAGGCCGTGACGAACTCGACGGCGAAGCCGAGCCTCGAGAGCCCCGCGACGAGGGTGGGTTCGGTGATGTCGGACTGCGGGATGAGCACCCGGCCGCGGATCTCGCTGGCCGGCCATTCCTTGACCAGCCCGCGCGCCGAGTTGTCGGCGTGTGGGACGAAGTCGACCCGGTACCCCGCGAGCTGCAGTGCGGCTCCGGTGGTCTCGCCGACGGCGGCGATCCGCGTGCTCTCGGGGACGCGGACCCGCTGACCGCTCAGCACATCCACGGTCGTCGCGCTGGTGATGACGAGCCAGTCGAACTGGCCGTCCTGCAACTCGTGGAGGGCGTTCGCGAGCGGCGTGGGATCTTCGGCGCTCGCGAAGTTGATCAGGGGGGCGATCACCGGCACCGCGCCGTAGGACCGGAGGGTGGCGGCGGCGGCATCGCCCCACGCCCCGCCCCGGGGGACGAGCACGCGCCAGCCGCTGAGCGGCTTGCTCGCGCTCACAGCGCGTCCGCCCCCGCGGCGAGCAGCTCCTGCGCGACCCGCTCCGCGAGCTCCCCCGCCGGATCGGCCACGTCCTCGGGGTAGAGCGCGTGGGCGCTGGTCAGGTGCCGTGCGCCGTCGAGCGAATACACCCGTGCACTGAGGAACAGCAGCCCGTCGTCGAGCAGCGCATGCGCGCCGATCGCCGGACGCCCGGCCCCGAGCCGGGCGAGCACGCCGCGTTCGGCCGCGGTGGCGAGGCGCGACGGACGGTGATCGAGCTTCGCCAGCTGCTGCAGGTCGAGGCGGTCGAGGCCGCCCTCCCGCACCTCGATCGCGAACGCGCCCTGGGCGGGGGCCGTCGGCCAGCCGTCGATCCCGAGGAACTCGGTCACCGCATCACGGCCCGGCCCGTCGAGCCCGGCCGCCGGAAGGATCACCCCGTCGAGGTCGTCCCCGATCCGGACGATCAGGGAGTCCGCATCGCCGCGGACATCGATGACCTCGACGTCCGGGCGGCGGGACAGCACCTGGACCCGGCGCAGCGGCGTACCGGCCCCGATGCGGGCACCGGGGGCGAGGGCGTCGAGTGTCACGCCGCCGGAGGCGACGAGCGCGTCACGGGCGTCGCCCCGCTTCGGCACCGCGGCGATCGTCAGACCCTCGGCCAGCTCGACGGGAAGGTCGTCCAGGGAGTGGATGACGGCATCCACGTCACCCGCGTGGAGCGCCGCCCGCACCGCGGCGGCCGAGCCGGCCGTGCCCGTCGGGATGACCACGACCTCGGCGCCGAGCCTCTCGGCGATCGCGGCCGCGGCCGTGCCGCCGGTCGTGCCGAGTCTCATGGGCGCACGTCCGCGATCACCGCGAGGAGGCCGGTCGGGTCAGGGGCGTCGCTCATCGCCCCTATCCTCCCCCGCTCACGCACGGGGCGCGAATCGCCTAGTCGTCGTCGGGGCCGAAGATGGCCCAGGCGAGCAGGCCCACCGCCACCACCGCGACAGCGACGCCGCCGATGATGAAGGGCAGGGGGTTCTTCTCGTAGGCGTTCATCGCCGACTTGCCGAGCTCTTGCGCGCGCTTGGGCACGTTCAGCTTGTCTTCGATGGCGTCCAGGGCGCTGGCGAGTTCGTCGCGCGCCTTCTGGGCCTGGGCCTTCGCAGTCGAGGCGTTGCTCATACGGTGCTCCTCTTTCCCATTCCCTTGATGGCTCGATAGTCACGTTTGAGGCTGTCGATGGACTCGGTCGGCACCGGCGGGATGCCCTTCTTGAGCACCGAGTAGCCGATGAGACCGAGGATGACGGTGATGATCAGCAGCACGGCGGCGACCAGCAGCGCGGCCAGCCAGCCGGGCATGATCTCGCTCAGCGCGAGGATGACCGCGGTCAGCAGGACGCCCAGCATGCCGAGCAGCACGATCAGCGCGCCGGCGATCAGACCCGCGCCGATGCCGAGCGCCTTGAACTTGGCCACCATCTCGGCCTTGAGCAGCTCGATCTCGCGCGTGACGAGATCGCTGACCAGGGTCGGGATGCTGGTGACCAGCTCGACCAGGGACCGCTTGCGCGGTGCGGGGGCGATGGGCGTCGTCATGACCGCCCCGTTCAGCTGGAGGAGCTGGACGAGCTCGCAGGCTTGCGCGTGGTGGTGGACGGCTTCTTCGGCGCGGGCTTCTTGCCCTGCACCTGTGCGACCACCTTCTTCGCGTTGTCGCTCACGAACTCGGCGACGTCGGGCGCCTTGTCTTTGACGAAGTCCTCCACCGAGTCCGCCGCCTTCTGCACGCGCGGGTCGTTCCAGACCTTCAGCGCGGCGGTGCGCAGCTCTTCGTACTTCTCACGCCCGGCCCGTGTGCCGAGAACGTACCCGAGGCCCAGTCCGGCCACGAACAGGATCTTGCCTTTCACGATGACTCCAGTCTTCGGATTGTGCCGGGGACGGCGTGTCAGCCTACTCCGCTTCGGCGGTGGTCACCGCGTCGGCGTGAGCGACGACGGCGGCGATGCCGGTCCCACTCACAGCCTCCCCCACGTAGTGCATTCCGTCAACGGCATGCGTTCGAGGCGCAGCCCGTTCCCAGGGACGACGGCCCGGTCAGTCGTCGCCGTGCACGTGCGCGACGATGCGGGTCAGCACCTCGGCGTCGGTGTCAGGCGGGACGCGGGATCCGAGGTCGAGCACGTGCGAGGGGGCGGCCGCCCCGCGCTCCACGACGTCGGCGACGTGCGCCGCCAGCGTCGGCCACGGGGCGGACAGCAGGGCGGGATCGAGGTTCCCCTGCAGGGGTACCTTCCCGCCGAGGCGATCGGAGGCGATGTCGAGGGGAAGCCGCCAGTCGACACCGACGACCTCCGTGCCGATGGCGGGCAGCAGGTCGAGCAGGTCCCCACCGCCGACGCCGAGGTGCACGCGCGGCACGTCGAGCCCGCGGAGCGCGTCGAACGCACGACGGGAGTGCGGCGCGACGCGCTTCTGGTAGTCGCGGCGGGACAGAGACCCCATCGCTGGGTCGGCGAGCTGCGCGGCACTCGCACCCGCCTCGACCTGGGCACGGAGGAACGCGCCGGTCACGTCCGCGCACCAGTTCAGCAGGGAGGCCCAGGCGTGCGGGTCGGCGTACATCATCGCGCGGGTACGCAGCTGGTCCGTCGACCGTCCACCCTCGACGAGGTAGGACGCGAGGGTGAATGGCGCTCCGCCGATCCCGATCAGTGGGGTGCCGCCGAGCTCGGCGACCGTCGTCGCGACGGCCTCGACGATCGGGACGAGCGCGTCCGGGTCGATGGGGCGCAGCTTCAGCACGTCGGAGGCCGACCGGATCGGCGCGTCGAGGACCGGCCCGCGCCCCGGTGCGATCCGGATGTCGACGCCCGCGAGTCTGACCGGCACGACGATGTCGGTGAACAGGACGGCGGCATCCACCCGGTGCCTGCGCACCGGCTGCAGCGTGAGCTCGCTCGCCAGCGCCGGGGTCAGGCAGGCGTCGAGCCTCTCGGTGCCCTCGCGGGCGGCACTGTACTCCGGGAGCGATCTCCCCGCCTGCCCCGTGAACCACACCGGGGGAGTCGCATCGCGCAGGCCACGGTAGGCCCGGATGACGGGGGAGCCGGCGGTGCGGCCGTCGACGAGGGGGTGGTCGGCGGGCAGGCTCACCGGTCCAGGCTACGGGGGCCCGGCCTTTCGCGACGGAGGGCCGCAGCGATCTGATCGCCGCGGCCCTCGCCACGTCGTCCGGCATCCGGACGGGTCGGTTCCTGAATGTCGGCGGCGCTCTCAGCCCGCCACCGGCTCGAAAGACGACGCCGCGCCCCTGTGTCTCAGCCCACGGGGCGCGGCGCCGCCGCTCTCAGGGTCAGGCGGTCTGCGAGCGGCCGCGGCGAACCGCGCGCATCGCGAACATCGCGAGACCGGTGACGACGAGCAGATCAGCCGCGATCAGCAGCCCGGTGGGGGACTGACCGGTGTAGGCGAGCGTCTCGACGTCGCAGACGGACGGCTTCTGGAAGTCGATCGTCCAACTGGTCTGCACCCCGGGGTTGAAGCCGTAGTCGGGTGCGTTCGGGGTGGCGGTGATGCTCACGGTGCCCGATCCGGTGACCGTGTACTTGCCCTGCGCGACCTGCGAGCCGTTGACGGTCCAGATGACCGCGTCGGCGTCGCCGATGCTGTTCGACAGGGTGTACGAGCCGGCCGTGAAGCATCCGATCTGCGTCGACGTCGTGAGGGGCGTCAGCAGCGGGTGCGTCGGAAGGCACTGCCCGGGCTCGATCGTGAACCTGTACGGGAAGGTGTGCGCGCCCGCACCCAGCTTGTACTTCGTGGCATCGAACGAGATGGTGATCTCGTGGTCGCCGGGGGTCACGTCGTAGGTGCCCGGTGCGGTCAGCTTGCCGTCCAGGAAGTACTCGACGTTGTCAGCCGGGAAGATCGTCACGGTGCCGGGCACCACGACGCGCGGGGTGACGCTGTCGTCGCAGAACTGGTTCGTGGGGTCGGGCTCGACCTCCTCGATGATCACCTTGCAGTCGCCGGGGGCGGCGAAGGTGTGCGAGAACGACCAGTTCTTCGGCTTGATCTGGTACTTCGATCCGTCGTCGACCGTGGCGGTGACGCTGACCACATCACCCTGCGCGAGCGGGATGACGGTGTCTTTCGTGATCGGGTAGGCGGTCGTGGTGCCGTTGACCGTGACCTGGTAGACCACGTGCTCGACGTAGTACAGCGTCAGCTGGGTCGGCGTGAAGACGCCGGGACCGGTGCAGACCGCGTCATCGGCCTTGGGCTGCTTCGGCTCGACGTCGACGAGGCAGGTGCCTGCCGGGATCACCTTGAGGTCGTAGATCTTCGACGAGCTGCCGTCGGTGAAGACGTAGTACTTCGCCGAGTCGGGCTTGGCGATGACCTGGAAGTCGACCACCCCATCCGGAACCGGGTACCACCCGGTGGAGCGGAGGGTCTCGACGCCGTTGATCTTCGAGTAGTACAGCACGCCCGTGGTGTCGGGGATGAAGTACTCGGCCAGCGTGTGGTCGCCGGGTCCGGAGCACGCCTGCTGGTGGATGTCGGGCTGCACCGGCTCGACCTTGACCGTGCAGGTCTCGTCGGGAGCCTCGAACGTGAAGTCCCATGTCGAGGTGCCCGTGATCTTGTACTTCGGGTCGCTCACGGTGGCGACGATGTGCACGGTGCTGCCGTTGACGGCCGGGTAGGTGCTGGCGCTCTTGACCACGCCGTCGACCGTGTACACGACGCCGGTGACCGGCTTCAGCGTGTAGCTGGGGTCGGTGTAGTGGTTGGGGCCGTCGCAGACGGAGGGGCTCGGGGTGGCCTCCGGCGTCACCGTGATGCAGCCGGTCGGGAACCGGTCTTTGGTGAGCGTCCCGGTGCTGTCGTTGTAGACGTTCCCATCCGCCCAGAAGCCGCGCAGCGTGAGGGAGTAGTCCTTCACCTCGGTGACGTACTGGGTGAAGTACTTGGTCTCACCGAAACCGAAGGTCTCGTTGACGGGGACGACGCTGGTGTTGCTGGACTGGACGATGACCTCGGACTTGGCGTTCTCCGAGTTCTGCACGGACCAGGTGATCTTGTAGGTCCCGTCGGTCGCACACGCGACCTCGGGCCAGATGGTGTTGTGGTGGGCGCTGGCCGGACCGGCCACGAGGGCCACCACGCCCAGGGAGAGCACGGCCGTGATGAGGCCGGCGAGGACTTTCTTCAACATGCTCGGGGGTTCCTTGCTGAGAGGAGGGCTGCACGGGGGTGCAGAGACATGCGGGGGCACGTCGGAGGGCGCGCGCGGATGGCGCGCCGAGACGCGGAACCGGGGGATTCCGGTGCGGGGGCGGGTTGTCGCGAGTCGGGGGATGAATCGCGCGCAGGGGGGGTAGGGCGGGTTTCGGGGGTGGGGGAAAGCTCCTCAGCTGTTCTGATCCGGCGGGGGTGCCGGCGCGTGGTTCGGGTGCGCGCCGGCTCGGACAGAGCGACGGTAACACGTCCCCCAAAACGCCGACACCCGTATGGGGGTCACCCGCGCACGACCGATCGGGTGAAGGAGAGGGTTAAGGCACCGGGTTAAGGGCTTCCAACGTCAGTGCACGTATTCGAGCAGGTCGAAACCCACCGTGCGCATGGCGTCGAGCACACGCAGCCGCGCGGCGATCCCGTTGTCGTTGAACTGCACCGACACCGCGTAGGCGACACCGGCGCGCGGGCCGCGCAGCACACCCGCCTCGGCGCGCACCCCGTCATCCGTGCCGGTCTTGTTGACCAGCAGGATGCCGTGGTCGGCTCCGCGGTGCGACAGCGGGTCGAGTCCGAACGCGCTCGCGACCATCGACAGATCGGAGTTGAGCGACAGCCAGCCGAGCACGCGGCTGGAGGTGAGGTTGTCGACCACCTCGCCGCGGGCGAGCGAGGAGAACAGCCACATCAGCTCCGCGGTCGACCCGACCGAGAGCTGCGGGGCGTCGTCGGGGCCGCGGGAGTCGCGCACCAGATCGAGAAGGGCGGTGCGCAGCAGCCCGAGCGACTCGGTCCGCGCGCGCACGGCCTGCAGTCCGACCTGCCGCAGCAGCACGTTGGTCGCGAGGTTGTCGGAGGTGGCTCCGACGAGGGAGGCGAGGTCGGCGACGGGGAGGGAGGGCGCCTGGAGGTGCTGCCACACGCCCGAGTCGCCCACCGCATCCCGAGCCGTCTTGTCGAGGATGCCGTAGCCGGACGCGTCCCGCTCGGTGAGCCGCGCCGACACCTCGATCAGCAGCAGGATCTTGCCGATCGACGCGGTCGGCAGCACGATCCGCTCGTCGATGGCGACCAGCACCCGGCCGGTGTCGAGGTCCATGACCGAGGCCGAGACCTGCGCCCCCTCGTAGGCGAGGTCGCCGAGGGCGGTGAAGGTGTTCGCGAAGTTCTCGGCGGGATGCAGGGCGCGGTGCTGCGGCACACGCGGCGTACGCACGCGCGTGCTGCGCTCACGGCTGGGTGCGATCTCTACCAAATGGTGACTCTGTCCTCCGGGTCGAGCCACAACGCGTCGCCGGGCGACACGTCGAATGCCGAGTAGAACACGTCGATGTTACGGACGATCTGATTGCAGCGGAACTCGTTCGGCGAATGCGGGTCGATGGAGAGCAGCCGCAGCGCCTCCTCGTCGCGCAGCTTGATCTGCCAGGCCTGCGCCCAGCTCAGGAAGAACCGCTGCGCGCCGGTCAGCCCGTCGATGACGGGCGGCTCCGCACCAGACAGCGACAGCACGTACGCCTTCCACGCGATGCCGAGACCGCCGAGGTCGCCGATGTTCTCGCCGATCGTCAGGTCGCCCTTGACGTGGTGCCCGGGCAGCTGCGCCGGCTCCAGTGCGTCGTACTGGGCGATCAGGGATGCCGTGCGGTCCTCGAATGCGGCCCGGTCCTCCGCGGTCCACCAGTCCGTGAGCCGTCCGTCGCCGTCGTACTGCGACCCCTGGTCGTCGAAGCCGTGCCCGATCTCGTGGCCGATGACCGCGCCGATCGCGCCGTAGTTGGCCGCCGCATCCCGGCTCTCGTCGAAGAAGGGGTACTGCAGGATCGCCGCAGGGAACACGATCTCGTTGAACCCGGGGTTGTAGTACGCGTTGATCGTCTGGGGGGTCATGAACCACTCGTCGCGGTCGATCGGCTTGCCGATCTTGCCGAGCTCCCGCTGGAACTCGAACTCGGTGGTCGCGCGCACGTTCGCCAGCAGGTCGTCGGGCACGATCTCGAGCGAGGAGTAGTCGCGCCATTTCACCGGGTAGCCGATCTTGGGCGTGAACTTCGACAGCTTCTCGAGGGCGCGCTCGCGGGTGGCCGGGGTCATCCACTCGAGGGTCTCGATGCTCTCGCGGTAGGCGGCGACGAGGTGGGCGACCAGGTCATCCATGGCGGTCTTGGCGCTCGGGCTGAAGTGACGTTCGACGTAGATGCGGCCGACCGCCTCGCCCATGCTGCCTTCGACGAGCGAGACGCCGCGCTTCCAGCGGGCGCGCAGCTCGGGCGTGCCGGTGAGGGTCTTGCCGTAGAAGTCGAAGTTGGCCTGCACGACCTCGGCGTGCAGGTACGGCGCCGACGACCGGATGATCTGCCAGCGCAGCCAGTCCTTCCAGGCGTCGAGCCGGTCGGCGGTGAGCAGGCCGGCGAGGCCCTCGACGAAGGTGGGTTCGCGCACCACCACTTCGGCGAACGAGCCGGCCGGGACGTCGAGCGCGTCGAGCCAGGTGCCGAGGTGCTCGCCGCCGAGCGCGGCGACATCGGCCCAGTGCATCGGGTTGTAGGTCGCCTGGCTGTCGCGGGTGCGCACGTTGTCCCAGTGGTGCCCGGCGATCGCGGTCTCGAGGTCGAAGACCCGCTGTGCCCGCTCGCCCGCCTCGCTCAGCCCCGCCATCCCGAGCATGCGCTCGAGGTGCGCGCGGTACGCCTGGCGGATCTCCGCGAACTTCTCGTCGCGGAAGTACGACTCGTCGGGCAGGCCGATGCCGCCCTGCTCGAGGAACACCAGGTAGCGCTCGGGGTCGCCGGGGTCGTTGTCGACGAACGCCTGCAGGAAGCCGCCCGACCCCTGGCGCTCGAGCCGCCCCAGTTCCCGCACGAGCGACGGGATGCTGTCGACAGCCTCGACCGCGGCGAAGTCCGGCTCGAGCGCGGTCCAGCCGCGCTGCTCGATGCGCTCCTCATCCATGAAGCTGGTGTAGAGGTCGCCGACCTTGCCGTCGTCCTCCTCGATGATCGCCCGCACCGCCTTCTCGGCCTCTTCCGCGAGCATGTAGAACGAGCCGTACCTGGCCTTGTCGCTCGGGATCTCGGTGCGCGCGATCCACCTGCCGTTCACGTGACGGAACAGGTCGTCCTGCGGGCGGACCGCCGGATCCAGTTCGTCGAGCTCGATGCCGGCGGTGAGAGGCGAGTCGGTCATACCTGCGAGCCTAACTAGCGTTCCGTGCCCTTCCACCGCGCCCAGAGACGCGGCATCTCCGCCTGCAGGAACCGGAAGAACTCCGACATCTCCTGGATGCGGTCGCGGGGCCCGCCCTCCGGCAACTCGGCGAGCGCCGCGTCGAGCACCGCGACGATGTGGCCGTAGCGGTCCTGGGTGAGGGTGGCCGCGTACCAGGGGATCGGCGGGAGCGCGTAGACGTGCTTGCGCGTACCCGGAACCGTGGACGCGCGCACGAAGCCGAGCGTCTGCAGGTACCGCACGGCACCCGAGATCGCGGCGGGGCTGGCGTCGAGCTGCGCGGAGAGCTCAGCCGAGGTGAGCGCCCCCTCCGGGCTGACGGTGAGCGCCATGATGACGCGGGCAGGCATGCGCGGGAAGCCCTGCGCGGCCAGTTCGGCCGCCATCAGGGCTCCCGCGCGCTCGACCCCGTCGCTCATGTCGCCACGTCTCGCCGACGGAAGGCGACCGCGCCGAGAGCGACGGCCGCCAGCGCGATCGCGCCGAGCACGATCGACGGGATCCCGTCATCGGTCGGGAGCGCCGGCACGTTCGCGATCGGGCTGAGCGCCTTCACCGCCTCCTCGTCGAGACCCAGCAGACCACCGAACATCCCGATGGCCGCCAGCACCCCGTAGACCCCCCAGCCCAGCGCGATCGCCGCGCGCGGCAGCAGCCCGACGAACAGGGCCGTGAGACCGACGAAGGAGAGCACCGCAGGCAGCGCGGCCACCGCCGAGCCGATCGAGAGCCAGGCATCGTCGGGGTCGTCGACCGCCGCGAAGGAGATGGCGGCGGCTGCTCCCGTCGCGACCAGCACCACCGTCACGGTCAGCGCCCCGACGAGGGTGAAGGAGAGCAGCCATGCGGAGCGGGAGCGCGGCGTCGCCAGAACCGCCTCGAGGCGGCCCTCCGCCTCCTCCTCCCGCAGACGCAGCACCGCCTGCACCCCGGCGGCGGCCGCCACGCCGGCGACGATCACGAAGACGGCGATCAGCAGCACCCTCCCCACGTCGGACGCCGCCGTGTGCCCGAGACTCTGCAGGATCTGCTGGATCTGCGGGTTGTCGATGTTCGCGTCGGCGATCGCCCGCACGAGCGATCCGAGCGCGAGGCCGAAGAGCGCAGACCCGCCCGCCCAGGCGACCAGCGTGGGCCATTGCAGCCGCCAGGCCAACGCGAGCGGTGACGAGAACCCGGGCAGGGCACCCGCGCGACCGGAGCCCTCCGGCAGCAGGCTCGCGCCGAGCTCGCGGCGGGCGTGCACGACCAGGGCGACGACGAGCGACACGGCGGCGAGCGCCGCGATCCAGCCGACCGGCGCCCAGTCGTCCACGGTGAACGCCATCGTGTGCTGCCCCCAGCCGATCGGCGAGACGAAGCTCGGCCACGCGGGTTCCAGCGTCAGGTTCGGGATGTCGGCGCGGCCGAGCGCGTCACCCGCGGCGCGCAGCGCGTAGGCCCCCAGCACGAGCACCACCCCGGCGCCGTTCGCGGCGCGGGAGGTCGCGGTGAGCTCTCCGGCGATCATCGTCACCCCGAGGAAGGCGAGGCCGAGCAGGGCCAGCGCGACGGCGCTCAGGATGGCGCCCCCGGCATCCAGCCCGGCCGAGAGGTACCCGCCGGTGGCGAGCACGGCGAACAGCCCGTTGGCGATCAGGCCGAGCACGAGGGTCGCCAGCGGCGGCGCGAGCCGTGACACCGGGGTCGCCTGCACCAGTTCGCGACGCCCGCTCTGCTCGTCCGCGCGACCGTGCCGGGTCGCCAGGAACACGTTCATCAGCCCGATGGTCACCGCGAGGAACGCGAACGACTGGAAGTGCACGGCCGAACCGAGCGAGTCGCCGTTCGGGATGCCGCGCAGCGCCAGGAGCGCGGGGGTCGCGAGGGCGACGCTCAGGATGCCCGCACGGCCTTCCGCGTCGCCGTACTCGCTGACCACGGCCTGGGCTGCGACGGTGAGCAGCAGTACGGTGCCGGCGATCCAGATCGGCAGGGTGAGGCGGTCACGCCTCACCTGCTGCAGCAGGATGCGGACCATCACGCGACCCTGTCGCCGTAGTGGCGCAGGAACAGTTCTTCCAGCGACGGCGGCGTCACGGTCAGCGAGGTGACCCCGGCCTTGGTGAGGGCGCCGAGCACGCCGTCGATCGCATCCGTGTCGACGTCGAAGACGAGGTGGTCGGCCTCCGCACGCGCGTCGTGCACCCCGGCGAGGGTCGTGACGTCCGCCAGTTTCGCGGCAGTGCCGACCCTGAAGCTGGTCCGGGTGAGGTGGCGCAGCTCGTCGAGGGCTCCGGTCTCGACGGCGGCGCCCGCGCGCACGATCGTCACGCGGTCGCAGAGCTGCTCGACCTCGCTGAGGATGTGGCTGCTGAGCAGCACGGTGGCGCCGTCGCGCTGCACGCGCTCCACCTCTGCCCGGAACACCGACTCCATCACCGGGTCGAGTCCGCTCGTGGGCTCGTCGAAGATGTACAGCTTGGCGGGGCGGGCGAAGGCGGCGACGAGCGCGACCTTCTGCCGGTTGCCTTTGGAGTAGCTGCGCCCCTTCTTCTTGGGGTCGAGCTCGAAGGCGGCGAGGAGCCGGGCGCGAAGGGCGGGGTCTGCGCCGCCGCGCAGCCGGGTGAGGAAGTCGATGGTCTCGCCGCCGGAGAGGTTCGGCCAGAGGCTGACGTCGCCGGGGACGTAGGCGACGTCGCGATGGATGCGGACGGCGTCACGCCACGGGTCGCGGCCGAGAACGGTGACCGTGCCGCCGTGCGCCCGCAGCATCCCGAGCAGCACGCGGATGGTCGTCGACTTGCCGGCGCCGTTGGGCCCGAGGAAGCCGTGCACCTCGCCTTCGTCCACGGTGAGGTCGAGTCCGTCGAGTGCGCGGGTGCGTCCGAACTTCTTCACGAGGCCTCTGGCCTCGATCACAGTGGTCATGAACGGTGAGCGTACGCGTCTTTCACTATTTTGTGAAGATACCGAACGTCGCGCGGGCTCAGGATGCCGGCGCCGGCCCCGTCGTCGTCCCGATCCGCAGTTCGCTGTGCAGCGAGGCGGGCGCGTCCCCGCGTTCCGCGAGGGCCGACAGCACCGCCGCGGCCGCCAGCCGCCCCTTCTCGACGGCGGGCTGCACGAGGGTCGTCAGGATCCCCTCGATCGCCCCCTCGAGCCGCACCCCGTCGAACCCGAGCACGCTGACATCCCGCGGCACCTCGAGCCCCAGCTGCTCGGCCGCCCGGATCACCCCGACGGCCAGCAGGTCGCTCTGGGCCACGATCGCGGTCGGCCGCCCGGACGCGGGGACATCGAGCAGCTCGCGCGCCAGCCGTGCTCCCTCGTCGACACTGCTGCCGGAGGCGGAGTAGGCGACCGCGTCGGGCAGCACCTCCCGCACGCCGGCCAGTCGCTCGATGGTGGTGTGGGCGGCGGATGCGGCGAGCCGCGCCGGGGTGACCTCGCCGCGGGTGCGCGCGGAGTCGAGCGGGAGGGTGATGACGGCGACGCGGCGGTGTCCCAGCCCGCGCAGGTGCTCGGCGCCGCGCCGGCTGGCGTCGCGGTTGTCCAGGTCGATGGCGACCACGTCATCCATCGGCATCGCCTCGATCGCGACGACGGGCACGCGGCGGCGGCGGAGCGCCGCCACGGACGGCGCGACGTCGGTGCTGCAGCCGAGCAGGATCGCCGCGTCGATCGGGGCGGCGGCGAGGTCGATGCCCGCGTCGCGGTTCGGATAGGTGGAGACGCGCGGGATGACGAGCAGCCCGAGCCGCTCGTCGCCGAGCCCGTCGCCGATGCCGTCGAGCAGCGCGAGGTTCATCGGGTCGCGGAAGGTGTCGGCGAGCGAGTCCTCGGTGACGACGCCGATCACCCCGGTGCTGCCGCGGCGGAGCGACCGCGCAGTGGGGTCGGGTCCGGCGTAGTCGAGTTCGGCGGCTGCCGCCTGCACGCGCTCCCGCATCGCCTCGGAGACGGGCCCGCGGCCGCTGAAGACGAGCGAGGCGGTGGAGACCGAGACCCCGGCCCGCGCCGCGACCGCGGCGAGCGTGGGGCGCGTGCTTGCCCGGTCGTCCATGGAGCGCTATCGTACTCGAAACGATTCGATCGAATCGATTCGACCCCCTTGCACCGGATGAGCACCATGAGCACTGTCGCCGCCCCCGCCCGCCCCGCCTACGCCGCGGCCTGGCGCAACGCGATCTTCGTGGTCTTCGCCCTCAACGGGATGGGCGCCTCCGCGTGGATCAGCCGCATCCCCAGCATCCGCGACCAGCTCGGGCTGACCGTCACCGAGGTCGGGATGATGCTCTTCGGCGTCTCGGTCGGGGCCATCATCGGCATGGTCCTCTCCAGTCACGTCGTGCACTGGCTCGGCGAGCGCCGGGTGATCCTGATCTTCCTCGCCGGCTGCGGGCTGTCGCTCCTGGTGGTCGGCGTCGGCGTCACCGTGCTCGGCAGCTTCGCCGTCACCATCGCCGGCTTCGCGCTCTACGGTGCCGCCACGGGCATCTGCGACGTCGGCATGAACGTCTCCGGCGCCGGCGCCGAACGCGCCAACCGGCGCAACATCATGCCCTGGTTCCACGCCTGCTGGAGCCTCGGCACGGTTGTCGGCTCCGCGATCGGGGCGGCGATGGCGTTCGCCCACGTCGACGTGCTGGTGCACCTCGGGGCGGTCGGCGTGCTGCTCATCGTGGGGGCGATCATCCTCATCCGCTGGATCCCGACCGACGCCGCCCTCGCCGAGGAGCACGGCGCGACCGAGCCGCTCACCTTCCGCGAGCGCATGGCGATCTGGGTGAACCCGCGCACCCTGCTGATCGGCCTGCTCGTGCTCGGGATGGCGTTCACCGAGGGCTCCGCGAACGACTGGATCGCGATCGGGTTCGTCGACGACCGCGGCTTCGACAACGGGCAGGGCGCCCTGATGTTCGGCGTCTTCACGGTCGCGATGACCATCGGACGGATCGCCGGCGTCCCGCTGCTCGACCGCTTCGGCCGGGTGCCGGTGCTGCGCGGCGCGGCACTGGCCGCGGCCGTGGGACTCGCCGTCGTCATCCTGGTGCCGGTCATTCCGATCGCGGTCGCCGGGGTGGTGCTCTGGGGTCTCGGCGCCTCACTCGGATTCCCCGTCGGCATGTCCGCCGCGGCCGACGACCCGCGCACCGCCGCCGCCACCGTGAGTGCCGTGGCCACCGTCGGCTACGCCGCCTTCCTGATCGGCCCCCCGCTGATCGGCTTCGTCGGCGACCACATCGGCGTACTCAACGCGCTGTGGATCGTGCTGGGCCTCATCGTCGTCGCGACGCTGTGCATCCCGGCCGCCCGCGAGCCGCAGCGGACCGCCGAGCTCGATCAGGCAGCTCAGGCGAAGTAGGCCCCCGCGCGCGATCCCGGCGCCCGGCATCCGGGCTCGGCCCCACCGGAGCCGGGGAGCGAAATGCAGGAGATTTCCCTCGCTCCCGCCGGGTCGGCCACGAAACGTGGCGTCCCACGCCGGCAGGAGGCGAGGATCTCCTGCATTTGGGACCCCGGCGAAGCGACCTAGACTCGCACCCGTGCGTCTCGTGGTTGCCCGCTGCTCGGTGGACTACGCCGGCCGGCTCAGCGCGCACCTGCCGCTCGCGACCCGGCTGCTCGTGCTGAAGAACGACGGCAGCGTGCTGGTGCACAGCGACTCGCTCAGCTACAAGCCGCTCAACTGGATGAGCCCTCCCGCCGTGCTGACCGTCGATGAGGCCGATGACGAGCGCGCCGCGCTCGGCGTCACCGAGCTCTGGCGGGTCATGAACCCGAAGACCTCCGACCTGCTGGTCATCTCGATCCACGAGATCCTGCACGACTCCACGCACGAGCTCGGCGTCGACCCCGGGCTGCAGAAAGACGGCGTCGAGGCCGACCTGCAGCGGCTGCTCGCGGAGCAGATCGAACTGCTCGGCGAGGGCTGCACCCTGGTGCGCCGCGAATACATGACGGCGATCGGGCCGGTCGACATCCTGGCTCGGGATGCCGCGGGCGGCTCCATCGCGGTCGAGATCAAGCGGCGGGGCGACATCGACGGCGTCGAGCAGCTGACCCGCTACCTCGAGCTGATGAACCGGGACCCGCTGCTCGCTCCGGTCGCCGGTGTCTTCGCCGCGCAGGAGATCAAGCCGCAGGCGCGCACCCTCGCGCAGGACCGCGGCATCCGGTGCCTCGTGCTCGACTACGACGCGATGCGCGGCCTCGACCGCAGCGAGAACTTCCTGTTCTAGCGGCACCTCGCCGCGCTCGACATCAGCCGACGACGCCGGGCGTCAGCAGCAGCAGCGCCAGCACCGCGATCGCGAACCCGAGCTGCAACTGGATGACGAGTGCCGGATACCGCAGCGCCGTCCGATCGCGGCGCGCCAGCAGCGTGAACACCGCGGTGATCGCGGCGATCATGCCGAGCGCCGCGACCGCCATCGCGATCGTCACCTCGACGCCGTACGGGAACGCGGTGAGAGAGACATCGCGCGGGTTCAGCTGGTGCAGCACCGCGAGGGTCAGCGTGCCGGCGAGCACCGGCACCGGGATGGCGGACGCCGCGAGCACGAACGCCGCGGTCCTCAGACCGGTGGCACGCGGCTCCGACACGACGCGGTCAGCGCCCGCCGTTGGCGAACGCGTTGAAGATGATCGAGATCACCCCGAGAACGATCTGGATCGCGATGAGCAGCAGCGGCAGCTTGAGCGCGTCGAGGGTCCGCTCGCGGCGGTAGATCAGCACGTAGACGACGATGACGGCGAGCAGCAGCACGCCGAGCGAGCCGAAACCCCAGCCGAGGATCGGGCCGAGGTACGCGAGACCCGCCCCGGTGTCTTTGATGTCGTCGGGGTTGACGCTGTCGAGGATGCCTTCCGTGATGCGCGACACCGTCACGGGCAGGGCGAAGACCACCGAGGAGAGCACCACGGCGATCGTGAAGAGGAGGCTGGTCGACGAACCGCGCGGCATCACCTTCTCGGGCTTGTCGGCCGGGGTGGACGGGGCGGCGGCGGTCTCGCTCATGCCGCCTAGGCTAGTCGGGATGGCCAGCCCGTACACCGCTGTGCTGTTCGATCTCGACGGGACCATCGTCGACTCGGCGCCCGGCATCACCGCAACGCTCGCGGCGACCTTCGAGCGCATGGGACTCCCTGTGCCCAGCCCCGCCGAGCTGGTGGCATACGTGGGGCCGCCGATCCTCGACTCGTTCCGCGATCTCGCGCACTTCGACCTGGAGACCGCGCACCGCGCTCTCGACATCTACCGCGAGATCTATCTCCGCGGCGGGGTGCTCAACGCGACCGTGTATCCGGGGCTGGAACGGGTGCTCCGCGCGATCCACGACGCCGGCATCCCGTTGTCGCTCGCGACCTCGAAGCCCGAGAAGCCCGCCGCCCTGATCCTCGACCACTACGGCCTCACGCAGTACTTCGACGAGGTGACCGGGGCCAGCGCCGACGAGGTGCGGAGCAAGAAGGCGGATGTGGTGGCCGAGGCCCTGCGCCGTCTCTATCTGCGCGACGCCGACATCTCCGCGCCGGTGATGGTCGGCGACCGCATCCACGACATCGAGGGCGCAGCGGTGCACGACGTGCCGACGATCTACGTGACCTGGGGGTACGGGGCGCCGGCCGAGGCGGCGGGGGCGATCGCGGTCGCCGACGACGCCGACGAACTGCTCACCCTGCTCGGCCTCGGCGGCTAGCGCGCGAGCCGCTCGACGGCGCCCGCGAAGATCCCCGGCGCCGCTTTCGCGACCGGCACGATCGCGGGACGCAGCGGCGACGTCGCGAGCAGCACGAGGCCCCCGGTCAGCCGGCGGAAGTCTCGGGTGACCCGTTCCCAGTCCCGCTCGTACCGCGCCGGGTCGCGTTCCTGCACGGCGGCGACGGCGGCGCGCGCCTGGTCGAGCCCGATCCGGATGCCCTCGCCGGTGAGGGCGTCCACATACCCGGATGCGTCCCCGACCAGCAGCGTCCGCCTCGCCACGCGCGCCCGGGTGCGCCGGCGGAACGGCCCGGCCCCGCGGAGCTCGCTGGCCGGCTCGGCGCCGCCCACCCGGGCGGCGAGTTCCGGAGCCGCGGCGAGCGCGTCGTCGAACCGGACGCCCTGCCGCGCCAGCAGTGCCACCCCCACCATCCCGTCGCCGGTCGGCGTGACGTAGAGCTCGCCGAGCGGTGTCCAGTGCACCTCGATGAGCTCGGACCACGGCTCGACCCGGTAGTGCCTGCGCTGCCCGTAGCGGCGGCGCGCCCGCGCGGCGGGACGCGCGAGCCCGACCTCCCGGGCGATCCCGGAGTGCAGGCCGTCGGCCGCGAGCAGCCACTCCGCCCGGATGCCGGCCGCCTCGACCCCGGTGTCGTGCTGAACGACCCGGGTGACGCGGTCGTGCACGAACCGCGCACCGAGCTCCTCGGCCCGAGCGTGCAGCGCCGCGTGCAGCGTCGTCCGCCGCACGCCGAGACCGTCGCCCGCGGCGAAACGGTGCACCGCATTCCGCCGGGTGTCGCGGTAGTCGACCCCGCGCAACGGGAAGCCCCGCGGGTGCACCCCGAGCCGGGCGAGCGCGGGAACGGCACCCGGCATGAGCCCCTCGCCGCACGCCTTGTCGATCGGGCCGGTGCGCGGTTCGACCACCACGACATCCAGCCCCGCGAGCCGTGCCTCGATGGCGGCGGCCAGCCCGACCGGTCCCCCGCCCGCGACGAGGACCTGGGTCTCCCCGGTCATCGCTCCGCGAGCCGGAGGGCGCGGTCCTCGGCGGGGATGCGGAAGCCGAGCAGCAGGATCGCGTTCAGGACGGTGAACGTCACCGCGGTGATCCACGAGGTGTGGATGAGCGGGATCGCGATCCCCTCCACCGCCACGAGCACATAGTTCGGGTGCGGGAAGCCCCAGCGGTAGGGGCCGCGCCGGGAGAGCGGCATGCCCGGCACGACGATCACGCGGGTGTTCCACTGCTGACCGAGCGAGCGGATGATCCAGATGCGCCCCGCCTGGCAGAGCACCGCGATCACGAGCATCGGCCAGCCGAGCAGCGGGATGAACGGGCGGCCGAGCAGCCAGGCCTCCGCCACCGCGCCCACCAGCAGGCCGGTGTGCAGGACGACCATCGCGGGGAAATGCCCCCGGCCGCTTTCGACGCCGCCGCGGGCGAACGCCCACGCGGCGTGGCGCTTCGACGTCACCAGCTCGCCGATCCGCTCGCCGCCGGTCGCCAGGATGAAGGCGGTGTAGAGCCAGAGGCTCAGCATCAGGCCGCCCAGCGCAGCAGCACGTACTCGCTCGTGACCCCGGGCCCGAGCGCGAAGAGCACGCCGTGCGTCCCGGCGGGCTGCACCAGCATGTCCGACAGCACGTGCAGCACCGACGACGACGAGAGGTTGCCGACCGCATCGAGCGAGCGCCAGCTGGCGTCGAGGTCGCTGCGCTGCAGGTGCAGGCCGCGCTCGAACGCCTCCAGCACCCGCGGGCCACCGGGATGGGCGACCCACGCGCCGACATCGCCCGCGGTCAGTCCATGGTCGGCCAGCAGCGCGTCGACGTCATGCTCGATGTTCGCGTCGATCGTGTCCGACACGGCCGCCGTGAGCACGATGCGGAACCCCGTTCCGCCGATGTCCCAGCCGATGACGCTCTCGCTGTCGGGGTAGAGCTCCGCACGGGTGCCCAGGATCTCGGGCCCCGGCAGCCCGAGCTCGGCGGCACGGTCCGCCCCCGCCACGACCACCGCGGCGGCGCCGTCGCCGAACAGGCCGCTGGCGACGAAGTTGGCGACAGAGTCGTCTCCGCGCTGCAAGGTCAGGGAGCAGAGCTCGACCGAGACCAGCACGGCGATCTCGCCGGGATGCCCGAGCAGGTAGTCGTGGACGCGCGCCAGCCCCGCCGCCCCCGCCACGCAGCCGAGCCCGAACGACGGCATCCGCTTCACATCGGTGCGGAGCCCGAGCACGGGGACGAGGCGCGCGTCGATCGACGGCGCCGCGATCCCCGTCACCGAGGTGAACAGCAGGTAGTCCACGTCGTCCGGCTGCAGACCCGCGGATTCCAGGGCCGCCGCGACGGCGCGGGCCGCCAGCTCGGTGCCCTCGCGGATCCAGATGTCGTTGGAGCGACCGAAGTCGCCGAGGTCGCGGTACTGCTCAAGCGGGAGCACGGTGTGCCGCGTGCCGATCCCGCTCGCCGCGTGGAACCGTGCCAGCACGGCCCGCCGCGTCGCATCCGAGGCGATCAGGTCGCTGAGCTCCGCGGTGATCTGCTCCTGCGTGTACGCATGCTCGGGAAGCGCGGGCGCGACCGCGACGATTCGCGACATTCCCGGACGGTACCAGTCATGGCATCCTGGGCGCTCGGTCGCGCGTGATTGCTCAGCGCCGACTCAGCCTGGGCCGGCTCAGCCTGGGCCGGCTCAGCAGTCGCAGGTCGCCTCGTCCACCGGCGAGGTGAGCCGGTCGTGCGGGATGTCGACAGGTCCGTGATCGTCGACGACCCCGAGGCCCTCGCGCGCCCAGTACTCGAAGCCGCCGATCATCTCGCGCACCGTGTAGCCGAGCTTCAGGAACTCGATCGCGGACCGCGTCGCGCCGTTGCACGCCGGGCCCCAGCAGTAGACCACCACGGGCGTGTCGAGCGGGATCTCGAGCGGGGCCCGCACCGCGATCTCTGCGCGCGGGATGTGCACGGCGCCCGTCGCCCTGCCCTGATGCCACGACGAGTGCCCGCGGGTGTCGACGAAGGCGAAGGTCTCGCCCGCAGAGATCGCGGCGGCGACGTCCGACGGGTCGGTCTCGTAGCGGAGCTTCGCGGCGAAGTACTCGATGCCGGCGGTGTCGACGGCAGCGGCCTGAGACGAGGTCGTGGTCATGCCACGACGGTAGCCACCGGATGCCGGAGCCGGCCACGGGACATCCGCCAGCCAGCCGCGAGATGCCGCCAACCCCTACGCTCGGCAGCAGTGACAGCAGAACCCCCCGCCCCGTCCCGCCGGCGCCGTTTCGTCGATCTGACGCCGCTGCGCGCGTCGCCGGCGTTCGCCCGCCTCTACGCCGGTTCGGCGATCTCGGGCATCGGCGCGCAGCTGACCATCGTGGCGGTCGGGCTGCAGGTGTACGACATCACCCGCTCCACGTTCGCCGTCTCGCTGGTCGGCGGCATCGCCCTCGTGCCGATGGTCATCGCGGGGCTCTGGGGCGGGATGCTGGCCGACTCCTTCGACCGGCGCACCGTCGCGATCATCAGCGCCGTCGTCGGCTGGTTCGCCACCCTGTCGCTCATCGCCCTCGCGATCGTCGACCTCGGGCTCGGGTCCCGCGTGCCCGTCTGGCCGCTCTACGTGCTGACGACGATCAACGCCGTCGCCGCGACGATCAGCAACACCACGCGCGGGTCGATCTATCCCCGGCTGCTCCCCGCCGACCTGATCCCGGGTGCCAGCGCCATGCAGGGGATCGCGTTCGGGCTGCAGCTGACGATCGGGCCGGCGCTCGCCGGGGTGCTCGTCGCGAGCGTCGGGTTCGCCTGGACCTACGGGGTCGATGCGGTGCTCTTCGCCGCCGCGTTCATCGGCCTCTTCACCCTTCCGCGGATCCCGCCGGCGCACGACGCGACCCGTCCGGGGTGGCGCTCGCTGCGCGAGGGCCTGGGGTACCTGCGGCGCGCACCCAACATCCGTGCGGGCTTCCTGGTCGATCTGCTCGCGATGGGTCTGGGGCGGCCGCAGGTGCTGTTCCCGGCGATCGGCGCACTGGTGATCGGCGGCGGCCCGGTGACGGTCGGCATCCTGACCGCGTCGGCCGCGATCGGCACCTTCCTCACCGGCCTGTTCAGTGGGCAGGTGCGCCACGTGCGCTGGCAGGGCAGGGCGATCATCGCGAGCGTCATGGTCTACGGCGGGTTCATCGCCCTGTTCGGGCTGGTGGTGCTGGTCATGGAGCTCGGGGACTTCGGCAGCGTCGGCGAGCAGTTCTCCTCGGTCAACCCGGTCGCGCTGGCCGTCGCGGCCCTCGCGCTCGCCGGCACGGGTGCGGCGGACGAGGTGAGCGCCATCTTCCGCCAGACGATCATGATGGTCGCCGCACCCGATGCGATGCGCGGCCGGATCCAGGGCATCTTCACCGTCGTGGTGACCGGCGGCCCGCGCCTCGGCGACCTCTATGTCGGCATCCTCGCGACCGCGGTCGCGCTGTGGTTCCCGCCGCTGCTCGGCGGTCTCGTGATCGTCGCCGCGGTGGGGGTGATCGGCCGCCTGCGCAGCGGCCTCCGCGACTACGACGCCTTGGCCCCCACCCCCTGAGGCGCGCGCTCCGAATGACGAACATGGCATCCCGACGTAGGCTGCGCGCATGAGCGCGCCTCGCTGGATGCTTCCCGCCGCCGCGGGGGTCGCCTCCGTCGCGCTCGGGCTGGGCGCCGCCGAGATCAGTGCGGCGCTCGTCGCCCCCGCCGCCAGCCCCCTCCTCGTGGTCGGTGCGGTGGCGATCGACCTCGCCCCCGCGTGGGCGAAGGAGGCGGCGATCGCCCTGTTCGGCACCGGCGACAAGGCGGCGCTGATCGCCGGCATCGTGATCGTGCTGCTGATCGTCTCCGCCGTCGCCGGCGTGCTGCAGGCCCGGCGCCCGCCGCTCGGGCGGCTGATCTTCGCCGCGGGCGCGATCCTGGGGGTCGGCGGGGCGCTCACCCGCTCCGGTGCGGCCGTGTTCGACGCGATCCCCTCCGCCGTGGCCGCCATCGTCGCGGCGCTCGCCCTCGGCTTCCTGCTGCGCAGAGCCCCCGAGGACGCGCCGACTCCGCGGCCCACGGATCCGAGCCGGCGCACCTTCCTCGCCTGGGCGGGAGGGGCGACGGCGCTCGGCGCGCTGGCCACGGCCGGCGGCTTCCTGCTCGAGGCCGGAGCGCGGACCGCGACCGCCGTGCGCGACGCCTTCACCCTTCCGAAGCCGGCGAGCCCCGCGGCCCCCGTTCCGGCGGGCGCCGAGTTCGGCATCGACGGGCTCGCTCCCGTGATCACCCCGAACCGGCAGTTCTACCGCATCGACACCGCGCTGCAGATCCCGCGCATCGACCCGGCAACGTGGACGCTGCGGATCACCGGCATGGTCGAGAACGAGATCGAGCTCGGCTGGGACGAGCTGCTCGCCCTCCCGATGCGGGAGAGCTACACGACCCTGACCTGCGTGTCGAACGAGGTCGGGGGCGAGCTCATCGGGAACGCACGCTGGCTCGGGTACCCGATCCGCGACATCCTGAACCGCGCCGTGCCGAGCGCCGACGCCGACATGGTGCTGTCCCGCAGCATCGACGGGTTCACGGCGGGGACCCCGCTCGAGGTGCTGCTCGAGGAGGACCGCGACGCGATCTTCGCGATCGGCATGAACGGCGAGCCTCTGCCGCCGGAGCACGGGTTCCCGGTGCGGATGGTCGTGCCCGGGCTGTACGGCTACGTCTCTGCCACGAAGTGGGTGGTCGAGCTGGAGGTGACCCGCTTCGACCGCGCCAGCGCGTACTGGACGGACCGCGGCTGGGGGGAGAAGGGGCCGATCAAGCTCCAGTCGCGCATCGACGTCGCCCGCGGTGGGGTCGGCGAGATGACGGTGGCCGGGGTGGCGTGGCACCAGCACACCGGGGTCGCCGGTGTGGAGGTGCGCGTCGACGGCGGGGCATGGAAGCCGGCGGAGCTCGCGACGGCGATCTCCGCGGACACCTGGGTGCAGTGGAGGTACGAGTTCGCCCCCGACGCCGGCGACCACGAGGTGCAGGTGCGCGCGATCGGCGCCGACGGCGAGGTGCAGACGGAGCGCATCGCCGACGTGGTGCCCGACGGGGCGACCGGGTATCACACGGTCACGGTGACCGCGTACTAGTTACTTAGGAGTGCTCGGCGCCCGTCACGAGCAGCACGCCGCCGAGGCCGATCATCATCACGCCGCCCGCGGCGCCCAGGCGCTCGACGCGCTTCGGCGACTTCGCGAACCAGTCGCGCGCCGTGCCGGCGATCAGCGCCCAGATGCTGTCCATGATCAGCGCGAGCACGAAGAAGATGAGACCGAGTTGCGCCAGCTGCAGCGGGATCGACCCGGCGTCGTGCGCCACGAACTGCGGCAGCACCGCGACGAAGAACGCGATCGTCTTCGGGTTGGTGATGCCGACGACGAAGCCCTCGAGCAGCAGGCGGAAGGTGGAGCGGGGCGCCGCCGACTGATCCGGCATCGCCCGCTCGCGCCGGTGCCGGATCGCCTGGATGCCGAGGAACACCAGGTACGCGGCTCCCACGACCTTCACGATGGTGAACACCACGACGGACTGCGCGACGAGCGCCCCGATGCCGAGCGCGACCGCGGCGATCGCGGGCAGCATCCCGAGGGCGTTGCCGAGCACGCTCAGGAGGCCGCCCCGCTTGCCGAGCGCGATCGAGCGGCCCAGCACGAACAGCACGCTGGGCCCCGGCAGCATGATGAGGAGCACCGACGCGAGCACGAAGGCCAGCAGATTGGGCACGGGAACCATCGCGCCAGGTTAGTACTGTGTCGCCATGGGATCAGCGTTGACCACCATCGGACTTCCCGTCGCGCTCGGCATCATCATGCTGGGACTCGGGCTCACGTTGCGGCTCTCCGACTTCGGCCGGGTCGCGAAGCATCCGAAGGCGGTGATCATCGCCCTCGCCTGCCAGCTGATACTGCTGCCCGCGATCTGCTTCGGGCTCGTGCTGCTGTTCCGCCTGCCGCCGGTGCTCGCGGTCGGGATGATGCTGCTCGCCGCGTCGCCGGGCGGAACCACGGCGAACCTCTACAGCCATCTGTTCCGCGGGGATGTGGCGCTCAACATCACTCTCACCGCCGTGAACTCGATCGTCGCGCTGTTCACCCTGCCGCTGATCACGAACCTCGCGATCGGGTTCTTCCTGCCCGGGGAGGCGGGCCTCGGCATCCAGTTCTCGAAGGCGCTCGAGGTGTTCGCGATCGTGCTGATCCCGGTGGCGATCGGCATGGTGATCCGGCGGCTGGCGCCGAAGTTCGCGGATGCCATGGACCGGCCGGTGCGGATCCTCTCGATGGTGATCCTCGCGATCGTCATCGTCGGCGCGATCGTCGCGAACCGGGAGCTGTTCTTCGCCAACCTCGGCGCGCTCGCCGGCATCACCGCGCTGTTCTGCGTGCTCAGCCTGACGATCGGTTTCGTCGTGCCGCGGCTGTTCCGGGTGGAGCGGCGTCAGGCCGTCGCCAGCTCGTTCGAGATCGGGATCCACAACGCCACCCTCGCGATCGTGATCGCGGTGACCGTGCTCGGCAACGAGCAGATGCAGCTGCCGGGCGCGGTGTACGGCGTGCTGATGTTCTTCATCGCTCTGGCGTTCGGCCTGCTGGTGGCGCGTGAGCGGGGAACGAAAAAGGCCCCGGCGTAACCGGGGCCCTCTTTCATGTGCGCGAGGGGGGACTTGAACCCCCACGCCCTTGCGAGCACTGGCACCTGAAGCCAGCGCGTCTGCCAATTCCGCCACTCGCGCGCAACTCAGCGACTTTATCACCTGCTGTGCGCTCGCGTGACCGCGCCCCATGTGCGAAATGCAGGAGATTTCTCGCAATTTCGGCACCGTGGCCTGAGTTGCCAGGGCATGCCGACAGGTTCGAGGCGAATACTCCTGCATTTGGTCAATGACCTGAGCGAGCCCGGGTTTCGCCAGGTTCCCCGACTAGCATCGGATGAGTTCACCGCCGACCGAGAGGGAGTCTGTTGGGCATCCTGGACAACTTCGAGAAGGGCTTGGAGCGCGTCGTCAACGGCGCCTTCGCCAAGACCTTCAAGAGCGGTCTGCAGCCCCTCGAAGTCACCGCCGCCCTCCGCCGGGAGCTCGACACGAAGGCGGCGGTGGTCTCGCGCGACCGCATCCTGGCGCCGAACCAGTTCATCGTGCGGCTCTCGCCCGGCGACTATGAGCGCATGAACTCCCTCGGCCCGGCGCTCATCGACGAGTTCACCCAGCTGGTGCAGCAGCACGCCACCGCGCAGCACTACTCCTTCGCCGGCGGCATCTCGATCACCCTGCAGAACGACCCGCGCCTCACCGACGGCCTGGTGTCGGTCGACTCCGTCAACGTGAAAGGCGAGGTCGCCTGGACGCCGGTGCTCGACATCGGCGGCAAGCGGTACCCGATCACGAAGGGTCGCACCGTGATCGGCCGCGGCTCCGAGGCCGACATCACCGTGGATGACACGGGCACCTCCCGCAAGCACGTCGAGATCCTCTGGGACGGCACCCGCGGCCAGGTCAACGACCTCGGCTCGACGAACGGGTCGAAGCTGAACGGTCAGCCGCTGAAACAGGCGCCGCTCCCGCCCGACAGCGTCATCGAGATCGGCCGCACCCGTATCGTGTTCCGCGTGCTGGCACAGGCGGCGGTGAACTGATGGGCGAACTGACCCTGTTGCTGCTGCGCCTCGGCTTCCTGGTGCTCCTGTGGGCGTTCGTGTTCGCGGTCGTGTACGCCCTCCGCTCGGATCTGTTCGGCCAGCGGGCCCGCAGGCTTCCCGCGCAGGCGGCCGCCGCGTTCCCCACGGCGCCGGCCGCGGCATCCCCCGCCCCCGTCGTCGCCGCACCGGTGACCGAGCCCACCGCGCACCGCGCGCCCCCGCACGCGGGGGCGACCACCGCCAAGCGCCTCGTCATCACGAGCGGACCCCGCGAGGGCGTCGAGATCGACCTGCCCGCGGAGCAGCTGACCATCGGCCGGTCGAACGAATCGGGCCTCGTGATCCGCGACGACTACACCTCCACACACCACGCGCGCCTGATGCTGTGGAACGACCAGTGGGTGATCCAAGACCTAGACTCGACCAATGGCACCTTCCTCGACGGGTCGCGGGTGACCCTGCCGACACCGGTGCCGCTCGGCACTCCGGTCACGATCGGTACGACGAGCTTCGAGCTCCGGCGGTAACCCGGTGGCGATGACACCCCCGCCCACGAGCGCGGCCGTCTCACACGTCGGGAAGATCCGGTCCAACAATCAGGACTCGGGCTATGCGGGTGCGCACCTCTTCCTCGTCGCCGACGGGATGGGCGGCCACGCGGGCGGCGACGTCGCCTCCGCGATCGCCGCCAAGCGCGTCGCCGAGGCCGACGTGGAGTACGCCACCGCGGAGGATGCGCAGTTCGCGCTGCAGTCGGCGCTGATCGCCGCGAACGGCCTGCTCGCCGAGACCGTGTTCGAGCACAGCGAGCTGACCGGGATGGGCACGACGGTCAGCGGGATCCTGCGGGTCGGCGACAAGGTCGCGATGGCGCACATCGGGGATTCGCGGGTCTACCGGTTCCGCGACGGCAAGCTCGAGCAGATCAGCTCCGACCACACGTTCGTGCAGCGGCTCGTCGACTCGGGGCGCATCACCGCCGAGGAGGCCGCGGTGCACCCCCGGCGCTCCGTCCTGATGCGCGTGCTCGGCGACGTCGACGCGGCGCCCGAGATCGACACCGCGATCTTCGACGTGCGATCCGGCGACCGATGGCTGCTCTGCTCGGACGGGCTGTCGAGCTACGTGTCCGAAGAGAAGATCTCCACCATCCTGCAGACGGTTCGCACCGCCCAGGGTGCGGCCGATCGCCTGGTGAAAGAGAGCCTCGACCACGGCGCGCCCGACAACGTGACGGTCGTGGTCACCGACATCGACGACAGCTCCGGAACCGGCGGCGTGCCGACCTTCGTCGGATCGGCGGCCGCACCTCTCAGCTTCGAGAGCGACACCGCGCGACGGCCGATCCGCCTGCCCACGCTGCTGCTGCATCCCCTGAAGGCCTCGCAGCCGGAGGATTCGCACTTCGAGCCCGAGCGCGAGGGTTACCTCGAGGAGCTGATCGAAGAGGACCGCCGGCGCGCCCGCCGCCGGCGCATCGTCTGGCTGGTCGTGGTGGCCGCCGCCATCGCCGCCATCGTGACCGGGCTCGTCGCCGCCTACCAGTGGACGCAGTCGCACTACTACGTCGGCGTCGACCAGGGGAAGGTCGCGATCTTCCAGGGTGTGCAGCAGACCATCGGTCCCATCTCCCTCTCGAGCGTGTACCAGACCACCACGATCGATGTGGCCGACCTGCCGACCTACCAGCAGGAGACGGTGGAGGCGACCATCAACGCCGACAACCTGCGTGACGCCATCGACATCGTGAACCGCCTCGACGAACTGGCCGGCGGATGACGACCACCGTGGACGCCCTCCCGCCCGCCGACCCGGCGTCGCGCTCGACGTTCACGGGCGCGATCCGGGTGCGGCTGCGCGCGCCGGCGCGCCGCCGCAACATCGAACTGGTGCTGCTGCTCTTCGCCCTCGCCCTCAGCGGCGCGGCGATCGCCCTGGTGCAGCTCGGCGCGCTCGGTCGCGTCGGCAACTCCGTCCTGCTGCTCTGCGCCCTGCTCGCCCTGCTGCTGATCGGCATCCACATCGCCCTGCGGGTGGTGGCGCCGGATGCCGACCCCTTCGTCCTGCCCATCGCGACCCTGCTCAACGGCCTCGGCATCGCCGAGATCACACGCCTCGACATCGCGGAGAAGCTGAGCGGCTGGGACGCCGCCGGCATCCGGCAGATCGCCTGGACGGCGATCGCCCTGGTGATCACGCTCGCGGTGCTGCTGGTGATCCGGAACCACCGGGTCCTGCAGCGGTTCCGGTACGTGGCGATGTTCACGGCGTTCCTGCTGCTCGTGCTGCCGGTGATCCCCGGCATCCGCAGCCCGCGTTTCGGCGCCTACATCTGGATCCAGATCGGGCCGCTCTCGTTCCAGCCCGGCGAGCTGGCGAAGATCGCGCTCGCGGTGTTCTTCGCCGGCTACCTCGTGCAGGCGCGCGACTCGCTCTCGATGGTCGGGCGGCGCTTCCTCGGGATGCAGTTCCCGCGAGCGCGCGACCTCGGACCGATCCTGATCATCTGGGTGCTGGCGATGGCCGTGCTGGTGCTGCAGCGCGATCTCGGCACGTCGCTGCTCTACTTCGGGCTGTTCCTGGTGATGATCTACGTCGCGACCGGACGGCTGAGCTGGATCGTGCTCGGGCTCTCGCTGTTCATCGGAGGCGCCGTCGCGGCCAGCCGCGTGCTCGGCTACGTCGGGTCGCGGTTCGACTCGTGGCTGGACTCGTTCAATCCGGCGATCTACGACCAGCAGGGCGGCAGCTACCAGCTCGTGCAGGGGCTCTTCGGCCTGGCGGACGGCGGTCTGATCGGCACGGGGCTCGGCCAGGGCCGCCCCGACATCGTGCCCCTCGCCGAGAGCGACTACATCATCGCGAGCCTCGGCGAGGAGCTCGGGCTCGTCGGCCTGTTCGCCATCCTCAGCCTCTACCTGCTGTTCGTCTCGCGCGGCTTCCGCATCGGATTCACCGGGCAAGACGATTTCGGCCGCCTGCTCGGCGTCGGCCTGTCGTTCGTCGTGGCGCTGCAGGTCTTCGTGGTGATCGGCGGCGTCACGCGGGTGATCCCGCTCACCGGGCTCACCACGCCGTTCCTCGCGGCGGGCGGATCCTCGCTCGTCGCCAACTGGATCATCGTCGCGCTGCTGCTGCGGCTGTCGGATTCGGTGCGCAACCAGCCCCGATTGGTGGTGGAGCAGTGAACAAGGAACTCCGGGGCGTCAGCATCGTCGTGCTGCTGATGTTCATCGCGCTGTTCAGCTCGTCGACGATCATCCAGGTCTTCCAGCAAGACAACCTCAAAGCGGACGGCCGCAACGCGCGCACCCTCTACGCGAGCTTCTCGGCCGAGCGCGGCCCCATCCTCGTCGACGGCGAACCCATCGCGGTCTCGGTGCCGGTCGATGACGAGTACAAGTACCAGCGCCAGTACGCGAACGGGCCGCTGTACTCGGCGGTCACCGGATACTTCACCCTGAATCAGGGCAACACCGGCATCGAGGGCTCGCTCAACGACTATCTGAGCGGCACCGCGAACGAGCAGTTCCTCGACCAGCTGAACGCGATCATCACCGGCCAGAACCCGAAGGGCGCCGCCGTCGAGCTGACGATCGACCCCGTCGTGCAGCAGGCCGCCTGGGACGCCCTCGGCGACCAGAAGGGCGCTGTCGTCGCGATCGATCCGAAGACCGGCGGCATCCTCGCCATGGTGTCGAAGCCGACGTTCGACCCGACCTTGCTCGCGACCCACGACGGGACGGCGTTCCGCCAGGCGTACGACGCCCTCATCGACGACCCCGACGACCCGCTGATCAACCGGGCGATCGCCGGTGACCTCAACCCGCCCGGCTCGACCTTCAAGCTCGTGGTCACCGCGGCCGCGCTGGAATCGGGTCTCAGCCCCGACACGGAGTTCCCCAACCCCCCGACCCTGACGCTCCCGCAGAGCACCGCCGTGATCACCAACGCTGAAGGCGGCACCTGCGGCGGCGGCGCGAACGCCTCCATCGCGACCGCCCTGCGTCTGTCGTGCAACATCCCGTTCGCCCAGCTGGGCCTGCAACTCGGGTACAGCACCGTCTCGAAGCAGGCCCGCCTGTTCGGTTTCGAGGACGACGACCTCCGCGTTCCGATGCGCGTCGAGCCGAGCGTCTACCCGCCGACGGAGAGCGATGCGGAGCAGATGCTGTCATCGTTCGGCCAGGCCAGCGACCGGGTGACCCCGCTGCAGATGGCGATGGTGTCCGCGGCGATCGCGAACGGCGGCCAGCTGATGAAGCCGACCCTGGTGGAGAGCATCCTCGCCCCCGACCTCACGGTGCTGCAGGGCTTCGAACCCGAGGTGTACAGCACCCCGGTCAGCGCGGCGACGGCGAGCACGATGACCGGGATGATGGTGAACGGCGTGGCCAACGGCGCTGCCAGTAATGCGAGAATCAATGGCATCGACGTCGCGGGCAAGACCGGCACAGCAGAGAACGGCGATGGTGAGCCGTACACGCTGTGGTTCACCGGTTTCGCCCCGGCGAACGACCCCCGGGTCGCCATCGCCGTCGTCGTCGAGAACGGCGGTGGGCTCGGGCAGTCCGGGTTCGGGAACCGTGTCGCCGCGCCGATCGCGCGGTCAGTGATGGAGGCGGTGCTGAGCAGATGAGGCCCTCGAGCGGCATCACCTTCGGTGGTCGGTACCAGCTGGCGTCCCGCATCGCGATCGGCGGGATGGGCGAGGTCTGGCAGGCGACCGACCTGGTCATCGGGCGCACCGTCGCCCTCAAGATCCTCAAAGACGAGTACCTCGGCGACCCCGGGTTCCTCGAGCGGTTCCGGGCGGAGGCCCGGCACGCCGCCCTGGTCAACCACGAGGGCATCGCCAACGTCTTCGACTACGGCGAAGAGGATGGCAGCGCCTACCTCGTGATGGAGCTGGTGCCCGGTGAGGCGCTGAGCTCGATCCTCGAACGCGAGCGCGTGCTTCCCACCGACAAGGTGCTCGACATCGTCGCGCAGACGGCGTCCGCGCTCCACGCCGCCCACCAGGCCGGCCTGGTGCACCGTGACATCAAGCCGGGCAACCTGCTGATGACCCCCGAGGGCCGGGTGAAGATCACCGATTTCGGCATCGCCCGCATCGCGGACCAGGTGCCGCTGACGGCGACCGGCCAGGTGATGGGCACGGTGCAGTACCTGTCTCCCGAGCAGGCGAGCGGGCATCCGGCATCGCCCACCACCGACATCTACTCGCTGGGCATCGTCGCGTACGAGGCCCTCGCCGGACGGCGTCCGTTCACCGGCGAGTCGCAGGTGGCGATCGCGATGGCGCAGATCAACGAGGCGCCGCCCGAGCTTCCCGTCACCATCGCCGAGCCGGTGCGCAACCTGGTGTACGCCTGCATCGCGAAGAAGCCGGAAGACCGCCCGAGCTCCGCGGCGAACCTGTCCCGCGCCGCCCAGGCGCTGCGACGCGGCGACATGGCGGCGGCGATCGCGGCCGTCCCGAGCCTCACCGGGGGCGAGACCGCGTTCACGCAGCTGCTCACCCCTCCCGGCAGCACCACAGCGACCCGCGTGCTGCAGCCCGGGGAGGCGGGATCGATCCGCACGGCAGAGACCGAGACCGGCCTGAAGCGGCGAAGCCCGTGGACGTGGCCCCTGGTGGCGATCGTGTCCGTGCTCGCTGTCGCGCTGATCGCGATCATCATCGCCTTCGCACTGCCGAACAACCCGGGTCCCACCCCGACCGGCAGCGGCACTCCGACGCGCAGCGGCTCGCCCACGCCGAGCGCCACACCGACGAGCAACACGGTCTCGATCGCGGCGGGCGACTACGTCGGCCGCCCGTTCGACGAGGTGGCCGCCGAGCTGGGGCAGTTCTTCGAGGTCACCCGCGTCGACGGCCCGGTGGCGAACACCCCGACCAAGAACGGGACCGTGTCGTCGATCAACCCGACCGGCAACGTGCAGAAGGGTCGCGAGATCCAGGTCTCGGTGTACCAGGACTATCCCGGACCGCCCGCGCCGTCCACCCCGACCGCGCCCGCCGGCCCGTACCTCTCCGGCATGGACGTCACCGTCTCGTGGAACGACTTCAGCGGCTCCTGCCCGAGCGGCTTCGAGCTCGACCACTACGAGTTCACCCTGGGCAACGCGAGCTTCAACGGCGGCGGCAACCCGGTGCCCGCGTCGGCGACGAACCTGTCGATCAAGCTGGGTGATCCCGGCCAGGCGACCGTGTCGTACACCGCGTTCTGCGGGTCGCTGCAGTCGGCGTCCTCCGGCACGCTCACGATCACCGTCAGCTGAGACGTTCTCGCGACTCTCGGCGGTTACACTTGCTGGGGCGTACCCGGGATACGCGAGGAAAGAGGCGATCGTGGCAGATGGGGTGACGGCAGACGTGCGTCTGCTCGCCGGCCGCTACCAGATCGGCGAGCTCCTCGGGCGGGGCGGCATGGCCGATGTGCACGTCGGCACCGACGCCCGGCTGGGGCGCCGCGTCGCCATCAAGCTGCTCAAGCCGTCTCTCGCGAACGACCCCGCATTCCGCACCCGTTTCCGCCAGGAGGCACAGGCCGCGGCACGCATGGCCCATCCGACGATCGTGCGGGTCTTCGACGCCGGCGAAGAGACGGTCCGCGATCCGTCCGGGCACGAGATCCAGGTCCCGTTCATCGTCATGGAGCATGTCGACGGTCGGCTGCTCAGAGACATCGCCGCACAGGGCCCGCTGGAACCGGCGGAGGCGGTGCGCATCGTCGACGGCATCCTGACCGCCCTCGAGTACTCGCACCGCGCCGGTGTCGTGCATCGCGACATCAAGCCGGGCAACGTCATGGTCACCTCGGCCGGCCAGGTGAAGGTGATGGACTTCGGCATCGCCCGCGCCATCTCCGACTCCGCGGCGACGATCGCGCAGACCAGCGCGATCCTCGGTACCGCTCAGTACTTCTCGCCCGAGCAGGCGCGAGGCGAGGCGGTCGACGCCCGCACCGACCTGTACTCGACCGGCGTCGTGCTGTACGAGCTGCTCACCGGCCGCCCGCCGTTCCAGGGCGAGACCGCGGTCGCCACCGCGTACCAGCACGTGAGCGAGGCGCCGACCGCCCCCAACGTGCTCAACCCGGCCATCTCGCCCGCGCTGAACGCGGTCGTCATGCGGGCGCTCGCAAAAGACCGCACCGAGCGTTACCAGTCGGCGGCCGATTTCCGTTCCGACCTCGAGATCGCGCTCTCGGGCAAGGTGCCTGACCGTGCTCCGGCCGCGGGCAACGACTTCGATGCCGCGCTGTTCGGCGTGAACCCCGGTGCCGCGACCGCGTCCGAGGCGACGCTCCGCCGCCTCGCCGAAGACGGCGACGACCGCGTGCCGCGCACCCAGACCCGTCCGCCGGTGGCCTGGATCTGGGGGATCATCGCCCTCGTCGCCGTGGTGCTGGTGGCGGCGGGCGTGTGGATCTTCAGCCTCGCCCCGACCAACATCGTCGGGCAGAACGTGGCCGTCGAGATCCCGGACATCATCGGCCAGACCTACGAGGAGGGCGGCAACACCCTGCTCGAACTCGGGCTGAAGCCGGTGAAGGTCGATGTCTCCACCGAGGACGCGCCCGAGGGCACCATCATCGCCGTCGAACCGGAGGTCGGCACACGGCTGGGCCCCGGCCAGGAGGTGAAGGTGTCGGTCTCGTCCGGTCCGCCGAAGATCGCGCTGCCCGGCCTCTCGTTCAAGTCCGAAGCCGATGCCACCGCGGTGATCGCGGGGCTCGGCCTGGTCTACGGCGAATCCCAGATCACCTACTCTCCGAACGTCGCCGCGGGCTACGTGATCGGCATCCAGTTGCCCCCGAGCACCGACCTGGTCACGAACGCTCAGCAGGTGGTCAAGGGCGCGACGGTGAACCTGGTCGTCTCGAACGGTCTCGTGCAGGTCCCCGACCTCACCGGCCAGCCGGTGACGCAGGCGCAGGCCACACTGACCAGCAGCTCGCTGCAGCTCACGGTCCGGCTCATCGCGGACGACGGCTGCACCGGCCAGACCGTCGCGTCGCAGTCGCTCGTCGGCGATCAGCCTCAGAAGTCGACGATCGACCTCACCTACTGCAGCGGCTGATCAGCCGAGTCTGATCAGCCGAGCCTGACCAGCGGGCTCAGTCCGGCGGCGCGTTCCGCCGCACCCTCGAGCCCGATCGACTCGAGCCAGTTGCCGAGCATGCGGTAGCCGCCTTCGGTGAGCACCGACTCCGGGTGGAACTGCACCCCGAACACCGGCGCCTCCCGGTGCCGCAGCCCCATGATGACGCCGCCGACCGTGCGGGAGGTGACCTCGAGCTCCTCCGGGACAGTGCCGTCGACCACGGCGAGAGAGTGATACCGCGTCGCACGGAACGGCTGCGGCACGCCGGCATAGAACGGGCTCTCGTCGTGCCGGATCAGCGAGGTCTTGCCGTGCATCAGCTCGTCGGCGTGGGTCACGGTCGCCCCCCGCGCCTCCGCGATCGCCTGCAGCCCGAGGCACACCCCGAGCAGCGGCGACCCAGCGGCGATGGCCGCCTGCACGACCGGGATGCTGACCCCGGCCGCCGCGGGAGCACCCGGCCCCGGCGACAGCAGCACGCCGTCGTAGGCGGCGATGCGCTCGGCGGAATCCGCCGCGTCGAATGCGTCGTTCCGCAGCACCTCGGTCTCGGCGCCGAGCTGCTGCAGGTAGCCGTCGAGGGTGTAGACGAAGCTGTCGTAGTTGTCGACGACGAGGATCCGGGTCATGTCGCCACCGTGGAATCGGTGGGTGCGACGAAGCTGTCGACCCACGGGAAGACCCAGGTGACGAGCACGGCGAGCACCGCCGCGAACAGCAGGAGCAGGATCAGCACCCGCACCCACCAGGGTCCGGGGAGCACGCGCCACAGGGCTCCGTACATCAGGCGGTCGCTCCGATCGTCGCGGCGATCTCGGCGGGCGGTCCGTCGGCGCGTGGGTAGAAGGCGTCGTAGACGCCGTACGCGATGATCCGCTCCTGAGCCGTGTACCGGGGGTTGCAGCTGGTCAGCGTGATGAGGCGATCGGCCGGCGTCACGCCGTCGTTCTGCGGGACGGGTGCGATCACGCCGACGCCGGTGGGTCGCACGTACTCCAGGTTGCGGAACTCGTACTGGTACCAGCCGTCCGCGGTCTCCACGAAGATGTGGTCGCCGATGCGCAGATCGCTCAGTCCGCTGAACGGGTGCCCGTATGCCATCCGGTGCGCGGCGATGGCGAAGTTGCCGACGGCGCCCGGCATCGCGGTGGTGACGTAGTGCCCGATCTGGCCTTTGTTGAGCACCTGCTTGGTGCCGGTGCCTTCGGCGATCGGCAGGTAGTAGTCCGAGCCCCAGCGCGGCACGATCAGCAGGCCCAACACCTCGCCGGCCGCGGGGGCGGCGGCGACCGGGGGGTCATCCTGGGTTCCGGGCTCCGCGGTCGACGCGTTGCCCTCCCACGTGGAGGACTGCCGGGTCGCCTCATCGCGCAGCGCGCCGCCGACCACCAGGTCGTTGAACCACAGCTGCCAGCCGAGGAAGAGCAGCACGAAGACGCCGGCGCTGATCAGCAGCTCGCCCAGCACGCCGATGACCGACACCCGCCTGCGGCGGACCGGGCGGCGTCGACCCGCACCCCCACGCGGCTCGCTCATGCGCTCGATTGTACGCCGGGGACGGGTCGGAGGCCCGTCGGCTAGGATTCTGGCCATGGCACGCCCCAACGCACGCACCAAGTCCCCGGCCCCCGAGGCGCGTACGGGCGACGACACCCCGAACCCGGTGTGGTTCAAGCCGGTGATGTTCGGTTTCATGCTGATCGGGCTGATCTGGATCATCGTCTTCTATCTGAGCCAGGGGTCGCTGCCGATCCCGAGCATCCAGAGCTGGAACATCCTGATCGGCTTCGGGATCATGTTCATCGGCTTCCTGATGACGACCCGCTGGCGCTGATCTCGACAGGCTCGATCACCGGAATTACACCGCTGTCATTCATCCACACTGTGGATGAGCCTGTGCACTCCGGTCAGAAGTAGACCGCGGGCGCGCTGAGCAGGTAGACGCCGAACAGCACCAGCAACCCGATGCCGACACCGGCGACCGCGGCGATCTGACGTGTCCGCTGTTCCTGACGCCGGGTCCGCACGAAGATCGCGCCGATCAGGAATCCGATCACCAGACCGCCGACGTGCGCCTGCCAGGCGATCCCCCCGACGAAGAACGGCAGCGCCAGGTTGATCACCAGCAGCACCAGCAGCTGCCGGACGTCGACCCCCATCGCCTTGCGCATCGCGAACACAGCGCCGAGCAGCGCGAAGACCGCGCCCGATGCCCCGAGCGACCCGGCCAGCGCGTTCTCGCGGCTGCCGTCGAAGAAGATCCAGACCTCGACGGCCGTGAGCACGCCGAGCGAGCCGCCGAGCGCGCCGATCAGGTAGAGGGCGAGGAACCGCGCGTGCCCGAGGAAGGACTCCAGTGCGGGACCGAACACGTACAGCGCGTACATGTTGAGCAGCAGGTGCAGGATGATCGTGCCCGGCGAGTGCAGGAACGCGGACGTGATGAGGCGCCAGGGTTCCGATCCGATCGAGTACGGGTACAGGAACCAGGCCGCCGTGAGCGCCTGCCCGGTGATCCACTGCAGCGCGTAGACGACGACGTTCAGCGCGATGAGCACATAGGTGACGACGGCGCCCCCGCGCGGACGGAGGGCCTGGACCCACCCGGGGGTGCGTCCGGCCGTGCTCGCGTGGCCCTCGCGCACGCACTCGGGGCACTGCACCCCGACCGCCGCCTGGGTCTGGCACTGCGTGCAGATCGGCCGGTCGCAGCGCTGGCACCGGATGTAGGTCTCGCGATCCGGGTGCCGGTAGCAGCGCGGCGCCTCGTCCGTCTCCGCCTCGGTCATGTGAGGGGCGAGATGACGGTGGCGCTGAGGATCGCGAGAGCGATCAGCACGCCCAGCCCGGCGGCGATCAGCAGGTACGGGGTTGACGGACGGGACCGGGGCCGGTCGTCGAAACGGCGCAGCAGCAGGATGGTGCCGATGCCGCCGGCCGCACCGCCGATGACGGCGATGATGTTGCCGAAGAACAGGCTGAAGAGGAACCAGATCGCCATGGTGATCAGGAGCCGGTTGCGCACCATGGGCTGGTCCCACACCACGATCAGGTAGGCGCCGAAGATGCCCCACACCGGGCCGATCAGGCCGATCGATGAGCCGAGCGCGATCCCGCAGAGCGCCGCCGCCGCGACCCCCGAGACGAGCAGGACGATCGCGTAGCGACGCCAGCCGAGGAACCGCTCGGCGCCCCACCCGATCCAGACGAAGATCGCGATCCCGAGCAGCACGCTGAGGATGTAGGTCGACCCGATGGACGGGTAGCTGATCGAGGTCGTCGCATAACGCCACAGCTGCACGGCATCCTGCGGGCGCTGCACGAGCACGTCGAAGATCGCGCCGCCGATGACGGTGCTCGCGGAGGCGAAGAACCCGGCGATCCAGAGCACGAGGGCCGTGCCGGCGATGCCGATCGTGATGACGGGACGAGTCGCCGCATCCACGCGCTGTGCCACCGCGCGCCGCCGCATCCCGGTCTTCTTCGCTCGCGCTGCCGGTCGCGGCGCGGACGCGGGCTCCCAGCGCACCGAGCCGCCCGTCTCGCGCACGCAGTCGGGGCACCGCACGCCGGCCGGCGTCAGGATCTGGCACTCCGGGCAGATGGTGCGCCCGCAGCGCTCGCAGAGCGTCCAGCTCGTGCGATCGGGATGCCGGTAGCAGACCGACGGATCGGTCTCGGCCGGGGTGGCGGGCACCGAGCGGTCGCTACTTCTCGACGACGTCGATGCCGGTGATGACCACGTCGGTCAGCGGCTTGTCGCGCCCGTCGGTCGGAACCGCCTCGATCGCGTCCACCACCCGCTTCGACTCGTCGTCGGCGACCTCGCCGAAGATGGTGTGCTTGCCCTGCAGGTGTGGGGTCGGCACGGTGGTGATGAAGAACTGGGAGCCGTTCGTGCCCTTGCCTGCCTGGATGCCGGCGTTGGCCATCGCGAGCAGGTACGGACGGTCGAACACCAGCTCGCCGTGGATCTCGTCGTCGAACTGGTAGCCGGGGCCGCCGAATCCCTGACCGAGCGGGTCACCGCCCTGCAGCATGAAGTCCTTGATGATCCGGTGGAAGATGACGCCGTCGTACAGCGGCCCGGTCTGAGGCTCGCCGGTCGCGGGATGGGTCCAGGCCTGCGTGCCGGTGGCGAGGCCGATGAAGTTCGCGACGGTCTTCGGCGCGTGGTGGCCGAACAGTTCGACGCGGATGTCGCCGAGAGTGGTGTGCAACGTGGCGACAGCGGTGGAAACGGTCATGGGAGCGATTCTGTCATGTACCGCGTGCGGCATGCTTCCCAGCCAGCACGCAGGCGCAAGAGGTTGCGTGGCCGACCCGCTCTGGCAGGATGGGAGGGTTCGCCGAACCAGCAGACGGAGGTCGACATGGGACTGTCACGCAAGCGTCAGCGAGAGTTGAAGCGACTGAAGCGCAGCGCCGAAGACCTGTGGGACGAGCAGCGCGACGCCATCGAGCACGCCAGTGCCGTGCTGCGCGACGCCCGCCGTCAGGCGGCGAACTATGCGCGTGAAGAGGTCGGCCCGCGCATCCGCGACACCTACGAAGACCGGGTGCGCCCGGCGGTGCGCGAAGGCGTCCGGGCCGGGCGCCAGGCGGCATCCTGGGGCGGCGATCGGCTGCGCGACGACATCGTGCCGGCGATCACCGGCGCCCTCGGTTCCGCGCTGGCGATGCTCGAGGCGGCGAAAGACCCGCGGGTCCGGGACGTCGTGCGCCGGGTCGCGGGGGCTGGCGAGCGTGCCGGGGTGGTCACCATGCCGAAGAAGTCCGCGGGACCCGGCCGCTACATCCTGATCGGTCTGGGCGTCGTCGCCGCGGCCGGCGTCGCCTACGCGGCCTGGCAGACCCTGCGCGCGGACGATGACCTGTGGATCGAGGAGCTCGACGAGATCGGCGCCGCCGACGTGGACGCGGCGGACGACGAATCCTGATGCGCCGCAGCTCCGTCGCGATCGGCGCGGCCGGCCTCCTGCTGCTCTCGGGCTGCTCGGCTTTGCCGGCGAGCTCGAACTCGCCCAGCCCGTCATCGTCGGCGTCGCCGAGCGCGGGTCCGGTCGGACCGGCCGTCGGGGATGTCGTCCCGCGGGAGTCGGTCACCGACGAGCTCGGCACCTACCTGCACGTCACGCTCGACCCGGCATCCGCTCTGGCGACCCAGGTCGACCCTCAGACGCTGGACTCATCGATCGAGGGGTCGTCGTGGGACGACGCCGCTCTGCTCGAGGCCCAGCGGTTCGTCGGCACCTTCGTCGCCGAGCAGGTCATCGACTCGAGCGCACTCGACCGCGACCTGGCCGGCTGGCAGGAGTGGGAGGCCGCGAACGCGGAGCGCTTCTTCGGCCCCGAGGTCGAAGGTCAGCTGTCGAAGCCGGAGAACGGCTCCGACCGGCCCACCCCGATCTTCAACGACCCCGACGATTTCACCCCCCGGCTGGTCCGCGACGGGCTCGCACGCCTCGATGACGCGGAGATCGTCGTCACCGGCATCGAGAACCAGCCGCGCGAGGGTGGCGAGTGGCTGAGCGTCTCGGGCACCGCTGACGTCGCGTACCGGGTCACCGATGAGGAGGCGATCGCCGCTCTGGAGCTGCAGGGCTACGACCCGGGGTCGATCGCCGGCTTCCCTGCGCTCTCCGACGGCGAGGACGGGCACTACCTGGTCCGCATGGACTGGACGTACAAGGTCGAGCGCACCGGCTCCGGCTGGATCATCCGCGCCTACGATTTCACCTGGGACGCGAACCTCGAAGGCGTCTCGCAGGCCTAGCGGTGATAGGCTTTCTTGCTTCCGGTTTCCCGGAACCTGCACTCATCCGAGGACGCCGCATGACCACCGACGTACTGCTGATTTCGGAGGCCCGGATTGCCACCGTCCAGCTGCTCGAACGGGTCCTCGCGCACCTCGCCCGTACCACGGACCTGACCACGCGCAGCCGACTGCTCGATGAGCTCCGCCCCGACGACATCACGGCGCAGACCTATCCGCTGCTGGTCCGCACCATCGACCCCGATGCCTACGCGCTCACCCGCACGTTCCGGCGCACGGGCGTCGGATACGGGTTCTACCTCGACGACAACTTCTGGCTGCTGGATCCGGCGACCGAGCTCGGTCGGCATTACGCGGCCCCCGCGCGGCGGCGCATCCTCGAGGCCGTCGTCCGGAACGCCTCCACCGTGATCGCGTCGACACCGCTGCTGCAGTCGTACCTCGCCACGCGCAACCCGAACGTCATCCAGCTGGACTCGTTCTTCGACTTCACCCTGATCCCCCGGCTCCCCGCCGCACCCTCCGGCCGGCGGCGCCTGCGGGGCGGCTTCGCGGCGAGCGCCGACCGGGTGCAGGATCTGCGACCGGTGATCGGCGACGTGATCGGGGTGCTCGACGAGCACGACAACGTCGAGTTCGAGTTCATCGGGGTCGACGACGACGAGTTGCCAGACCATCCGCGCATCCGCACCTTCCCCTACCGCACGTCGTACCGCGACTACATCGAGTTCCAGCGCTCACGCCGCTGGGATTTCGGCCTCGCGCCGCTCGGCACCGCCGCGTCGAACCTCTACAAGACGGACAACAAGTTCCGCGAGTACGCGGCGCAGGGGATCCCCGGGATCTACGAGGACGCCCCGCCGTACGCGTCGGTGCGCGACGGTGCGACCGGGTTGCTGGCCGGGACGTCGCGGACCTGGAAGGACGCCATCCACCTGTACGTGACCGACTCGGCCCTGCGCGCACGGGTCCGCAGGGAGGCGCGCGCGGACGCCGAGGCCCGGAGCGCGCTCGAGACCGTGGCGCCCCAGTGGCAGCGGTTCTTCGAGCAGGCGCCGCCGCTGACCGACCGGCAGGTGCGGCAGGTGCGGGCGGCGATCCGGCGCCGGTCCACGTTCGTCGCCCGGACCGCCCGGCAGATCCGGGCGCTCACGTCGTACGGGCGCGAGCAGCTGTCGGAGACCGGAATCGGTCCGACCGCCGCGCGCACCACGCGATTCCTGTGGAAGAAGGTGACCGGCCGATGAGCGGGGGAGCGCTCGCCGCAGCCGGGCGCGGCATCCGCCTCAGCTTCTTCCTCGGCTGGCAGGATGTGCGCCTGATGTACCGCCGCAGCGTGCTGGGGCAATTCTGGATCACCCTCTCGATGGCGGTCACGTTCGCGGCCATCGGCGTCGTGTTCGGTCTGATCTTCCGGTCGCCGATCGTCGAGTACCTCCCGTTCCTCGGCTGTGGCCTGGTGTTCTTCAGCTTCCTCAGCCTGATCCTCACCGATGGCGCGCAGGCGTTCATCTCCGCGGAGACGTTCCTGCGCCAGCTCCCGTTGTCGCCCCTGATCTTCTTCCTGCGCAGCATCTGGAAGACGTTCTTCGTTCTGCTGCACAACGCGGTGGCGCTGGCGATCCTGCTCCTGATCCTCCCGCAAGGCCTGTCGCCCGCGGTGCTGCTCGTCGTCCCCGGCGTGCTGATCGCCGGGATCGGAATGGCGGGCCTCGCCCTGGCGCTGGCGATGCTCGCGACCCGCTACCGTGACGTGCCGCCGATCGTCGCCGCCGTCGTGCAGGTCAGCTTCTACCTCACCCCGATCGTGTGGCTGCCGTCGGCGGTGCCGTCGCCCGCGCGGGAGGTCCTGCTCGGGGTGAACCCGTTCTACCCGCTGCTCGAGATCATGCGGCAACCGCTGCTCGACACCGTTCCCGCCCCCGGCATCTGGCTGACCGCCCTCGGCCTCTCCGCGTTCTTCGTGCTCATCGGGCTCGCCTCGTACGCCTGGAAGCGGCGCCAGCTTCCGTTCTGGGTGTGACGCGATGACCCACATCCGGCTCACCGACGTGTCCGTGGACTACCCCGTCCTCAGCGCCTCGTCCCGCAAGCTGACACGGCAGATCATGCGGATCGCGACCGGCGGCCAGCTCGACCGGGACGAGTCGGGCCGGGTCACGGTGCGTGCGCTCGACGGCATCACCGCGAACCTCGAGGACGGCGATCGGGTGGGGCTGATCGGTCACAACGGGTCGGGCAAGTCGACGCTGCTCAAGGTGCTCGGCGGCATCTACTGGCCGACGACCGGCACGATCTCGCGCGAGGGCGTCGTCGGGTCGCTTCTCGACATCAGCCTCGGCATGTCGATGGATGCCACCGGCCGCGAGAACATCTACCTGCGCGGCGCGCTTCAGGGCCTGTCCCGTCGTGAGGTCGACGCTCTGCTTCCGGGGATCATCGAGTTCTCCGAGCTCGGCGACTTCATCGAACTTCCGATGCGCACCTACTCGTCGGGCATGCTTCTGCGGCTGGGGTTCTCGGTGTCGACGGTGCTGTCGCCCGACATCCTGCTGATGGACGAGTGGCTCGCTGTCGGCGACGAGGCGTTCCAGGCGAAGGCCGAGCAGCGGCTGCATGAGGTCGTCTCGCGGACCGCGGTTCTCGTGATCGCCAGTCACTCCCCTACTCTGATCAAGAACCAGTGCAACCGAGTCCTGTACCTGGACCACGGCCGGCTCATTGCAGACGGCACTCCCGACGAGGTCCTCCCGCTCTACTTCTCGAGCCCGCCGGCTGCGGAGACGGATGGAGGCCCCCTGTGAGTTCGAGCACCCCGCACGATCCGATCCAGCTCTTCGTGCCCAAGTTCCGGGTGGATGAGGCGCTGGAGGCGATCCGCGACTGCCTCGAGAAGGGCTGGACCGGCCTCGGCTACAAGACCGTCGAGATCGAGGACGCCTGGAAGCAATACACCGACCTGCCCCACGCGCTGTTCCTCAACAGCAACACATCCGGCCTGCACCTCGCGCTCGAGGTCCTCAAGCGGCGGCACGGCTGGCAGGACGGCGACGAGGTCATCACCACGCCGCTCACCTTCGTGTCGACGAACCACGTCATCCTGCACAGCGGTCTCACCCCCGTGTTCGCCGACGTCGACGAGTACCTCTGCATCGACCCGCAGTCGCTGACAGATTCCCTCACCGAACGCACGCGGGCGGTCATGTTCGTCGGGATCGGCGGCAACGTCGGCCGCTACGACGAGGTGCTGCGCATCTGCCGCAGCCGGGGGATCAAGGTGATCCTCGACGCCGCGCACATGACCGGCACCCGCGTAGACGGCCGGCATGTCGGCCACGACGCCGATGCCGCCGTGTTCAGCTTCCAGGCGGTGAAGAACCTGCCGACGGGCGATTCGGGCATGGTCTGCTTCGCCGACGTCGAGGACGACGCGACCGCCCGCCGGATGTCGTGGCTGGGCATCAGCAAAGACACCTACGCGCGCACCCACGGCGGCGGCGCCTACAAGTGGATGTACGATGTCGACGAGCTCGGGTTCAAATACAACGGCAACTCGGTGATGGCGGCGCTGGCCCTGGTCGCGCTCAAGTACGTGGACGAGGACAACGCGGAGCGCCGCCGCATCTGCGCGCTCTACGACGGGCTGTTCGACGGGGCGGCCGGTATCGAGCCGGTGCGCATGGCGCCCGGATGCGAGCCGTCCCGTCACCTGTACCAGGTGCGGGTCGCCGACCGCGACACCGTGGTCGCCCGGCTGAACGACCACGGCATCTACCCGGGCGTCCACTACCGCGACAACTCGGAGTACCGGGTCTACGCCCCGTACCACAGCACCGCCGAGCGTGCGCGCGACGCCAGCGACTCGCTGATCTCGCTCCCGCTGCACCTGTTCCTCACCGATGACGACGTCCGGCGGGTGGCTGCGACGCTGATCGGCCTGGTCGCATGACCCGGAAAGCCATCGCGCCGGTGGTCGATGGCGACGCCATGCTGCGGCTGCTCGAGCACGCCGACCTGGCGGACACGATGCGCTGGCGCAACCACGCCGACAGCCGCCGCTGGTTCCACACCTCGGACCCGATCTCCGGGGAACAGCACCGCGCGTGGTTCGACGCGTACCTGCAGCGAGCCGACGACTACGTCTTCGTGCTCGAGATCGACGGCACCCGGGTCGCGCAGGCGTCGCTGTACGACGTCGACGCGACGTCGGCGGAGTTCGGGCGCCTGCTGGTCGATCCGGCGCGGCGCGGCGCGGGTGTATCGCACCGCGCGATCGCCCTGTGCCTGCGCGTCGCGGACGACTCCCTGCGGCTGAAGCGCGTGCACCTCGAGGTGAAGCGCGCCAACACGCGCGCCATCCGGGCCTACGCGAATGCGGGGTTCCGGGATGTCGCGCGACCCGCCCGCGCCGCGGACAGCATCGTGATGGAGCGTCGGGTCCCGTGAAGGTGCGGGAGCTGGTCGCGCGCAGCACGTTCGCCGCGGGGGCGGGGCGGGCGAGCGCGGAACCGCCGCGGGTGACGGTGATCCTGCCGACGTTCCGGCGCGGCGACAGCGGACTGCTCGGCCGCACGATCGACTCGCTGCTGACCCAGTCGTTCGACGACTTCGAGCTGATCGTCGTCGACGATGCCAGCACCGACTCGTCGGCGGCGGTGATCGCGGCGGCGATGGCGCGCGATCCCCGGGTCAGCGTGATCCGCCACGACCGCAACATCGGGCTGCCGGCGGTGTCCGAGTATGAGGCGTACCGGCTCGCGCGCGGCGACCTCATCGCGTTCGCGTTCGACGACACCGTGTTCTACCCCGACGGACTGCGGACCCTCGTCGCGGAGAGCGATGCGCATCCCGGGGAGCTGATCGCCGGGCGGGTGGAGATCTTCTTCCGGAACCCCGACGGCTCCGTCGCGTCGACAGTTCTCGGCGCCGGCGCGACAGACGCCGATCTGCTCACCCGCAACGTCATCCCGAACAGTGCGGTTCTCGCGCCCAAGGCGATCCTCGACGTGGTGGGCCTGTACGACCCGCACATCTCGCTCGCCCGCCTCTGCGATTACGACCTGTGGCTGCGGGTGCGACGAAGGTTCCCGATCCGGTTCCTCGAGGCCACGATCGGCGAAGAGCACGGGCCCGCCGTCGCCGATTCGCTCGGCGCGACCTACCCGCTCGACCACTGGCTCGCAGACGACCGGATCCGCCGGGATCGCGACGACCAGCTCTCCCCCGAGCGGTTCGGTGACATCGATGTCTTCGATGTCGACGCGTTCGAGTCGATGCGCAGCCGCTCCGTCGTCGAGTACCTCGTCGACCGGCACCTCGAGACCCGCGACTGGATGACACGGCCGGGCTCGGCGACCACGCCGCGGCGGGTGCCGCGCATCGTCGTCCTGGTGAGCGCGATCGATGCGCCGATCCTGTCGTCGTTCGAGGGTGCACGCGACGACCCCGCGCTGCACGTCCGGATCCTCGAGCCGTGGTGGCGCACCGTCGGCGAGCTCGCCGAAGCCGACGCGCTCATCGTCACGCGTCCCTCGGCGGACAACTCCGACTGGATCGCGGCGGCGCGGCAGCTCGGCATCCCGGTGTTCTGCTTCCTGAGCGGGGTCGACACCGACGTCGAGCAGCTGCGCACCGACCTCGCGGGCTGCGACGGCGTGATCGCGAGTTCCACGGAGATCGCCGACGAGGTCAGGGCCGCCCGGCTGCCCGGCGAGGTCACGCTTCCCGACGGGCTGGCGACGACCGTCGCGCCGTACGTCTCCGCTGGCGAGCCCGATGAGCGCATCCGGTTGCGGCAGATCGCGGGCTGGCTGGCGCGCACCCGCGGCGCCGGGAATGCGCGAGCGACCGATCCGACGTCGGCGATCGCCGCCGCCGGGCAGACCCAGGCGGCGGTGCGGCGGTCGCGGCGCGCGCACCTGCTGCCCTCCCGTGCGGCGGGGCCGTACTCCGATCTGCTCGGCGACGCTCGCCCGCGGCGCGGGGTCCGGGTCGAACTCAGCCATCCGCTGACCGGTCTGCCCTATCTCGGGTACCGGATGCCGATCGCACCCGGCACCTACCAGGGCCTGCAGCTCGCCACCTGGGCGGATGCGGGTCCCGGCGATCTCGTCGGGGTCGAGATCATCGATCCTGCGGGCCGCATCCTGCTCACGACGGTCGCGAATCTGCCCCGCTCGGCGGCCCCGGCCGTCGCCGAGCTGAAGGCGCACGGTCTGCGGGTGGAGCAGCCCGGCGACTTCGAGGTGCGCGTCTTCGCGCAGACGCCTCGACTCGCCTACGTGCTCGAGCGCGTCGATCGCGGTCGGCTCGGGATCGGCCGGCCGCGGGTGACTCCGCTGATCCGCTTTGTGCCCTGAGATGGAATGGGGGGAGTGGAGCCTAGGAGAATCGAACTCCTGACATCCTGCTTGCAAAGCAGGCGCTCTACCAACTGAGCTAAGGCCCCGGATCTCGACAGGCTCGATCACCGATCGGGTGGGGCTACGAGGACTTGAACCTCGGACCTCTTCGTTATCAGCGAAGCGCTCTAACCGCCTGAGCTATAGCCCCGAATGGCCCGGAGGCCGTGGATTACGATACCCGACGCGACGACGCCGGGCGAATCGGCTTACGAGTTCTGGAAGCCGACCAGCAGACCGCCGGTGAACCGCACGCTGAGGTTGTACAGCAGGGCGGCGATGGCGCCGAGCACGGTACCGACCACGGTGTTCAGCAGGGCGACGACCAGCGAGAACACGCCGACCTGCAGCAGGCCGAAGGTGTTCGCGACGTGGAAGTCGGGGTCGACCAGGATGTCCTGCAGGGTGTCATCGAGCTTGGCGAAGATGCCGGTCGAGTTGAGCACCACCCAGACCAGGACCGCCAGCACCACGAGCGCGATGCCGAGGCACAGCCAGATGAGGAACGAGAGCTTCACCACCGACCAGAAGTCGAGGTAGACGAGCTTGAGGCGCACCTGCTTGGTGGCCACCCTGCGCTGCTCCTTGCGTTGCAGCTTCTCGGCGACACTGGTCATTGCGGGGGCTCGTCCTTCCGGTCCTGCGGTTCATCGTCGGGGGCGTCATCCGCCTCCTGGACGTCCAGGTTGCGCTCGCTGTTCTTCGCCAGCGCGATGATCTTGTCGTCGTCATCGAACCGAGCGAAGACGACACCCATGGTATCCCGACCCTTCGCGGGCACCTCGGCCACCGAAGACCGTACCACCTTGCCGCTGGCAAGAACCACGAGCACCTCGTCCTCGTCCCCGACGATCAGCGCACCCGCAAGGTCTCCACGGGCTTCTGTCAGCTTCGCGACCTTGATGCCGAGCCCGCCGCGGCCCTGGGGCCGGTACTCCGAGACCGAGGTGCGCTTCGCGTAGCCGCCTTCGGTGACGACGAAGACGGCGGCGGCGTCGGCATCCGACACCACGGATGCGGACAGCAGCTGGTCCTCGTCGCGGAAGTGCATGCCGATCACACCCGAGGTGCTGCGCCCCATCGCGCGCAGCGAGTCTTCGCTGGCGACGAAGCGCAGCGACATGCCCTTGCGTGACACCAGCAGGATCTCGGAGTCGTCTTCCACGAGCATCGCCGAGACCACCTCGTCGTCCTCCCGCAGGTTGATGGCGATGATTCCACCGGTGCGGTTGGTGTCGTACTCGGTGAGGTGGGTCTTCTTGATCAGCCCGCCGCGGGTGGCGAGAGCCAGGTACTTCGCCGCCGAATAGTCCCGGATGTCGAGCACCTGCGCGATCTGCTCGTCCGGTTGCAGGGCGAGCAGGTTCGCGACGTGCTGACCCTTGGCATCGCGTCCCGCCTCCTGCACCTCATACGCCTTGGCGCGGTAGACCCGTCCGGTGTTCGTGAAGAACAGCAGCCAGTGGTGGGTGGTGGTGACGAAGAAGTGCTCGACCACGTCGTCCGCCCGCAGCTGCGCGCCCTTCACCCCTCGGCCGCCGCGGTGCTGCGACCGGTAGTTGTCGCTGCGCGTGCGCTTGATGTATCCGCCGCGAGTGATGGTGACGACCATCTCCTCTTCGGGGATCAGGTCCTCGACGGACATGTCTCCGCCGTAGCCGAGCATGATCTCGGTGCGGCGGTCGTCGCCGAATTTGCCGGCGATCTCGGACAGTTCCTCGACGATGAGGTCGCGCTGGGCCTTCTCGCTCTGGAGGATCTTCTTGTAGCCGGCGATCTCCTGCTCCAGCTCGGCGAGCCGGTCCTGGATCTTCTGACGCTCGAGCGCCGCCAGCCGGCGCAGTTGCAGGGCCAGGATCGCGTCGGCCTGCAGTTCGTCGATCTTCAGCAGCTTGATGAGGCCGGCGCGCGCCTCGTCGACGTCGGGCGAGCGGCGGATCAGCGCGATGACCTCGTCGAGGGCGTCGAGCGCCTTCACGTACCCGCGCTGAATGTGGGCATCGGCCTCCGCCTTGTTCAGGCGGAAGGTGGTGCGCCGGACGATGACCTCGATCTGGTGGTCGATCCAGTGCGTGATGAACCCGTCGAGCGACAGCGTGCGCGGCACGCCGTCGACGATCGCCAGCATGTTGGCGCCGAAGTTCTCCTGCAGCTGGGTGTGCTTGTACAGGTTGTTCAGCACGACCTTGGCGACGGCGTCGCGCTTCAGCACGATGACCAGGCGCTGGCCGGTGCGGCCCGAGCTCTCGTCGCGGATGTCGGCGATGCCCGCGATTTTGCCGTCTTTGACGAGGTCGGCGATCTTGACCGCCAGGTTGTCGGGGTTCACCTGGTACGGCAGCTCGGTGACGACGAGCTGGGTGCGACCCTGCGATTCCTCCACGTTGACGACGGCGCGCATGGTGATGGATCCGCGCCCGGTCCTGTAGGCATCCTGGATGCCTTTCACGCCGAGGATCTGCGCGCCGGTGGGGAAGTCGGGGCCCTTGATGCGCTCGATGAGCGCCTCGAGCAGTTCGTCACGGGAGGCGTCGGGGTGCTCGAGCGCCCAGAGCGCTCCCTCCGCGACCTCGCGGAGGTTGTGGGGCGGGATGTTGGTGGCCATGCCGACCGCGATGCCGACCGACCCGTTGACCAGCAGATTCGGGAAGCGGCTGGGCAGGACCGTCGGCTCCTGGGTGCGCCCGTCGTAGTTGTCCTGCATGTCGACGGTGTCTTCGTCGATGTCGCGGACCATCTCCATGGCGAGCGGCGCCATCTTGGTCTCGGTGTACCGGTGGGCGGCCGCCCCGTCGTTGCCGGGGGACCCGAAGTTGCCCTGGCCGAGCGCCAGCGGGTAGCGCAGCGACCACGGCTGCACGAGCCGGACGAGTGCGTCGTAGACGGACGAGTCGCCGTGCGGGTGGAACTGTCCCATCACGTCGCCGATGATGCGCGTGCACTTCGAGAACGCGCGGTCGGGACGGTATCCGCCGTCGTACATCGCGTAGATCACGCGACGATGCACCGGCTTCAGGCCGTCGCGGACGTCGGGCAGCGCGCGCCCGACGATCACGCTCATCGCGTAGTCGAGGTAGCTGCGCTGCATCTCGAGCTGGAGGTCGACCTGCTCGATCTTGTCGTGGCCCGGGGTCGCGTCCCCGGTCGTGGTGTCGGTCATCAGATGTCCAGGAACCTGACGTCTTTGGCGTTCTGCTGGATGAAGTGGCGGCGCGATTCGACATCGTCACCCATCAGCGTGGAGAAGACGCCGTCCGCGATCGCCGCGTCGTCGAGCGTCACCTGGCGGAGGGTGCGGGTAGCGGGGTTCATCGTGGTGTCCCAGAGCTCCTGGTGGTTCATCTCGCCGAGTCCCTTGTAGCGCTGGACCCCGTTCTCTTTCGCGATCCGCTTGCCGGCCGCGATGCCGGCCTCGAGCAGCGCGTCGCGCTCGCGGTCGGAGTAGACGTACTCGTGGTCCGCGTTCGTCCACTTGAGGCGGAACAGCGGGGGTTGCGCGAGGTACACGTAGCCCATCTCGATCAGCGGCCGCATGTAGCGGAACAGAAGGGTGAGCAGCAGGGTCGTGATGTGCTGGCCGTCGACATCGGCATCAGCCATCAGCACGATCTTGTGGTACCTGGCCTTCGAGCCGTCGAAGTCCTCGCCGATGCCGGTGCCGAACGCGGTGATCATCGCCTGGATCTCGGCGTTGCCGAGCGCCCGGTCGAGGCGGGCCTTCTCGACGTTCAGGATCTTGCCGCGCAACGGCAGGATCGCCTGCGTCTCGGGGTCGCGCCCGGTCTTGGCCGACCCGCCCGCGGAGTCGCCCTCGACGAGGAAGATCTCGCTGCGCGCCGGATCTTTGCTCGAGCAGTCGCTGAGCTTGCCCGGCATGCCGCCGCCCTCGAGCAGCCCCTTGCGACGGGTCTGCTCGCGCGCCTTCCGGGCAGCCATGCGCGCGGCGGATGCCTGGATGGCCTTGCGGATGACGTCGCGGGCCTGATTGGGGTTGCGGTCGAACCAGTCGCCGAGCTGATCGCCGGCGACCCGCTGAACGAAGGACTTCGCCTCGGTGTTGCCCAGCTTCGTCTTGGTCTGGCCCTCGAACTGCGGCTCACCGAGCTTGATCGAGATCACCGCGGTGAGACCCTCGCGGACGTCGTCGCCGGTGAGGTTCTCGTCCTTCTCTTTCAGCAGCCCCTTCTCGCGCGCGTACTTGTTGACGAGCGTGGTGAGTGCGGCGCGGAATCCCTCTTCGTGGGTGCCGCCCTCGTGGGTGTTGATGGTGTTGGCGTAGGTGTGGACGCTCTCGGAGTAGCCGTTCGTCCACTGCATGGCGACCTCGAGGGCGATCTTGCGCTCGACGTCTTCGGACTCGAACGAGATGATCTCGTCGTGCACCACCTCGGTCTTCTTGGCCGAGTTGAGGTACTCGACGTAGTCGACGAGCCCCCGCTCGTACAGGAACACGTCGGAGCGCGGCCCGGTCTCGTCGTCGGCCTCGTCAGGCCTCTCGTCGGACAGCGCGATACGCAGGCCCTTGTTGAGGAAGGCCATCTGCTGGAACCGGGTGCGCAGCGTCTCGTAGTCGAAGTCGACGGTCTCGAAGATGTCGCTGTTGGGCCAGAAGGTGATGGTGGTGCCGGTCTCGTCGGACTTCTCGCCCTTCGCGAGCGGAGCGTCGGGGACGCCGTCGTGGTAGGTCTGCCGGTAGACGTTGCCCTGCCGACGTACCTCGACCTCGAGCTTGTGCGACAACGCGTTGACGACGGAGCTGCCGACTCCGTGCAGTCCGCCGGAGACGGCGTACCCCCCGCCGCCGAACTTGCCGCCGGCGTGCAGGATGGTGAGCACGACCTCGACGGTCGACTTCTTCTCCACCGGGTGCAGGTCGACCGGGATGCCGCGCCCGTTGTCGACGCAGCGCACCGCTCCGTCGGGGAGGATCGTCACCTCGATGTGGTCGCAGTATCCGGCGAGAGCCTCGTCGACGGAGTTGTCGACGATCTCGTAGACGAGATGATGCAGGCCGCGCGGACCCGTCGACCCGATGTACATGCCGGGGCGCTTGCGCACCGCCTCGAGCCCTTCGAGGACCTGGATGTCGCCTGCACCGTAGGAGGCTTCGGAGGCCGCGGGAGAGGAGGGAGGTGTCATGAAGTGGGAGGCTCCTGCCGGTCGTCATCCGGGGCCCGACGGGCCGTTTCCGGACCCCCCGATTCTACCCTCTGCGACCCTCGAAAACCGGGGAAAACCGCCCTGTGAGGCCTTTTCGCGCGGCCCGTGACCAGATTTGCCTTGTCAGCCGTAAGTATCGCGCGGGCCACGCCCTGGGATTGCTCTGGGGCCGTGTTTCCAGGATGGGGTGTTGGGTCCGATAATCGACACCGACTCGATGCCTGCCGCGGGGAACTCCGTGATGAGCTTGGTGGTGATCGCGGCCTTCATGCGCCGCAGTTCGGTCGCCCATGGGCTCGAGTCGCACCGCACGGTCAGCACGCCGGCGCCGATCCCGACGGGCGCCGTGTGCCCGGCGATGTTCGCCCCCACGATGTCCGGCCATCTCGCGAGCAGCTCGGCCTGCGCGATCGGCGAGTCCCAGCCCATCTCCGAGGTGAGGGTGCCGAGCACGTCGCCGATGCCGCGCGGGTCGCGCCCGCCGCCGTACGGCACGCTCGTCTCGTCGCGGGCGACCCGCGTGCGGCGGCGCGCATCCCCCGACCGCAGGGCGGGGTCGCCGAATACCGAGCGGATGCGCTGGAAGACCGCGATGTGCTCGGGGAGCTGCTCCTCGGTCACGACCCCTCCTCCACAACACGGCCGGCGCGGATGTGCACGATGTGGCCGGCGAGCTCGGCCGGCACGTCATCCAGCACGGCGGCCGTGATGAGCACCTGCTCGTAGTCTCCGATCGCACCGGCGAGCTGCGCGCGACGTGATTCGTCGAGTTCGGCGAACACGTCGTCCAGCACCACCACGGGGTCGCCGACCGCCGACTCGGCACGCAGCAGCGCGGCGGATGCCAGCTTCAGCGACAGGGCGAACGACCAGGATTCGCCGTGGCTGGCATACCCGCGCGCGGGCAGTCCGTTCAGCACCAGAGTCAGGTCGTCGCGGTGCGGCCCCACCAGGGTGATGCCGCGATCCAGCTCCGAGCGACGCACTCGCGCGACGGCGGAGCGGAACTCGTCCGCGGTGACATGTCCGGCGGAGCCGGTCGCCGCATCCACCGTCGTCGGCACCCCGTCGTCGTCGGGCTGCGCGCCCAGGATGCTGAGCGCGAGGGCGAGATCCGCGCGATGCGCTGCCCCGGCGATGCGCTCGTACGCGGCGGCGACATGCGGACGGAGCCGGTCGACGAGCGCGGCACGCTCGTCGATGATCTGCGACCCGAGTTCGATGAGGCGGTCGTCCCAGAGTTCGAGGGTGGAGAGCTGGCCCTCGGCGACCCGTGCTCCGCGCGCGGATTTCAGCAGGCTGTTGCGCTGGCGGAGGACCCGGTCGTAGTCGGCGAGCACGCCGGCCAGCCGGGGGCTCAGCTGGACCAGAAGCTGGTCGAGGAAGCGCCGGCGGCCGGACGGCTCGCCTCGCACGAGAGCCAGATCCTCCGGGGCGAACAGCACGGTCCCGATATGCCGGGGGAGTTCCCGCGGCTTCACCCCGACCCGGTTCACCTGGGCGCGGTTCGCGCCCGACCGGTTGAGCTGCACCTCGAGCAGCACCTCGCGCTCGGCGTGCCGGAGCCTGGCGCGCACGATCGCGGCGTCGGCGCCGCTCCGGATCAGCGCCTGATCCGTCGAGACGCGGTGCGAGCCGAGAGTACCGAGGTATCCGATCGCCTCCACCAGGTTGGTCTTGCCCTGCCCGTTGGAGCCGACGAACACATTCGGCCCCGGAACGAGCGAGACCTCGGCGCTCTCGTAGTTGCGGAAGTCGATCAGGCTCAGGTGCGCGACGATCACGACCGCGTGCTCAGGCCTTGCGGACGGCGTGACCGCCGAACTGCTTGCGCAGCGCGGCGACCGCCTTCATCGCCGGCGAGTCCTTCTGGCGTGAGACGAACCGCGCGAAGATCGACGCGCTGATCGTCGGCACCGGGACGGCGTGATCCAGCGCATCCATGACCGTCCACCGGCCCTCGCCGGAGTCCTCGACGTAGCCTTCGATGTCGGTGAACTGCGGATCCTCTTTCAGAGCCTTCACCAGCAGCTCGAGCAGCCAGCTGCGCACCACGGTACCGCGCTGCCACGCCTCGAAGACCCCGCGCACATCGTGGATGAGATCGGTGCGCACCGCAAGCAGCTCGTACCCCTCGCCGAGCGCCTGCATCTGCGCGTACTCGATGCCGTTGTGCACCATCTTCGCGTAGTGGCCGGCGCCGACCGCCCCGGCATGAACGAAGCCTTCCGCGCGCGGTCCGGATGGACGGAGCGCATCGAAGATCGGCATCGCGCGGGTGATATCGCGCTTCTCGCCGCCGGCCATCAGCCCGTAGCCGTTCTTGATGCCCCAGATGCCGCCGGACACACCGCAGTCGACGAACCGGATGCCCTTCTCGGCGAGGAGCGCCGAATGCACGGCGTCATCGGTGAACCGCGAGTTTCCGCCGTCGATCACCAGATCGCCTTTACTCAGCACGTTCGACAGGTCGGTGATGACGCTCGTCGTGATCGGGCCGGACGGCACCATCACCCACACCACGCGAGGCGCCGGCAGGGCGGCGGCCAAGGCGACCAGGTCGGGGACGTCGGTGACCGCGGCATTGGGGTCGTATCCGACCACGCGGAGCCCCGCCTTGCGGAGCCGGGCCCGCATGTTGAAGCCCATCTTTCCCAGGCCGACGAGGCCGAGGCTGTACTTCTTCGCCGCAGGCATCGGGACTACCGCAGCAGCAGGTTGGGCTGCAGGAGGTACTTGTAGTTGTCCGCGCCCGGCTGGTCTTTCGACGACTGGCTCGTGATCAGCACCGGTCCGGGTTTGTTGGGGTTCTCGGTCTTGGTGAACGAGATCCGCACGAACTCCGAGTGCACAGCGCCGAGCCCGTCGAGCAGGAACGACGGTTTCAGCGACACGACGGTGTCTTCGCCGTGGAGATGCGCGTCGATGGTCTCCGACGCCTGGGCCTGCTCGGAGCCCGCTGCTTCGAGGGTGAGGCCGTCGATCGAGAACGTGAAACGCAGCGCGGCTTCGCGTTCCAGCACCAGCGACACACGGCGGGTGGCCTCGATCAGCTCGGCCGTGTTCAGCACCGCGTAGTTGTCGACCTCTTCGGGGAAGAGTCGCTTCACCGGCGGAAAGTTGCCCTTGATCAGCAGCGAGGTGACGGTGCGCTTGTCGGCGCTGAACGCGATCAGCTCGCGTTCATCGGTGCGGACGATCGACACGGCGACGGTGCCGGCGTGCTGGAACGTCTTGCCCACTTCGCTGAGGGTGCGGGCCGGGATGAGCGCGGTGGTGCCTTCGGGCGTGGGGGTGTTGCCGGCATCCCAGTCGATGTCGCGGACGGCGACCCGGTAGCGGTCGGTCGCCACGAGCGACAGCGTGTTGTCGCCGACCTCGAGCTGGACGCCCGTGATCACCGGGGTGACATCGTCTCGGGATGCTGCGACGGCCACCTGCGCGACCGCGGCCGCGAAATCCTCGGCGGGGAGCACACCCGTGCGCTCATCCACCTGAGGAAGAGTCGGGTACTCCTCCACCGGCATGCTCAGCAGGGTGAAGCGCGCGGACCCGCAGCTGACGACGATCTTGCCCTCGTCGGTCGAGAACTGCACCGGGGCGTTCGGGAGGCGGCTGGCGATGTCGGCGAGCAGCCGGCCGGAGACGAGCGCGGTTCCGGTCTCATCGACCTCCGCGGCGATCTCGGTGCGCGAGGACACCTCGTAGTCGAACGACGACAGGACGAGTGCGCCGTCGACGGCCTCGAGGAGCACGCCACTCAGGATGGGCTGGGTCGTGCGCTGAGGAAGGAGCTTCACGGCGAACGACACGGCCTCGCTGAAAACATCCCGGTTGACGTGGAATCTCACGCAACCCTCCTTCGTGTCGTGACCATTGGGGGGTCAATACTTCCACCCTGATCCTGGCACAGGGAAGGGGCGGTTCCCTCGGTGGGCGGTGGGCGGTGGCGCGACAGGCTCGAGTTGTGGACGACGGACGAGGAGATGGAGGAGTTAAGAGTCTTAACGCCTGTGGGAACTGTGGAGAACGGCGTCGTCGCCTTCTGGGAGATGGGAACTACACGCGTGGAAGATGTGGGACGCGGTGTGAGCGACTCCACCGACCGGTGGATGACGCATTCGGCCCCTGATCGGTTCCCACAGATCGATTCGCTGTTGTGCACAGGCGACGAGGTTATCCACAAGTTCTCCACACCATGTGCAATCGTGATGTGAAGACCGATTTGTCCACTCCCCCGAACGGGGGTAGACCGGTCAGCGCTCTCAGCCCAGCTTGTTGTACCGCTGGTTCTGCTTGATCCGGCTCGTGAGCTCGGTCACCTGGTTGTAGATCGAGCGACGCTCCTTCATCAGCTCGCTGATCTTCTTGTTCGCGTACATCACCGTGGTGTGGTCGCGGTTGCCGAACAGCTGCCCGATCTTCGGCAGCGACAGGCTCGTCATCTCGCGGCACAGGTACATCGCAATCTGACGTGCCGTCGCGACGGCCTGCGACCGGCTCGAGCCGTAGAGGTCGTCGACCGACAGCGTGAAGTAGTCCGCGGTGTGATTGATGATGTCGGCCGGCGCGATCACGTTGTCGTCATAGATGGTGATCAGAACCTTGAGCACCGTCTGCACCAGCAGCAGATCGACCGGGGTGCGGTTGAGG
>JBFWWZ010000005.1:0-104260 GCA_050245915.1 Microbacteriaceae bacterium
GGTGATCGGATCCATCGTGGGAACCCGGCAGGACCTCCGGGAGGTGTTCGCGCTCCACGCCGCGGGCCGCACCGAGGTGGTCAGGGAGACCCGAGAGCTCGCCGACATCGCGGATGCGATGGATGAGGTGCTCGCCGGCAAGGTGCCCGCGCGCATCGTGTTCGATTTCGTCGGAGCATGATGATGTCGAACACAGAGCCGATGGTCCGCGAGCTGGATGCCACCGAGTGCTGGCGTCTTCTCGCAGAGGCCCAGGTCGGGCGGCTCGCACTCGCGCCCGCCGGCGAGGTCGACATCTTCCCGGTGAACTTCGTGGTGTCGGGGGGCGCTCTGTACTTCCGGACGGCACCGGGGGACAAGCTGCTCGAACTGGCGGTCAACCCCGGCGTCGCCCTCGAGATCGACGGCTGGGACGACACGTCGGCCTTCAGCGTCATCGTCAAGGGGGTCGCGGAGCGTCTCGAGAGCCAGACGGAGATCGACGAGGCCGACCGCCTGCCGTTGGTCCCCTGGGTGCCGACCCTCAAGTACCGGTGGGTGCGGATCAATCCGCAGACCGTCAGCGGTCGCTCGTTCACGCGGGCGCCTGAGCCGGAGCGTTACTGATGGCCGACACCCGCAGCAGCTTCGGGGAACTCTCCGAGGCCGAATGCTGGGCTCTCCTTCACCGTTCAGGGCTCGGCCGGCTCGCCACTGCGGCCGACTCCCGTGCCGACATCTTCCCCGTCAACTACCTCGTCCACGGCGAGACGCTGCTGATGCGGACGGCGCCGGGCACCAAGCTGCACCAGGTCGGGGACGCCCCGAACGTCGCCTTCGAGGCGGACGGCCACGACGCCGACCGGTACTGGAGCGTCGTCGTCCGCGGCCACGCGAAGCACCTCACCGATCAGGCGCGGATCATCCAGTCGGGTGCTCTCGAGCTGGTGTCGTGGATCCCCACCGACAAGAACGAGTTCGTGCAGATCACGCCGACCTCGATCACCGGTAGATCGCTCGAGCGCGCGAGATTCGGCCGCACCAGCCTGTTCGGCTGACGGCACCACTCCAACGAAAGGGAACGGAAACATGGTCCGGACATACGTCATCACCGGCGCAGCCAGCGGGATCGGCAAGGCGACCGCAGAGCTGCTCACCGAACGCGGCCATCGCGTCATCGGCGTCGACATCCACGACGCTGACGTCGTCGTCGACCTCTCGTCGGCGGAGGGCCGGGGGCAGCTCGTCGAGCGGGTCTCCGAACTCTCGGGCGGCGCGATCGACGCGATCATCGCGAACGCGGGCCTCGCCAGCCCGACCGCGTCGACCGTCGCCGTCAACTACTTCGGCACGCTGGCCACCCTGACCGGCCTGCGTCCCCTGCTCGCCGGCTCGCCGGCACCCCGCGCGGTGGCGGTGGCCTCTATGGCCTCGCTGTTCCCGCCCGACCAGCAGCTGCTCGACGCGCTCACTGCGGGTGACGAGAAAGCCGCTCTGAAGCGCGGCAGCGAGATGGAGGCGGCAGGCGGCGATCTCGCCGGCCAGATCTACGGGACCACGAAGCGGGCGCTCGCGCAGTGGATCCGCCGCGCGGCGCCGACCGCCGACTGGGCCGACGCCGGCATCCCGTTGAATGCGATCGCACCGGGGGTCGTCGAGACGGCCATGACCGCAGCGTTCACCGGATCGGCGGAGGCCCGCGAATCGATCCTGAAGATGGTGCCGATGCCGCTGAACGGGATCTTCCAGCCCCGTGACGTCGGGTACCTGCTGGCCTGGCTCACCAGCGAGGAGAACGCGCACCTCTGCGGGCAGGTCGTCTTCATCGACGGCGGCTCCGACGCGGTGATACGCGGGGATTCGACCTGGTAGTCCTGCCGTGGCGCGAGTCGGGACACGCACCCGGCTGGTCGTGATCCTCGCGGCCGGCCTGGCGCTCACGGCATGTGTGGACGCGCCGCATCCCGCCCCGAGTCCGTCCCGCAGCACATCGCCGACGCCGAGCGCGTCACCCACCGCCACCCTCACCCCTACCGCGGTGCCGTCGGCGAGCCCCACCGCGCCACCGCAGCCGTCCGATCCGCCGCCCAGCCGGGTCGTGGGCGTCACCGCGCAGACCGGCGGAGGCAGCGGCGAGGTCCTGCTGCGGTGGACGCAGAATCCCGAGGACGATGTCGTGTCGTACATCGTTCTGAGATCGCTGACGCCCGGTGGTGCGGCGACCCAGATCGGAACGGTCACCCGGCATGAGGTGACCGAGTGCCCTTCGTCGACTCCGAGGCCACCGTCGCGTACTACCGCATCCGCGCCGTCGACGCCGCCGGCCAGCGCGGCCCGAGGTCCGCGGAGGTCTGCGGGGCATCCCCCGGGCACAGCTGTGAGACCGGGATCTAGAGTGAACCCGTGAGCGAGATCCACCTGGACGAACCCCACGGCGCGGGAGTAGCGGGCCGCCTGAACTGGCTCCGCGCCGGTGTGCTCGGCGCGAACGACGGGATCGTGTCGGTCGCCGCGATCGTGGTCGGGGTCGCGGCGGCGACCACGGACCTCGGGACGATCGTCACGGCCGGACTCGCGGCCCTCATCGGTGGCGCGATCTCGATGGCGCTCGGTGAGTACGTGTCGGTCAGCAGTCAGAGTGACAGCGAGAAGGCCCTCATCGCGAAGGAGACCGACGAGCTCGCCCGGATGCCGGAGCAGGAACTCGACGAGCTCACCGCGCTGTACGAGGCGAGGGGCCTGAAGTACGAGACGGCACGGCGCGTCGCGGAGGAGCTCACCGCGAAGGACGCCCTGCGGGCGCACCTGCAGGCAGAGCTCAACATCGACCCCGACGACATCGTCAACCCGTGGCATGCGACGATCGCCTCCGCGATCGCCTTCACCATCGGCGGGGTGCTGCCCTTCCTCGCGATCCTGACGCCCGAGGTGATCCGGGTGCCGCTGACCTTCGGCGTCGTGCTCATCGCGCTCGCCATCACCGGCGGGCTGGGTGCGCGCCTGGGCGGCAGCCCCTGGATCCGCGGCACCGTCCGGGTGCTGATCGGCGGGATCCTGGCACTCGGCGCGACGTTCCTCATCGGCCTCCTGCTGAACACCACGGGCGTCACCGCCTGACCCGGGCTATCCCTCGTGCTCGGTCCGGGAGATCCGGGCGATCCGCTCGCGGTGCGCGAAGTACCGCGCGAAGATCGCGTACGTCGCGCCGGCCAGGATGAGCGCGACGGGCACGGTCCAGGTGTACTCCACCGTCACGCCCCCCGTCGGCGCTGGAGCGCGGCGTAGCCGCGGAAGAGCTGCGGCACGACGAGGTACACGGCGACCGGCACGACCACGAGTGTCAGCACCAGGGCGCGGACCACGGGGTGCCAGTCCCCGGAGATCGGTGCGATCGCGGTCATGCCGATCGCGACGAGCGGGAAGATCGCGAGCCAGGTGATGGCGGCGCGGACGTGCGGGGAGGGCGGTTTCATCGGTTCTCCTTCTGGGGGATGTGTGCGCGGAGTGCGCTCAGAACCTCGTCCTCGACGAGGTCGGCATTGATGGCAGCACCCGCGGTGGAGCCGGCGGCTGCGGAGACGGGGACGGTTGCGGACGGGTCGACGACGTTGCCGGCCGCCCAGACGCCGGGGACGCTGGTGCGTCCGGTGGCATCCACGCTCACCCAGTCGTGGTCGTCGACGCCGCGGGCGCTGCGGGCGCCCAGGGTGTGCAGCAGCTGGTCACCGGGGACGGCGCGAGGGCGCACGAAGACGGCGTCGAAGCCGAGCTCGGCGTCGTCCCGCAGCCGCAGCCCGCTCAGCACGCCGCCGACGTCGAGGACGGCTGCGATGCGCCGCCTCTCGACATGGATGCCGCGGGCGACCAGGGCGGCGAGCCCGGTCTCCGACAGGTCGGTGTCTTCGACGAAGTAGGTGACGGTGGGGCTCAGCTGGCGCACGAGCTGAACCTGATGGAGGCTCGCCGGCCCGGTCGCGATGACGGCGATGCGGAGGTCGCGCACCTCCCAGCCGTGGCAGTACGGGCAGTGGGCGAGGCCCCGTCCCCAGTGCGCTGCGAGACCCGGGATCTCGGGGAGCTCGTCACGCAGGCCGGCGGCGACGAGCAACCGCCGTGTGGATCGGGTGGTGCCGTCGTCGAGTGTCACGACGAAGTGCGCGTCGTCCCGCTGCACGGAGGTCGCCGCGTGGGGTTCGATGGTGGCGCCGTAGCGCATCACCTCGTCGCGGCCGGTGGCGACCAGGTCGAGCGGTGACCACCCGTCGCGGCCGATCACGCCGTGCATCTCCGCCGCGACGGCGTTGCGGGGGGAGCCGCCATCGAGCACGATGACCCGGCGGCGCGACCGGGCGAGCATGAGGGCGGCGCTCAGGCCGGCGCTGCCGGCTCCGACGATCAGCACGTCTGCATCGGGTGTGGTCATGGGATCAGGATCCCGGTAGCGTGCCAGAAGGGCAACGCGTGTTGCCATTCCGGCAAAGGGTGACCATGGACGACGAGATCGAGGCCGTGCTCGACGGGGTGGCGGATCGCCTCCGGGCGCTCCGGTCCCGGAGCGGGCGGACGCTGGCGGAGATGTCCGATCGCACCGGCATCTCGGTGAGCACCCTCTCGCGCCTCGAGTCCGGATTGCGCAGGCCCACCCTCGACCTGCTGATCCGGCTCGCCGCGGCATACGGTGCGAGCCTCGACGACCTGGTCGGCAGCCCGCAGCTCGCCGACCCCCGCATCCACCCGAAGACCTTCTACCGCGACGGCAGGGCGATCATCCCGCTGACCAAGCAGAACCCGGATGTCATCGCCTTCAAGATGCTGCTGCCCGGACATCCGCCCGGCGAGCCGGTGCCGGCGAAGGTGCACGAGGGCTACGACTGGATCTACGTGCTCAGTGGAGCCATCCGGCTGGTGATCGGCGACGACGAGACCGTGCTGGCCGCGGGCGAGGCCGCCGAGTTCGACACCCGCAAACCCCACGGCTTCGTGAGCGCCTCCACGGAGCCCGCCGAGATCATCAACCTGCTGAGCCGGCAGGGCGAGCGCGTCCACGTCCACTCGCCTCTGTAGTGCCGACTCGGTATGGTGCGCTTGTGGACGGCCCGATCCTGGCGACGAAGCTGCATGCCCCCGCGCAGCGTCCATCCACGGTCCCTCGGCCCCGGCTGACCGAACGCCTGAGCGAGCAGACACGCCTGACCCTGGTCGCCGCGCCCGCCGGGTTCGGCAAGACCAGCATCCTCACCGAGTGGCTCGCGACCGGTGCCGGCGACCGGGTGGCCTGGCTGTCGCTCGATGAACGCGACAGCGACCCAGCCCGGTTCTGGCGCTACCTGCTCGCCGCCATCGAGACGGTGGACCCCGGCCTGACCGCGGCCGCCGCGGCGTTGCTCGCCACCGGCTCCGCATCCACCGAGGCGGTGCTCGCGACCCTGGTCAACGACCTCCATGCCGGAGGCGACGGCCTCGTCGTGGTGCTCGACGATCTGCACGCCGTCGACACCGCAGCCGTGCACGACGGCCTCGCCTTCCTCATCGACAACCTGCCGCAGGCCGTCCGCCTGGTCGTCGCCAGCCGGACCGATCCGCCGCTGCCGTTGGGTCGACTCCGGGCGCGCGGCGACCTGACCGAGTTGCGCGCCGCGGACCTCCGGTTCACCTCCGACGAGGCGGCGACCTATCTGAACGGGACCATGAGTCTCGGCGTGGCATCCGCGGATCTCGCCGCGCTCGCGGACCGCACCGAGGGCTGGATCGCCGCTCTGCAGCTGGCAGCCCTGTCCCTGCAGGGGAGGGACGATCCGAGCGCGTTCATCTCCGGTTTCGCCGGAGACGACCGCTACATCGTCGACTACCTCGTCGAGGAGGTGCTGCAGCGCCAGCCCCCCGAGCTGCGCGACTTCCTGCTGCAGACCTCCGTGCTCAGCAGGCTGAGCGGACCGCTCGCCGACGCCGTGACCGGCGGAACCGGTGGTGCCGCGACGCTCGAGGCCCTCGACCGCGCCAATCTCTTCCTGGTGCCGCTCGATGATCAGCGGGAGTGGTACCGGTACCACCACCTGTTCGCCGAGATGCTGCGCGCCCGGCTGGTCGACGAGCGAGGCGGCGAGTTGCAGGAGCTGAACCTGCGCGCATCCGCGTGGTTCGAGCAGCACGGCTTCACCGCGGAGGCGATCGGGCACGCCATCGATGCACGCGCGTTCGACCGGGCCGCCGCACTGATCAAGGCAGCAGCACCTGCGATGCAGCAGCAGCGGCAGGAGCTGACGCTCGCCGGCTGGTACGAGTTGCTTCCTCCCGCGCAGGTGCGGGCGGATCCGGAGCTGGGGATCGGCTTCGCGGGCGTGCTGCTGTCGTCGGGACGCACCGACGGCGTCGAGCGCCTGCTCCGGGAGGCCGAAGAGGCGGCGGGCGGCGCATCCGAAGGCGTCGTGGCGTTGCGGCGCGGGATCGCCCTGTACGGATCGGCCCAGGCGATGAGCCGCGGCGACCTCGAGGCGGCGCTCGAGCAGTCCGCGCTCGCCGTGCAGCTGGCCGCAGACGGTGGCGACCTCGATCGCGGATCCGCCTCCGGCATCCGGGGCCTGGTGCTCTGGGCGCGGGGCGAGCTGGAGGAGGCGCGCGCCAGCTGGGTGCTCTCACTCGCCGCACTCGAGAAGGCCGGCCACCTCTCGGACGTGCTGGGCGGGTCGATCGCGCTGGGCGACATCCTGATCGCGCTGGGGCGTCTGCGGGATGCCGAGGCCGTCTACCGGCGCGGGATCGCCCTGGGCGGCTCCGAGACCCCGCCGCTGCGGGGGACCGCCGACATGCACGTGGCCCTCGCCGATCTGCTCCGCGAGACCGGGGACCTGACCGGCGCCCGCGCGCAGCTCGCCACCGCGGAGGAGCTCGGCGAGTACGCGGGCCTGCCGCAGAACCGTCACCGCCGGCGGATGGCGCTGGCGCGGCTGCTGCTCTCCGAGGGCGACCCAGCGGCCGGGGTCCCGCTGCTCGAAGAGGCCGAATCCCTCTACACTCCGGACTTCTTCCCGGAGGTGCGACCGATCCCGTCGATGCGCGCGCGGCAGCGGATCGCCGCCGGGCAGCTGACCGTCGCACGACAGGAGCTCGACCGGCGGCCCCGCGGCGGGGACGCGTACCTCGCCGAATACGACCGCATCAGCCGGGTGCGCGTGCTGCTCGCCGCGGGCCCCGGCGACGCCGCTCGCGACGAGATCGACTCGCTCCTGCGTTCCGCCGAGACCGGGGGGCGGCGCGGTGTCGTCGTCGAGCTGCTGGTCCTGCGCGCTCTGGCCCACCGAGGCCCGGAGGCTCTCGACGATCTGCGGCGTGCCGTCGGGCTCGCCGAGGACGAGGGACACGTCCGCGTCTTCGCCGACGAGGGATCGGGCATCGCGCGCCTGCTGGACGAGCTGGCGGCTCGCGACGGCGACACCCCCCATCTGTCCCGGCTGCGCGCGGCCGCGTCCGGGCTCCGTCGGCCGGCGGGCGCGACCCTGCCCGAGCCCCTCAGCGGCCGGGAACTCGAGGTGCTGCGACTGCTCGCGACCGACCTGTCCGGCCCCGAGATCTCGAGGCAGCTGATGGTGTCGCTGAACACGCTGCGCACCCACACCAAGAACATCTACGCGAAGCTCGCGGCGACCTCCCGGCGCGAAGCGATCACCCGCGCCGTCGAGCTGGGGCTGCTGAATTCACCACGATGATCACCAGATGTGGTGATCCCGGGTCACCACATCTGTTCGTAGCGTGCGGCCATGACCACCTACGAGATCCGGATCGCCGGGCACCTTGACCGCCGCTGGGCCGCCGCATTCGGCGGCATGACCCTCACCCTCCGCGAGGACCGGACCACCGCCCTGCGCGGCGAGCTGCCCGATCAGCCGGCCCTGCACGGCCTGCTCGCCCAGGTCCGGGATGCCGGGCTCACCCTGGTCTCCATCGCCGAGGCGGGGGACCGCATGACCGCGGCCGTCTACGAGCGGTTCGGCGGGCCCGAGGTCGTCCGGCTCGTCGAACGCCCCCGTCCGGAGCCCGGCGCGGGCGAGCTGCTGGTCCGGGTCCGCGCCACCACCGTCAGCGCCGCCGACCACCGCACCCGCGCGCGCGACGTGCCCGCCGGCCTGCTGCTGCCCAGCTCGCTGGTGCTCGGCTTCTTCCGCCCCCGCCGTCCCGTGCTCGGCATGGATGTCGCCGGCGACGTCGTCGCGGTGGGCGAGGGGGTGACCGGCTTCGCGCCCGGCGATGCCGTGATCGGCATGCTGGGCAGCCGCTTCGGCGGGCACGCCGAGTACGCCATCCTGACGGCGACGGATGCCGTGGTCGCCGCCCCGGCATCCCTGACGGCCACCGAGGCGGTCGCCCTGGTGTTCGGCGGCATCACGGCGCAGGCTTACCTCCGGCAGGCGTCCGTCGCACGGGGTGCCCGCGTGCTGGTGAACGGCGCCTCCGGCGCGGTCGGCACAGCGATGGTCCAGCTCGCGAAGGCAGCGGGTGCACACGTCACCGCGGTGTCGAGCGCCGCCAACCACCGGCTGGTTCGCGAGCTCGGAGCCGACACCGTGATCGACTACGAGACGCAGGATTTCGCGCGCGACGGCTCGACCTACGACGTGGTGGCCGACTGCGTGGGCAACGCTCCGCTCTCGCGCGTGCACGGCATCCTGAACCCCGGAGGCGCGCTGCTGCTGGTCGCCGCGAACCTGCGGTCGCTGGTCGCCGCGCCCCGGCAGGCGAAACGGCTCGGCCTCGCCCTCGTGACCGGTCCCGGACCCTACCGGGCCGAGGACCTCGCCCACGTCGCCGCCCTCGCGGACCGCGGAGAGTTCGTCCCGGTGATCGACCGGACGTTCCCCTTCGACCGGATCGTCGCCGCCCACACCCTCGTCGACAGCGGCCGCAAGCGCGGTGCCGTCGTCGTCACCATCCCCTGACCACCGCACACTGACAAGGAAACCGACATGACCTCCCCGCTCGCCCTCACCGGGCACCTCGACGGCCGGCTCTCACGCTGGCTGTGGCTCGTCAAGATGATCACGGCGATCCCGCACTTCATCGTGCTGATCGCCCTCTGGGCGACGTTCGTCGTCCTCACCCTCGTGGCGGGCGTCGCCGTGCTCGTCACGGGCCGGTACCCGCGCCCGCTGTTCGACGTCAACGTGGGCATCCTCCGCTGGAACTGGCGGGTCGGGTTCTACAGCTGGGCCGCTCTCGGCACCGACCGGTACCCGCCGTTCGCGCTGACCGGCGCCGACTACCCGGCGTCGCTGGAGGTCGCCTACCCCGGGCGGCTCTCGCGCGGCCTGGTGCTGGTGAAGTGGCTGCTCGCGGTACCGCACCTGATCGTCGTCGGGCTGATCGCGGCCGACATCATGCTCTACCCGATCGCCGCGCTCAACGAGCTCGCCGGTGACATGCGCCTCGCCGGCGGCTACTCCGTGCTCAACCTGCTGGTCGTGATCGCCGGCTTCTTCCTGCTCGTCACCGGGCGTCACCCGGCGTCGCTGTTCGACTTCCTCATGGGCGTCAACCGGTGGCTCCACCGGGTGATCCTGTACGTCGCGCTCATGACCGACGAGTACCCGCCGTTCCGCCTCGACGCGGGCGCCACCGAAGGAGAGCGGGCATGAAGGCGCGCGGCCTGATCCCCGTCGGTCTCATCCTGCTCACCCTGATCCCGATCGTCTCGGGCTCGCTGCGCCTGACGCAGCTCGGCGGCGGTCCGGAGCTCATCCCGCAGGCGGATCGGTTCACGGTGTTCCCGTGGCCGGTGATCACCCACATCGTGTCCGCCACGCTCTTCAGCGTCGTCGGGGCCTTCCAGTTCGTCCCGGCGCTACGGCGCGGCCGTCGCAGCTGGCACCGGCTGGCCGGACGGGTCCTGATCCCGGCGGGCTTCCTGGTCGCGCTGAGCGGGATGTGGATGGGCGCCTTCTCCGACCTGCCTGCGGGCGACGGGCCTCTGCTGCTGGTCTTCCGCGAGGTCTTCGGCGGGTTCATGCTGGTCGCGCTGATCCTCGCGGTGCGGGCGATCGTGCAGCGGCGCTTCGCCGCTCACGGGGCCTGGATGACGCGGGCCTACGCCATCGCGGTCGGCGCCGGCACGCAGGCGATCCTCCTCATCCCGGTGTCGCTGACGCTCGGCTCGTCGCATGAGCTGGGTCGCGCGATCACAATGGCGGTCGCGTGGATCCTGAACCTCGCGGTCGCCGAGCTCGCGATCCGCCGGCGCCCGCGCCCGATGCTCACGCCGCGTCCCGCGTAGCGGTCCGGCCAGGAAGAACGACGCGAGTAGCGCCACCCCCAGGAAGACGACCGCGCCGTGAAGGCGTCGGCGAACTCATGTCCCGATCGTATACCGACAGCGTGTCGGCAAGTTGCCTGTCACGGCAGGCGGCGATAATGGGGCGATGCCGAAGATCTCCGCTCCGACCGTCGCCGAGCACCGCGAGGCCCAGCGCCGCGCCCTGCTTGGCGCCGCAGAGGAGATCATCCGCGAGAGCGGGGTGGCTGCGGTGAACCCCCGGACGGTGGGCGAGCACGCGGGGCTCGCGCGGTCGAGCTTCTACGAGTACTTCCCGTCGCGAGACGATCTGCTCGCCGCCGTCGCGGTGCAGGCGTTCGACGCCTGGGCGACGGAGGTGGACGCGGCGGTCGCGGCCGCACCGCCCGGCCGCCCCCGCATCCACGCGTATGTCGAAGCCACCCTGCGAATGACCGCGGACGGCAAGCACTCACTGGCCACCGGGCTGCGCGACGCGGACCTCTCGCCGACGAGCTACGACGCCATCATGGCGATGCACGACAGCCTGGCCGGTCCGCTGCGCAGCCTGCTCGAGGAACTCGGTGCGCCGGACCCGGCGCGGCAGGCGGATCTCGTGCAGGGGATGATCGGTGCCGGGGTGCAGTTGGTCGGCCATGGCGCCGACCCGGCCGAGATCGCGGGATCCATCACCGCGCTGCTCGACAACGGTCTGCGAACCTGATCCGGCTTTGTTTAGCGACACCGTGTCGGTAACATGACGGGCATGGAGATTCTCAAGAACGTCGTCCTCGCCATCCACATCATCGGTGTTGCGAGCCTGCTCGGCGGTGTGCTCGTCCAGATCCCCGCCATGCGGCAGGGCACCGCCAAGGTCGTCACCGCGATCCGCGACGGCGCCTGGACGATGCTGGTCACCGGCGTCATCCTCGTCGGGCTGCAGTACCCCCTCGGTCACGAGGTCAACAACGCCAAGATCGCGGTGAAGCTCGGGGTGCTGGTCGTGATCCTGGTCCTGGCGCTGGTGAACCGCAGACGCGAGACGCTCGCCCGCTGGGTGCTGCCGGTGATCGGGGCCCTGACCGTGGTCAACATCCTGCTCGCCACCGTCTGGAAGAACTACAGCTAGCGCAGTCGGCCGAGTTCCCGCTGCCAGCCCTCGAGCAGCCGCGGGAACTCGCGCAGCATGTAGGCGTAGAAGTCCCGCATCCGGGCCAGTCGTCGCGCGGCATCGCTGCCGGGCGGGGTCATGCCCAGCCCGCGCTCTGCGAGCTCCAGGAAGGCCGACAGGGCGGGCAGCTTGCTGAGGAACACCGATTCGAAGGCGTCGTCGGAGAGGACGATCTGCTCGCGACGGGAGCCGGTCCCTCGTTCCCGCGACACCAGGCCGTAGCGCTCCAGAGTCGCCAGTGCCACGCTCATGGAGCTCTTCGCGACGTTCAGCTGCACGGCGAGCGCCGGCGCATCGGATCGACCGGTGGGTTCGAGCACGAGCTGCCCCAGCACGCGGGCGGCCGTGCTGCTGAGCCCCAGCTGCTCGTAATGTCCCGCGATGTCTGCGCGAAGCCGCTGGCGTTCGTCCACACTCCGAGTATATAGTTCGGATAGTTCGGAACTAACCGAACATAGGAGTGTCATGAGAATAGCCGTCACCGGGGCGAACGCCGGGATCGGGTTGCGCACCGTCGAGTTGCTCGCATCGCACGGGCACGAGGTGGTCGCCTTCGTCCGGGACCCGGCACGCGGCCGGGATGCGATCGGATCCCGGACGGGAGTGCGTCTGGTCCAGCTGGACCTGTCGTCGTCCGACAGCGTGCGGAGCGCGGCTGAAGCGGTGGGGGACGAGCCGCTGGACGCCCTGATCAACAACGCCGCCGTCTTCGACCAGACGATCCGGACCGTCCGCCGGAACGCCGGAGGCCACGAGCTCTTCTGGGCCACCAACCACCTCGGGCCGTTCGAGCTCACCGCACGTCTCAGCCCCGCTCTCGCGAGGTCGGCGGCGCCGTCGGTGCTCTTCGTCGCCAGCAAGGGCCTGGTCGTGATGCCTCGGATCGCCATCCGTTTCGACGCGCTCGACGGCGAAGGCTGGTTCACGCCCACGCGTGCCTACTACCACTCGAAGCTCGCGCAGATCATGACGGCGATGACGCTCGCGGAGCGGGCCGGCGACCGGGTCGATGTCACGTGCATCCGGGTTCCCGCTGTCCGGCTCGACGCCGACCGGCTCGCCGCGCAGCCGGCGATCCTCCGCGCCCTCTATGCGCCGAAGAACCGCGCGGCGGCGCCCCCGGGCGTCGTGGCGGAAGCCTACGAGCGCATCGTGACCCGACGACGTACGGCGCGTGCTGATGATGTGTACGTCGATGAGCGCCTTCGCGTCGTGCCCGTTCCCCGGTCGGCACTCGACGAGTCATCCCGCCGTCGGCTGTGGGCGAGCACGATGGCAGCGACCGGGAAACCGGCATGGGCGTGGGACGGGCTCACCGAGGTGTGATCGCCCGCTCGACCCCGCGCAGCCCGTACTCGAACGCCTCGTCCAGTTCGCCGCCGAGCTGGAACGCGCCGGCGAGCTCCATCTGCACGAAGCCCACCGCCCAGGCGGTGAGGAGGCGCGCCGCGTTGAGCGCGTCCCCCTCGCCGGCGAGGTCGCGCGCGATCCGCAGCACCGGAGCACTGGCGCGGGCCAGGATCTCGGGGTCGGCCGAGGCGGAGAAGATGAGCTGGAACGACCGCGGGTGCTCCCGGGCGAAGGCCCGGAAGGCGCGGGCCGCCTCGGCCAGGGTCGTCGGGCGCTCCAGCGCCGTCGCCAGCCTCTCGGTCGCGGTGTCGGCGACGAGGCGCACGAGGGCCTCCCGGTCGGCGACGCGCTTGTAGAGGGACGGGGCCTTCACCCCCACGCGCGCGGCGACGGCCTGCATCGTCACGGCATCCAGGCCGCTGGCCTCGAGGATGTCGCTCGCGGCCGCGACGATCGCCTCGAGCGAGGTGCGCTCCGGTGCCGGCATTCCGCCTCCCTTGGCTATTGACAATAGCCTTGAAGGCTATGTAACGTAGCCTACCAGTTGAGAGAGAGGATCCCGCAATGCAGCTCGCACCGCACCTGTACCGCATCGGCAACGACATCGTCGCCGCCCACCTGGTGGTGACCGACGACGGCATCACCGTCATCGACGCCGGCCTTCCGGGGCACTGGCGCGACCTGCGGCGCGAGCTGGCGACGATCGGCCGCTCGATCGGCGACATCCGGGGCGTGGTGCTGACCCACGGCGACAGCGACCACCTGGGGTTCGCCGAGCGCCTGCGGCGCGATCACGGCGTGCCGGTCTTCATCCACGCCGCCGACGCCGCCCGCGCCAAGGCCGGGGAGAAGCCGAAGACCACGATGGGCCCGAGTCGCGTCGGCGCGGTGCTCGGATTCTTCGCCTACGCGCTGAGCAAGGGCGGTATCCGCGTTCCGTACCTCACGGAGGTGCGTGAGATCTCCGACGGCGAGGTGCTCGACCTGCCCGGAGCGCCCCGGGTCATCGGCCTCCCCGGGCACTCGCCGGGCAGCGTCGCGATCTCTGTCCCGCTGGTCGACGCCGTGTTCGTGGGTGACGGCCTCACCACGCGCAACGTGCTCACCGGCGTCACCGGACCGGCTCCCGCGCCCTTCACCGACGAACCCGAGCAGGCGCTCGCATCGCTCGACCGGCTGCTGGATACCGGGGCCCACTGGGTGCTGCCCGGTCACGGCCCGGCGTGGCGCGGCGACCTGGCGGAGGCGGTTGCTCTCGTCAGGGGCTGACGGATCAGGCGGCCTCGACCGGCAGCCACAACTCGCACGTCGCCGTGCTGAAGTCGTCGGCGCGCTCCAGGACGCTGACGATCGACGGCCCCGGCCGCAGGCGCCACGGATTCGAGGGGAACCAGTCCGTCGCGGTCGACGCCCAGGTGGACTGCAGCACCTCGGGATACGCGCCCGCCGCACGGAACACCGCCCAGGTGCCCGCGGGGATCTCGATCGCATCCAGGTCGCCGGGCGCCTCGCCCGCCACCGCGACCCCGTGGAGGTAGGTGAGCTCGGTGCCCTCGGAGTAGTCCGGGTCGACGTCGGCGCTGACCTGCAGCAGACCGGCCGGCTCGGTGTCGCTCAGCCGCTTGAGCCGCGCGTGCTCCTCCGCGGGGAGCGAGGCGATGAACGCCTGGATCTGCGGGTTCACGCCCTCGTGGATCAGCGGCACCCGGGTGGAGTGGCCGACCAGGCGGAAGGCGGGGCGTTCGGTGATGCGGGCATCCATGCGGGTGTTCCCTTCGACGGTCAGGCGGAGCCTGAGCTGTGGTTGCGTACGAAGGGGGCCGCCGTCGCGCCTGACCTCACCGGGCGACGCGCCGTGCACCGCGCGGAACGCCCGCCCGAATGCCTCGGTCGAGCCGTAGCCGTATCGCACCGCGATGCTCAGCAGGTCGTCGTCGCCGAGCACGTCGCCCGCCGCGACCGTCATGCGCCGCCGGCGCACGTACTCGGACAGCGGCATCCCGGCCAGCGACGAGAACATCCGCCGCAGGTGGTACTCCGTCGTGCCGAGGTCGCGCGCCACCGCGCCGACGTCGAGCTCGTCCGTCAGACGGTCCTCGACGCGGGCGATGAGGCGGGTGAGCAGGTCGATCACGGGACTCCCTTCTCCTCGAGGGTCGCTGGTACGGGGTGCTCACACCCGACTATCGCGGACCGATCCGATCGGCCGCGATCGCTCCCGCGCGCACCAGCCAGGCGAGCGCGTCCCGCTGAGCCACCTCCGGCGAGCCCGCGAGATCCGACAGCGAGATGGATGCCGCGGCACGTCCGCCGGGCAGCACCGGCACCGCATCCACCCGGCCCGCGATCACGACCACCTGGGTGCCGGCTCCCGCGATCCCGAGCGCATGCCCGACCACCTTGCCGCCGAGCGACGTGTGATCGAACCCGCCCTCGCCGAGGATCACCAGGTCGGCGTCGGCCGCCGCCGCGATGAGACCGGTGAGCTCGGCGATCGCCGGTGCGCCCGGCACGATCTCCGCTCCCCACGCCGTCGAGAAGCCGAAGGCGGCACCGCCCGCCGCACCGGCGCCGGCGAGCCCGGGGTCGCCGCCGAGCTTCGCGGACCAGGCCGTCAGCGCACTCTCGAGTTCAGCCACCTCGGCGGGCCCGGCGCCCTTCTGCGGTGCGTACACGGCGGCGGCGCCACGGGGGCCGAGCAGAGGGTTGTCCACATCGGTGAGCAGGCGGACGCGGTGCGGCGCCGGGCGGAGCCCGGTGCGGTCCACGGCGGCGAGGGCGGCCAGGGCTCCGCCGCCGCGGCGCAGGGGGGCGCCCGCCGCATCCAGGAGCCGAAGGCCGAGCGCCTGCAGGGCGCCGGCTGCGCCGTCGGTGCTCGCGGACCCGCCGAGTCCGATCACCAGCGACATCGCGCCCGCGTCGAGCGCGGACCCGATGACCTCGCCGAGGCCGAACGTGGTCGCGCCGAGCGGATCGAGCCGAGCCATCAGCGGCAGGCCCGAGCTCTCCGCGAGCTCGACCACCGCCTCCCCGCCGGGGAGCTCGAGCCAGCGCGCGGTCACCGGCCGATCGTCCGGCCCCGTCACCTCCAGCTCGTGGAAACGCGCCCCCGCGACCGCCGGCGCGATGGCGTCGAGGGTGCCTTCGCCGCCGTCCGCCTGAGGGAGCAGCAGCAGATCGTCGCGGGGGCGCACGGAACGCCAGCCGTCGGCGATCGCCTCCGCCGCATCCGCTGCGCGTGCCGAGCCCTTGAACGAATCCGGGGCGATCACCACGCGCATGGGGTCAGCGTACGGCGGCCGCCTCGCGCTGCTCGATGCCCGGGGCCACCTCGGCGTGCGCGCGTTCGAGCGCGGCACCCTCGACGTCGACATCCGGCAGGATGCGATCCAGCCACCGCGGCAGCCACCAGGCCTTGTCGCCGGCGAGGTGCATCAGCGCGGGCACGATGAGCATCCGGACCACGAACGCGTCGAACAGCACGCCGACCGCCAGCCCGAATCCGAGCGGCCGCACCATCGTGAGGTGCGAGAACACGAAGCCGCCGAACACCGACGCCATGATGATCGCCGCAGCGGTCACCACCGCGCGCCCGTTCCGCCGACCCGCCACGACGGCGGCCCGGGCCGGGGTGCCGTGCACGTACGCCTCGCGCATTCCGGAGACCAGGAACAGTTGATAGTCCATGGCGAGCCCGAACAGCACGCCGATGATGATGATCGGCGCGAAGTTCAGGATGGGTCCCGGATCGTGCACGCCGAAGAGCTCGCCGGCCCAGCCCCACTGGAACACCGCGACGATCGCCCCGAGGGCGGCGAACAGCGACAGTACGAATCCGCCGGTCGCGATCAGCGGCACGAGCAGCGACCGGAACACCAGCGTCATGATCAGCAGCGACAGGCCGATGACGAGGCCGAGGTAGAGCGGCAGCACCCCGGCGAGTTTCGCCGAGATGTCGATGTTGCCGCTCGCCTGGCCGGCGACACCGATCTGGACGTCGCCGCCGAGGGTCGCGTGCTCGCGCAGGTCGTGCACGAGCTGCTCCGTCGACTCGCTCGACGGCCCGTCCGCCGGGACGACCTGGAAGGCGAGGAAGCCGCCGTCTGCGGAGGTGCCGACCGGCGCGACGGCGACCACGTCATCCTGGCTCATCAGCCAGCCGGTGACCTCGGCCTGCAGCTCGGTGGCGTCTTCGTCGAAGACCGGCCGCTCGGGCTCGGCGACCACCAGGAGGGGTCCGTTCTGACCGGCGCCGAACTCCTGCGCCACCGCGGTGTACGCGCGGTACTGGGTGGAGTCCACCGGCTCGGAGGAGCCGTCCGGCAGGCCGAGCCGCATCGAGAGCGCCGGGATCGCGACGACGAGCAGGCCGATGACGGCCGCCGCGAGCACGCCGACGGCCACCGGGGTGCGCATGGCACGCAGCGGCCTGCCCGCCGGGGCGGCAGTGCGCTCACGGTCGCGGCGGGACAGCACGCGCGGGCCGATGAGCCGCAGCAGCGCCGGGGTGAGGGTCAGCGCGATCGCCACCGCGATGAGAACGCAGGCAGCGCCGACGGTGCCCATCACGGCGAGGAACGGGATGCCCGACACGTTCAGGGCGAGCAGGGCGACCACCACGGTGAGCCCCGCGAAGAGCACCGCGTTGCCTGCCGTGCCGTTGGCGAGGCCGATCGACTCGCGCAGGGGCATGCCGGCCCGCAGCTGGCGGCGGTGCCGGTTGATGATGAACAGCGAGTAGTCGATGCCGACGGCGAGGCCGAGCATGACGCCGAGCACCGGGGTGACGGAGGTCATCTCGACGACCCCCGAGAAGGCGAGCGATCCGGCGACGCCGACTCCGACCCCGATCAGCGACGACACCAGCGGGATGAGGGTGGGCAGCAGGCTGCGCAGCATGACCACCAGCACGATGGCGGCGATGAGCACGCCGATGACCTCGCCCGGTCCGATGAGGCCGGAGAGCGAGTTCGCGATCTCGGAGGAGTAGTCGATGGTCACGCCGGGGATGCGCGCGTCGTCGAGGGCGGCGCTGACCTCGGCCTTCACGGCCGGGTCGAGGTCGAAGAGCTGATCGTGGAACACGACCATGCCGAGGGCCGTGGCGCCGTCCGACGAGACGGTGCGGATGTCGTGGGCGGCATCCAGCAGCTGCTGTCCGAGCACGAGCTGGTGGCTCTGCGCATCGAGCTCGGCGAGCTGGGCGTCGACGGTGCCGGCGGGGGCGAGGGCGAGCTGCTGGCGCGCGGCGTCCAGCTGGGCCGTCGCGGCATCCAGTTGCTGCTGCTGCGCGTCGCGCTGGGTCTCGGTGGCGAAGGGATCGATGACCCGCTCGACGCCGTCGATGGCGGCGATGTCGTCGAGCAGCCCGGTGATGCTCGCGCGCTGGTCCGCGTCGAACGAGGAGCCGTCGGCGGTCTGGAAGACGACGGTGCCGGTGGCGCCGCCGAGGTCGGGCAGCTCGTCGCGCAGCTGGTCGTTGATCACCGCCGTGGGGGTGCCTGGGATGCTCAGCGACGAGGCGAGCCCGCCGCCGCTCAGCAGGAAGGCGCCGGCGGCGACGGCGAGCAGCACGAGCCAGCTGCCGATGACGGAGAGGGGGCGGCGCGCGGCGAGCATGCCGAGCCGGGAGAGCAGTTTCGCCATGGCGGCGCCTTTCGTTCTGGGACGGTGTGGGGGCGCCGCGTCGAGCCGTGACCAGGTTATCCGACGCGTGTTGGAAAAAAGACGAATGTCGGCAAACCCGAAGGTTGGGGGGAACGCCTGCGAGAATCGCGGCATGGACCCCCGCGTCAGCCGAACGCTCGGCAGCCTCCAGCAGGCGCTGCTCGAGCTCGCGCGCGACCGCGAACTGAACGACATCGCGGTCGCCGACATCGTCGAGCGCGCCGGGGTCAACCGCAGCAGCTTCTACCAGCACTACCCCGACAAGGAGACACTGCTCGCCGACGCCCTCGACGCCGCCGTGGAGCGCGCCGGGGCTGAGCTGCCCGACCTCTCCGGCCCGATCGAGGGGCCGCCTGCGGCGCTGCTGTCGTACCTGCGCCACCTCGACGAGCACGCGGATGTCTACCGGCGCGTCCTCGGCGAGCACGGGTCGCCGGTCGTCACCGAGCGGCTGCGTTCGCGCATCGAGGCGGCGGTCAGCGAGACCATCCAGCAGTCGAGCGCCCACGTGTTCCAGGGGCTGCCGGTGGATGTCGTGGCGGCAGGGATCGCTGGCTCGGTGATGGGGGTGCTCAGCGCGTGGGTCACGCGCGACCCGCGGCCGTCGCCGGAGACCGCGGGGGAGTGGGTGTGGCGGATCCTGCTCGGGCCGACGGGGGTCTGGAGCTAGGCATCACGGAAGCCGCGTTTGCCGCGACGAGGTACGAGGTATAACATCAGACTCGCCGCATCCCCAACGTCGAGGAGACACCCGTGAGCACCGTCGATAAGAGCACCGTGGGCGTCGGCGAGCGCCAGTACCACATCGGGATCGCCCCCGGCGAGGTGTCCACGGTCGCGCTGCTGCCGGGAGACCCGTTCCGGGTGCCCCTCGTCGCCGAGTTCCTCACCGACGTGAAAGAGGTCGCGCACAACCGCGAGCACAAGACGATGACCGGGTACTACAAGGGCCGGCACATCACCGCCACGTCGACCGGCATGGGCTGCCCCTCCACCGCGATCGCCGTCGAAGAACTCATCCGCGTCGGGGTCACCTCCTTCATTCGCGTGGGATCGTCCGCCGGCCTGCAGGCCGGCGTGAACCCCGGGGACCTGCTGGTCAGCGAGGGCGCCCTGCGCAACGACGGCACGACGGCCGCCTACGTACACCACGGATTCCCGGCCGTCCCCGACCTCGGCATCGCGATGAGTCTCGCCGAGACCGCGCGCGAGCTGACCGCGGGCACCGACACCAAGGTGCACACCGGCATCAACGCCAGCGACGACGCCTTCTACGCCGAGACCCCCGAGTGGATCGCCGAGCTCAACCGCATCGGCGTGCTGAACGTCGAGATGGAGAGCTCCGCGCTCTACGTCGTCGCCCGGCTGCGCGGCGTCCGCGCCGGCATGATCTGCTCCACCTCGAGCAACCTGATCGACGGCGCGAGCCTGTACTCCGGCATCAAGGAGAAGCTGAAGTCCGGCTGGATGCTGAGCATCGAGGCGGCGCTCGAGACCGCGGTGCGCCTGGAGCTCTGACCCCGATGCTCATCGACCTGCACAGCCACCTCGAGGGACGCGTCCGTCCCCAGACGGCGGCCGAGCTCGCCCGCGACCTCGGCGTGCCCGAGCCCGCCGGCGGCTGGGAGCAGGCGATCCGGCTCGAAGGCCCCGCCGACCTCACCGTCTATCTGACGAAGGTCGCCTCCACGTATCCGCTCTTCCGTTCGCTCGCCGCGGTCGAGCGCATCGCCCGCGAGGCGGTGCAGGATGCGGCGGCAGCCGGCCTGGACTACCTCGAGCTGCGCTTCGGCCCGGCCACCCACACCGACACCGACCGGGGGATCGGCGACGTCACCTCCGCCGTCGCCGCCGGCATGCGCGCGGGATCGCAGGAGACCGGGATGCCGAGCGGCGCGGTCGTGGCGGCGCTGCGGCACCACTCGCCCGAGGTCAACGAAGCGGTCGCCCGCGCCGCCGCCGGCGCCGCCGGGGATGTGATCGTCGGATTCGACCTGGCGGGGGACGAGTTGCTGTTCCCCGAGCTCGAGCCGCACGCCCCCGCCTTCGAGATCGCGCGGGCCGCCGGTCTCGGGATCACCTGCCACGCCGCGGAGGCGGCCCCGGCATCCGCCGCTCGCGAGGCCGTCGAGCTTCTCGGCGCGAGCCGGATCGGTCACGGCGCGCACGTCGCCGACGACCCCGACGTGCTGCGGTGGTGCGCGGAGGCGGGGGTGGTGATCGAGGTGTGCCCGACCTCCAACTGGTACACCGGCGCGATCCCCGAGATCTCCGCGCACCCCGCGCCCGTGTTCCGCGACGCGGGCATCCGCGTCGTCCTCGGCGACGACAACCCGATGCAGACCGGTTCGGCGCTCGCGGACGAACGCGGCGTCCTCGCCGACCGCCTCGGCTGGACCCCGGCCGCCCTCGCCGCCCTCGACCGCGACTCCGTCGATACGGCGTTCCTCCATCCCGCGCAGCGCGAGGCGCTGCTCGCCCGCCTCTGACCCGTCCCACCCACCCCACAGGAGAGAAAAATGCAACGACGCATCACAGCATTGGTCGGTCTCGCGGCGCTGTCCGCGCTCACCCTCAGCGCCTGCGGCGCCGCACCCGCCGAGAGCGGGGGTGACGGCTCCGGCAGCGACTTCCTGCCGTGCGCGGTCTCCGACCTCACCGGCTTCGACGACAAGGACTTCAACGAGCTGACGTACACCGGCGTCAAGGAGGCCGCCGATGAGATCGGCGTCGAGCCGAAGGCCGCCGAGTCCGCCTCGGAAGACCAGTACGACAGCAACATCGCCAACCTGGTCGCGGAGGACTGCGATCTCATCGTCACCGTCGGCTTCGCCCTCGCCAACGCGACACGGGATGCCGCACAGGACAACCCGGACGTGGACTTCGCGCTGATCGACAGCGTCGTCACCAACGACGACTTCAGCACGCTCGTGCTCGACAACGTCAAGCCGGTGCTCTTCGACACCGCGCAGGCCGCGGTGCTCGCGGGGTACCTCGCCGCCGGGGCCTCGGAGACGGGCGTGGTCGGCACCTACGGCGGCATGCCGTTCCCCTCGGTGACGATCTTCATGGACGGCTACGCCGACGGCGTGGCCCACTACAACGAGGTGCACGGCACCACCGTGACCGTCGTCGGCTGGGACAAGGCGGCGCAGAACGGCACGTTCGTCGGCAGCTTCGACGACCAGGTCGCGGCGAAGACGATCACCGAGAACCTGCTCGACCAGGGCGCCGACGTGATCATGCCGGTCGCGGGCACCCTCTTCAAGGCCAGCGTCGAGGCGATCAAGGACGGCGGCGGCGAGCAGGCCATCATCGGCGTGAACTCCGACGTCTACAACGTGGCGCCCGAGGATTCGGCCTACTACCTGACCTCGGTGATGAAGAACCTCACCACCGCGGCCAAGGAGGTCACCCTCGCGGCGGCGAACGGCGACTTCGACAACACGCCCTACATCGGCACCCTCGAGAACGGCGGCGTCGACATCGCACCGTCGCACGACTGGGAGTCGAAGCTCGACCCGGCACTGCTCGACGAGGTCGCGCAGCTGAAGGCGGACATCATCTCCGGCGCCTTCACCGTCGACTCGCCCTCCTCGCCGAAGGCCTGAGTCGATGCCGACCGGGCGTCTGCGCGCCGACGCGCAGGCGTTCGGTCGGCTGACCGGCTGGAGCTACTTCCCGATCGCCTTCGCCGGGCGCCTGCCGTTCGCGATGATGATCGTCGGCGTGCTGACCCTGGTCGCGACGGCACGAGGCTCGGTGGCGGAGGCCGGAGTGGTGGCCGCCGCCGCCGGCATCGGAACGGCTGCCTGCGGCCCCGGCATCGGGGCGCTCGCCGACCGCGCCGGTCAGCGCACGGTGCTGATCCTGGTGAGCGTGGTCAGCATCCTGGCCGGCGCCGGGATGCTCATCGCGGTGGCGGCGGCTGCGCCGCTCATCGTGCTGGTGGCCGTCGCCGTCGTCCTCGGCGGGAGCACCCCGCAGGTGTCGCCGTTCTCGCGCTCGCGCCTGGTCGCTTTCGCGTCGCTCGCCGCGACCGCCGAGCGGCGCGCTCGGGCGACCTCGTATGTGATGAGTTACGAGTCGATCGCCGACGAGGCGTCGTTCGTGCTCGGGCCGGTGCTCGTGGGGCTGCTGACCGCCCTGGTGCACCCGGCCGCTCCGTTGATCGTCGCGATGGCGCTGACCGCGACCGCGGTGATCGCGTTCGCGCTGCGCAGCGCCCCGGCGATGCGGGATGCCGCGACCGCCGGTGCGGGGAGGGTGGCCCACCAGCGCCTCGGCTCCCTGTTGCGCACCGGGCGCATCCCGCTGCTGATCGCGGCGATGTTCCTCGTCGGCGGCGTCTTCGGGTCGACCCTGACCGCGGTGACCGCGTTCATGCGCGAGCGCGGTCAGGTCGAGGAGGCAGGGGTGGTGTACGGCGCGATGAGCGTCGGCGCGATCCTGGTCGCGCTTGCGGTCGCGGCGCTTCCGGCGCGGTTCACGCTCGCGGCACGCTGGCCCGTGTTCGCGATCCTCGGCGTCGCGGGCGGTGCCGCGCTGGCGCTCAGCGGATCCCTGATCGCGCTGGTGCCCGCCCTCGCCCTCAGCGGCTGCGGGGTCGGGGCGGTCCTGGTGACCCTGTTCAGCCTGGGTGCGGAGGCCGCCCCGGCCGGCCGTGCGACGACCGTCCTCACCGCGCTGCAGAGCACGCTGGTCGTCGGTCAGGCCGTCGTGACCGCACTCGGCGGGGCGCTGGTCGACACGTTCGGCTCCTCCGCCGGCTTCTGGGTGGCCGCGGCCCTGGTGGCCCTGCTGCTCGTGCTCGGGCTGATCAACGGCCGCCGGCGAACGTCCACTGCGTGACGCCGAGGTGCGCGAACGTCGGCGGGATCGCCGACTTGGAGATGTAGGCGGGGACACCGGACAGGTCGGCCGTCTGGGTCAGCACCAGGAGCGGGTCCGATGGCTTGATGTCGAGGTGCGCCGCACGGGTCGGCCCGGCGAGGCTCGCGGTGATGCGGCACTGCCCGGCGGTGAACGGCGCGCCGACCCGTCCGGTCAGCGCGCTGAGCAGGGTCGCCTGCTCGCGTCCGGCGTCGGCGAGCTCGCGGGCCACCGGCTCGCTGAGCGTTGCGAGGTAGCGCTCGACCGGCATGTACTCCTGCACGAGCGCGGCGGGCACGCCGTCGCGGATGACGACGCTCTCGCGGAACCAGAACTCGGCGCTGCTCTCGAGGCCCAGCAGGTCGGAGACGAAGTCGGTCACGGCCTGCTTCTGGAATTCGATGACGCGGACGTCGACGCGGGTGCCCGGCTCGGCGAAGAGGTTCTCGAAGGGCTGGAACGCGTCGAGTCCTTCGTGCGGGATGGTGTCGGCCACGAACCGGCCGACGCCGCGCCGCGTGACGATGAGACCGTCCTCTTCGAGCAGCATGAGGGCCTCCCGCACGACCGTGCGGCTGACCCCCAGCGAGATGCACAGCTCGGTCTCGCGCGGCAGCAGGTCGCCGGTCGGCAGGATGCCGGTGCGGATGCCTCGCGAGATGCGGGAGTAGACCGCGACGCGGAGGGGCTGGCCCGGCGAGGTCAGAAGCGGCTGCGCGAGGTATTCGGCGCTCTCGATGGTGGGCACAGGGAAGTATAACGTCGCACCCATCGGTCGGGGTGGACGACGCGGAACCGTAGGATCGAGGGATGGCCACCACTCCCACCACCGTCGACGAGTACATCCTCGGCTATCCGGTGGAGGTGCGATCGATCCTGGAGCGTATCCGCGCGCTCATCCACCGGCTGTCGTCGAAGCCGGTGCTCGAGCAGATCAAGTACGGGATGCCGGCGTTCGCGATCGAGGGCCGCCACACCATCTACGTGGCCGCCTGGAAGAAGCACGTGGGCTTCTATGCGGTGCGCAAGGCGCCGTCCGCGCTGGAGCAGGAGCTCGCGGAGTACCGCAGCGACAAGGACACGGTGAAGTTCCCGTTCAAGAAGCCGGTGGACTGGGAGTTGGTGGAGCAGCTCGTCCAGTTCCTGCTCACGTCGGATGCCTACGCCGGGCCGGACCCCGAGGGCGACCCGCAGGCCTGATCCGCGACTCATCCGTCGCATCCTGCTGTTTCGGCACCCGTTCGGGCGCACTGTGCGACGGATGCGCGTGCCCTCGCGCCCGCGGGATGTCGGTGGTGCGCCGCAGAATGGGAAAAGATCGCGACACGCCGAATCACTACATGTTGTGGAATGACATCGGTGGAATTCCCGTTATATAGTGAAGGACCACGCCAGAAGATTAAACCTCTGGTTGAGACTTTCGACAGGCTTTTTCGGCTGTACCAAGATGGAGGGGATGCTCATGAACGATTACGACAGCGTCGGAGACTACGCAGTTCCGGTCGACCCGATGGACGACCTGCAGTGCGAGAGCTGCCAGTAGATCCACATACTTCGGGAAGCCCCGCGACCAGCGACGGTCGCGGGGCTTCTCCCTTTAACATGGCAACGTGCCCGTGAACCCCGACCTGCAGGGTCGCAGCTATCCGCCCACGCCCCCGTACCTGGTGGGCCGAGAGAAGGTGCGCGAGTTCGCCCGCGCGGTGCTCGCCACCAGCCCGCTGAACCTCGACCCCGACGCGGCGCGCGCCGCCGGGTACGCCGACGTGGTCGCCCCGCCGACCTTCGCGACCGTGATTCAGGATGCGACGCTGCAGCAGCTGCTCTCCGACGAGGATGCCGGCGTCGACTTCAGCCGCGTCGTGCACGGCGACCAGCGGTTCACCTTCAGCCGCCCGATCGTGGCCGGCGACGAGCTGACCGCGACGATGACGGTGACGAGCGTGAAGACCCTCGGCGGCCACGCCATGGTGACGGCGGAGTCGAGCATCGCCGACGCGTCGGGCGCGCACGTGGTGACCGCCGCATCCACCCTGGTCGTTCGGGGCGACGAATGACCCTTCAGGTGGGCGACGTGGTCGCCGAGAAGACCTACCACCTGACCCGCGACACACTGGTGCGGTATGCGGCGGCGAGCGGTGACTTCAACCCGATCCACTACCGCGACGATGTGGCCCAGTCGGTGGGGCTCCCCGGGGTGCTCGCGCACGGGATGCTGACCATGGGTCTCTCGGTTCAGCCGGTGGTCGAGTGGCTGGGCGGCGACAGCGGCAAGGTGACCGATTACCAGACCAAGTTCACGCGCCCGGTGCCGGTGGATGCCGCGGCCGGCGCCGACGTCACCGTCGTCGCGAAGGTGGGCGCCATCGACGACGAGGGCACGCGCATCGACCTGACTGTCACGTTCGCGGATCAGACCGTGCTCGGCAAGGCGCAGGTCCGCGTCACTCCGTGAACTTCTCCGACCTCACCACTCTTCGCGTCGGCGGCCCGGCCGGAACGCTCGTCGAGGCGACGACGCGCGAGCAGGTCGTCGAGGCGGCCCTGAGATTCTGGTCGGAACCAGAGGACTGGCTGATCCTCGGCGGCGGCTCCAACCTGGTGGTGGCCGACGAGGGGTTTGCCGGCAATGTGCTGCGCGTCGCGAATCGCGGCATCGAGCGCGCCACCGACGGGATGCCGCGGTTGCGGGTCGAGGCAGGTGAGCCGTGGGATGCGGTGGTCGCCTTCGCCGTCGGGCAGGGCCTGGCGGGCATCGAGGCGCTGAGCGGGATCCCGGGGACGGCGGGCGCGGGCCCGATCCAGAACATCGGGGCGTACGGGCAGCAGCTGAGCGACACACTCCTCGCGGTCGATTTCCTCGACGTCGAGTCGGGCGAGGTGGTGACGCTGCCGGCGTCGGAGCTGGACCTCGGCTACCGCACGAGTGCCCTGAAGCGCGGACGCCTCGGCGTGGTGCTGAGCATCGAACTCGCCCTGCTCGACGGTTCCGGCCTCTCGGCTCCGGTCGCGTATTCGCAGCTCGCGTCGGCGCTGGGGGTGGAGCTCGGGGCGCGCGTGCCGCTTCAGGCGGCCCGCGACGCGGTGCTGGCGCTCCGCTCGAGCAAGGGGATGGTGTGGGATCCCGCGGACCCGGATTCGGTGAGCGCGGGGTCGTTCTTCACCAACCCGATCGTGTCGGAGGCGTTCGCCCGGACGCTGCCGGCTGATGCGCCCCGCTTTCCGACGGAGCCGGAGCCGGAGGATCGGGTGCTTCCGCTGGGGTCGCAGATCCCCCCGCCGCCGTCGGGCGGGGCGGATGTGAAGCTGAGTGCGGCCTGGTTGATCGAGCGGGCGGGCATCGCCCGCGGGTTCTCGTTGCCGGGCTCGGGTGCCGCGATCTCGTCGAAGCACACGCTGGCGATCGTGAACCGGGGTGGGGCGACCGCGGCCGATGTGGTGCAGCTGGCCCGGTTCGTGCAGACCCGGGTGGAGTCGGAGTTCGGGGTGCGACTGCAGAACGAGCCGGTGCTGGTGGGGGTCGAGCTCTAGGGAGCGGGCGCCCGGGCGCACCACCTGCCGTTCAACTTTGAACACGGCGTACCCTGATGACATGTCCGCGCTCACCACCCGCATGCTGGTGCTCGGCGCGGTGCAGATCTTCGGGCCGGTGAACGGCTACCAGTTGCGGCGCGAGCTGCTGAGCTGGGAGGTGGAGCGCTGGGCGCACGTGAACCCCGGCTCCATCTATTCGATGCTCACGACGCTCGAGAAGCAGGGGGCGATCGCCCGCCACGATGTCGAGCTGGAGGGGGCGCGCCCGGTCGCGGTCTACACGGTCACGCCCGACGGCTCGGCGGAGTTCGAGCGGATGGTGTTCGACGCGATCGCGACGGTCCCGGATTCGGGTGACGCCCTGCCGATGCGCGTGGCGATGAACTTCGGTGCGACGCTGAGCCGCGCGCAGTTCCTGGATGCGGTCGCCGAGCGCATCCGGCTGTTCTGGGCCGGGGTGGAGGAGTTCGACGCCAAGCTGGACGCGCTGCGCGAGCCGCTCCCGGTGCCGCCGCACGTGCTGAGCGAGTTGCGCCTCGAGCTCGCGCTGATGCGCGCGCAACTCGATTGGCTGATCGAGTTGCAGGGCGAGGTCCGCGACGGCGGTCTGGTGTTCCGCGGTGAGGGGGAGCACGCCTGGATGCCTCCCGCGGACGATCCGGGCTGGCGCATGGCGGAGGAGCGCGCCCGGTATCAAGCGGCGATCGACGCCACATCTTGACACCAGTTGTTCAAACTTGAATAATCAAGTTTGAACAAGGAGGCAGGATGATCCACGCCCGCGGACTCGCGCGCAGTTTCACCACCCGCAAAGGCCGGGTGAAGACCGAGGTCACGGCGGTCGCCGGGGTCGACCTCGACGTCGAGGCGGGCGAGATCGTCGGCTTCCTGGGCCCGAACGGTGCAGGCAAGACCACGACCCTGCGCATGCTGACGACGCTGCTCACGCCGACCGCCGGCTCTGCCACCGTGGCCGGGTTCGATGTCGCCACCCAGGCGGCTCAGGTGCGCCGCAGCATCGGGTACGTCTCCCAGATGGGCTCGACCCTTCCCGAGGCGCTCGCCGGCGAGGAGGTCGTCGACCACGGCCGGCTCTACGGCATCTCGAAGGCTCAGGCCGAGAAGCGCGGCCGCGAGCTGTTCGAGCAGCTCGACCTCGACGGACTCTGGAGCCGCAAGCCGGGCGCGATGAGCGGCGGCCAGCGCCGCCGGCTCGACATCGCGATGGGCCTGGTGCACGATCCGACGCTGATCTTCCTCGACGAGCCGACCACGGGTCTCGACCCTCAGGCGCGTGCCAACCTCTGGGAGCACATCTCGGCGCTCCGCACCGAGCGGGGTGCGACGATCTTCCTCACCACCCACTATCTGGACGAGGCGGACGCGCTCTGCGATCGCATCCTGGTCATCGACCACGGGCGGATCGTGGCGAGTGACACCCCCGAGGCGCTGAAGCAGTCGGTTTCGGGGGACCTGGTCGAGCTGGTGCTCGTCGACCCGTCCACCGTGGCTCGAGCCGCCGACGCCCTGAGCGCCCTCGGCGGGACGGCGGCGGTCGACGGCCTCACCGTCAGCATGCGCGTGCCGCATGCCGGGCGCGAGCTGGCGGGCCTGCTGCGCGCCCTCGACAAAGACGACATCGCCCTCGACTCGATCGAGGTGCGTCGCCCCACCCTCGACGACGTGTTCCTGACCGTGACCGGCCGCTCACTGCGAGAGGAAGCAGCATGAACTTCGCCCGCGAGACCTGGATCGTGTTCTGGCGCCAGCTGCGGATCGCGCTGCGCAACCCCGCCTGGGTGATCATCGGGCTCGCCCAGCCGATCCTGTACCTGAGCCTGTTCGGCCCGCTGCTCGAGCCGCTCGCCGGCACCTTCGGCGCCGACAACGCGTACACCGTGTTCGTGCCCGGCCTGCTCGTGCAGCTCGGGATCTTCGGCGCGCTGTTCGCCGGGTTCGGGCTGGTCGCCGAATGGCGGGCCGGCGTGATCGAGGCCGAGCGCGTCACCCCGGCGAGCCGCACCGCGCTGCTGCTCGGCCGCATCCTGCGCGACGTGCTGCAGCTGCTGGTGCAGGGCATCGTGCTCATCGCGCTGGGCTACGCGTTCGGCCTGCGCGCCTCGGTGACCGGGATGCTGTACGGGCTGGTCCTGACCCTGCTGCTGGGCGCGTCGTGCGCCGCGGCCTCGAACGCGCTCGCCCTGGTGACGAAGAGCGAGGACGTGATGGCGCCGCTGATCAACTCGATCGCGCTGCCGATCCTGCTGCTCTCCGGCATCCTGCTGCCCATGACCCTCGCGCCGCAGTGGCTGCAGACCGTGAGCGACTTCGTGCCGATCAAGCACATCGTCGACGCGATCCGCGCCGCCTTCGTGGGCGACTTCGGCGAGCCGATCCTCTGGGGGTCGGTCTGGGCGGTGGTGATCTTCGTGGTCTTCATGATCATCGGCACGCGCACCTTCCGGAAGGAGAACGCCTAATACGCTGACGGCATGAGTGCCATCGTCGTCCTGGGCAGCGCGAACATGGATCTGGTGGTGCGGCAGCCGCGGCTGCCCCACCCCGGCGAGACGATGTTCGGGTCGTCGTTCGCGACGATCCCCGGCGGCAAGGGGCTCAACCAGGCGGTCGCGGCGGCACGCGCCGGAGGCGATGTCGGGTTCCTCGGGGCGATCGGACGGGACGGTTTCGGCGAGGCCCTGCGCCGCTGCCTCGAGCAGGACGGGATCGACACCTCCGGGGTGCGCGAGGTCGATGACCCGACCGGCACCGCGCACATCTCGGTGCTCGACGGCGGCGAGAACGCGATCGTGGTCGTCTCGGGTGCGAATGCGGCGATCACCGCGCTGGACGACGGTTCGCGGCGCGAGATCGAGAAGGCCCGATACCTGGTCGCCCAGTTCGAGCGCCCGATCGAGCTGATCGGCGAGGCGTTCGTGGTGGCGCGCGGGCTCGGCATCACGACAGTGCTGACGCCGGCGCCGGTGCAGAAGGTCGACGAGGCGCTGCTGCAGCTGACCGACATCCTCATCCCGAACGCGCAGGAGGCGTGCGAGCTCGCCGGGATCTCCGACGAGACCGAGGCGGCGGCGAGGCTCAGCGGGATCACCGACGGGCTGATCGTCATGACCCGCGGCTCCCGCGGCGCGCTGGTCGCGCGGGGCGGGAAGGTCGAGCTGGAGGTGCCTCCGCGCACGGTCGAGCCGGTCGACACGACGGCGGCGGGGGACACGTTCGCCGGGACCCTGGTGGCGTTCCTCGCCGAGGGTGCGCCGCTGGAGGACGCACTGCGGGCGGCGACCGTCGCCGCATCCATCTCGGTAACCCGGCCGGGCGCCTCGACGTCGATGCCGACCCGTGCCGAGATCGACGAAGTGCTGGCGGGTTAGAAGGCCCCCACCACGAGCGAGACGGCGATCGCGAACATCACCACGGCGATCAGACCGTCCAGGATGCGCCACGCCAGCGGGCGGGCGAACACCGGTGCCAGCAGCCGGGCCCCCAGCCCGAGAGCCGTGAACCACAGGATGCTGGCGACCCCGGCACCCGCGCCGAACCACCAGCGGTCGGCGCCGTGGGTGCTGGCGATCGAGCCGAGCAGCACCACCGTGTCGAGGTAGACATGCGGGTTCAGCCAGGTGAGTGCCAGCGCCGTGGTGACGACGACGGCGAGGCCGCTGCGCTTCGGGGTGTCGTCGGCGGCCAGGGTCTGGGTGGGGCGGAGGGCCCGGCGCGCGGCGAGGATCGCGTAGACCAGCAGGAACGCCGCCCCCGCGAACCGGACCACGAGCACCAGCCACGGCACCGCGTCGAAGATCAGCCCCGCGCCGCCCACGCCGAGCGAGATCAGCACCAGGTCGCTCAGCGCGCAGATCAGGATGACCGCGACGACGTGTTCGCGGCGCAGGCCCTGCCGCAGCACGTAGGCGTTCTGCGCTCCGATCGCGACGATGAGCGACAGGCCGAGGCCGAGGCCGGCGAGTGCGGCGAGCAGGGGAGCGGGCATGCTGTCACGCTACGCATTCAGGCACATGAAACACAGCTACGGATTCTCATGCACCATTAGAATCACTGATGATGAGATTCGACCGCGAGCAGCTCGAGACACTCGCCGCCGTCGTCGACGCCGGCACCTTCGACGCCGCTGCGCGCGTGCTCAGTGTCACCCCGTCCGCGATCAGCCAGCGGGTGAAGGCCTTCGAGCGGGAACTCGGCCGCGTGCTCGTCGTGCGGTCCAAGCCCGTGCGGGCCACCGCATCCGGAGCCGCCCTGATCCGGCTGGCGCGCCAGCTCGCCCTGCTCGAGCACGACGCCGTGGAGGCCCTCGGCGAATCGGGCGAAGGCCGTGTGACGGTGCCGATCGCGGTGAACGCCGACTCCATGGCCACCTGGATACTGCCCGCCCTCGCGCGGGCGGCCGAACGCCTGCCTGTGGTCCTCGACCTGCATCGCGAGGATCAGGACCACACCGCAGCGCTCCTCGGTGACGGCACCGTCATGGCTGCCGTCACCTCCCAGTCGCAGGCCGTGCCCGGATGCACCGTCACGCGTCTGGGTCGCATCCGGTACCGCCCTGCGGCGACGCGGGCGTTCGCCGCGCGCTGGTTCCCGGACGGCGTCACCGCCGACGCGCTCGCCGTCGCCCCGGTGGTCGACTTCGACCGCAGCGACGAACTGCAGACCCGGTACCTGCGGTCGGTCTCGCGGCGCCGGCTGGAGCCGCCGCGGCACTACGTTCCGGCCTCGGCCGACTTCGCGGACGCGCTTGCCCTCGGGCTGGGGTGGGGGATGCTCCCCGACTCCCAGCGCGCGGCACGACCCGGCGTCGTCGATCTCGCTCCCGGCGACGCTATCGACGTGCCGCTCTACTGGCAGCAGTGGAACCTGAGGTCCCCCCTGCTCGACGCGATCGCGGCGGACGTGCTGTCGGAGGCGCGCAGCTCCCTCAGCTAGCTGCGCACCCCGACAGGCTGCCCTGACTCAGAGCCCGAGCAGGGCTCCCAGCAGCCCGCCCGACGACGGCGCCGGTTGCGGTGCCGGGGGAGCGGGGACCGGGGCGGCCGGTGCCGGCGCCGGAGCGGGCGTGCTGGGGGCGGGTGCGGGCGGGGCGGCGGGCGCCGGTGCCGTGCTCGGCTTCGTCCCGAGCAGGCCGCCGAGCAGGCCGCCGCCGTTCGAGGGTGCCGGCGCGGGTGCGGGCGTGGTGCTGGGCGCCGGCGCGGGGGCCGGAGCGGAGGGCGCCGGGGCGGTGCGGGTGCGCACCAGCGACGCCGAGTCGAGCCGGATGTCGCCCGAGTTCAGCATCACCTCGATACGCAGAGCCGTGTGGCCGGACCTCGCGACGGAGAGCGGGACGCTGACCTTCATCCAGCCGCTGCTCACGCTGAAGGTGACGGTGGCGGCCTCGGCCGAGCCGCCGAGAGCGGTCAGCCGCAGCGAGCCGGAGACCTTGCTCGACCCGCCGGGCTTCACCCAGATGGTCGCCGTGTACGCCTCGCCCGCCTGGGGTGCGACGTTCACGGTCTGCGACACGGTGCCGCCGACTGCCGTCAGGTCGTACCTGCCGCCGCGGGCGCCCGTCGTCGGGCCCTCGATCCCGGACCCACCGGTCCACCCCGACGAACTGCCCTCGAACGACGGGGACGCGAGGGCGATCGGGGTGCCCGCGGGGGCCGCGGGTTCCGCCGGGTAGCTGCCCGAGGCGGGCGGCGTGCTCGGGGCCGGCGTCGCCGTGGGCGCCGGGGTGGCGCCGGGTGTGGGTGTCGTCGTGGGTGCCGGCGCGGGAGCCGGTGTCGAGGTGCTCGACGGCTTCGCCGGCACCGCGGTGCCCGGATACTTGCCGAACACGACCGACCAGTAGCGCCGGCCGTCGGCCTCGTAGTACCCGATGCCGACCGAGGTGTAGTCGAACACCATGTTGGCGTAGTGGCTCTGCGACGCCTTCCAGGCCGCGACGACCTGGGTGTACGAGTATCCGCTCGCCACGTTCTCGCCGGCCCGCTGCCATCCCGCCGGGATCTGGGACGAGTAGTTCGGGTTGTGGCTCATCTTGCCGTTCAGCCACTGCTGGTACGCCCAGTCGGCCGCGACCTTGTCGAGTCGCGAGTCGCGGGCGTACCCGGTGGGGAGCCCGGCGTCGTAGCGGACCTGGTTCTGCGCTGCCCAGACGTACTGGGTCATCTGGGCGACGCTCGCTCCGGCCGCGGGGGACGCGGTCGGAGCGGCGAAGGCGTTCTGCGGAACGAGCAGGGCTCCGGTCAGAACGGCGGCGATCAGGGCGGTGATGATGACGTGGAGGCGCGCGCGTCTCCACGGACGATCGGGCGTCATGGTGTTGGGACTCCAGGGGATATGCGGGTGGATACTGCGACCTGGCGAGTTCCCAACTCCTCGCTCCGTCGACGGTATCCGGGCGCGCACGCACGTCCCCAGTCCCCATCCTGGTGTTAGACGGGCCTGTTCATCGCCCGCCGGTCACCCGTCCCGCGAACGGGGTCCAATCCGATCAGCCGAAGAGCTTCTGCAGCCGGCTGACGCCCTCCGCGAGGTCGTCGTCGCCGAGCGCGTAGCTGAAGCGCAGGTACCCGCTCGGGCCGAACGCCTCGCCCGGGACGGCCGCCACCTCGACCTGATCCAGGATGAGGTCGGCCAGTTCCAGCGAGGTGCGCGGCGTGACGCCGCCCCACTCGCGGCCGAGCAGACCGGTCACATCCGGGTAGACGTAGAACGCACCCTCCGGCAGCGGGCACACGACGCCGTCGATCTGCGACAGCCCGGATGCGATGGCGCGCCGCCTGCGGTCGAAGGCGTCGCGCATGGTCGCCACGGCATCCTGAGGCCCGGTGAGGGCGGCGATCGCGGCACGCTGCGAGACGTTCGACACGTTCGAGCTCAGGTGCGACTGCAGGTTCGAGGCGGCTTTGATCGCGTCGGCCGGGCCGATCATCCACCCGACGCGCCAGCCGGTCATCGCGTAGGTCTTGGCGACGCCGTTGACCAGGATGGTGCGGTCGGCGAGCGCGGGGACGGCCTCGGTGATGCTGGCCGCACGCTGGCCGTCGTAGGTCAGGTTCTGGTAGATCTCGTCGGAGATCACCCACAGCCCGTTGGCCTCCGCCCACTCGGCGATCGCGGCGGTCTGCTCGGGGGATGCCACGGCGCCCGTCGGGTTCGACGGCGACACCCAGAGCAGCACCTTCGTCTTCGGGGTGCGCGCGGCCTCGAGCTGCTCGACGGTGACGAGGTAGTCCTGGTCGGCTCCCGCGAACACCTCGACCGGAACGCCGCCGGCGAGCTTGATCGCCTCCGGGTACGTGGTCCAGTACGGGGTGGGAAGCAGCACCTCGTCGCCCGGGTCGAGCAGTGTCGCGAACGACTGGTAGACGGCCTGCTTTCCGCCGTTGGTGACGATCACCTGCGACGGGCTGACCTCGAGGGCGCTGTCGCGCAGGGTCTTCGCGGCGATCGCCTCGCGCAGCTCGGGCAGCCCGGCGGCCGGGGTGTAGCGGTGGTTCTTCGGGTCGCGCGCCGCGGCGACGGCGGCCTCGACGATGTGCTCGGGCGTCGGGAAGTCCGGCTCCCCCGCGGCGTAGCTGATCACCGGGCGGCCGTCCGCCTTCAGCTGCTTGGCCTTGGCATCCACTTTCAGCGTCGCCGACTCGGCGATCGCCCCGACACGCGTGCTGATTCGTCCCACGACCCGAGCTTAACGAACGAAGCCGGGACCGCCGAGGCTGAGGGGCTGGCGGTCCCGGCTTCTGAACTACCGGGTTACTCGTCGGTGGGGGCCACCGCACGGTTCCGCAGGTAGTTCTCCCGCACCAGATAGGCACCCGCTGCCAGCAGTGCGAGGACCATCAGCACCAGCATCATGATGTTGATGCCGGTCATGGCGAGCGCGCCGAGGGCGGTGATCCGACCGCCGCCCGTCGGTGTGGTCGTCTCGCCACCGACACCGCAGTCGCCCACACACGGGTCCTCGACCCGCGTCACGTTCGGGCCCACAGAAGCCTGTGCGAGGTTCACTTCCGCGAGCCCGTCCGCCGTGACGGCCGTGCCCAGGATGCCGCCGACACCGCCGACGCCGGAGCCCAGGCCGCCCAGCGCGGTCACCCGCAGCGCCGTCTGGGTGAAGGTGCCGTCGTTCAGCTCCTGGAGGTTCACCTTGATCGACAGCACGTCGGTCAGTGCGCTGCCGACCGCGGCGTCGCCGTCCAGCAGGCCGTCGACCGCCGGCTCCACCAGACCGGTGTGCAGCGCGTCGGTCAACTCGCTGATCGCGCTGTCGTTGTCGAACAGGTTGTCGATCAGGACGTCGGCGATCCCGCCGGTGGCGGCATCCAGATCGAAGGTGTGGTTCACGATGCCGAGCAGCTTGATGACGGCGCTGGCATCGACGTCGCTGCCGGCGAGGAACTCCCCGACCGTTCCGGCGATGTCGATGTCGGCGCTCGTCTTCAGCGCGGGGAGTTCCGTCACCTGATCGGTGCACACCAGCTTCTCCACCGTCTGGTCGACGAGCTTCGTCACCGTCTTGTCGACGGTCTGAGTGATCCAGGTGACCGTGGAGCCGGTCCCGCCGAGCAGGCCGCCCAGCGAGCCGCCGACGAGGTTGCCGACGATCGGCACCCCGTTCAGCACGGGGACGCCGTTCACGACCTGGGCGACCACGCCATCCACGACGGGCACCTGGATGGTGACCCGCTCGATGACGTTCGTCGGCACCTGGATGATCTGCTGCACCGTCTCGCAGACCTGCTTCACGAGCGGGGACTGCGCGACATCGAGGTCGACGTTGGCGTGCACGTTCACCGTTGCGGCGTTCAGCACATCCTTGACCCGGTTGACCACCTGGTCGGCGATCAGGGTCACCCGCCCGGTGATGCTCTGCAGCACGGCGTTGATGATCGGCGAGCTCAGCAGCTCCGTGCCGACCGGCAGATCGTTGAGGTCGCCGCCGTGGATCTTCGCCAGGTCGATCAGGATCTCGCCCGTCTCGAGGTCGAAGCTCACGCCGGATCCGCCGTACTGGGAGGCGAGCAGGTCCTCGACCTCCTGACGCAGATCACCCATCTTGATCGTCGCCGACACCGAGGAGTCCGCGCCGAGCAGGCTGAGGCTCGGCGAGATCTTCTGCAGGAGGCCGTTCACCACGGCGAGCAGGTCGCCGTCCGAGCCGTCGAGGTTCGCGACGCGCGAGCTGATCGAATCCAGCGCCGTGTTGACCTTCTCGGTCAGGTCGGAGATCGCGGGGCTCTTCATGTGCAGCACCAGGCCGTCGAGGCGGTAGTCGCCGGAGGCGTCGGCGCCATCCGCCTGGGCCTGTGCACCGATCGCCGTGATCGTCAGCCCGAGGTCTTCGAGGTTGGAGGCGAACTGGCCGCCGAGGGCGCCGTTGAGGTCGACGTCGGCGTTGGCGCCCGGCATGGCGACGTCCTCGCCGATGCCGACGCCGCCGTCGTCGACGACCGCACCGGTCGCGGCGAACGACTGCCCGTCGGCGCTCGCGCTGGCGAACTGCCCGAGGACGCCCGCCTGCGCGCCGTCCACGTTCACCTGGACCGGGTCGCCCGTGCCGACCTGGACGGTATTGAGAGCCTTGACGGCGAGCGGATCCTTGTCCGTCATCGTCGGGCCTTCGCCGTCGCTCCACGCCTCGGCCGGCTCGACCGAGGCGACGGTGTCGAGGTCGACTCCGGCGATCGCGCCGGAGAGGAACTGGGCCTGCGCCCAGGAGACGTGACCCTCGGGGCCTTCGGCCGCCATGGCGGGTGCGCTTCCGGCGATGGCGAATGCCCCGCCGAGAGCGAGTGCGGTGGTGGCCGCCGCCATCCGGCGACCGAATCCCGTGCCCCGAGCTGTCGTGCGCGGGTGCTTGTGTGTGAACACGACGATGCCTTCCTGATCCTGTTGAGCGGTCAGGAAGGCCTGCGAGCATCCCTGATCACTACTGGTTGTGTGGGAGCTGGTTAGTGCCCCTCACACCAAGAGACGGTCTACCCCGTCGGCTATGACGGCATCAGCCCGAGTGCGGGTGGCCCCACTTCGGGGGGCAAGGACCCCCGAAGTGGGAACGCAGCGGGGGGCAAGGACCCCCGAAGCGGGAACGCAGCGGGGGGCAGCGAGGGCGCGGAGCGGGGGCCCGCATCCATGCCCTACACTCGAACAGGTGGCCGGAAACGGGATGCTTTCGCATGCCCGGAACCTGCCACAGCCTTAGGGCGGTGGCTCAATTGGTAGAGCAGCGGTCTCCAAAACCGCAGGTTGCAGGTTCGAGTCCTGTCCGCCCTGCGCTTATCAGAAGCATGAGTCTCTGACATCCGTCGGAGATCAGAACAGCCGAAACGGTGGTGAGAGAGTGGCACGCAAGGTTGTCGACGAGCCGAGTGAGGACCTCGTCGCGAGTGCCAAGCGGGAGCGCGCTGAGCGCCGTGGCCCGTTCTCGCGTATCGCCCTCTTCATCCGCCAGGTGTTCACCGAGCTGAGGAAGGTCGTCACGCCCACGCGGCGTGAGCTGTTCAGCTACACGGGCGTGGTGCTGGTGTTCGTCATCATCATGATGGCCCTCGTGTACGGCATGGACTACCTGTTCGGCTGGGGTGTGGCCTGGGTGTTCGGCGACGGGTCGTTCGCGCCCTGACGCGGACCGATCCCCGAAAGCACCTCCGAAGAGACGAAAGAAGCATGAGCGAACAAGAGCGCCGCGACATCGACCTCGCGACCGCGGCAGAGCAGTCCTCCGAAGAGGATGAGGCCCAGGAGGGCAACATCCTCGAGAACGAGGTCGCCTCCGTCGGCAACGCCGAGAGCCGCGCGATCCACGTGATCCCCGAGGACGAGACCGACGTCGAGGCCGGCCTGACCGAGCTGCTCGACGCCCTCGATGCCGCACAGGACCCGGAGGCCGACGCGATCGTCGACGACGCCCTCGACATCGATTCCGCCGACGAGGCGGAGGCCGCCGCGGAGGCGACCGAGGACGAGGAGACCGTCGACGGCGAGGAGTCCGAGCCCGACGTCGACCCGTACGAGGACTTCCGCAACGAGCTGAAGGCGAAGTTCGGCAAGTGGTACGTCATCCACTCGTACGCCGGATTCGAGAAGCGCGTGAAGCAGAACATCGAGTCCCGGCGCACGTCGATGGCGATGGAGGACTACGTCTTCGAGGTCCAGGTGCCGATGGAGGACGTGGTCGAGATCAAGAACGGCCAGCGCAAGCTGGTGAACCGCGTGCGCATCCCCGGCTACGTGCTGGTGCGCATGGACCTCAACGAGGACAGCTGGTCGGTCGTGCGCCACACACCCGGCGTCACCGGGTTCGTCGGCAACTCGCACAACCCGACGCCGCTGCGTTTCGAAGAGGCCTTCAACATGCTGAAGAGCCTCGTGCAGGTCGTGGAGGCCCCGGCGAAGGCCGGTGCCGGCGCGAAGGGCGGCAAGGCCGCGGCGCGCGTCATCCCCGCCGAGATCGACTTCGAGGTCGGCGAGACCATCACGATCAAAGAGGGCTCGTTCGCGGGTCTTCCCGGAACCATCAGCGAGATCAAGCCGGAGAGCGGCAAGCTCACCGTGCTCGTCTCGCTGTTCGAGCGCGAGACCCCGGTCGAGCTCTCATTCGACCAGGTGACGAAGCTCTAGTAAACTCATCCGGTTACCCCACCACTGCCAGGGTCCGCCTGGTTCGTGGAAGCGCGTGTGTGATCACGCTCGAAAAGTAAGGAGTGCCTCATGGCGCCCAAGAAGAAGGTGACGGGGCTGATCAAGCTCCAGATCCAGGCCGGTCAGGCCAACCCCGCTCCGCCGATCGGTCCGGCTCTCGGTCAGCACGGCGTGAACATCATGGAGTTCTGCAAGGCCTACAACGCGGCCACCGAGAACCAGCGCGGCAACGTGATCCCCGTGGAGATCACCGTCTACGAGGACCGTTCGTTCACGTTCATCCTCAAGACCCCGCCGGCCGCCGAGCTCATCAAGAAGGCCGCCGGCGTGCAGAAGGGGTCGGCGACCCCGCACACGGTCAAGGTCGCGAAGCTCACCCGCGACCAGGTGCGCGCAATCGCCGAGCAGAAGCAGGTCGACCTCAACGCGAACGACGTCGAGGCGGCCATGAAGATCATCGCGGGCACCGCCCGGTCGATGGGGATCACGGTGGAGGCGTAATCATGGCTCAGAAGTCCAAGGCCTACCGCGCCGCAGCCGCCCTGCTCGAAGAGGGCAGGTTCTATGCCCCGACGGAGGCCGTCGAGCTGGTCAAGAAGACCGGTTCCCAGAAGTTCGACTCGACCGTCGAGGTCGCGCTGAAGCTCGGGGTCGACCCGCGCAAGGCCGACCAGATGGTCCGCAGCACGGTCATCCTGCCGCACGGCACAGGTAAGACCGCGCGCGTCATCGTGTTCGCCACGGGTCCCGCGGCCGAGGCGGCTCTGGCCGCCGGTGCCGACGAGGTCGGCGGCGCCGAGCTGATCGAGAAGGTGGCCGGCGGTTACCTCGAGTTCGACGCGGCCGTCTCCACCCCCGAGCTCATGGGCCAGGTCGGCCGGCTCGGCAAGGTGCTCGGTCCGCGCAACCTGATGCCGAACCCGAAGACCGGCACCGTGACGCCCGACCCGGCGAAGGCCGTGTCTGACATCAAGGGCGGAAAGATCGAGTTCCGCGTCGACAAGCACGCGAACGTGCACTTCGTGATCGGCAAGGCGGGCTTCACCGCCCAGCAGCTGGACGAGAACTTCCGCGCCGCCCTCGACGAGGTGCAGCGTGCGAAGCCGTCGTCGTCGAAGGGCCGCTACATCCAGAAGGGGTCGCTCTCGACCACCTTCGGCCCGGGTGTGCCGCTCGACGTCACCGCGCTCTAAGCAGCGAACCATGGAAAGGGACTCGTCCTCGGGCGGGTCCCTTTCCGTTCGCCGCGCCACCGCATCCGATGCCGGCGAGCTCGCGCGCGTGGCGGCGATCACGTTCCCTCTCGCCTGCCCGCCCTCGACGACGGAGCAGGCGAAAGCCGACTTCATCGCGACGGTGCTGTCGCCCGCCGCGTTCGCCGGCTACCTCGCAAGCCCCGGCCACATCCTGCTGCTGGCCTCGGTCGACGGTGAGTCCGCGGGGTACACGATGCTGATCACCGGCGAGCCGCACGACCCGGATGTCGCGGCCGCACTGCGTCGGCATCCGACGATCGAGCTGAGCAAGGTCTACGTGATGCCCGAGCATCACGGCGGCCTCGTCGCGCGAGCACTGATGGATGCCAGCGTCGCCGCCGCGCGCGAGACCGGCGCCGCGGGCATGTGGCTGGGCGTCAACAACGAGAACGTGCGGGCGAACCGGTTCTATGAGAAGTGCGGGTTCGAGATCGTCGGCACGAAGAAGTTCCGGCTCGGCGATGTCGACGAGGAGGACTTCGTGCGGGAGCGCGCGCTCTAGCGACTGGGGATTCCCAACGCTAAACTCAATAAACTCCAAATAAGCCCATATTTGGAAGTTATTGAATTTAGGAGCCGATTTGTCGAAGGCATATGACGCCGTCGTCGATGAGTACGAGAGTGCCGACCTGCTCACAACAGGGGACGTGGCTAAGCTGCTCGGAGTCTCACTCCAGCACGTGATCGACCTCTGCACGCGCGGCGATCTTCCTTACACAATGCGTGGCTCGCACCGACGAATTCGGCGCACAGACGTGGAGCGCTATCGAGCAGGAAGAACGCGACTGACGAGGGATCAACGACGGAGCATTTGGCTTGCGCATGCTGTCGCGGGGACCATCGTCGAGCGCCCCCGTGAAGTGATTGCGCGCGCGCGTATAGATCTCGACCATTTGGAGTCGACACAGCGGCCAAACAAGTGGACGCGCGAGTGGCGTCGACTCTTGGACGGGCCGACCGACGACGTCCTTCACGCGCTAACGTCTCCCTCGCAACGAAGCCGCGAGCTCCGTCAAAACTCTCCGTTTCTTCACGCTCTCGAGCCGGAGACTCGTCAGCAAATATTGATTGCCTTCTCCCACGACGACGTGGACCATGAAACGACCAGACCTTAGGCACATCGCGCGAGCGATTTCGACGAAGACACCCTCCCAGACGAAGCCACACTGTCAAGAGAAGCTGACATCGCCTTCTGGGATGACCCGGACAACTCGACGTCTGATCTCGTTGACGGCGCCCTCGGCGAATTATCTCCGTTCGACGCGACAAACGGCTACTGCGCCCAGGGGGTAAGCATCTCGACAGCAGATCTTCCCAGAGGCTGGGAAGACAGGATGGTGCGCCTGCCCGGACAGGCAGACGACGAAACCCAGCTCTGGTGCCCTGAGGTTCACGATCTGGCCGTTTCGAAACTCTGTGCCCACCGCGAGAAGGACTATGTGTACGTCGGTGCACTCATTCGCGCAAAGTTGGTGAAGCTTGAGACTCTCCACGAGCGCGCCCACCTGCTGGATTTGCCGCCAGCTGAGGTGAGAGCTGTTGTCCAGTGGCTGAACGGATGGAGGTCGGCTACTAGAGGCGCTCTAGCTGTCCGCGACGCGCAGCACCAGCTTGCCGCGCGTGTGCCCGGACTCGATCGCCTCGTGCGCTGCGGCGGCATCCTCGAGGTCGAACACCCTGTCGATGAAGACCCGGATGTCGCCGGCATCGATCAGCCGCGAGATCACCGCCAGCGTGGTGCCGTCGGGTGCGACGCGGTAGCCGGTGGCGCGCACCCCGGCCGCGTTGGCATCCTGCATCATCGTCGGCCAGCTGCCGGTCGGGCCGTTCACGATCAGGCCACCCGGTCGCAGGGTCGCCAGCGACCGGGTCGCCGTGTCGTCGTGGACGTTGCCGATCAGATCGATGACGGCGTCGACATCGGAGACCTGCGCCTCGAACGGTGCGGCCGTGTAGTCGATCACCTCCGCCGCGCCGAGGTCGCGCAGCCAGGAGGAGTTGCGCTGCGACGAGGTCGCGATCACGTGCGCTCCGAAGTACGACGCGAACTGAACGGCGAAATGCCCGACGCCGCCCGCCCCGGCGTGGATCAGCATCCGCTGCCCCTCGTGCGCCTTCGCGGTCTCGACCACCATGCCCCACGCGGTCAGCGCCGCCAGCGGCACCCCGGCCGCCTCGACATGCGACAGCGAGGCGGGCTTGCGCACCACGCTCATGGATGTCGCGGAGACGAGCTCCGCATACGCCCCGCTCATGCGCGGCACCATCCCCATGCCGTACACCTCGGTACCGGGCTGGAACGGGTACGCCTCGTACGGCGCCTCCTCCACCACCCCGCTGAAATCGTTGCCGAGCACCGCCGGGAACGACCGGATGCCCGCGAACGCCCCCTTGCCGGCACGCGTCTTCGCGTCGATCGGGTTCACCCCCGCCGCCATCACGCGGATCAGCACCTCGGCGTTCACGCGCACCGGCCGGTCGATCTCGTTCAGCGTCAGCACGTCGGGACCCCCGGCCTCCGAGAACGTCATCGCTCGCATGGCCCCATTAAAGGCGCGACGTGAGTCGGCGGTGTTACGCGCGCGTTATGAATGGATAGCATTCGAGGCATGCGCGGTCTCTTCATCGTCGTCCGTCTCGCCGGGGCCGCGCTCATCGCGGCAGCCATCGTCGGGCAGCTGATGCTCAGTCTCGGGGTGTGGGCCGGGCTGGGGATCACGAACCCGGCGACGCAGCTGGTGAACTTCTTCAGCTTCTTCACTATCGACTCCAACGTGCTGACCGTCGCGGTCTTCCTCATCGGCGCGGTCCTGCTCATCCGCGGCTCCGGCGACGACCCCGGCTGGTTCGCGGTACTGCGCGCCGGCACCACCGCCTACATGGCCACCACCGGGATCGTCTACAACGTCCTGCTGCGCGGCATCGAGCTGCCGCAGGGATCCACGTTGCCCTGGTCGAACGAGGTGCTGCACGTCGTCGGGCCCATCCTGATGGTGCTCGACTGGCTGCTCGCGCCCGGTCGCCGGCACCTGCAGTGGACGCACATCTGGGCGATCATCGCGTTCCCGCTGGTGTGGGGCGTCTACACGATGATCCGCGGCCCGCTGACCTTCGATGCGGTGACCGGCAAGGACTATTGGTACCCGTACCCGTTCCTGAACCCGAACATCGCGCCGGAGGGTTACGTGTCCGTGGCGTTCTACATCGTCCTGATCGCAGCGATCATCGGAGGCGTCGGGGCGCTCGTCATCTGGGTCAGCCGCCGCGGCGAGCGCTGGCCCCTGCCCGCGCGACCGTGAGCCGCGTGCTCGCCGCTGCCGGCATCCTGTGCGTCGCCGCGGCGCTCACGATCATCTGGGCGGCGCGGCTGACGATCCCCCGCGACCTGTACGTCAGCGAGCTCGGAGCGACCGGCATGCCGACGGCGCAGGCGTTCCAGGTCGCGTTGGTGCTCATCGTCGTCGGAGGGGTGGCGATCGGCTGGGCGGGGCGCCGCATCCGCAGCCGCCCCCGCATCCTGAACCTCTGGTCGCCGTCGATGACGCTCTTCGTGTCGTGCGGGTTCTTCCTGATCGCGTCGCAGGTGACCTGCACGCCCGGCTGCCCGGTGCCGTACGGGCCGGGGTTCACCTGGCCGGACTTCATCCACACCACGGCTGCGGTGATCGCGTTCGCGGCGGCGGTGCTGACCATCCTGCAGTGCGCGTTCGCGGTCGGGCACCGGATGCTGCGCCTGTTCTCCCTGATCGCCGCGATCGCGGTGGCGGTCATCGCCGGCGCTGGGGGACTGATGTCGCTGCTCGACTTCTACGCCACCATCGGCAGCCGGCTCGAATTCGTCGCCACCACGATCGGTCTCGCGTGGATCCTGGTGTTCGGTCTGGTGCTACTTCGTGCGCCGGAGCGCGACGAGCAGCTCTTCCGCGAGCACCACGAGCCGGTGGATCTCGTTCTCGTCCCGGTCGACCCACCGGCACTCCGGGTCGGCGTGCACCGGGACGAAGTCGTCGTGCCGCTCCCAGACGACGAGCGTCCGCTCCGCGCCTAGCACGTACTGCTGCCACCAGACCTGCCGCAGATAGTGCCGGGGGATGCCGCGCCAGGCGTGCGCGGTCGTCTTGATCTCGCAGAGCTCCAGGATGCCGTTCCGCTCCCGCAGGCCATCGGGCGTCGCGAGGTGGTCGCGATTGCCGTCCGCATGGAACAGCGCGCCGGAGTGCCGCATCCCGTACACCGAGTTCGCCCACCGCCCGATGTGCGGCTCGCGCAGCAGCCCGTGATCGGTGTACTGGTTGCCGCGGAAGTTGGTGCCGAGCAGCTTCTCCATCGCGACCTTCTGCACGGCGCGGGAGTTCGCCAGCCGGGCGGCGTCGGTCGCGGTGACCCCGCGGGATCGCGCGCGCAGCCAGGCGAACTTGTCGGTGCCGTCGACGACGATGCGCTGCTGCCACGGGACCGGCGGCTCCTCGAAGAGCGAGAGCGTCGGCTGCAGGATCGTCACCGGTCCATCATGCGTCACCACACCGTCATCGGCGGTCTCGGTGCCTTCTTGCGTGTCGTACAGCAGGTTCATAGGGAAGGGGAGTGAAGTCGGGGCGTGACCTTGACGCCCGCACAGCCGTCCCGACTGACTCACCCGGACGGCAGCCCGATCCGCGCCCTCGTCGTCGACGACGAGGTGTCGCTCGGCGACCTGCTGCAGATGGCGTTGCGCTACGAGGGATGGGACGTGAAGACCGCCGTCGAGGGCCACCAGGCGCTGACCCTCGCGCGCCAGTTCAAGCCCGACGTGATCGTGCTCGACGTGATGCTGCCCGACCTCGACGGCATGAGCGTGCTGCACCGGCTGCGCGCCGACGGCAACGACACCCCCGTGCTGTTCCTGACCGCGAAGGACTCCGTCGACGACCGGATCGCCGGGCTGACGAGCGGGGGCGACGACTACGTCACCAAGCCGTTCTCTCTCGAGGAGGTGGTGGCGCGGCTGCGCGGGCTGATCCGCCGCAGCGCCCAGGTGGTCAGCGACGCCGTCGACCCGGAGCTGCGGGTCGGCGACCTGGTGCTCAACGAGGAGAGCTACGAGGTCACGCGCGCCGGCGTGCCGATCGAGCTGACCGCGACCGAGTTCGAGCTGCTGCGGTACCTGATGCGCAACCCTCGCCGGGTGCTCAGCAAGGCGCAGATCCTCGACCGGGTGTGGTCGTACGACTTCGGCGGGCGATCGAGCATCGTCGAGATCTACATCTCTTATCTGCGCAAGAAGATCGATACCGACGCGGCGCCGATGATCCACACGGTGCGCGGGGTCGGCTACCTGATCAAGCCCGCCGGCTGACGATGGGTCGCCCCTGGTCGCTGCAGCGGCGGCTGGTCGTCGCCCTGGTGGCGCTGCTCGCCGTGGTCAGCGTGATCGTCGGCGGCGTGAGCGTGCTCGCGCTGCGGGAGAACCTCATCCAGCGACTCGATCAGCAGGTCAACGCCGAGCTGCGTTTCGTGGAGGACGTGCTGACCGGCAACCCCGGTCAGCCGGGCGATCCGAACGGCGCACGCACCTCGGTGCGGATGGTGGTCGCCGGCGGCGAGGTGGTGTTCGCCGAGTACGTGGATGAGGACCGCGAGTCCGCCCGGCTGAGCGAGCGGCAGCAGCAGCAGCTTCTCGCGGGGGCGCAGGGTCAGCGGGCGACGACGGTGTCGCTCGACGGGTTGGGAGAGTTCCGCGTGGCGATGCAGCAGCGCGGCGGGGTGAGCTGGACGGTGGGGCTCTCGACCAGAGACGTCGACGAGACCACCGCGAACCTCGTTCTCATCTTCGGGCTGGTGGCGCTGGCCGCGCTCGCGGTCGCCGCGGTCGCGGGCTCCTTCGTCGTGCGGGTGGCGCTGAGGCCGCTCGGGCGGGTGGCCGCCACCGCGACCCGCGTCTCCGAGCTCCCGCTCGACAAGGGCGAGGTCGCGCTCGCCGAACGCGTCGACGTCGCCGACACCGATCCGCGCACCGAGGTCGGCCAGGTCGGCGCGGCGTTCAACAGGATGCTGGGGCACGTCGAGGATGCGCTCGTCGCCCGCCAGCGCAGCGAAGACCGGGTGCGCCAGTTCGTCGCCGACGCCTCGCATGAGCTGCGCACGCCGCTCGCCTCGATCCGCGGGTACTCGGAGCTGACCCGCCGCGGCCACCACAAGCTCCCGGAGGATGTCACCCGGGCGCTGGGGCGCATCGAGTCGGAGTCGGTGCGCATGACATCCCTCGTCGAGGACCTGCTGCTGCTCGCCCGCCTCGACGCCGGCCGGGAGCTGGTGCTGAGCGAGGTGGATCTGGTGCCGTTGGCCGTCGACGCGGTCTCGGATGCCCACGCGGCATCCCCGGATCACGAGTGGAGTCTCGACGCTCCGGAGACCCCGGTCATCGTGAGGGGCGACGGCGGGCGGCTGCACCAGGTGCTGGCGAACCTGCTGGCGAACGCACGGGTCCACACGCCCGAGGGCACGCACGTCGAGGTGGGGCTCTCCGTCGACCAGGGTTTCGCCGTGCTCACGGTGCAGGATGACGGGCCCGGCATCAGCCCGGACCTGCAGGCGGTGCTGTTCGAGCGTTTCGCCCGCGGCGACGGGTCGCGCGCCCGCAAGACCGGATCGACGGGGCTGGGGCTCGCGATCGTCGCCGCCGTCGTCGAGGGGCACGGGGGCACGGTCGCGGTGGAGAGTGCGCCGGGGCGCACGGTGTTCACGGTGCGGCTGCCGCGGGCCTCCTGATCCCACGAGAGGCCGATTCCCGAGGAAGATCCGACGTCGCACCCGCAGGACGTGGCCGTTCGCGCAGAATGGACGCATGGACTGGACCCTCCCGGCGACGATCGTGCTGGTGGTCGGTGCCTCGATCGGTGCGCTGGTGCTGCAGCGGTGGTCGCTCAATCGCGCGATCCGCAAGAAGGCCGAGAAGGACGCCGAGCTGCTGCGAGACGAGGAGCAGTAGAGGATCCACACGGCAGCGGCGGCTCGACCGCAATGGCAGCACGAGGGCTCGAATCCGTGTGGATCATGTACCGCTCGCCGGTTCGGGGCAGCGCCGGTTTGCGGCGGCCCCGATCCTCACGTATCCTTTCCGAGGCCTTAGACCGCCGGTCTTCGCAGCAATGCGGATGTAAAAACCCAGCGCAGGTGTTTCGAAGTTCCACTCTTGTGAAGCTCCGTGCATTCTGCGCGGAGCTTTTTTCATAGGTCACAAGAGGAAGAGAACCCATGGCGAACAAGGAAGCAACCGTCGCCGAGCTCGCGGAGTCGTTCCGCAGCTCGAACGCCGTCCTGCTCACCGAGTACCGCGGTCTCACGGTCGCGCAGCTGAAGCAGCTGCGGCAGTCGATCAGCGAGCACGCGAGCTACGCCGTGGTGAAGAACACGCTCACCAAGATCGCGGCGAACGAGGCTGGCATCAGCTCGTTCGACGACCAGCTGGTCGGACCCTCCGCGATCGCGTTCGTGCACGGCGACACCGTCGCCGTCGCGAAGGCTCTGCGTGACTTCTCCAAGGCGAACCCTCTGCTCGTGGTGAAGGGCGGCTACTTCGATGGCGCCCCGCTCTCCGCGACGGAGGTAGGCAAGCTCGCCGACCTCGAGTCCCGTGAGGTGCTGCTGGCCAAGCTGGCCGGCGCCTTCAAGGCCTCGCTGTTCGGAGCCGCCTACATGTTCAACGCGCCCCTGTCGCAGGCCGTCCGCACGGTCGACGCACTGCGCGCGAAGAAGGAGTCCGAGGCGTAATCGCGCACTCGGATTGAGACACAGAGAAAGAAAAGGAGTCAGAGATGGCAAAGCTCACCACTGACCAGCTCCTCGACGCGTTCAAGGAGCTGTCGCTCATCGAGCTCAGCGAGTTCGTGAAGAAGTTCGAGGAGACCTTCGAGGTCACCGCCGCCGCTCCGGTCGCGGTCGCCGCTGCCGGTGCTCCGGCCGCCGGTGGTGCCGGTGGCGCCGCTGAGGCCGAGGACGAGAAGGACTCGTTCGACGTCGTCATCGAGAACGCCGGCGACAAGAAGATCCAGGTCATCAAGGAGGTGCGCACCCTCACGAACCTCGGTCTCGGTGAGGCGAAGGCCCTCGTTGACGGCGCCCCCTCCACCGTGCTCGAGGGCGCGAACAAGGAGGCCGCCGAGAAGGCCAAGGCCGTCCTCGAAGAGGCCGGCGCGACGGTCGTCCTGAAGTAACCCTTCAGACGCTGAAGCACAGAGGCGCCGTTTCCTTCGGGGGGCGGCGCCTTTGGTTTCGGGTCTCGACAGGCTCGACCACCGGTCCGAAGAAAGGTGGATGGGGCGCTCGGTAACCAGCCGAGACACCCCATCCGGCGTCGTCATAGGGCCGACCGGGATCAGGGACGGTGGCCCGTCATGCAACGACTAGATCAAAGCACCCCGTCCCCCGAGGGACATCTCCTGCACCGGGTGATCAGCGGGTGAACTCGGACCCGCCTCCGAGGTGCAGCCCGAGGCTGCGGGCCTTGCGGATCGCCTCCTCGCGCGTCGACACCCCCAGCTTCGTGTACAGCCGTCGCAGATGCGTCTTCACGGTGTTCGGCGAGATGAACAGCTCCGCCGCGATCTGCGCGACGGTGAGCTCGCGCTCCACGTAGATGAGCACCATGCGCTCCCGCTCGCTCAGCGGGTCCCGGTCGTCGACGTGCCCGTCGGTCGCCTCGATGACGCGGTTCAGGATGCGGGCGCCCTCCGCCGACTGCGTCCGCGTCAGCGCCCGCGCCGCCAGCCGCGACAGCAGGGCGGGAGGCACGTGCCGGAGCGGCGAGCGCACCCCCGTCTTGGCCATCGCATGCAACGCCCGGTCGAAGCTGACGTCGGAGCGGCGCAGGTCCGCACGTTCCATCTCGATCGCGGCGCGCAGCAGCTGCACGTCGATGAGGCTGCGGGGGGAATGCCCCGCTCCGAGCAGCTCGCAGTCCTGAAGGGCGAGGTCCGCGCCCCGCAGGTCGCCGTGCTGCAGGGCGATGCGCGCCATGAACCGCTCGGGGCAGAGTGCGTGCCGCTCGTGCGGGTTCAGCCTCGACAGGATCTCGAAGGCTTCGTCGCCGCGATCGAGCGAGCTCAGGACGTCGGCCCGCAGGAGCTCCCCGATATCGAGCCCGATGCCTGTCGGCTTCCATTGCAGGTACTGCTGGTGCGCCTCGTTCAGCAGGTCGAGGGCGGCGATCGGCTCGCTCGCCAGCGCGCGCGCGAACCCGCAGACCACGTTCGCGAGCGGCTCCCACTCGGTGTGCAGGCTCGCCGCGACCATGGCGTCGGCGAGCCCGTTCACCCGGTCCAGCTGGTACCGGTCGGTGCTCACCAGGATGTCGGCGGCATACCCCGGGGCGGCGAACCCGCTGCGGGTCACCGTCTCGGGTGCGTCGACGTCGGCGATGGCCTGCAGCATCCGGTCGGTCTCGGCCAGGTCGCCTTGGGAGTACGCGGCCAGGGCGAGCGTGCCCATCGCCTCCACCCGTTCGTGCACCGTGAGGTGCGAGGCGAGGCCGACGGCGTACTCCAGCCGGTGCCGCGCGCTGTCGAGCCTGCCGGTCATCAGCTCGGCGACGCCGGATTCGAACGCGTGACGCGCCGAGTGCTCGACGAAACCGGGACCGTGGGTCTCGTCGTCGAGGAGGCGACCCGCATCGGTCAGTTTCGCGATGGCATCCTGGAGCCGGCCCTGGGTGCGGAGCGCGGCCGCGTGGCCGATCAGGAGGCCCGCTCGGTGCGCGGGCTGGACGGGTCCGGTCGCGTTCTGAACGGCCTTCTCGCCGGCGGCGAAATAGGCGAGGGCGGCGGAGCCGGGCGGCGAGCCGGCCGCGCGGAAGCTCTGGCCGAGCGCTGCCGTGAGCGCGATGTCGTCATGCCAGAAGGACTCGGGGAGCGAGGTGACGAACTGCCGGAACCCGGCGCCGTCTGCGAAGGCGAGCGCGAGCGCGTCGGGGTACAGCGCGGCGCGCGCGGCGTCGGGGTCGCCCCGCTCGAGAGCGGCGGTGACGGATGCGACGGTGGCGTCGGCATCGGGGAACGCGGGCACTGGTGGAATCTCCTACGTGGAACAGCGGTGGCGGTTCGTCCGCGGTTCAGCTCCCAGTGCCATGAGCCACGTCCGAATCATCCAGCGTATTCAGTTGTACCCCGCGAGTCCACCTTTCGACGGACATGCCGTCCCACCCAGTCAGGGGGACACCATGGTCCCATGGGGTTGCGAAACGGGGTACAGGCTCGCCGGCGCGGTCGTGCTCGACCTCACCTCGAGGCCGATCGGGATGTCGATGGCCAGCGATTCGAGGCTGGGTTCGCTCGCTCCCATGGCCCGCACGATGAGGTCGACCGCCTGCTCGCCCTGCTCACCCGGACGCTGACGCACCGTCGTGAGCCCGAACATCGCGGAGTAGGGGTGGTCGTCGATTCCGACGATCGACAGCTCGCTCGGCACCACGATGCCGAGCTGGCGGGCGGCCGTGATCGCGCCGATCGCGATCTCGTCGCATCCCGCGACGATCGCGGTGGGACGCGTGGCGGGGTCCGCGAGGATCGCGAGTGCGGCCTCGTAGCCCCCCGGCACCGAGAACTCGGTCGGCCGGAAGTCGCCGGGGCGCTCGTCGACGCCCGCCGCATCCATCGCCGAGCGGAAGCCGGCGAGCCGTCGCGCGTGCACCTGGAAGTCCATCTGCTCGCCCAGGTCGCCGCCGATGTGCACGATGCGGCGGTGCCCGAGGCTCAGCAGATGATTGGTCGCGAGCCGGGTGGCCTGCACGTCGTCGATGCTCATCGTGGTGATGCCGGGGATGGCGCCGCCGATGCCGACGGCCGGCCTGCGCAGGGTGTGGATCAGTTCCACCTCACTGGGCGTGAGGGCCACGCCGACGCACACGATGGCATCCACCCGCTTGCGCACCAGGAAGTAGTGGAACAGGCGGCTGCGCTGTTCCGGTTCCGCAGGAAGGCGGAACAGGGTGAGGTCGTACCCGGCCTGGATGAGCGCGCCCTCGATGCCTTCGAGCACCTCGGCGAAGAACCACCGGTTGATGAACGGGGTGATGACGCCGACGTTCTTGGTGCGGCCGGTGACGAGGCTCGCCGCGGTGGAGGAGACCACGTATCCCAGGTCGGAGGCGGCCGCTGCGACCCGCTCTCGGGCGGCCGGGGAGACGTTCGCCGCACCGCTCAGGGCGCGCGAAGCCGTCGCCTTCGACACGCCTGCGCGACGTGCGACCTCGGCGAGCGAACTCATCCGGCTCCTCCAGCTCGTTCTGGAAACGGTTGCAGCATAGCGGACCCTACGACGCCACATCGAGGGGCAAAACGCTTGCAACTCGCGCCTGATGTCGCTTACCGTGGTGCTGGAACCGGTTGCGAGACCGCTTCCATCCCTGCACCACACACATCTCGACCCTCAATGAGGAGGAAACACATGCGTTCACGTATGAACGGACGTTTGCTCGCCAGTGCGGTCTTCGTCGGAGCGGCAAGCGTCGTGCTCGCGGGCTGCTCGGGCGGCGGCGGCGGATCAGGCTACGGCCCCGGCGACGCCGGCGAGGCCGACGGCGTCGTCACCATCATCGGCACCATCGCCGACACCGAGGCCGAGCTCCTCGAGCAGTCCTGGGCGGACTGGGAAGATGAGAACGGCATCGACATCCAGTACGAGTCGACCAAGGAGTTCGAGGCTCAGATCGGATCGCTCGCACAGGGCGGCAACCCGCCGGACCTCGCGATCTTCCCGCAGCCCGGCCTGCTGGCCGACCTCGCCACTCGCGGCTACATCCAGCCCGCGCCCGAGGGCGTCGCGGCGAACGTCGCCGACGGCTGGAGCGAGGACTGGGCCGCGTACGGCACGGTCGAGGGCCAGCTCGTGGGCGCGCCGCTGATGGCGAGCGTCAAGGGCTTCATCTGGTACTCGCCGTCGCTGTTCGAGGAGAACGGCTGGGCCATCCCGGAGACCTGGGACGACCTGATGGCGCTCACCCAGACCATCGCCGACTCGGGACGCGTCCCGTGGTGCGCGGGCTTCGGCTCCGACGCGGCGACCGGCTGGCCGGGCACCGACTGGGTGGAGGACCTCGTCCTGCGCCAGGCCGGCCCGGAGACCTACGACAAGTGGGTCTCGCACGACATCCCGTTCAACGACCCGGCCATCAAGTCGGCGTTCGACGCTGTCGGCGACATCCTGCTGAACCCGGACTACGTCAACGCCGGATACGGTGACGTCGTCACGATCAACAGCACCCCGTTCGGCGACCCGGCCACCGCGCTGGTCGACGGCGACTGCGTGCTGCACCACCAGGCCTCGTTCTACGAGGGATTCATCACCGACGCCGGCGGCACCGTCGCCGAAGACGGTGACATCTGGGCCTTCATCACCCCGGCCGAGGAGGCCGGCTCGAAGGCGGTCACCGGTGGTGGCGAGATCGTCGCCGCGTTCTCGAACGACGAGGACACCATCAAGGTGCAGGAGTACCTGTCGAGCGCCGACTGGGCCAACAGCCGCGTCAGCCTCGGCGGTGTGATCAGCGCGAACAAGGGTCTCGACCCGTCGAACGCGTCGAGCGCCATCCTGTCGCAGGCGATCGAGACCCTGCAGGACCCGAACACCACCTTCCGTTTCGACGCCTCGGACCTCATGCCGGGCGCCGTCGGTGCGGGGACGTTCTGGACCGGCATGGTCGACTGGATCAACGGCACGCCCACCGAGGACGTGCTGGACTCGATCGAAGCAAGCTGGCCCAGCTCCTGAGTTGAGCTGACCGCGGCGGGCCGCTCGGTCATGGACCGGGCGGCCCGCCGTCCTTTATCGTCGAATCACGTCGTCAACGCCGACAACGAAAGAGACCCCGCATGAAGGATGTCCTCACCTGGATCGGCACGCTTCCCGTGCTGGCCCAGATCCCCGTGATCGTCGGGTTGTTCCTCGCCGCCGCCGCCATCCTGGTGCTCCTCATCGAGGTCGCGCCCCGGCCCGGACGCCGGTACACGATCATCCGCTTCATCGCCTCCCTCGCCATCCCGGGCATCGTGTTCCTGCTGCTCGGCTCGGTCTGGTGGGCAATCGCCGCCGCCGTCGTGGTCGGCGGGATCCTGTTCCTGCTCGACTACCGCAGCAAGCAGGGCCAGGGCTACCTGTTCGCGTTGATCGCGTTCCTCGGGCCGGCCTTCGCGCTGCTCATCATCGGCCTCATCTACCCGACCATCTCGACGCTGTGGGGCTCGCTGCTGAGCAACCGCGGCGCCTTCATCGGGTTGGACAACTACGTCTGGATCTTCACCCAGCCTCAGAACTGGGTGGTCATCCGCAACACGATCATCTGGGTGCTCGTGGTGCCGGTGCTGTCCACCGTGATCGGTCTCGCCTACGCGGTGTTCATCGACCGGTCCCGCGGGGAGAAGTTCTTCAAGATCCTGGTCTTCCTGCCGATGGCGATCTCGTTCGTGGGCGCCTCGGTCATCTGGCGGTTCGTGTACGACTACCGCCCCGCCGAGCGCGACCAGATCGGTCTCTGGAACGGCATCCTCACCGGCCTCGGGCTCGACCCGGTCAACTTCCTGCAGCAGGTGCCGCTCAACAGCTTCCTGCTCATGATCGTGCTCATCTGGGTGCAGACCGGTTTCGCGATGGTGGTGCTCTCGGCCGCCATCAAGGGCGTCCCCACCGAGCAGCTCGAGGCGGCGGCCCTGGACGGCACCAACGGCTGGCAGCGCTTCTGGAACGTGATCGTGCCCGGCATCCGCAACTCGCTGATCGTCGTGCTGACCACGATCTCGATCGCATCGCTGAAGGTGTTCGACATCGTCCGCACCATGGGGACGGCGTACCCCGACACCGGCGTCATCGCGAACGAGATGGTGACGCTGCTGCAGAAGTTCGAGGCGGGACGGTCGTCCGCGTTCGCGGTGATCCTGTTCCTGCTCGTGCTGCCGATCGTCATCTACAACGCCCGGCAGATCCAGAAGCAGAGGGAGATCCGATGACCACGTCGATGGTGGCCAACCCGGCCCTCAGCGAGAAGCAGTTCAAGGGAGCAGCCCGCCGCACCAAGCAGCGGCTCACCAGCCGCGGCGCGACGATCGCCTCGCTCGTCATCGCGGTGCTGTGGACGATCCCGACCCTCGGGCTCTTCCTCACCTCGATCCGCCCGAAGGAGGACACCCTCCGCACCGGGTGGTGGACGATCTTCGTCGACCCGTCGTTCACGCTGCAGAACTACACCGACGTGCTGTTCGGCAGGGAGGGTCTCGCCGGCCCGTTCCTCAACTCGATCGCCATCTCGATCCCGGCGACGGTCTTCCCCCTCGTGATCGCATCCCTCGCGGGGTACGCGTTCGCGTGGATGCAGTTCAAGGGCCGCGACATCCTGTTCGTGCTGGTCTTCGCGCTGCAGATCGTGCCGATCCAGATGACGCTCGTGCCGTTGCTGTCGCTGTTCTCCCGCGGCCTCCACCTCGGGGACGCCACGCTGTACGAGGGGCTTCGCAACTCGGGCGCCTTCTCGCAGGTGTGGGTGGCGCACACGATCTTCGCGCTGCCGCTGGCGATCTTCCTGCTGCACAACTTCATCAGCGAGATCCCCGCGGATGTGATCGAGGCGGCCCGCGTCGACGGCGCGTCGCACGGGCAGATCTTCTTCAGGATCGTGCTGCCGTTGTCGCTCCCGGCGATCGCGTCGTTCGCGATCTTCCAGTTCCTCTGGGTCTGGAACGATCTGCTGGTGGCGCTGATCTTCGCGCAAGGCGGTGCGGCCCCGATCACCAGGAAGCTGGCGGAGCTCACCGGCGAGTTCGGGCAGAACGCCCAGCTGCTGCCGGCGGGCGCGTTCATCTCGATCCTGGTCCCGGTGATCGTGTTCCTCGCGCTGCAGCGGTACTTCGTGCGCGGTCTGCTCGCGGGCTCCACGAAGGGCTGATCACTCTGGCGGTTGAGTAGCGCGCCGCGCGTATCGAAGCCGAGTCGTGCGTCCGGCTTCGATACGCGGCCAGCGGCCGCTACTCAACCGGCAGTAGTTTCGAGATCATGAGCATGCGGGGCGGGGGCGGTGGCCGCGGGGGCCGGGTCTCGATGTCGGATGCGGCGGCGCAACGTGCCGCGAATGCGGACGCACCGAAGATCCCCGACCTGCTGCCGCGCATCGGCGCGCTGTTCCGCCCGTACAAGGTGCAGCTCGGCATCACGATCGCGCTGGTGCTGATCGGCGCGGGCCTCAGTGTCGCACCGCCGCTGCTCACCCAGCAGGCGTTCGACCGGGGCCTGTTCCCCGACGAGGGGCAGAGCCGGCCGGACGTCCCGGTGCTGCTCGAACTGGTCGGCATCATGGTGCTGCTCTGGGTCGTCTCCTCCGCCCTCGGCGTGTGGCAGACCTATCTGACCGCGCAGGTCGGCAACAACGTGATGGGCGCCCTCCGCATCCGGCTGTTCTCGCACCTGCAGGCGATGGAGCTGGGGTTCTTCACGAAGACGAAGACCGGCATCATCCAGTCGCGGCTGCAGAACGACGTCGGCGGTGTCGCGGGGGTGCTGAGCAACACCATCCAGAGCGTCATCGGCAACACGGTGACGGTGATCGCGGCCCTGGTGTCGATGATCGTGCTCAGCTGGCAGATGACGCTGGTGGCGGTCGTGCTGCTGCCGGTGTTGGTGGTCGCGCAGCGCAGGGTCGGCCAGGTGCGTGCCCGCATCGCCACCAAGACCCAGGAGTCGCTGTCGGACATGACGGCGATCACGCAGGAGACCCTGAGCGTCAGCGGCATCCTGCTGGCGAAGTCGTTCAACCAGCAGAAGACGGAGGTCGGCCGCTACACCGCCGAGAACCGCAACCAGATCGCGTTGCAGATCCGCCAGACCATGAGCGGCCAGTGGTTCTTCGCGATCGTCGGCATCTTCCTGTCGGTGATCCCGGCGGTCATCTACCTGGTCGCCGCGTGGCTCATCTACCAGGATGTCCCGGTCACCGCGGGCACGGTCGTCGCGTTCACGACGGTGCAGGCCCGGTTGATGTTCCCGCTGATGGGCCTGTTGCGCGTGGCCCTCGACCTGCAGACCTCGCAGGCGCTGTTCGCCCGAATCTTCGAATACCTCGACCTCACGCCCGCGATCACCGACGCCCCCGATGCGCGGGATGTCGACGCAGGCAGGCTGGGCGAGGTCGCCTTCGAGCGGGTGGTGTTCCGGTATCCCGACGCCCCCGATGACTCACCCGCCACCCTGAAGGGCGTGAGCTTCGAGATCGAGCCGGGGCAGTACGCCGCGTTCGTCGGCCCGTCGGGTGCGGGCAAGACGACGGTGTCGTATCTGGTGCCCCGGCTGCACGATGTGACGGAGGGGCGGGTGCTGTTCGCGGGCACCGATGTGCGCGAGCTGCGGCAGGAGTCGCTGATCGGGGCGATCGGCATCGTGTCGCAGGAGACCTACCTCTTCCACGCCACGATCGCCGAGAACCTGCGGTACGCGAGACCAGATGCGACCGACGACGAGCTGATCGCGGCGGCGAAGGCGGCGAACATCCACGCCACGATCGCGTCGTTCCCGGACGGGTACGACACCGTCGTGGGCGAGCGGGGGTACCGGCTCTCGGGAGGCGAGAAGCAGCGGGTCGCGATCGCGCGGGTGCTGCTGAAGGATCCCGCGGTGCTGATCCTCGACGAGGCGACGAGCGCGCTCGACACGGTGAGCGAGCGCATCGTGCAGGGGGCACTGGATGCCGCCTCTCGCGGGCGGACGACCGTCGCGATCGCACACCGGCTGTCGACCGTCGTCAACGCGGACGTGATCTTCGTGGTCGACGCGGGCCGGATCGTGGAGACCGGCACCCACGCCGAGCTGCTCGCGGCGGAGGGCGTGTACGCGACCCTGTTCGCCGAGCAGCTGGCTGCGGCGCAGGTGGACGACTCTGCTGGGTGAGTAGCCGCGGAGCGGCGTGTCGAAACCACCCGCCCGCGGGGCTCGGTTTCGACACGCGCCTTCGGCGCTACTCAACCGGCGGAAGGGTCTCCAGCATCGCGGTCATCGCGTCGATGTCGGCCTGCTGCGACGCGATGATGCCCGTCGCCATCGTCACCACCTGCGGAACCGTGGTGCGGGCGAGCACCCCCTCCGCCATCTCGAGCCCGCCGCTGTGGTGCGCGATCATCAGGGTGAGGAACAGCCGCTCCGCATCGACGCCCGACGCGCTGCGCAGCTCCGCCAGCTGTGCCTCCGACGCCATGCCGGGCATCGTCCCGTCGGGCGACGGGGTGTGGCCGTGATCGCCGGAGGAGCCGTCGAGCACCGGCTGCGACATCCACGTCATCGGCGGCTGCGGCGACGCCTGCGGCAGGCCCCACGACTCGAGCAGACCGAACATCTGCCCGGCCTGGTTCGACTGCCCGAGTGCGATGTCGTAGGCGAGCCTGCGCAGCTCGGGGTCGGTGGAGCTCTCCCGGATCGTCATCGCCATATCGACGGCCTGCGCGTGATGCACCTGCATGTCGCGCAGGAACCCGGCCGCCGCGCTCTCGCTCGACGGGGTCGCCGTGGTTCCGGCGCTCAGCCGGCCGGCGAGGAACGCGCCGGCGCCGAGCAGCACCGCCACGATCACCGCGGCGGCGACCAGCCGGGACCGGTTCACTCCTTGCCGGGCGCGTCGAGCCCGCCGGTGCACGGGGCACCCGGCTCGGGCGCGTCGGACGCCCGCCAGTACCGGTCGATGAACGCCTGCAGCTGCGGGTCGTCCGGGTCGTCGAGCTTCAGCTGCGCGCCCCATGCGCTGATCGCGATCGGGGTGTCGAGGCCCTCGTACGGCGACAGCACGGCGTAGCTGTCGGGCGTCAGCGCCTTCAGCCGGTCGAGGTCGGCCTTCGGCAGGTCAGGGGAGTAGGTGATCCAGACGGCGCCGTGCTCCAGGGCGTGCACCGCGTTCTCATTCGGGACCGGCTGGTCGTACACCCCGCAGTTCAGCCAGGCGGGGTTGTGCGGCCCGCCGGCGGGCGGCGACATCGGGTAGTCGACCGCTCCCTGCACGTGCGTCGCCTCGAGGTTCGGGAAGGTCTGCACCTCCCCGAGCGCCGCATCCGCGGGCTTCGGCTGGGTGTTCACGACGATGACCACCACCACGATCGCGACCACCGCGACGACGGCCAGGATGCTGAGGACGATGGTCAGCATCCGCCCGCGCCTCTGCGCCGCCTCCCGCTTCTTGAACGCCTCGAGCTGCGCGGCGCGCTGCTCCGCCTGACGCTGCGCCTTGGACTGCTGGGGTGCTGTGCTCACCCCATGATTCTGGGGCATCCCACCCCCGAACGCCCTGAGGCTAGAGTGGGGCATCCCCATTCCGGACCCACGGGAGACATGGTGAGCACTGAGGCGCAAGGTGGCGAGCATGTCGCCGTGCGCCCGCGCCGGATCGGCGCCTCGCTCAGCATCAAATCGCTGATCCTGCTCATGCTGCTCGTGGTCAGCGTCGGGTCGAACGTGGTGGTCGGCATCATCGGGTACCTCAACGGCACCGACTCATTGAGGGACGCGGCGTACGACCGGCTGACCGAGGTGCGCGATTCGCGGTCGCGAGAGGTGGCGGGGCTGTTCGACTCGGTCGAGAGCTCGCTGCTGCTGGCCAGTCACGACAGCGCGGTGGTGGATGCGGAACAGGCGTTCGCGGCGTCTGTCGCCGAGCTGGCCACGGCATCCATCGCGTCGGATGCGGTCACGGCCGCCGACCCGGCGACGCAACCCGCCGCGCAGCCGGGGGTGCTGACGCCCGAGCAGGACGCCGCCGTCACCGCCTACTTCTCCGACGACTTCGGTCCCCGGCTCGAGGAGGCGACCGGTGAGCCCGCCGACGCCGACACCTTCTCCCCGTCATCCCCGGCGGCGCGGTACCTCATCTACCACTACCTGATCGCGCCCGACGAGCCGGACGACAGCGGCTGGGGCGGCGCCGACAGCCGCTACGGCGACTATCTGGAGCGCATGGCGAGCCTGCTGCGGTTCGACGATCTGCTGCTGATCGACGCGTCCGGCCAGGTGGTCTACAGCGTCTCGAAGGGGGTCGATCTCGGCGCCGACCTGGTCGAGGGTCCGTACAGCCTCACCAGCCTCGGCACCGCGTTCGACACCGCCATGTCGACCAACCAGGGTCTCGACACGGTGGTGTTCAGCGACTTCAAGCGGTATTCGCCGGCGCTCGGGCGGCCGGTGGCGTGGGCGGTCGTGCCGCTCGCGGGAGAGGACCAGGTGGTCGGCGCCATCGCGGTGCAACTGCCCGTCGACCGCATCAACGAGGTGATGACGGGCGGCGGCGAATGGACGGCGGGCGGACTCGGCGCCTCGGGGGAGGCCTACCTCGTGGGCAGCGACTTCACGATGCGTTCGGTGTCGCGCGACCTGCAGGAGGACCCGCAGGCCTACGCCGACGCTGCCATCAACGCCGGACTCTCGCCGGAGGACGCGGATGAGGCGGTCGCATCCGGCCAGACCCTGCTGCTGCAGCAGGTGAACACCGAGGCGGCGCGACTCGGCCTGTCCGGCAAGACCGGCACCGTCACCTCGCCGAGCTACCTCGGCTCGCAGACGATCGCGGCCTACGCGCCGTTCCGCTCCCACAACCTGCAGTGGGCGATCGTCGCCGAGATCGACGCCGGCGAGGCGCTCGCCCCCGTCGACGAGTTCACGAAGCGCCTCGCGCTGTCGTCGGCGATCATCGTCGCCATCGTGTCCCTCATCTCGGTGATCATCGCCGGGCTCGCGGTGCGGCCGCTTCGGCGGCTTCGGGATGCGGCGCGCCGCATCGCCGCGGGCGAGCAGGGCGTGCAGGTGGAGGCCGGCGAATCGGACGAGCTGGCCGATGTCGCCGCCGCGTTCAACGACATGAGCCGCAGCCTCGAACTGAAGGCCACGCTCATCGAGGAGCAGCGCGCCGAGAACGACAGGCTGATCCGCACCCTCATGCCCGAGAGCCTGGCGAAACGGTACCGGGAGGGCGCCCGCACCATCGTCGAAGACCACCAGGAGGTGACGGTGCTCTTCGCCGACATCGTCGGCTTCGAGGACTTCGGCCGCAAGATGACGAGCGACAAGGCCCTCGACATCCTGAACGACATCTTCCGCGCGTTCGACGAGGCGGCCGAGGTGCTCGGGGTGGAGCGGGTGCGCACCACCCGCCAGGGGTATCTCGCCTCGTGCGGGCTGAGCGTGCCGCGTGTCGATCACGCCCGACGCTCGGTCGAGTTCGCGATCGAGATGCAGCGCATCGTGGAACGCTTCGGCGCGCAGCAGGGTGCCGACCTGTCGGTGCGGGTCGGCATGGACACCGGCACGGTGACCAGCGGCCTGGTCGGACGGTCGCACGTCGTCTACGACCTGTGGGGTGACGCGGTGAGCCTCGCGTTCCGGCTGCAGGGCGGGGCGAACGAGGCCGGCGTGTTCCTCACCCAGCGCGTCGTCGACAAGCTGCCCGACACCCTGCCCTACACGGATTCCGGGGTGGTGGAGACGAGCGGCGGGTTCCAGCGGGTGTGGCGCATCGACCCGCGCGCCCTGGAGCACGTGTCGTCATGATCACCGACATCTTCGGCGAGCCGTGGTTCTGGCCTGCCCTCGGCGTGATCATCGGGCTCCCGGTGGTGCTGCTGGTGCTCGGCGAGGTGCACACCTCGATGCAGCGCAACGGCACGCCCGGAACGACGATGGTGGTGCTCGCGCGCAACGTGCTGGCTCCTCTCGCCGCCGTGATCGTGCTGTTCACGCAGATCCCGCAGGCGGAGGTCGACGGGTTCACCTGGGCGAAGGTCGCCGCCACCGCGTTCGGGCTGGTGATCGTGGTGATCCTGCTCAGCGGGCTGAACCTCGCGATCTTCGTGACCGCGAAGCAGGGCACCTGGCGCAGCCGATTCCCGTCGATCTTCGTCGACATCGCCCGGGTGCTGATCGTCGGCATCAGCCTCGCCGTGCTGTTCGGCACCATCTGGGGCGCCGACATCGGCGGACTGTTCACCGCCCTCGGCATCGGCTCGATCGTCATCGGCCTCGCACTGCAGAACGCGGTCGGCTCGGTGCTCTCGGGACTGTTCCTGCTGTTCGAGCAGCCGTTCGAGCTCGGCGAGTACATCGTCACCTCGGCGGGCAAGGGCCGGGTCATCGCCATGAACTGGCGGGCGACCCATCTCGACACCGCCAACGGCATCCTGGTGATCCCGAACTCGGAGCTGGCCGGCGGATCCTTCCAGAACCTCAGCAAGGCGTCGTCGCCGTACGAGGCGTCCGACATCTACCGGTTCGCGACCGACGACCCGCCGCACCGCGTCATCGAGGTCATGGAGGAGGTCGCGTCCGGCCTGCCGGAACTGGCGCCCGGGTCATCGCCGATGGCCGCCGCGATGAACAAGGCGCGCTACGAGATCAACATCCCGCTCTCCAGCCCCGGCAAGCAGTACGGCACGCTGTCGCTCTTCCGTACCCGGCTCTGGTACGCCGCCCGCCGGAACGGCCTGCACCTCGACCGCGACCTCACCGACAACTACGCGACCCCGGAGCGCGTGCACGAGAACCTGCTCCGCCTGGCGCCGCGGTTCCAGATCACCCGCGAAGAGGTCGAGTACATCGCCGACCAGGTGCGTATCGAGCGTTTCGGCGAGGGCGAGATCGTGCAGAAGGCCGGGGTCGTCCCGGACGGCGTGCGCGTCATCATCGAGGGCATCGTCGAACTGCAGGTGCCCGCCTCGGCGGGCGCCGTCGTCCCCGTCGTCCAGCTGAAGCGGGACGAGCTGATCGGGCTCACCGCTCTCACCCGGCAGGCGGTCGGCGCCGTCGGCACCGCACTCACCGATGTCGCCGTTCTCTACATCCCGGTGAAGCTCGTGGATGCCCTGGTGAAGTCCCAGCCCTCGCTCGCCCGCGACATCGGGTCGGCCATCGACCATCGGCAGCACATGGGCTCGGAGGCGCTCGCCAGCTACGGCGAAGCACCGCAACTGGACACTCTGGTGATCGCGTGATCGCACGCCTGCTCGGACTGCGGTCCGCGTGGACGCGGGTACTCGCCGCGCACGAGGGCGAGTTCGTGCTCCCGACCCTCGTGGTGCACTGGCCGGGCGCGGAGCGGCGACTGCGGGCGCGCGTCATCGCCATGCTCGTCGATGCACGCGGGATCGCGCTGCTCGACCGGCAGGGCGGCGAGGCAGCCGTGCTGGCCGCGGACGGCATCCTGTCGGTGGAGCTGGCGCCGCTGACCCGTAGCGCGTTCCGGCCGCTGCGGGTGACGACGCTCGGCCAGGGCACGGTCGATCTCGCGCTCAGTCAGGTGCGCCCCGACGACCAGATCGACGTGGTGCTGCGGATCCGGTCCGCTCTCGGGCGCGCATAGGCTCGACCTCGTGGCACAGGCGAACGGGAACGGCCCCCTCGGCAGGATGCAGGTCGGCGTCGGCCTGATCAGCTTCACGGTTGTGATCGCGATGATCGGCATCACGTTGATCAGCTGGTTCGCGGATACCGGCGTGCGCATCCTCATCGCGGTGCTGTTCCTCGCGGCGATCGGCGTGCTCTGGACCTCCGCGATCCGCAACGGGCGGGTGGAGCGCGACTTCCACCGGCGCCTGAAAGAGCAGCACCCCGGCGCCCTGGTCGAGCGCGTCATCCTGTGGTCGCTGCCGAAGGGACGGGTCGAGCCGGGCACGCCGGCGCAGTTCGTCGTCGCCGACGCCACCGAGATCCTGTTCGAGACGATCAACCAGACGGTGCTGCTGCGCTTCCCGGTCGAGCAGCTCAGGAACGTCGACCTCGTCACCGCGCAGGGCGACCGGGCGAAAGACAAGGCGCTCACCCTGATCTACGGCGAGGAGCAGAACGTGGTGCAGCTCTTCACGGTCACCTACGCGGCGAACGACCGGCTCGGAGCCCGCCTGCGCACAGCGATCGGCTGGCCGGCGACCGGCGTGCCCGACCCGGCGTAGCATCCGCACGGGCCGGAACGCACATCGACGCCCCGTAACCGCCCGGAGTCCCGCCGGTAGGCTCGACCCCATGAGATACGCCGAGACCGTGCTCGATCTGGTGGGCGACACGCCCCTGGTCAAGCTCAATTCGGTGACCGAGGGCATTGCCGCCACCGTGCTCGCCAAGGTGGAGTATCTGAACCCGGGCGGGTCCAGCAAAGACCGCATCGCATCCCGGATCATCGACGCCGCCGAACGCGAAGGCAAGCTGAAGCCGGGCGGCACGATCGTGGAGCCCACGAGCGGCAACACCGGCATCGGCCTCGCCCTGGTCGCCCAGCAGCGCGGATACCGGTGCGTCTTCGTCTGCCCCGACAAGGTCAGCGAAGACAAGATCAACACGCTGAGGGCCTACGGCGCCGAGGTCGTGGTCTGCCCCACCAACGTCGCGCCCGAGAGCCCCGACTCGTACTACCAGACCAGCGACCGGCTGGCGCGCGAGATCCCCGGGGCGTTCAAGCCCGACCAGTACTCGAACCCGAACGGGCCGCTCAGCCACTACGAGACCACCGGTCCCGAGATCTGGCGCGACACCGACGGCACGATCACCCACTTCGTCGCCGGCGTGGGCACCGGCGGAACGATCTCGGGGGTCGGCAGGTACCTGAAAGAGCAGAACCCAGATGTCGTGGTGATCGGCGCCGACCCCGAGGGCTCCGTCTACTCGGGCGGTACCGGGCGACCGTATCTGGTCGAAGGCGTCGGCGAGGACTTCTGGCCGACCGCGTACGACGGCACGGTCGTCGACGAGATCATCGCCTCGAGCGACGCCGAGTCGTTCGAGCTGACCCGGCGGCTCGCGAGGGAGGAGGGTCTGCTCGTCGGCGGGTCCTCGGGACTGGCGGTGGCATCCGGGCTGAAGGCGGCGCGCGACCTGCCGGCCGACGCGGTCATGGTGATCTTGCTGCCCGACGGCGGCCGCGGGTACCTGGGCAAGGTCTTCAATGACAAATGGATGCGGTCCTACGGCTTCCTTCCCGCCGAAGCGGGCGGCACGGTCGCCGACCTCGTCGGCACGAAAGAGGCCCAACTCGCCGGGCTCGTGCACGTGCACCCGAGCGACACGGTGCGCCACACGATCGACAAGATGCGGGAGTACAACATCTCGTCGATGCCGGTGCTCACCGCCGAGCCGCCCGTGGTGATGGGCGAGGTGATCGGCTCGATCAATGAGAAGGCGCTGGTCGACGCCGTGTTCAGCGGACGGGCTCAGCTCACGGACGCGCTCGCGGACTTCGTCGAGCCCCCCCTCGGCCTGATCGGCATGAACGACTCCGTCGATGCCGCCCGCGATGCGTTCGCCAGCGCCGACGCCCTGCTGGTCACCAGCGATGGCAAGCCGGCCGCCGTCGTCACCCGCCACGACCTGCTCGCCTTCCTCAGCACCTAGGAACCCATGGACCACGACTTCTCCACCCGCGCCATCCACACCGGCCAGGAGTTCGACCCGACGACGGGCGCCGTCATCCCGCCCGTGTACTTCACGACGACCTTCGTGCAGGACGGGATCGGGGGGTTCCGCAACGGGTACGAGTACGCCCGCGGTGGCAACCCGACCCGCGCCGTGCTCGAGCAGCTGCTCGCCGGGCTGGAGGGCGGCGACCGCGGTTTCAGCTTCGCCTCGGGCCTCGCGGCCGAGGACACCCTGCTCCGCTCGATCCTCACGCCGGGCGACCACGTGCTGATGGGCAACGACGTCTACGGGGGATCGCACCGGCTGGTGTCGCGGGCGTTCATCCCGTGGGGCATCTCGCTCTCCACGGTCGAGATGGGCGATCTGGATGCCGTGAAGGCCGCGATCCGCCCCGACGCCACCAAGGTGGTGTGGCTCGAGACCCCCTCGAACCCGCTGATGAAGATCACCGACATCGCGGCGGTCGCCGAGCTGGCGCATGCGGTCGGCGCGATCGTGGTGGTCGACAACACCTTCGCCTCGCCATACCTGCAGCGCCCGCTGGGGTTCGGCGCGGACGTGGTGGTGCATTCCACGACCAAGTACCTGGGCGGTCACAGCGACGTGCTGGGCGGCGCCGTGGTGCTGAACGAGGGCGAGCTCGCCGAGAAGGTCGCGTTCCTGCAGTTCGGCGTCGGCGCCGTGTCGGGCCCGATGGATGCCTGGCTCACCATCCGCGGCATCAAGACGCTCCCGGTGCGCATGGACCGGCACTCCTCGAACGCGCAGACCATCGCCGAGAAGCTGGTCGGGCACCCGAAGCTGACGCGGGTGTACTACCCGGGCCTGCCTGACCACCCCGGCCACGAGCTCGCGGCGCGGCAGATGAAGAGCTTCGGCGGGATGATCTCGGTGCAGCTCGCGGACGGCCCGACCGCACGCAGGTTCGCCGAGTCGATGACGCTGTTCCAGCTGGCGGAGTCGCTCGGCGGCGTCGAGTCGCTGGTCTGCTACCCGGCGGAGATGACGCACGCGTCCGTGAAGGGCACGCTGCTCGAGGTTCCCGAGAACGTCGTGCGGCTCTCGGTCGGCATCGAGGGCGTCGACGATCTGCTCGATGACGTGCTCGGTACGCTCGACCGGGTCTGACGTCGGAGCCGGTCGCTAGGGTGGCGGCAACGCCACACGCCGTGTCCGTTTTTCGCTGGTGAGCGTATTCCTGCCACCACCACACTGGGAGTCGTGACCACCACGAGCGAGCCACCGACCGTCCCGTCACCCGCGGCCGACGCGGCGTTGCCCCATCACGGCACGATCGGCCTGGCCTCGGCCTCGGCGCTGTACGTCGCCGCTGTTCTGGGCACCGGCATCCTGGTGCTGCCCGGCCTCGCCGCCGACGCGGCCGGTCCCGCCTCGGTGCTCGCCGTCGCCGCGGTGCTGCTGCTGTCGATCCCGCTCGCCGGCACCTTCGCCGCCCTCGCCGCCCGCTACCCCGACGCCGGCGGGGTCGCCACCTTCGTGCGCCTCGCGCTGGGCGAGACGGCGGCCCGCGCCGCCGGCTACTGGTTCTTCTTCGGCGTCGGCTTCGGCGCCCCCGTCGTCGCCTCCCTCGGCGGGGAGTACCTGGTCGCCGCGCTCGGGCTCGACCCCGGCCTGGTGCCCGTCGTCGGCATCGTGTTCTTCGCCGCGACGTTCGTGCTCGCGATGTTCGGCCTGCGGGTCAGCGGCCCGGTGCAGCTGGTGCTCTCGGCGCTGCTCGTCGTGGTGGTGGTGCTGGTGGTGGCGAGCGCGGTGCCCGCGAGCGACGTGCAGCGGTTCACTCCGTTCCTGCCTCACGGCTGGGCGGGCGTCGGTGTCGCGATCAGCCTGTTCGTCTGGGCGTTCGCGGGGTGGGAGGCGGTCACCCACATCGCGGCGGAGTTCCGCAACCCGCGCCGCATCATCCCGCTCGCGACGGCGATCGCGATCGCCGTCGTCGGCATCGCGTACCTCGCCCTGCAGTTCGCGACGGTCGGCGTGCTCGGGGCCGAGGGCGGCAGCAGCACGGTGCCGCTCATCGACCTGGTCGCGATCACGCTGCCCGGCTGGGGCCCGCTGATCGTCGGCATGATCGCCGCCATCGTCGTGGTCGGTGTGCTCAACGCATACCTTCCCGCGTTCGCGAACCTGGGCGCCTCACTCGGGCGCGACGGCCACCTGCCCCGCTGGATGGCGAAAGGCGCCGGGGCCGGTGAGGTGCCGCGCCGCGCGCTCGCCGTCTTCGCCGTGCAGATGGCGGTCTACATCGGGGTGTTCTTCGTCTTCCGGCTCGACCTGGAGTCGTTCATCCTCATCCACACCAGCTCGATGGTGGCGATCTACGCGGCCGGCATGGTCGCGGCGGTGCGGCTGCTCGAGCGTTTCACGATCGGCTGGTGGATGGCGGTGATCTCGGTCGTGCTGTCGGCCGGGTTGCTGGCACTGGCCGGCTGGCATCTCATCGTCCCCGGCATCCTGGCCCTGGTCGCGATCGCCGTCACCCTCGTGCGAAAGGCGCGCGCCCATGACCGCCGTTGACCAGACGCAGTACCGAGCCCATTTCGACGCACGGGTCGAGTTCGCGAACGGCGGCGGGCTCACCGCCGAGGCGTTCCGGCTCGACGTGCCGTCGGCCGATGTGACCGAGGCCGAGGTGGGCCGCCTGTTCGTGCAGCACCTCGGGCTCGCGCTCGTCGGCTCCGTGACGCTGACCGGCTTCTCGGTCGTCGAAGAGCAGCACCGCGGGTCGAGGGGCATGGATGCCGCCCCGGCTGCCGCGGCACGTCGCGTCATCGACCTCAGCCACGTGATCTCCGAGGGGCTGATCACCTACCCCGGGCTGCCGGCGCCGACGTTCACCCCGCACCTCACGCGCGAGGCGTCGCGCGAGAGGTACGCGCCCGGCACCGAGTTCGCCATGGATGTCATCACCATGATCGGCAACACCGGCACCTACCTCGACAGCCCGTGGCACCGCTACGGCGACGGCGCCGATCTGGCCGGCCTCGACCTCGCGACACTGGTCGACCTGCCCGCCGAGGTGTTCCACCTCACGGATGTCGGGCGGGCGATCGGCCCGGAGGTGTTCTACGACCGCGACCTGCGTGGTGCCGCCGTGCTGCTGCACACCGGATGGGACGTGCACTTCGGCACCCTCGCATACGGCACCGGCTCGCCGTTCCTGACGGCGGCGGGTGTCGAGCACCTGGTGGCGCAGGGGGTCGCGCTGGTCGGCATCGACTCCCTGAACATCGACGACACCGAGTCGGGTGGGGAGCGGCCGGCGCACTCCGGGTTGCTGGCGGCCGGCATCCACGTGGTCGAGCACCTCACGAACCTCGGCGAGCTGCCGCCCCGCGGAGCACGTTTCACGGCGGCACCCCCCGCCGTGCGCGGGTTCGGCACCTTCCCGGTGCGCGCGTTCGCGACGCTCTGACGCTGGGTGAGTAGCTCCGGAGGGACTACGCCCGCCCGGCCGCCGCACGCGACCGGCGCGAGAGCGCGTCGATCACCACCGCGAGCACCAGCACCACGCCGGTGATCATGTAGCGGATCGAGGAGTCGAGGTTCAGCAGCGCGAGCCCGGACGTGATCGACATGATCACGAGGATGCCGAGCACGGCCGAGAACGCGGACCCGCGCCCGCCGAACAGCGACGTGCCGCCGATGACGGCGGCGGCGATCGCGTTCAGCGAGGTGTCCGTGCCGCCGGAGCTCTGGTTGGCGGCGCCGAGTCGCGCGGCGGCGAGCACACCCCCGACGGCGGCGAGCGTCGAGCAGATCATGAACACCGAGATGTAGATGCGGTTCACCCGGATCCCGGCTCTCCTGGCCGCCTCGACGTTGCCGCCGATCGCGTGCACGGCACGCCCCCATCCGGTGCGGGTGAGGAAGTAGTCGGCGGTGACGACGAGCAGCAGGAAGAGCAGGAACATCGCCCCCACCCCGCGCGAGAGATTGAGGTACCAGGCGGAGACGCCGAGCAGCACCAGCATGACGGCGCTGCGTACCAGGATGGCCGGCCGGGACAGGGAGGTCAGGCCCGCGCGGGTGCGACGTGCCGCGAGTGACAGGTTCTGCGCCGCGTAGACGATCACGGCGAGCCCGACGACCGTGTACGAGGCCCAGTCGGGCAGGAACCACTGCTGCGCGAACTGCACGATCACCGACTCGAACGGGATGTTGATCGAGCCGCGCGCGCCGAGCACGTACAGCTGCACGCCGAGGAATCCGAGCAGTCCGGCCAGGGTGATGACGAACGAGGGCACCCCGAAGGCGGTGCGCAGCAGGCCGAAGATGAGGCCGGCGATCGCCCCGGCCGCGATCGCCATCAGGATCGCGACGACGAGCGGCAGGCCGTTCTGCACGAACGCGACCGCGAGGATCGCCGACGCCAGGCCGCTGACCGACCCGACGGAGAGGTCGATCTCGCCGATCAGCAGCACCAGAACGATGCCGATCGCCATGGTGCCGACGGCGGCGCACTGCATGGTGAGGTTCACCAGGTTGGTGCTCGACAGGAAGGTGGGGTTCAGGATCTGGAATGTGCCCCAGATGACGATGAGCCCGACGACGACGGGGATCGAGCCGAGGTCGCCGGCGCGCACCCGGCTGACCAGCTCGGCGAACCAGCCGCGCACACCGCCCGCCGGCGTGACACGCTCGTCCTGCTGTTCGATCATCGCCACCACGTCACCGGCCCCCGTCCGCGGTCTCGAGCTGTGCGGCGGCGCGGCGCGTCACAGAGTTGTCGGTGGCTCCCGTGATCGCCGCGATGATCGCCTCGCTGGTGATGTCGGCCCCCCGGAAGTCCCCGTTGTTCCGACCGAGCCGCAGCACGACGATGCGGTCGGCGACGGCCTGCACGTCGGCGATGTTGTGACTGATCAGGATGACGCCGAGCTTGCGTTCGCGCAGGCGCTCGATGAGGTTCAGCACCTCGGCCGTCTGCGCGACCCCGAGCGCCGCGGTCGGCTCGTCGAGGATCACGACGCTCGGCTCGCCGATCAGCGACCGCGCGATCGCGACCGTCTGCCGCTGCCCGCCCGAGAGCGCGGCGACGGGGACTCGCACAGACGGGATGCGGGCGCTGAGTTCCCGCAGCAGCGCCCAGGAGCGCTGCTCCATCTCCACGTCGTCGAGCTCGCCCAGCCGCCGGAGCTCGCGGCCCAGCCAGAGGTTGCCCACCACATCCAGGTTGTCGACGAGGGCGAGGTCCTGGTAGACGGTGGCGATGCCGAGGTCGCGCGAGTCGGTCGGCGTGGCGATGGTGACCGGGGTGCCGTAGTAGGTGATGGTGCCGGCGTCCTGCGGGTGCACCCCCGAGAGGATCTTCACGAGCGTCGACTTGCCTGCGCCGTTGTCGCCGACGATGGCGACCACCTCGCCGGCGTACACGTCGAAGTCGACGTCTTGCAGGGCGCGGACCGCGCCGAAACGCTTGTGGATGCCGCGCAGCGACAGGATGTGCTCGCGGGTGGGCTTCGCGGGCGCGGGTGCGAGGGTCACCGGATGCCCGCCTTCTCGCACGCGTCAGCGTATTCGAGGGTGCAGATCTCGGCGACCGTGTACACCCCGTCGGCGACGACGGTGTCGAGGATGGTCTCGACGGTGACGATCTGCGCGCCGAGCAGGGTGGCGGGGGTGCCCTCGATCACGGTCTCGCCCACCACATCCTGACCGGCCGCCAGCCGCACCGCCATCTCGGCGGCGACCTCGGCCTCCTGCTTGATGTCCTTGTAGATGGTCATGTACTGGTCGCCGGCGACGATGCGCTGGATCGCGGCGAGTTCGGCATCCTGGCCGGTCACGAGCGGGGGCGGGGTGACGTTCGCGGCGTGCAGCGCGGCGATCGCCCCGCTCGCGGTGCCGTCGTTCGCGGCGTACACGGCGGCGATCTCGTCGCCGAACTGGGTGATCTGACTGGCGACCCAGTCCTGCGCCTTGTCGGGGCTCCAGTCGGGGGTGTCGAATTCGGCGAGGATCTCGTAGCCGCTGTCGTCGATCACCCCGTGAGCCCCCGATTTGAAGCCGCCGGCGTTGTTGTCGGTGGGCGACCCGTTGACCATCAGGATGCCGCCCTCCGCCCCGTCCTCGTCGAGCTTGCGCACCAGCGCGGTGGCCTGCAGGTGCCCGATGTTGGAGTTGTCGAAGGAGACGTAGAACGCCAGGTCGCCGCCGGAGATGTACCGGTCGTACGCGATCACCGGCACCCCTTGCGCGTTGGCGGCGGCGACGATGCTGACCGAGGCCGCTCCGTCGACCGGGTCGAGCACGAGCACCGCGACCCCGGATGCCAGGGCCGCCTCCGCCTGCGACTGCTGCTTCGAGGCGTCCTGGTCGGCGTTCGAGTAGAGCACCTCGTAGGTGGTGCCGTTCTTCGCGCCGAGCTCGTGCAGCCGGTCGGTGAAGTACGGCTTGTCGAAGGTCTCGTACCGCGCCGTCTTGGAGTCGGGGAGGAGCAGTGCGATCTTGACGGCGGCGGGGTCGCCGGCGACGCATCCGCTGAGCGCGCTCGCGGCGAGGATTCCTGAGGCGAGGGCCGCGACGAGCCGGCGGATCACGCCGTCCCCCCGAGGGTGGCGCGGGGGACCGCGGTCACGGTGCGGGCGTCGGCGTCGATGCCGACGCTCTCGATTGCGAGGGCGAGGCACCCGATCAACTCGGCCTGCTCGCCCAGCTCGCCCTGCACCACCTCCGGGACCCCGTGGCCGCCGGCCAGCGCGGAGCGCTCGAGTGCGTGGCGCAGCGGGGCGAGCAGTGTCTCGCCGGAGAGGGCGAGCTCGCCGCCGATGACCAGCACCTCGGGGTCGAAGAGGTTCGAGAGGCTCGCGACGGCGATGCCGATGTGACGGCCCGCGTCGGCGATCACCCGGCGCGAGCTGGCGTCGCCGGCTTCGGCGCGCAGCAGCAGGTCGCGGATGCGCTGCACGCTCGGGTCGTCGCGGAACAGCTCGAGCAGTGCGGGACCTCCGGCGAGGGTGTCGAGGCAGCCGCGGCTGCCGCATTTGCAGATCGGCCCGTTCTCGTCGATGGTGACGTGGCCGATCTGCCCGGCCTTGCCGGTGACCCCGCGGAACACGTTGCCGTCGATGAGCAGCCCGGCGCTGATGGTGTGCCCGACGCGGATGTACGCCGCACCTCGGCTGCCGCGGGCGGCACCGGCGCGGGCCTCGGCGAGGGCGCCGAGATTGGCCTCGGTGTCGACGAACACCGGCCGCTCGATGCGGCCTTCGAGGGCGTCGACGATGCGTACGCCCTCCCAGCCGCGCAGGAGGCCGGGGGTGGAGATCATGCCCGTGGTGGCATCCACCGGGGCGGGCAGCGCGACCCCGACGGCCAGCACGTCTCCGAAACTTGCGTTCAGGGACTGAAGCATGTCGCTGAGCAGGAGGGTGGCCCTGTCGAGCTCGCGGTCGTGCCGGTGGTCGAGCGCGAGCGGGATGTGGTTCTCGGCGACGACCGTGCGGCCGACGTCGGAGACGGCTACCCGCAGGTGGCGGCTGGAGAAGTGGAAGCCGGCGACGAGGCCGACCTGCCGCGCGAGGCTCACCTCGATGGCGCGCCGGCCGCTGCGTGAGGTGATGGATGTGGTCAGCAGACCGGCTGCGGACAGCTCTTTGACGATGTTGGAGACCGTCGCCGGCGAGAGGCCGGTGGCTCCGGCGAGCTCGACCTGGGTGAGGTGGCCGTGGTGCTTCAGGGAATCGACGATGCGCGCGCGATTGGCTTCGCGCAGTGAAGTCTGCGACCCCGGCGTTGGGTTGCGGCTGGCCACATCGGACACTCTAGCGGCGAGCCTCAGCTGCGGAAGGGTGCCGGAACGTCAGCGTTCAAGAGATGGAGGATCGGCGTAGTTACCAAAGCGTTATCCAACCGGGAGCGTTTGCCATTCCTTCAAGAGATGAACTCATGCACAATCGTGCTTGCCACCGATCAAAGCCGACGGCGGTACCCGGAGGGGTTCACCTCACACCAAGAAAGGGAGTGACGTGAAGAAGTCTTCATTGATCTCTATCGCCGTCGCAGCCTCCGCGACCGCGCTCGTCCTTGCCGGCTGTTCCGGGTCCTCCGGCGACGGTGGCGGCGGAGACACCGCGGCCCGCGCCTGCATCATCCTTCCCGACTCGGCGTCGTCGCCGCGCTGGGAGTCGGGTGACCGTCCCGCGCTCGAGGCCGCGTTCACCGCTGCCGGGTTCGAGTCCGACATCCAGAACGCCGAAGGCGACGAGTCGAAGTACGCGACCATCGCCGACCAGCAGCTCTCCAAGGGCTGCGGCGTGATGATCCTCGTCAACTACAACGACGCCGGTGTGGCTGTCGCCAAGAAGGCCGCCGACCAGGGCATCCCGGTCATCGCCTACGACCGTCCGCTGTCGGGTGCCGACTACTACGTTTCGTTCGACAACGAGAAGGTCGGCGAGCTCGAAGGCCAGTCGATCCTCGACGGTCTCGCGGCCGCCGGCAAGGACCCGGCCACGGCGAAGGTCGTGTACGTGGGTGGAGACCCGACCGACGGCAACGCGGCGTTCTTCCACGACGGCGCTGACGCGGTCATGTCGGCCGCCGGCATCGTGCCCGTGTTCGAGACCCCCGGAACCTGGGACGGCGCCAAGGCCGGAACCGAGTTCGAGCAGGCCTACACGGCTCTCGGTGGCGACATCGACGCGGTCTGGGCTGCCAACGACACCAACGCCGCCGCGGTGATCGCGGTCCTCGACAAGAACGGCAAGACCCTCCCGGTCTCCGGTCAGGACGCCTCGATCGCCGGTCTGCAGAACGTCCTCCTGGGCAAGCAGACCGCCACGGTGTACAAGCCCTTCTCGCTTGAGGCGGAGGCCGCTTCGGACCTCGCCATCAAGATCCTGAAGGGCGAGGACGTCGGCACCATCGACAAGAAGCTCGAGGACGGCACCCCGTACATCGCGGTCGTCCCGGTTCTGGTCGGCCCGGATGACGTGCAGCAGGTCGTGGACGCCGGTGACGCCAGCGCCGCCGACATCTGCACCGACGCTGTCAAGGCCGCCTGCGACGAGCACGGCGTCAAGTAGCAGCAGCTGATCGAGGGGCCCTGCGCCGAGCGCGCGGGGCCCCTCTTTCCTCTGACATACCCGGCACCTCCGTGCCACACTGGTCTCCCGGACGCCGACGTCCGGGACGATGGAAGGAAACCGGCATGGATGTGCCAGTCATCGAATTGACGGATATCGTCAAGAGCTTCGGACCCGTCGACGTTCTGAAGGGCGTCAATCTCCGGGCGTACGCAGGCAAGGTCACCGCCCTCGTCGGTGACAACGGCGCCGGCAAGTCGACGCTCGTCAAAGGCCTCGCGGGCGTTCAGCCGTACGACGCCGGAGAGGTGCGCTTCAACGGGGAGCTCATCGCGCTGCACACGCCGCGTGAGGCCTCCGCGCTCGGCATCGAGGTCGTGTATCAGGACCTCGCGCTCTGCGAGAACCTCGACATCGTGCAGAACATGTTCCTCGGCCGCGAGGAGACGACGCTCGGCACGATGGATGAGGGCGTCATGGAGCGCCAGGCGTCCGAGACCCTGCAGTCGCTCTCGGTGCGCACCGTGAAGTCGGTGCGGCAGAAGGTCTCGTCGCTCTCCGGTGGTCAGCGCCAGACGGTCGCGATCGCGCGCTCCGTGCTGAAGAAGGCGCAGCTCGTGATCCTCGACGAGCCGACCGCCGCCCTCGGCGTCGCGCAGACCGAGCAGGTGCTCAACCTCGTGCGCCGGCTCGCCGACAACGGCGTCGCCGTCATCATCATCAGCCACAACCTCGTGGACGTGTTCAAGGTCGCCGACTACATCAGCGTGCTCTACCTCGGCAAGATGGTCGCCGAGCTCGAGACCAAGGACACCAACAACGAGGACGTCGTCGGCTACATCACCGGCATCAAGACACCCGACCACAACCGGACCAGCTCCGTTGCGACCTCCAAAGGATCGAAGGCATGAGCACCACCCCCGCAACCCCGCCCCCCGCGATCGGCTCGGGGCACGAGGGTGACATCAGGGAGCAGTTCCAGGCGTACTTCCGCAACCTCCGCCAGGGGGAGATGGGCGCGCTGCCCGCGCTCGGCGGATTCCTGGTGCTCGTCATCCTGTTCGCGTTCCTCAGCGGCCAGTTCCTGACCCCGCTGAACCTCGCCAACCTGCTCACCCAGAGCGCGACCCTCATGACCCTCGCGGTCGCGCTGGTGTTCGTGATCCTCCTCGGCGAGATCGACCTCTCCGCGGGCGTCACCTCGGGCGTCGGCGCCGCCACCTTCGTGGTGCTGGTGCACAACACCGGGATGAACTGGATCGTCGCGCTGGTCATCGCGCTCGCGGTGGGTCTCGCCATCGGAACGTTCATCGGCTTCTTCGTGGCGCGGGTCGGCATCCCGTCGTTCGTCGTCACGCTGGGCCTGTTCCTCGGCTTCCAAGGGCTGCAGCTGCTGATCATCGGCCGCGGCGGCGCCTACCGGATCGAGACGCCCGAGATCAACGCGATCATGAACCGCAACCTGCCGGTCTGGCTCGGCTGGACACTGCTGGTGGTGGCCATCGTGATCGCCGTGATCATCGCCGTCGTCGACCGGCAGCGACGCGCACGTGCGGGCGTTGCGAACCGGCCGATCGCGCTGATGTTCCTGCGCCTCGGTGCGATCGCCATCGCCGGCGTCGCGTTCGTCGGCCTGCTGAGCGTCGACCGCGCCGCCAGCCGCGGCACCCTGAACGGCGTCCCGATCGCGCACGACGAGATCATCGGCGTGCCGATCGTCGTGCCGTTCGCGATCGCCATCCTGTGGATCGGCACGTTCGTGCTCGACCGCACGCGCTTCGGCCGGCACCTGTACGCGGTCGGCGGCAACCCCGAGGCGGCGCGCCGCGCCGGCATCCGGGTGGCGGGCATCCGGCTCGCCGCGTTCGTCGTCTGCTCGGGCCTCGCGATCGTGGCGGGCATCTTCGACGCCAGCCGCATCGGCGTCGTCACCGCGGCATCCGGAGGCCAGATCGTGCTGAGCGGCGTGGCCGCCGCGGTCGTCGGCGGCGTCTCGCTGTTCGGTGGACGCGGACGTCTCGCGCACGCCGCGATCGGCGCGCTCGTCATCGCGGTCATCGCCAACGGCCTCGGCCTGCTCGGCCTGCCGGCGGGCGTGAACTTCCTCGTCACCGGCGGCGTGCTGATCCTGGCCGCCACCATCGACGCGGTGTCGCGCAAGCGTGCCGGTGGTTCGCTGATCCGCTGATCACCCCGTCGGAAGCGCCCCGGTCTCTCCGGCCGGGGCGCTTCTGCGTACTATGCACACGTGACCGAGACCGCGGCCCGCCGTTCGCCCAACATGCAAGACGTGGCCGACGTCGCGGGCGTCTCGCACCAGACGGTCAGCCGGGTGCTGAACGGCTTCGAGCGGATCCGGCCCGAGACGAGAGACCGCGTGCTCGCCGCCATCAGCCAGCTCGGCTACCGGCGCAACGCGGCCGCGCGGGTGCTCGCGACATCCCGGACCCACGCCATCGGGGTGCTCGCACCGGCGAGCAGCGACTACGGCCCGACCAGCGCCGTGCAGTCCCTGGAGCGGTCGGCGCGGGCGGTCGGCTACCACCCGCTCGTCACCACGACGGCGACCGACAGGTTGTCGGTGTCGACCTCGCTGGGGTTCCTGCTCGACCAGGCGGTCGAGGCGCTGGTCGTGATCGCGCCGCACATCCGGGTGCTGGATGCGGTGCGCGAATTGGATCTATCGCTGCCGATCGTGACCCTGCAGTCGACCGAGCTCGGCTCGGGCACCGGCATCTCGATCGACCAGCTCGAGGGAGCCCAGATGGCGATGGCGCATCTGCTGGAGCTCGGGCACCGTCGCATCCAGCACGTCGCCGGTCCGCTGGAGTACTTCGAGGCCGCGGCCCGTCGTCACGGCTACGAGGCGTCGCTCGCCGAGGCCGGGCTCGCGCCGCTGCCGCTGTTCGTAGGCGACTGGACGTCGGAGGCCGGCTACCGCGCCGCCGCCACCATCACCCCGGAGGCCACCGCCGTGTTCTGCGGGAACGACCAGATGGCGCTGGGGCTGGTGCACGGCCTCGCCGAGCGGGGCATCCGCGTGCCGCAGGACATCAGCGTGGTCGGTTTCGACGACGTGCCCGAGGCCGCGCACTACATGCCGCCCCTCACCACGGTGTCGCAGGATTTCGCGCGCATCGGGGAGCTCGCGGTCGAGGTGCTGCTCGACCAGATCGCGGGCGGGGAGCGCTCGCCGGTCCCGGCGATCGAGCCGGCGCTCGTGGTGCGTTCGTCGACCGCACCCCCGCGCGCGTAGGCCATCCGGTAGCTCGCGAACCCCACACGCGAGCGGCCACAAAACGTGGCTCGCGTGGTCGCGGAACAACGTTTTGTGGCCGCTCGGCGGGTGGGGGGTGGCGCAGCGGATCACGGTCGGATAACGGAACGGGCGCGGGGGAGCGCCCGACTTGACGAGACCCGGTGTGTTAGCGCTAACATCACTTCAGCGCACGAGTGTTAGCGCTAACACAGTCCCACCGCACCCCCGGCGAAGGAGCCCCGTCGATGACGACGACCGACACCCACGTGGCGAGCGCCACCGAGGCACGGCACGTCATCGGGGTCGACTTCGGAACCCTGAGCGGACGGGCCCTCGTCGTCCGGGTGAGCGATGGTGCCGAGCTCGGCACCGCGGTGCACGAGTACGCGCACGGGGTGATCGACACCGCGCTCCCCTCGACCAGCGAGCCGCTGCCGCCGGAGTGGGCGCTGCAGGTGCCGCAGGACTACGTCGACGTGCTCACGACCGCCGTGCCGGAAGCCGTGCGCGCCGCGGGCATCGACCCGGCATCCGTCATCGGCATCGCCACCGACTTCACCGCCAGCACCCCGCTCCCGGTCCTCGCCGACGGCACCCCGCTCAGCGACCTCCACCCCGACCGCAAGCACGCGTACGTCAAGCTCTGGAAGCACCACGCCGCCCAGCCGCAGGCCGACCGCATCAACGCGGTCGCCCGCGAGCTCGGCGAGAGCTGGCTGCCGCGCTACGGCGGTTTCATCTCCAGCGAGTGGGAGTACGCCAAGGCCCTGCAGCTGCTCGAGGAGGACCCCGAGCTCTACGCCCGCATGGACCACTTCGTCGAAGCAGCCGACTGGATCGTCTGGCAGCTCTCCGGCCGGTACGTGCGCAACGCCTGCACGGCGGGCTACAAGGGCATCCTGCAGGACGGCGCCTACCCCGGCCGCGCGTTCGAGCGCGCGCTGAACCCGGCGTTCGAGGGCTTCGCCGAGACGAAGCTCGCGCACGAGGTCGGCCGCCTCGGCGCCGCCGCGGGCACCCTGACCGCGGAGGCCGCCGCCTGGACCGGCCTCCCCGAGGGCATCGCCGTCGCGGTCGGCAACGTCGACGCCCACGTCACCGCGCCGGCCGCGCGCGCCGTGGAGCCCGGCCAGATGCTCGCGATCATGGGCACCAGCACCTGCCACGTGATGAACGGCGAGCACCTCGCCGAGGTCCCCGGCATGTGCGGCGTCGTCGACGGCGGCATCGTCGACGGCCTGTGGGGCTACGAGGCCGGTCAGTCGGGCGTCGGCGACATCTTCGCCTGGTACGTCGCCAACCAGGTTCCCGGCCGGTACGAGCAGGATGCCGCGGCGGCCGGCACCAGCATCCACCAGTACCTGACCGACCTGGCCTTCGAAGCGCCGGTCGGAGCCCACGGCCTCGTCGCCCTCGACTGGGTGAACGGCAACCGCAGCGTGCTGGTGAACGCCGAGCTGTCCGGCCTTATCCTCGGCCAGACCCTCGCCACCCGCGCCGAAGAGGTGTACCGCGCCCTCCTGGAGTCGACGGCCTTCGGCACCCGCATGATCGTCGAGACGTTCGCCGCGAGCGGCGTCCCGGTCGCCGAGTTCGTGGTGGCCGGCGGCCTGCTCAAGAACGAGAAGCTCATGCAGTGCTATTCCGACGTGCTGCGCATGCCGATCTCGGTCATCGCCAGCGACCAGGGCCCGGCCCTCGGCTCGGCGATCCACGCGGCGGTCGCGGCAGGCGCCTACCCCGACGTCCGCGCCGCCGGCGAGGCGATGGGGCGCGTCACGAAGGCGGCGTACACCCCCGATCCCGTCGCCGCCGACGCCTACGACGCCCTCTACGCCGAGTACAAGAACCTGCACGACCGGTTCGGCCGCGGCGGGGACGACGTCATGAAGCGCCTGAAGGCGATCCGCCGCGAGGCGCTCCGGCGTGAGGCGGTAAACGCGTGAGCCACGATGCGATCCGCGCCGACCTTGTCGTCCAGCACGCGACGCTGGTGCGCTACGGCCTGGTGGTCTGGACCGGCGGCAACGTCAGCGCCCGGGTTCCCGGAGAGGACCTCTTCCTCATCAAGCCGTCGGGCGTGGACTACGACGACCTCGGCGCCGGCGACATGATCCTCTGCGATCTCGACGGGAACGTGGTAGAGGGCTCGCGCGTCCCGAGCTCCGACACGGCCGCGCACGCCTACGTGTACCGCAACATGCCGCACGTCGGCGGGGTCGTGCACACCCATTCGACCTACGCCACCGCCTGGGCCGCGCGCGCCGAGGCGATCCCGTGCGTGCTCACCGCGATGGCCGACGAGTTCGGCGGAGACATCCCGGTCGGCCCGTTCGCCATCATCGGCGACGACTCGATCGGCAGGGGCATCGTCGACACCCTCACCGGGCACCGGTCGCGCGCCGTGCTGATGCGCAACCACGGACCGTTCACGATCGGCCGCGACGCCCGCGACGCCGTGAAGGCCGCGGTCATGCTCGAGGACGTCGCGCGCACCGTGCACATCAGCCGCGAACTCGGGATGCCGGTGCCGCTTCCGCAGGACGCCATCGACACCCTCTTCGACCGTTACCAGAACGTCTATGGCCAGGCCCCGCAAGGAGAGCTCTCGTGACCTCGATCGTCCCCGACCTGAAGACCTTCGAGGTCTGGTTCCTCACCGGCAGCCAGGGGCTGTACGGCGAGGAGACCCTGCGCCAGGTCGCGAGCCAGTCGCAGGAGGTCGCGGCCGCGCTGGGCGCCGCCGGCGACATCCCGGTCACCGTCGTCTGGAAGCCGGTCCTGACCGACAGCGATGCGATCCGCCGTGCGGTGCTCGACGCGAACGCCGACGACCGGGTCATCGGGCTGATCGCCTGGATGCACACCTTCAGCCCCGCGAAGATGTGGATCGCCGGGCTCGACGCCCTGCAGAAGCCGCTGCTGCATCTGCACACCCAGGCGAACGTCGAACTGCCGTGGTCGGAGATCGACTTCGACTTCATGAACCTCAACCAGGCGGCGCACGGCGACCGCGAGTTCGGCTACATCGAGACCCGGCTCGGCGTGCCGCGCACCACGGTCGTCGGCCACGCCTCGAGCCCCGCGGTCACGGCGCGCATCGGCACCTGGACCCGTGCGGCGGCGGGGCGCGCGGCGACCCGCACCATGAAGCTCGCCCGCTTCGGCGACAACATGCGCTACGTCGCGGTCACCGAGGGAGACAAGACCGAGGCCGAGCACGTGTTCGGCGTGCAGGTGAACACCTGGGGCGTCAACGAGCTGGCGGATGCCGTGCACGCCACCGCGGACTCCGACGTCGACGCACTGGTCGCCGAGTACCTCGACCTGTACGACGTGGTGCCCGCGCTCCGTGCCGACGGCGACCGCCACGAGTCGCTGCGCTACGGCGCGCGCATCGAGCTGGGACTGCGGTCCTTCCTCGAGGCCGGAGGGTTCAGCGCGTTCACCACGAGCTTCGAAGACCTCGGGGCGCTGAAGCAGCTCCCCGGACTCGCCGTGCAGCGCCTCATGGCCGACGGCTACGGCTTCGGCGCCGAAGGCGACTGGAAGACCGCGGTCCTCGTCCGCACCGCCGCGGTCATGGGCGCCGGCCTGCCCGGAGGCGCGAGCCTCATGGAGGACTACACCTATCACCTGGAGCCCGGCCACGAGCTGATCCTCGGCGCGCACATGCTCGAGGTGTCGCCGTCGCTGACCACGGCGAAGCCCAGTCTCGAGATCCACCCGCTCGGCATCGGCGGCAAGGACGACCCGGTGCGCCTCGTCTTCACCGCCGACCCCGGGCCGGCCCTCGTCGTCGCGCTCAGCGACGTGCGCGACCGCTTCCGCCTGGTGGCGAACGTGGTCGAGAACGTGGCACTGCCCGCACCGCTGCCGAAGCTGCCGGTGGGTCGCGCCGTCTGGAGGCCGTCCCCCGACTTCCAGACCAGCGCGGCCGCCTGGCTCACGGCGGGCGCCGCGCACCATACCGTGATGACGACGCAGGTGGGGGTGGATGTCTTCCGCGACTTCGCGACGATGTCCGGCACCGAACTGCTCGTCATCGACGGCGACACCACGCTGAGCGCGTTCGAGCGGGAGCTCCGCTGGAACGCGGCCTACTACCGCCTCGCGAGGGGCCTATGAATCCGAGTCTTGCCGGGGTTTGAGCCCCGGACAGGTGTCCGACTTTCATGGACGAAGCCGGGCAAGCACCAACACCACCATCACGAAAGGAACCACAGTGAAGAAGAAGTCTCTTCTCGCACTCGTCGCGGCCGGCGCGATGACGCTGGGCCTCGCAGCCTGCGCGCCCGCGTCGGGCGGCGGCGACGGCGGCGGCAGCGAAGGCGGCCTCATCGGTGTCGCGATGCCGACGAAGTCGTCGGAGCGCTGGATCGCCGACGGCAACGCCCTCAAGGAGACCCTGGAGGACCAGGGCTTCACCGTCGACCTCCAGTACGCCGAGGACGACATCCCCACCCAGGTGAGCCAGGTCGAGAACATGATCACCAAGGGCGCCAAGGCCCTGATCATCGCCGCGATCGACGGCACCACGCTGACGAACGTGCTCCAGGAGGCTGCCGACGGCGGCATCCCGGTCATCGCGTACGACCGCCTGATCCGCGACTCGGAGAACGTCGACTACTACGCGACGTTCGACAACTTCCTCGTGGGCCAGCAGCAGGCGTGGACCCTCCTGAACGGCCTCGGTCTGACCGAGCTCGACGGCACCGCCAAGGCGGACGCCCCGGCGGGCCCGTTCAACATCGAGCTGTTCGCCGGTTCGCTCGACGACAACAACGCCTTCTTCTTCTTCAACGGCGCCATGGACGTGCTCCAGCCGCTGATCGATGACGGCACCCTCGTCGTGAAGTCGGGTCAGACCGACATCGAGCAGGCCGCCACGCTCCGCTGGGACGGCCAGGTCGCGCAGGCCCGCATGGAGAACCTGCTGACCTCGACCTACTCGGACGGCAGCAAGGTTAACGCGGTCCTGTCGCCGTACGACGGCCTGTCGCGCGGCATCATCTCCGCTCTCACCGACGCCGGCTACTCGGTCGGCGACGGCTGGCCGATCATCTCCGGCCAGGACGCGGAGGTCGACTCGGTGAAGGCGATCCTCTCCGGCGAGCAGTACGCCACCATCTTCAAGGACACGCGTGAACTCGCGAAGGTGGCGGCCGCCATGGCCATCGCCGTCCTGGGTGGCGACGAGCCGGAGATCAACGACACCGAGACGTACGACAACGGCGTCAAGGTGGTCCCCTCGTACCTGCTCCAGCCGGTGCAGGTCACGAAGGACAACGTGAAGGAAGCCCTGGTCGACACGGGCTACTGGACCGCTGACGAGATCGGCCTGTAAACAGGTCGCATAGTCTCTGAGGGCGGGGAGTCCGTCTCCCCGCCCTCAGGGCATGGCCAAGGAAGGTCGCACCACACGTGACGAACAACATCCTGGAGATGCGCTCCATCACCAAGACGTTCCCCGGCGTCAAGGCGCTCCAGAACGTGACCCTCGAGGTCGCGCGCGGCGAGATCCACGCGATCTGCGGCGAGAACGGGGCCGGGAAGTCGACGCTGATGAAGGTGCTGTCGGGCGTCTACCCCAGCGGCAGTTACGACGGCGAGATCGTCTTCGAGGGCGAGACGATGCACTTCCACAACCTTCGCGACAGCGAGGCGAAGGGCATCGTCATCATCCACCAGGAGCTGGCGCTCAGCCCGCACCTCTCGATCGCCGAGAACATCTTCCTCAACAACGAGGTGAAGGGTGCGCTCGGCCTCATCGACTGGAACAAGACCAACCAGGAGGCGCAGAAGCTCCTGGCCCGCGTCGGTCTCAAAGAGAACCCGACCACCAGGATCAAGAACATCGGCGTCGGCAAGCAGCAGCTGGTCGAGATCGCGAAGGCGCTGTCCAAGCGCGTCAAGCTGCTGATCCTCGACGAGCCGACCGCCGCCCTCAACGACGAGGACTCCGATCACCTGCTCGACCTGCTCCTGCACCTGAAAGGTCAGGGGATCACGTCGATCATCATCAGTCACAAGTTGAACGAGATCAAGAAGGTCGCGGACACCGTGACGGTGATCCGGGACGGCAAGGCGATCGAGTCGATCGCCAAGAAGGACATCTCCGAGGACCGCATCATCAAGGACATGGTGGGGCGCGACCTCGAGCACCGGTACCCGGAGCACACGCCGAAGATCGGCGCCGAGGTGCTGCGCGTCGAGAACTGGACGGCGCACCACCCGCAGGACTCCAGCCGCGTCGTCGTCGACGATGTGAGCATCACCGTGCACGCCGGCGAGATCGTCGGCATCGCGGGCCTGATGGGCGCCGGGCGCACCGAGTTCGCGATGAGCCTGTTCGGCCGCAGTTACGGCACCCGCATCAGCGGCCGGGTCTACAAGAACGGCGCCGAGATCAAGACGCGGACCGTGTCGGAGGCGATCGACAACGGCATCGCCTACGCGACGGAAGACCGCAAGTACTACGGCTTGAACCTCATCGAGGACATCAAGCGCAACATCGCCGTCGCCGCGCCGAAGAAGGTGGCCCGCTTCGGGCTGGTGAGCGAGGGCAAGGAATTCCAGATCGCGAACCAGTTCCGCAAGGACCTCAACATCAAGGCGCCGGATGTCATGGTGCCGGCAGGCAAGCTGTCGGGCGGAAACCAGCAGAAGGTCGTGCTCTCGAAGTGGATCAACTCCACCCCCGACGTGCTGATCCTCGACGAGCCCACCCGCGGCATCGACGTCGGGGCGAAGTACGAGATCTACACGATCATCAACCGGCTCGCGGCGGAGGGGAAGGCGATCATCGTGATCTCCTCCGAGCTGCCCGAGCTGATCGGGATCTGCGACCGGATCTACGCCCTGTCAGAGGGCCGGATCACCGGCGAGCTCCCGATCGAGAAGGCCACACCCGAAGCACTCATCAAGCTCATGACCATGGAGAAGCAGCGCTGATGTCCACTCCCACGACCACAGACACGGACCTCGTCGAGCAGGTCGGCCCGCCGACGAACCGGGTGACGCTCGCCATCCGGCATGTCGTCAGCGATCTCGGCAAGAACGGCATCTTCATCGCGCTCGTCGCGGTGGTGCTGCTGTTCAGCATCACCACGAACGGGATCCTGCTGCGACCGCAGAACATCTCGAACCTGATCGTGCAGAACGGTTACATCCTCGTTCTGGCGATCGGCATGGTGCTGATCATCGTCGCCGGCCACATCGATCTGTCGGTGGGCTCGGTCGCCGCCTTCATCGGGGCGGTATCCGGTGTCTTCGCCGTGCACTGGGGCCTGCCCTGGTGGCTCGCCATCATCCTGTCGCTGCTCGTCGGGGCGGTGGTCGGCGCCTGGCAGGGCTTCTGGGTGGCGTTCGTCGGCATCCCGGCCTTCATCGTGACCCTGGCCGGCATGCTCATCTTCCGCGGCCTGGCGCTCGTGGTGCTCGGCAACGCCAACATCGGCTCGTTCCCCGCCGAGTACCGTGCGATCGGCAACGGGTTCATCAACTTCCCGATCGACATCCCCGGCGGCTTCAAGGCCCACATCGATCCCGTCACCCTCATCGTCGGCCTGATCGCCGTCGGCGGCATCATCGTGCAGCAGGTGCGCACCCGGCGCGGCCGCGTCAGCTACGCCCAGGAGGTCGAGCCGCTCGGCTGGTTCATCGCCAAGATGGTGCTCGTCGTGGTCGGCGTCGGCGCGTTCGCCTACGCCCTCTCGGTGTACAAGGGCATCCCGGTGACGCTGATCATCCTGGCGGTGCTGGTGCTGATCTACGGCACCATCCAGAACCGCAGCGTGTTCGGCCGCCACATCTACGCGATCGGCGGGAACCGTCATGCGGCCGAGCTGTCGGGCATCAAGACCCGCCAGGTGGACTTCTGGCTGTTCGTCAACATGGGCGTGCTCGCCGCGCTCGCCGGCATGATCTTCACCGCGCGACTCAACCTCGCGGGGCCGAAGGCCGGTGACGGCTTCGAGCTGGAGGCGATCTCGGCGGCGTTCATCGGCGGCGCGGCCGTCCAGGGCGGTGTCGGAACCATCGGCGGCGCGATCATCGGCGGTCTCATCATCGGCGTGCTCAACAACGGCATGTCGATCATGGGCATCGGCATCGAGTGGCAGCAGGCCGTGAAGGGCTTCGTGCTGCTGCTCGCGGTCGCGTTCGACGTCTTCAACAAGCGGCGGTCCGGCGGTCGCTAGCGACCGCTGAGAGGCACGGCGTCGCCGCGATCCGCAGGATCGCCAGCGGTCGGCGGCTAGCCGATCTGGAACTCGTCGTACGCCGCGACGAGCGCTTTGCGGAACGCCTCGGTCTTGCGGTCGGTGCCGAACTTCGACACCGCCGTCGATATCGCCGCCGACCAGCTGATGCTGGCCGCTGCGCCATGCGCGAGAGAGCTCACCACGGTGTCCTGCGTGAACGACGCGATGGCGGTCTGCTGATAGGCCGGGTAGTCGGACGCCTTCGTGTCGGTGCGCGCCGGGATCGACCCTTTCGCGAGGTTGAACGCCTTCTGACCGGCCGCGCTGCTGATCGTGGTCAGCCAGTCTTTCGCGGCCGCCTCGTGCGGCGCGCCCACCGGGAGGGTGAACGAGTCCGCCAGGAAGTCGAACACGCCGGCCGTTCCGGGCGTCGGGAACGTGGTGTACTCGTCGCCGTAGGTCAGGCCGGCCTGCTCGAATGCCGCCTCGGCCCAGTCGCCCATCACGTTGTAGGCGGCGTCGCCGTCGATCACCCGCTGGGTCGCCGCATCCCATTCCATACCCGAGTAGTCGGGGTTGGCGTAGTCCAGCAGCATCCCGTAGTGGTCGATGGCGGACTGGAGGCCGCGCACGTTCCAGCCGGTGGTGCCGGTCCAGAGACCCGAGTAGCCCTGCGGGCCGAGGTCGGCGATCAGCACGTTCTCGAAGAGCTGCAGCTGGGTCCAGTCGGTGCCGAGGGCGAGCGGGTACTCCACGCCGGCGGCGCGGAGGGTCTCGAGGTCGGCGAGCCAGGCGTTGAGATCGGCCGGGGCCGCCGTCGGATCGATGCCGGCCGATGCCAGCACCGCCGTGTTCGCCCACACCACGTTCGCGCGGTGGATGTTGCTCGGCACCGAGTAGATCTTGCCGTCGACCGTCAGCCGGTCGATCAGGGTCTCCGGGAAGATGTCGTTCAGGCCGTTCTCGGCGTAGAACCCGGTGAGGTCCTGCAGCTGGCCGGCTTCGATGTAGTCGGTGAGCTCGGCGCCCGCGTGCGCCTGGAACGTGTCCGGCGGGTTCCCCGCCTCGAGCCGGGCCGCCAGGGCCGCCTTCGCGTTCGAGCCGGCGCCTCCGGCGACGGACGCGTTGATGAACTCGATGCCCGGGTACTGGGTGGCGAACTCGCTCACGAGGGCGTCGAGGCCCACCTTCTCCGAGCCGGCGACCCACCAGGTGAACGCCTCGAGCTGGTTCGGGTTGTTCGGGTCCGATCCGGATCCGGCAGCCGCCGAGCAGCCCGTCAGGGCGAGCCCGAGGGCGGCGACCGCAGCGACGGCTCTGGCGATGCGCGACGTCATTGTGTCCTCCGTTGGAACGGCGCGTGCCTGCCCCACCGGCAGACCACGCCAGAGACAGCATCGGCGTTCGGCGCCGGCCGCGGTAGACCCCTACCCTGGTGCCCCGCGCGAGGGGGTAGAACGCGCTACCGCCGGGCCGCGTAGGCCGCCCTGATCTGCGGGCGGGTGTCCTGGGCGGGCTCGGCGGCGGTGGCGACCGGCCACGACGGCCGGGATCCGGTGAGCGTCCAGGCTGCCTGCACCGCCGCGCCCATGGCGACGTACTCGCCCGGTTCCGGCACGACGACCGGCACATCGAAGACCTGCGCCGCGATCGCGGCGACCGCCTCGTTCTGGGCGGCGCCGCCGATGAGCAGGATGCGACGCGCGGCGACCCCGAGCGACCGCACGGCGTCGAGACCGTCGGCCAGCGCGCACAGCATCCCTTCGACGGCGGCACGCGCGAGGCCCTCGCGCGTGGTGGACGCGAGGGTCATGCCGAACAGCGTGGCGGTGGCGTCGGGGAGGTTGGGGGTGCGCTCGCCCTCGAAGTACGGCTGCAGCACCAGACCGTGCGCTCCGGGCTCGGCGGCCAGGGCGAGGCGCCCGAGCTCGGCGTGGTCGACGCCGAGCAGGCCGGCGATGGAATCCAGGATGCGGGCCGCATTGAGCGTGGCGACCAGCGGCAGGAAGACCCCGCTGGCATCGGCGAACCCCGCGACGGCGCCGGAGGCGTCGGCGGTCGGGGCATCGGTGACCGCGAACACGGTGCCGCTGGTCCCGATCGAGACGACGACATCGCCCTCGGATGCGCCGAGCCCGAGCGCGGCGCCGGCGTTGTCCCCGGCGCCCGGGCCGACGGGGATGCCTGCCGGCACCCCGGGGAGCCCGGCGGTCTCGCCTGCCGCGGCAGAGGCATCCAGCACCCGCGGCAGAACCGCGTCGTGCCCGAGCGCCGCGATCAGCAGCTCGCGATCGTAGTCGCCGGTCGCGGGGGACCAGTAACTGGTGCCGCTGGCGTCGGAGCGGTCGGTGGTCAGCTGGCCGAGGTCCGGCCCCAGCTCGCTGGCACCGGCGGCACCGAAGCCGCGCAGCCGCCAGGTGAGCCAGTCGTGCGGGAGTGCGACCGCGGCGACGCGCGCCGCGTTCTCGGGCTCGGCATCCCGCAGCCAGCGGAGCTTCGTCGCGGTGAAGCTGGCGACGGGCAGGCTGCCGGTGCGGCGGGCGAGCTCCTCGGCCCCGAACTCGGCGATCAGCGCGGCGGCGGCGTCGGCGGAGCGGGTGTCGTTCCAGAGCAGCGCGGGCCGGATGACCTCGCCGTCGGCGTCGAGCACGACCATGCCGTGCTGCTGACCGGCGATCGAGATCGCGGAGACGTCGCCGAGCCCCCCGGCGTCGGCGATGGCGGCCAGCAGCGCGCCCCACCAGTAGGCGGGGTCGATCTCCGTGCCGTCGGGGTGCGTCGCGCGCCCGGACCGCACGATCGCCCCCGTCTCCGCGTCGCGGATCACCACCTTGCAGCTCTGCGTCGAGGAGTCGACGCCCGCGACGAGGGTCGCCATGAGCCGCTAGCGCGCGCCCATCAGGTGCTCCGTCGCCAGCTGCTGCAGGCGGACGAAGCCGAAGCCGTGGCCACCGAGGTAGGCGGCGGCGTCGAAGTCCTCCCACGCGGAGCGGTCGGCGATCAGGTCGTCGTAGCTCTCACCGGCGCCGAGCGTGGTCTGCGCGAGCTCGGGCACCTTGGCGGCGGCGAGCGCCTCCTGCACCTCGGGGTCGGCGCGGAACGCCGCCGCGCGCTCCTTCAGCATCAGATAGGTGCGCATGTTGGCGGCCGCCGACTCCCAGACCCCGGTCTCGTCCTCGGTGCGGCTCGGCTTGTAGTCGAAGTGCAGGGGGCCGGTGTACGCCTGGCCGCCGTTCGGTCCGCCGTGCTCGAGCAGGTCGACGAGGGCGAAGGCGTTGTGCAGGTCGCCGTGACCGAACACCAGGTCCTGGTCGTACTTGATGCCGCGCTGGCCGTTCAGGTCGATGTGGAAGAGCTTGCCGTGGTACAGCGCCTGCGCGATGCCGGCCTGGAAGTTGAGGCCCGCCATCTGCTCGTGCCCGACCTCGGGGTTGAGGCCGACCATCTCGGGGCGCTCGAGGCTGCCGATGAAGGCGATCGCGTGGCCGACGGTCGGCAGCAGGATGTCGCCGCGCGGCTCGTTCGGCTTCGGCTCGATCGCGAACCGGATGTCGTAGCCCTTGTCGACGACGTACTGGCCGAGCAGGTCGACGGCCTCCTTGTAGCGGGCAAGTGCCTGCTGGATGTCTTTCGCGGAGTCGTACTCGGCGCCTTCGCGCCCGCCCCACATGACGAACGTCTTCGCGCCGAGCTCGGCGGCGAGGTCGAGCTGGCGGATCACCTTGCGGATCGCGAACCGGCGCACGGCACGGTCGTTGGAGGTGAAGCTTCCGTCTTTGAAGACGGGGGCGCTGAACAGGTTGGTGGTCATCATCGGGACGATGAGGCCGGTGTCTTTCAGCGCGCCCTTCAGGCGGTCGATCTGAGTCTGGCGCTCGGCGTCGGTCGAGCCGAAGGCGAACAGGTCGTCGTCGTGGAACGTGAGTCCCATCGCGCCGAGCTCCGCGAGCTTCTCGACCGCATGGACGACGTCGAGCGCCGGACGTGTGGGGCCGCCGAACGGGTCGGTGCCGTTGTAGCCGATGGTCCAGAGGCCGAAGGTGAAGCGGTCGGCCTTGGTGGGGGTGGGGATGCTCATGGTGAAGACTCCGACGTCGGTGGCGATAGCGTGCAAAGAGCAATCTAGCGATATAAGTTGAAGTGATCAACATATAGCACGGAGCGAGGGGGTGACCAGATGGCGGGACTGAAGGCCGCGAAGTCGACAGGGGTCGGCACCGATCAGCTGCGCAGGCACAACCTGGCGGCGATCCTCACGCTCGTCCACCACGCCGGATCCCAGCCCCGGTCGGCCCTCACGGCGCAGACCGGGCTCAACCGCTCGACCGTCGCCGCGCTCGTCGGGGAGCTCACCGAGCTCGGCCTCGTGTACGAGACCGAGCCCGACGCGACCAAGCAGGTCGGGCGGCCGAGCCCCACCGTCAACGCCGACCGCCGCAACGTCGCGATCGCCGTCAACCCCGAAGTGGATGCCGTGACGGCCGGCGTCGTCACGCTCGGCGGGCAGGTGGCCGAGACCGTCCGCCACGAGACCGCAGCACCGCCGACCGCCGCCGAGGCGGTGGAGATCGCGGTCGCCCTCATCGACCGGCTCACTGCAGAGCTCGCCGCCGACGTGCGGGTGATCGGGGTCGGCGTCGCCGCCCCCGGGCTGGTCCGCGACGAGGACGGGCTGATCCGCCTCGCCCCGCACCTGCACTGGGTCGACGAGCCATTCGAGGCGATGCTCGCCGCGGCGACCGGATACCGGGTGTCCGTCGGCAACGACGCCAGGCTCGGTGCGCTGGTCGAGCACATCTACGGCGCAGGCCGCGGGGGCGACGACCTCGTCTACCTCAACGGCGGCCCCAGCGGCATCGGCGGCGGGGTCATCACCCGTGGCACGCTGCTCGGCGGCGCCAGCGGCTACGCCGGCGAGTTCGGCCACACCCGGGCAGGCGGAGGCGGCGACGTCGACCTCGAGTCGCTCGTCCGCCGCGCCGACCTGCTCGCCGCCGTCGGCCGGGGAGCGGCGAGCCCCGGTGAACTCGACGAGCTCGTACTCGGTTCCGACGACCCCGCGGTGCTCGAGGTGGTGCACCGGCAGCTCGCGGCGCTGGCGCCCGCGCTGGGTGACGCCATCAACATCCTGAACCCGCCGCTGATCGTGCTCGGCGGGTTCCTGTCGACGATCTACCAGCGCGACCCCGCCTACCTCGAGGAGCGGGTCGCTGCGCAGAGCCTCGCCGCCCCCTTCGAGGACGTGACGATCGCCCCGGCCGGGCTCGGGTCCGACCTGCTCATGATCGGCGCCGCGGAGCTGACCTTCTCGGGGCTGCTCGCGGACCCCGCCGGATACGGCAGGGCCGCCGCCCGGGATTAGGCTCGGGTGGTGAGCACCGGATCCCCCGACTACCGCGACAGCGGCCTCGAGTTCCCGCCCGCCTTCGTCATCGGATCGGCCACCGCGTCGTATCAGATCGAGGGCGCCGTGCACGAGGACGGCCGCGGGCCGTCGATCTGGGACACCTTCAGCCACAGCCCCGGCCGCACCGTGAACGGTGACACGGGTGACGTCGCCGACGACCACTACCACCGGCTCGAGCAGGATCTCGACCTGATGCAGGAGCTGGGGCTGGACGCCTACCGGTTCTCGATCGCCTGGCCCCGCATCCAGCCGCTCGGCTCCGGCGCCTGGAACCCGAAGGGCGTCGAGTTCTACGGCAGGCTGGTCGACGGCCTGCTGGCCCGCGGCATCCGGCCGATCGCGACGCTGTACCACTGGGACCTGCCGCAGGCGCTGGAGGACCGCGGCGGCTGGGCGGACCGCGACACGGCGTACCGGTTCGCGGAGTACGCCGCGCACACCGTGGAGGCGCTCGGCGACCGCGTGCACACGTGGACCACGTTCAACGAGCCCTGGTGCTCGGCCTACCTCGGCTACGGGTCGGGCGCCCATGCGCCGGGACGCACCTCGGGTGCGGACGCGCTCACCGCCGTGCACCACCTGAACCTGGCGCACGGTCTCGCCGTGCCGGAGATCCGCCGCGCCGCCACCAACGACCCCGAGCTGTCGATCACGCTGAACCTGCATGTGATCCGGGGCGACGACCCCGAGGCGAAGCGGCGCATCGACGCGCTCGCGAACCGTGCGTTCCTGTCGCCGCTGTTCCACGGGCGCTACGACGCCGACCTCCTGCACGACACGGCCGGCGTGACCGACTGGGCGTTCGTGCGCGACGGCGACCTGCAGCAGGTCCAGCAGCCGGTCGACGTGCTGGGCGTCAACTACTACTCCACCGTCACGGTGAGGATGTGGGACGGCGTCTCCCCGCGCTCGCGTGCCGACGGCCACAAGGACGTCGGCGGCACCCCGTGGCCGGGCAGCGACGACGTCGAGTTCCTCGTGCAGGAGGGGCCGTACACGGAGATGGGCTGGAACATCGCACCCGACGGGCTCGAAGAGCTGCTGGTATCGCTGCACGAGCAGTTCCCGGGCCAGCGCATGATGATCACCGAGAACGGCGCCGCCTTCCCCGACCGGGTCGTCGAGACCGAGGCGGGCAAGCGGGTTCCGGATGCGGACCGCATCGACTACCTGAACCGTCACTTCACGGCCGCGCACCGTGCGATCGCGCGGGGCGTGCCGCTGGAGGGCTACTTCGTCTGGTCGCTGCTCGACAACTTCGAGTGGGGCTACGGCTACACGAAGCGGTTCGGGATCGTGCGGGTCGACTACGACACCCAGGAGCGCACGAAGAAGGACAGCGCGTACTGGTTGCAGCAGCTCCTCGCGGAGCGCCGCACCCCGGTGGTCGGATAGCCGCTGCTTCGAGCGCTTTCGGCGCTATTCAGCCACCGGCGCCGGGGGCTGCGGTGCTCTCGCGCACGAGCAGGCTGGTCGCGAGGTCCATGCGCGGCACGTTGTCGAGCGGCGCCTCCGACATCTGCAGCACGAGCCGGGTGGCCTCCTCGGCCATCCGCTTCAACGGCTGACGGATCGTGGTCAGCCGGGGGCTGACCCAGCGGGCCAGGGGGATGTCGTCGTAGCCGACGAGGGACAGATCGTCGGGCACACGCATGCCCAGGCCGCGCACGGCCTCCATCACGCCCAGCGCCTGCAGGTCGCTGCCCGCGAAGATCGCGGTCGGCCGGTCGGGGCCGGAGAGCAGGGAGCGCCCGTGCTCCAGGCCGCCGGAGGTGTGGAAGTCTCCGAACCGGATCCAGTCCGGGCGGATCTCCAGGCCGGCCGCTGTCATCGCCGAGCGGAACCCGTCGATCCGGGCGTGGGAGCACATCATGTCGGTCGGCCCGGTGATCGCGGCGATGCGCGTGTGCCCGAGCTCGATGAGGTGGCGGGTCGCCATGAGCCCGCCCGACCAGTTCGCGGACCCCACGGACGGGACGTCGGGGGAGGGGTCGCCCGCGGGGTCGATGATCACGAACGGGATCAGGCGCGATCGCAGCATCGCGCGATAGTCGGGCGGCAGGTCGGAGAACACCAGCACCACGCCGACGGGCCGCCGGCGCAGCACCCCCTCGACCCAGTCCGGGGCGGGGGAGTGACGGTCGCCGCTCTGGGTGAGCACGACGCTGAGGCCGTGCTCGGCGGCGACATCCTCGACGCCCCGGATGATCTCCATCGACCAGGCCGCTTCGAGTTCGTGGAACACCAGCTCGATGAGCCGGGTCGGGCTGGACTTGGCGGTGCCGCGCCGCAGGTAGCCGGCGGCGTCGAGCATCCCCTCGATGCGGGCGCGGGTCGACGCCGAGACGTCGGGACGGCCGTTGAGCACCTTGGAGATGGTGGAGAGGGAGACCCCGGAATCCTCGGCGATCCGGGCGAGGGTGACCCTCTCGGGGGATGCGTTTCGTGGCACGGTTCGAAACTATCGGACAACCCGCGCACTTGTCGAGCCGATTTCGGCGATGGGCGCGCTCCCAACCCGAGGTTTGTTGCTCTTGACAGCAAATGACCGACCTGCGTAGTCTCGCGGCACCCAATCCATTTCGGCGGCGGAGTCGAAACTTTCGAGAGGTGTTCGATGATGAACAAACGCAGCAAACTGCTCGCGGTGACCGCGAGTGCAGCTCTTGCGGTCGGCGCGCTCGCCGGCTGCAGCGGCGGCAGCGGCGGCGACGGCGACAAGGTGACCATCACCTGGTGGCACAACGGAACCGGCGAGCCCCTGCTCAGCTTCTGGCAGGGCGTGGCCGACGACTTCGAGAAGGACCACCCCAACGTGACCGTCAAGGTCGAGGCGTACCAGAACGAGGAACTGCAGCGCACCCTGATCCCGAACGCGCTGCGCTCGGGCAGCGGCGTCGACCTGTTCCAGCAGTGGGGCGCGGGCGAACTCGCCGCCCAGGTCGACGCCGGTTACGTGATGGACATCACGGACCAGGTCGCCGACGAGGTGGACGCCATCGGCGGCGCCGTGTCGCCGTGGCAGTACCAGGGCAAGACCTACGGCCTGCCGTTCAACTTCGGCATCGAGGGCTTCTGGTACAACAAAGACCTGTTCGCGCAGGCCGGGATCGACACCCCGCCGACCACGCTCGACGAGCTCTACGCGGACATCGACAAGCTCAAGGGCGCGGGCATCGTCCCGATCTCGGTGGGCGCCGGTGACAAGTGGCCGGCCGCGCACTACTGGTACAACTTCGCCCTGAAGTCCTGCTCGCCCGAGACGCTGCAGAAGGCGCAGACCGAGTACGACTTCTCCGACGACTGCTTCGTCAAGGCGGGTGAGCTGCTGCAGGAGTTCATCGACTCCGAGCCGTTCAACGAGGGCTACCTCGCCACCAGCGCTCAGCAGGGCGCGGGCAGCTCCGCGGGCCTGCTCGCCACCGGCGCGGTCGCCATGGAGCTCATGGGCCACTGGGACCCGGGCACCATGGGCGGCATCCTGGCGGAGGAGAACGGCGGGGAGGCCAAGGCGCCTGAGTTCCTCGGCTGGTTCAACTTCCCCGGCATCGACGGCGCCAAGGGCGACCCGACCGCGGCCCTCGGCGGCGGTGACGGATTCTCCTGCGCGGCCTGGGCCCCGCCGGAGTGCGTCGACCTGCTCAAGTACATCGACAGCGTCGACGTGCAGACCGCGTTCGGTGAGACCGGTGCGGGCATCCCCGTGGTGAAGGGCTCGGAGGCCGGCGTCGCCGACCCGAACCTGCAGCAGGTGCTCGAGGGTCTGCACAGCGCGTCCTACGTGCAGCTCTGGCTCGACACCGCCTACGGCACCACCGTCGGCGGAGCCATGAACGACGGCATCGTCGCCCTCTTCGGTGGAGAAGGCACGCCGGAGGACATCGTCAAATCGATGGAAGACGCCGCGGCGACTCTGTAGTCGATGACGTCCTCCACGATCGCCGGGCCCGCGGTTACCGCGGGCCCGGCCCCCGCTCCGGCAGCCCCGCCCCGTCGATCCCGACGTCGCGGCGGGCTGCTGGTGGCGGCATTCATCGCGCCGGCACTGCTCGTGTACGTCGTGTTCGTGCTCCTGCCGGTCGCCCTGGCCGCGGTGTACAGCTTCTTCAACTGGAACGGGTTGAGCGCGCTCGACCGGTTCATCGGGTTCGACAACTACGTCCGCGCCCTCACCGACCCGGTCTTCCAGGGTGCGATCTTCCACAACTTCGCGATCGTCGCGCTGTCGCTCGCCATCCAAGGCCCGGTCGCGATCGCGGTGGCCCTGCTGCTGAACCGCCCCCTGCGAGGGCGTGGCCTGGTCCGGCTGCTCATCTTCGTGCCGTACGTCGTCAGCGAGGTGGTCGCCGCCCTCGCCTGGAAGCTGCTGCTGCAGCCGCAGGGGCCGTTCGACGGATTCATCGAGGCCATCGGCCTGGGCGACCTGCGCCAGCTGTGGCTCGCCGACCAGTCGGTGGTGTTCTGGACCCTGTTCTTCGTCCTCAGCTGGAAGTACCTGGGCTTCGCCATCATCCTCTTCCTCGCCGGGCTGCAGGGCGTCCCGGAGGAGCTCGCCGAGGCCGCCCAGATCGACGGCGCGAGCTGGTGGCAGACGCAGCGGCATATCACCATCCCGCTGCTCGGCCCCACGATCCGCATCTGGGCCTTCCTGTCGATCATCGGCTCGCTGCAGCAGTTCGACATGGTGTGGGTGCTCACCGGCGGCGGGCCGGTGAACGCGACGACCACGATGGCGACCTACATGGTGCAATACGGCTTCCAGCGTTCCCAGCTCGGTTTCGCGAGCGCGGTGGCTGTCGTCCTGTTCATCGTCTCGCTCGCGTTCGCACTGCTCTACCAGCGCTTCGTCCTGCGCCGCGACCTCGGCGCCGCCCTCACCCGGAGCGTGAACTGATGAGCGCCGTCGTCATGCGCCGCCGCGGCTTCGACTGGGGGCAGCCCTTCGTCTATTTCCTCGCGCTCGTGGCGGTCGCGATCGCGATCGTCCCGGTGATCTACGTGATCCTCGGCGGGTTCCGCACGACCGCGCAGATCAACGAGGACCCGGCCGGCTTCCCCGACCCGTGGGTGCTGAGCAAGTACGGGCAGGTGCTCGCATCGGAGGCGTTCTGGCAGCAGGCGCTGAACAGCTCGATCGTCGCGCTGGCGACGACCACCGGCGTGGTGATCCTGGGCGTGATGGCGGCGTTCGTCATCGCGCGGTACGACTTCCGGGGCAGGCAGTTCGTGTTCTCGCTGTTCACCGCCGGACTGCTGTTCCCGCTGTCGGTGGCCATCGTGCCCCTGTTCGTGATGCTGAAGAACCTGGGGCTGCTGAGCACCCTCGCGGGGGTGGTGATCCCGCAGGTCGCGTTCCAGCTGCCGACGACGATCATCATCCTGGTCCCGTTCCTGCGGGCGATCCCGGCGGAGCTGGAGGACGCGGCGCTCATCGACGGCGCCGGCCGGTTCGGGTTCTTCCGCCGCATCCTGCTGCCGCTCTCCGGGCCCGGCCTGGTCACGGTCGGCGTGCTCGCCTTCGTGACCAGCTGGAACGCCTACCTGCTGCCGTTGCTGATCCTCGGCAGCCCGAAGACCGCCACCCTGCCGCTCGGCGTGCAGTACTTCGCGACGGCGTATTCGCAGGACACCGCCGCGGTGCTCGCGTTCACGTCGATCGCGATGCTCCCCGCGCTGATCTTCTTCTCGATCGCCCAGCGCCGGATCGTGAGCGGCCTGTCCGGGGCGGTGAAAGGCTGATGCTGTCGCCCGACTCCGTCGAGGAGCTGATCGCGAAGCTCACCCTCGAGGAGAAGATCGCGCAGCTCTACGGCGTGTGGGTGGGCGCCGGCACCGACGGCGGCGAGGTCGCCCCGCACCAGAACGACTTCGTGGACGAGAACGTCGACCTCGATCAGCTGCTTCCGCGTGGGATGGGACAGCTGACCCGGCCGTTCGGCACGGCGCCGGTGGATCCGGCGCTCGGCGCGCTGAGTCTCGCGCGCGCCCAGCAGCGCATCGTCGCGGAGAGCGCCCACGGCATCCCGGCCGTCGCGCACGAGGAATGCCTGGCCGGGTTCGCCGCGTGGGGCGCGACCGCCTACCCGGTGCCGGTCTCCTGGGGCGCGACGTTCGATCCTGAGCTGATCGAGCTGATGGCGGCGACGATCGGGCGGGACATGGCGTCGGTCGGCGTGCACCAGGGTCTCGCTCCCGTGCTGGATGTGGTCCGCGACGCCCGGTGGGGCCGGGTCGAGGAGACCATCGGCGAGGACCCGTACCTGGTCGGCACGATCGGCTCCGCGTACGTGCGCGGGCTCGAGTCCGGCGGGATCGTCGCCACGCTGAAGCACTTCGTCGGGTACTCGGCGTCGAAGGCGGGGCGCAACCTCGCCCCGGTGTCGGCGGGGCCGCGCGAGCGCGCAGACGTGCTGCTGCCCCCGTTCGAGATGGCGATCCGCGAGGCGGGCCCCCGTTCGGTGATGAACGCGTACACCGACCTCGACGGGGTGCCTGCCGCCGCGGACGCCGACCTGCTCACCGGCCTGCTGCGCGAGACCTGGGGTTTCGAGGGCACCGTTGTCGCGGACTACTTCGCGATCGCCTTCCTGAAGATGCTGCACGGTGCCGCCGCCGGCTGGGGGGATGCTGCCGCGGCCGCACTCACCGCCGGCATCGACGTCGAACTGCCGACGGTGCACACGTTCGGCGAGCCGCTGCTCGAGGCGCTGCGGGACGGCCGGCTGGATGTCGCGGTGATCGACCGCGCGCTGCGGCGCGTGCTGCAGCAGAAGCGGGAGCTCGGGCTGCTCGAACCCGGGTGGTCGGCGGTTCCGCCGGCGCTCGCCGGGCGCGATCTCGACGACCCGGAGTCGCTCCGCGGCACCGTCGACCTCGACCCGCCGCAGAACCGGCAGCTGGCGCGCACCATCGCCGAGCAGGCGATCGTGCTGCTCCGCAACGACGGCGTGCTGCCGCTGGCCGCACCGCGCCGGATCGCGGTGATCGGTCCGAACGCGGACGACCCGTACGCGATGCTCGGCTGCTACTCGTTCCCCGCGCACATCGGCGTGCACCACCCGGATGTCCCGTTCGGCATCGCCATGCCGACGGTGCTGGATGCGGTGCGCGCCGAGTTCCCGGACGCCGAGATCCTGCACGCGGCGGGCACCACCGTCGACGGCGGCGAACGCGACGGCATCGCGCCAGCTGTCGAGCTCGCGCGCTCTGCCGATGCGGTCGTGCTGGTGCTCGGCGACCGGGCGGGGCTGTTCGGCCGCGGCACGAGCGGCGAGGGCTGCGACGTCGAGTCGCTGGTGCTTCCGGGCGCGCAGCAGGACCTGGTCGACGCCCTGCTCGACAGCGGGCTGCCCCTCGTGGTCACGCTTCTGAGCGGGCGGCCGTACGCGCTCGGCCGGGCGGCGACGGAGGCCGGCGCGATCCTGCAGACGTTCTTCCCCGGTGAGGAGGGTGCTCCGGCGATCGCCGGGGTGCTGAGCGGCCGGGTGAACCCGAGCGGACGCCTCCCGGTGAGCGTCCCCCGCACCCCGGGCGCCCAGCCGTCCACCTACCTGGCCGCCCAGCTCGGTCAGGCGAGCTCGGTCTCGAACATCGACCCGGGCGCCGCGTTCCCGTTCGGCGCCGGGCTCGGCTACAGCTCGTTCGAGTGGGTCTCGCACGGCACCGTCACCGAGATCGCGACCGACGGCTCGGTCGAGCTGACGCTGACGGTGCGCAACACCGGAGACCGCGAGGGCGCCGACGTCGTGCAGCTGTATCTGCACGATCCGATCGCGTCGGTGGTGCGTCCGGTGCAACGGCTGATCGGCTTCTGCAAGCCGCGACTGGATGCCGGGGCGGCCGCCCGGGTGACCGTCACCGTCCCGGCCGACCTGGCATCCTTCACCGGGCGCGACCTGCGGCGCATCGTCGAGCCCGGCGAACTGGTGCTGGGCTTCGGCCGGTCGAGCGGCGACATCCCGTTCACCCACGCGGTCACCCTCACCGGGCCGGTGCGCGTCGTCGATCACACGCGGGCGCTGCACCCGTCCTGGACGGTCACGCCGGCCTGAGGGCCTGACGGGGCTAGCTGCTCGAGCGCACCCCGCGCGCCGCGAACCGCTGCTGCAGCAGCACCGCGATGACGATGATCACGCCCTTCGCGACGGCCTGCACCGACGTCGACAAGTTGTTCTGCGTGAACACGTTGGTCAGCGTCGAGAAGATCAGCACGCCGAACACGGTGCCGACGATGGTGCCGCGGCCTCCGATCATGAGGGTTCCGCCGACCACGACGGCGGCGATCGCGTCCAGTTCGTAGAGCTGGCCGTGGGTCGACGTGCCCGCCGTGGTGCGGCCGAGGATCATCACCGCGGCGATGCCGGCCGCGAGGCCGGACAGCACGTAGAGGGCCACGGTGTGGCGCTTCACCTTGAGGCCGGCCAGTCGCGCCGCCTCGAAGTTGCCGCCGATCGCGACCGTGCGGCGTCCGAAGGTGGTGCGGGCGAGCAGGAACCAGCCGAGCGCGGCGACGATCACGAAGATCCAGATGAGCCACGGGATGCCGAGCAGGTCGCCGCGGAAGAACTGCAGGAACCCGTTCACGTTGACGATCTGGGTCTGCTTGTTGGAGATCAGCTCCGCGAGACCGCGCGCACCCACCAGCATGGCCAGCGTGGCCATGAACGGCACGACGCGACCGTAGGCGATCACGATGCCGTTGACCAGTCCCGCACCCGCACCCACGGCGACGGCGACCAGCACCATCAGGAGCCAGCTGGATGAGGTGGCGGCCGCCTGCACAGCGGCGAGCGATGCGACCACGCTCGCGAGACCCATGACCGATCCGACCGAGAGGTCGATGCCGCCCGCGGTGATGACGAACGTCATGCCGATGCTGATGACGCCGATGATGGAGGCGAACCGCACGATGGTGACGAAGTTCTCGAAGTTGGTGAAGCGGTCGCCCGCGGTGATCGCGCCGACCAGCACCACCAGCAGCAGCGCGATCACGAGGCCCAGGTTGCGGCCGACGGACCCGCCGAGGAAGCGGCGCAGCGGGCTGCGGTTCTCGGTGTGGGTGCCGCTCGCCTCGGTGACGACGGCGGGCGGGGCTGCGGGGGTCTGCTCACTCACGCGGCGACTCCTTCCATGATGAGGTCGAGCACGCCGTGCTCGGTGATATCGGTGGCGGCGGTGGTCTGGAGCACCCGTCCCTCGGCGATCACCATGACGCGATCGGAGAGGCCGAGCACCTCTTCGATCTCGCTGGAGACCACGACGATGGCGGTCCCGGCGTCGGCGAGCCGGCGGATGAGGGCGTAGATCTCGGTGCGTGCGCCGACGTCGACGCCGCGGGTGGGCTCGTCGAGCAGCAGCACCGTGGTGCCGTGGACGAGCCAGCGGGCGAGCAGGATCTTCTGCTGGTTGCCTCCCGACAGCGTTCCGGCGGCGCGGTCCGGGTCGGCTGGGCGCAGTTCGAGCGCCTCGATCTGCTCGCGGGCGATCGCGCGTTCGCGGCGCTCGTCGAGGAGCGACGCGCGGGCGAACCGGCCGAAGCTCGACAGGGTGATGTTCTTGTAGATCGGCTCTTCGAGCAGCAGGCCCTGGCTCTTGCGCTCTTCGGGCGACAGGCCCATGCCGCTGTTCACCGCAGCACCCACGGAGCCCGGTTTCAGCATCCTGCCGTTCACCGCCACGGAGCCAGTGGTGGCCTTGCGGGCCCCGTAGATGGTCTCGAGGATCTCGGAGCGGCCGGATCCGACGAGCCCGGCGAGGCCGACGACCTCGCCCGCGCGCACCTGGAACGAGACGTCCTGGAACGTGTCGCGCAGGCCGAGGTCGTTCACCTCGAGCACCACGGGAGCATCGGCGGGCACGCCGGGCCGCGACGGGAAGACGTGCTCGACCGTGCGCCCGGTCATCAGCCGGATGAGCTCTTTGGTGGGCGTACCCGCGACCGGGAGGCCGCTCGCCATGCTCTGGCCGTCTTTGATGACGGTGATGCGGTCGCCGATCTGCCGGATCTCTTCGAGCCGGTGGGAGATGTAGATCACGGCGATCCCCTGCGAGGTCAGCTCTTCGACGACCCGGAACAGGTTCTTGACCTCTTGCGCGTCGAGCACGGCGCTCGGCTCGTCCATGATGATGAGCTTTGTATCGCGCGACAGGGCGCGCGCCATGCTGACGATCTGCTTGTTCGCCGCGGACAGCGACCCGACCTCGCGGCTGGGGGAGAGGTCGCCGTGGCCGAGCCGGGTGAGCAGTTCGCGGGTGCGGCGGTTGGCGCTGCCCGTGTGCAGCACGCCGGCGGTCGAGTTCTCGTGGCCGAGGAAGATGTTCTCGGCGATGGTGAGGCCGTCGACGACGTCCAGCTCCTGGTACATGGTCGCGATGCCCATGTCGAGTGCCGCGACAGGGGTCGGGATGGTGGTGGGCTCGCCCTGCCAGCGGATCTCGCCGCCGTCCGGCTGGTAGGCGCCGGACAGGATCTTGATCAGCGTGGACTTGCCGGCGCCGTTCTGGCCCAGGATGCAGTGCACCTCGCCGGGGAGCACGTCGAGATCCACTCCGCGCAGCGCGATGACACCGGAGAAGGACTTGGTGATCGCCCGCATCGACAGTAATGACATGGCCTCGTCGCCTTTGTGCATGGAAGGAACCTATCAATGGTGGCTTATGTCGATGGACAACTATAAGTTGACACCTGAATCAACTTATCGGTACCATCGGAATAAGTCAACGTGGACAACAAAAGGCTAGCAGCCCTTGGGCAGCGGCGCCAGACGTCCGTCGCGTCGACGCCTGCAACCCTGAATACCAAGGAGAATGCACATGCCCACAGGTCGTAAGCGCCTGCTCGTCGTCGCGACGGCGTCGCTCGCCATCGCCGGTCTCGCCCTCACCGGGTGCACCGCCGCCGGAGGCGGCGGCAACACCGGACCCACCAACAACACTGGCAACGACGAGACCGGTGACACCATCACCATCGGCTTCTCGGGCCCCGCCGCCGACCACGGCTGGCTCGGCGCCATCAACTCGGCGGCCATCGCCGAGGCCGCGAAGTACCCGGACATCAACCTGGTCGTCGCAGAGGGCACCAACGACGCCAACCTGCAGATCAGCCAGGTCGAGACGTTCATCAACGACGGCGTCGACGCCATCGTGCTGCTGCCGACCGACGGCGCCGCCCTCACCGAGGTCGCGATCCAGGCGATGGAGGCCGGCATCCCGGTCATCAACGTCGACCGCGAGTTCTCGAGCACCTTCGCCGCCCGCACCACGATCCTGGGTGACAACTACGGCATGGGCGTCAGCGCCGGCACGTACATCTGCGAGCAGCTCGGCGACAAGCCCGACGCCGTCGTCGCGGAGATCGCCGGCATCGACTCGCTGCCGCTGACGCAGGACCGCTCGCGCGGCTTCGCCGACGCGCTCGACGACTGCGGCCTCGAGGTCAGCAACCGCGTCGCGGCCGACTTCACCGTCGCCGGCGGCGAGGCCGTGACCTCGCAGCTGCTGGCCGCCGCGCCGCACATCGACGCGATCTGGAACCACGACGACGACCAGGGCGTCGGCGTGCTCTCGGCGATCGACGCCGCGGGCCGCGACGAGTTCTTCATGGTCGGCGGCGCCGGCTCGAAGAACGCGATGGACCTGATCAAGTCCGGCGACAGCGTGCTGAAGGCGACGATCATCTACCCGTCGACCCAGGCCGCTGACGGCATCCGTCTCGCCCGCCTGATCGTGCAGGGCAAGGCGCTCGCCGACCTGGTCGAGGTGGAGATCCCGAACCGGATCGTGCTGAGCGCACCGGTCGTCACCGCGGAGAATGTCGACAAGTACCTGCCGACCGCCTTCGCCAGCTGATACAACTCGGGTGCCCGCGTCGTGATCCTGCGACGCGGGCACCCGCATCCCGCACCAGGAGAAGAGAGACATACATGCGCGTTGCGATGATCGGATACGGCTTCATGGGAGCCGCGCACTCACAAGGGTGGCGCGTCGCCCCGCGGTTCTTCGATCTGCCGACGTTCCCCGAGATGACGGTCGTCGTCGGCCGCAATCAGGATGCCGTGGCCGCCGCGGCCGAGAAGTGGGGCTGGGCAGAGAGCGCCACCGACTGGCGTGAGGTCATCGCCCGCGACGACATCGACATCGTCGATATCGTGACCCCCGGCGACTCCCATGCCGAGATCGCCATCGCCGCCCTCGAGGCGGGCAAGCACGTGCTCTGCGAGAAGCCCCTCGCCAACACCGTCGCCGAGGCGGAGGCCATGGCGACCGCCGCCGATACTGCGGCGAAGAACGGCGTCTACGCCATGCTCGGGCACACCTACCGCCGGGTGCCCGCCACGACGTTCGCCCGCGACCTGGTGGCCGCCGGCAAGATCGGAACCGTTCAGCAGGTCCGCGCCAGCTATCTGCAGGACTGGCTCGTCGACCCGGAGACCCCGCTGGTCTGGCGCCTGCAGAAGGAGCTCGCCGGCTCGGGTTCGCTCGGCGACATCGGCGCGCACATCATCGACCTGTCCCAGTACATCACCGGCCTGAAGCTCACCAGCGTCTCCGGCACGATGGAGACGATCATCACGAAGCGCCCCGTGCTCGAGAGCACCTCCGGCCTCGGCGGGAAGGGCGGCGCCGAGCTCGGCGACGTCACCGTCGACGATGTCGCGATCTTCACCGGCCGCTACGACACCGGCGTGCTCGGTGTCTTCGAGGCGACCCGGTTCGCCACCGGCCGAAAGAACGCCCTGCGCATCGAGGTCTCCGGGTCGAAGGGCGCGATCGCCTTCGACCTGGAGGACCTGAACACCCTGCAGTTCTACGACGCCACCGCGCCCGCGGGGGAGCAGGGCTTCACCCGGATCCTGGTCACCGAGCCCGAGCACCCGTACGTCGCCAACTGGTGGCCGACGGGGCACATGCTCGGCTACGAGCACGGCTTCGTGCACCAGGCGAAGGACTTCATCGAGGCGATCGCCGCCGGGACGCAGCCGAGCCCGTCGTTCCGGGACGGCGCGCAGGTGCAGCGCGTGCTCGCCGCCGTCGAGTCGAGCGCCGGCAACGGCAGCGCCTGGACCCAGGTCTGAAGGTAAGAGGAGAGAGTCATGGCACGTCCCGTCACCTTGTTCACCGGCCAGTGGGCCGACCTTCCCCTCGAGGAGGTGGCCAAGCTCGCCTCGGGCTGGGGCTACGACGGCCTCGAGCTCGCCTGCTGGGGAGACCACCTCGACCCCTGGCGCTGGGATGAGGAGGGCTACGTCGAGGGCAAGCTCGCGCTGCTCGAGAAGTACAACCTGAAGGTGTACGCCATCTCGAACCACCTGAAGGGCCAGGCCGTCTGCGACGACCCGATCGACCAGCGGCACCGCGACATCCTGTCGTCGAAGGTGTGGGGCGACGGCGACCCGGAGGGCGTGCGCCAGCGCGCCGCCGAGGAGATGAAGCTCACGGCGCGGCTCGCCCGCGCCCTGGGTGTCGACGTCGTGATCGGCTTCACCGGCTCGTCGATCTGGAAGTACGTGGCGATGTTCCCGCCGGCCTCGCAGGCGATGATCGATGCCGGCTACCAGGACTTCGCAGACCGCTGGAACCCGATCCTCGACGTGTTCGACGAGGTGGGCGTGAAGTTCGCCCACGAGGTGCACCCGTCCGAGATCGCCTACGACTACTGGACGACGGTGCGCACCCTGGAGGCGATCGGTCACCGCGAGGCGTTCGGCCTGAACTGGGACCCGTCGCACATGGTGTGGCAGGACATCGACCCGGTGTCGTTCCTCTGGGACTTCAAGGACCGGATCTACCACGTGGACTGCAAGGACACGAAGCTGCGCGCGAAGGACGGCCGCGCCGGCCGCCTCGGCTCGCACCTGGCATGGGCGGACGGCCGCCGCGGCTGGGACTTCATCTCCACGGGGCACGGCGACGTGCCGTGGGAGGCATCGTTCCGGATGCTGAACCAGATCGGCTACGCCGGCCCCATCTCGGTGGAGTGGGAGGACGCCGGGATGGATCGTCTCGTCGGAGCCCCCGAGGCCCTGGAGTACGTCCGCCGGCTCGCGTTCGATGCGCCGTCCGCGGCGTTCGACGCCGCCTTCTCCACCGCCGATTGAGGAGCTAGTTGTACTCGGTCAGATCGTTGGTGACAGTCGGCTGATTGGGGGTTGGCCTCCGCAGGCGGTGTGGGGTCGAGCGTAGTTGTAGTGGTGGAGCCAGGGGGCGAGGGCGTCGTGGCGTTCT